>SVPR01000001.1 GCA_015065785.1 Oscillospiraceae bacterium | reverse complement strand
AACATAAAAATTAACAATTTTATTTAGTTAAAATATATTTACGAATATATTTCCAGCCACAGTCATCATTAATAAATTCTGAAAGTGAAGTCAGATAATCTATATCGTCATCATAAAAAGATATATAAATTATTTCGTTTGTTTTATCTGAATAAGCTATAAGCATCATTTGCTTTGGGTAGTCAATACTCGATTTATAGCTTTTTTCATCAATAGATAAGGAGCGAAATGTAAAGCCATCAAGCTCTGTCGTAGCCTCACAACTTGCATCAAGGTTTGATAATTTGTCTTCCTGGAAGATGAATTTTTCAAAAAGAGCGTTCTTTTGCGTTTTATATTCTTCAGGTGTATATTCACAAATCAGATAATCAGTTTCAGGTGTGAAATAAATGAAATATTGAATATATACATTATAATAATCAATATCAACAGGACTTCCGACTTCATCTAAAGTTGGCATAAGCTTTTTGGTTTCTGCTATTTCAGAGTATTCAGCTTCAAGCATCTCATCCTCATAGTGCCAAAGCATTACATATTCACCATATATATAACCAACAGAAAGAAGCAAAGCAAATAATATTGTAAGAAGTGTAGAGAAAAAGACCTTTAGCAAGGTTTTTGTGTTATAAAATATAGTAAAACCAAGTGCTATTATGGTAAGTACAGGAAAGATTATAAATGTTAAGAGGAAAGAAAGATTGATTAAACAATCTGACATAAGAAGAATACTGCCACAAATTAAGGAAAACACAGGTAAAATTAAAGTGAAAAGAAAGGCGAGTAATCTTTTTTTAGTGAATCCTAATTTTTTCATTGTAATTATCTCCTTAATCTTAAACAAAATGCAGATACTATTCTGGTGTTAAGGGTTGCAAATCCATATGAACCTACTTCTTATTGAAAAAAGCTTTGACTCTATCGATGAATCTCACTGCATCCGGAAACGGCTCATTCAAAACCCATGGCAAAGAAATCCCTTCAACAGAAACAAAAAAGCAGGGTTCTTTTTGCTCATTAGGAAACCAATCGTACGGAGTATCGCCTTTGGAGATTTTTATATGGAAATCTTCAATATCCGTTTCATATATTCCCTCTGTTTCGATCCAGCCGGTTACTGTGTACCCAATAAACAAGTAGTCAACGTAATTATCAATTTCAACATAGGAAGATTCATCTGGACGGCAAATATCGATACCGAATTCCGAAAGAAAATAAGAGAGTTTTTCAGAAAGTGTTTTAATTTGCTCATAGAGATTTCGACAACCATAACAATCGCAAAGGGTATTAGATACATAATATTCTCTTGTTTTTTCAATATCTACACAAAAGACAAAATTATCTTTTTTAATCGTTTCCACTTGTTTCACCTCAATTGTAATATACCACAAAAAGAAAATAACCGCAACTTTGATACAAGTTGCGGGATTTATTTCGTTGAAAAAGACCTATGCTTTGTATCATAGCATAGGTCTTTTTCTGGCGGAGACGGCGAGATTCGAACTCGCGGGGGATTGCTCCCTAACTGATTTCGAGTCAGCCCCGTTATGACCACTTCGATACGTCTCCAAGTGTAAATGATTTTAACAAATGATTGTTAATATGTCAAGAAATTTAAGCTTATATAAGTACAATATGAAAAATTTAAAAGTTTTCCCAAAGATTTTCTATTTCTATATTGGGAATAATATGTTATGATAATTACATCAAATATAAGGAGTTTTGTTATGAACATTGCTGTTGCTCAATCTGGTGGACCAACTTGTGCTATTAACGCATCACTTTTAGGTGTTTTTAAAGGTGGAATCAGGTCAGATAGAATTGATATTATTTTTGGCTCTTTGAACGGTATTGAGGGTATTATAAATGATGATTTAATCATTCTTAATGACTACATTAAGACTTATCTTGATTTTGAAAAACTAAGACAAACTCCGTCAACCGTTTTAAATTCTTGCCGTTATAAATTACCTGAGTACACCGAAGATGCTACTGTGTATGAAAAAATTGTAAAAAACTTAAAGGCTCACGGTATTGGTGCGTTTTTCTACATTGGTGGTAATGACTCAATGGATACTGTTAACAAGCTTTCTAAATATTTAGTTGAGATTGGCAGTGACATTAAGGTTATTGGTATTCCTAAGACTATTGATAATGATTTAATGATTACTGACCACACACCTGGATTTGGCTCTGCTGCAAAATATGTTGCTACGACTGTTCAGGAAATTGTCCGTGACTGTTCTGTTTACAGTATGAATTCAATTACTATTATTGAAATTATGGGGCGTGATACCGGTTGGCTTACTGCGTCTTCTGCAGTGTTAAGAGCTAATGGTGAAATTGCACCGCATTTGATTTATTTACCTGAATCTCATTTCTCAGTTCAAAGCTTTATTAAAGATATAAAACGCGTTCAGCAAAGCCGTAGGGCAGTAGTTGTTGCAGTTTCAGAGGGTGTGACCCTTGATGAAGAAGATATAAATTCAGAATTTTATAACGAAACAAGTGATGAGTTCGGCCACAGATATTTGTCGGGTGTTGGTAAAACTCTTGAAAATATTGTTCGTAAAGAAATTGGATGCAAGGTCCGTTCTATCGAGCTTAATGTTATGCAACGCTGTTCCTCTCATCTGAGCTCAAAAACAGATATTGAAGAAGCTGAGCAAATTGGCGCCCTTGCAGTTGAAAGAGCATTAAAGGGTGAGTCAGGTAAGGTTATGTACTTTAAACGAGTTTCAAATTCACCATATACAGTTGTGATTGATGCAGTTGATGCAAATGAAATTGCAAACAAGGTTAAATATTTCCCGCTTGGCTGGATTAACGCTAACGGCAATAATGTCACCGATGAAGCAGTTGACTACATTATGCCTTTAATTCAGGGTGAGCAGGATATTCACTACCAGAACGGTGTACCGATTCATTTTAAATTAGGTAATTGATTATAAAAACGCAGGTGTTACATTCATCTGCGTTTTTTCGTGTAATATATGTTAAGAAATAGTTACAATAGTGTCATTTAATTGACTTTTACATTAAGAAATGTTATTATGTATTAGTTAAAATGTGCAAAGTATGTGCGTATGGCATATAGTTTATATTATTTATTACTAATTTTTTTCCTTTTTCAGTTGAGGTGATTAGTGTTGAAATCAAATTCAGTTTTTTTCTTTACAGAAAATGTTGATGCAAATTTGAATTTAATTAAACTATTTGAAGAAATTTCTGTTGTTTCTGTTTGTAGTTATAATTCGCATACATGGGATGATGTGGATTTATACGCTAAAAATATTGTTGCGTTTGTTTTTGATGGTTTAAAAGAAAATTCAGATTTACCTTGGATTGTTACCAAGCTTTCTGAGGATGGCGTATTTAATGAAGTTCCTGTTGTTTTTACATCAGATGAATCAATGTACGCTTTTGAAGCTGCGGGCTTCAGAGCCTGTGCTATGGATTTAATCAATGAGAATATTTCTCAGGATGTTTTTGTTATACGTTTTCAGAATCTTGTTGAAATTTTTCATCTGAAAAAACAAATGAATAAAATGTCAACAATCCAGACTAAAAGGATTTTAGACCAGGCTAATATGCTCAAAGAACAAAGTACTAAAATGGATACAATGAACTTTGAGCTCGTTGAATTACTTGTTGCGGCTATTGAAAGTCGTGATATGGAATCAGGTCAGCATATTAAAAGAATTAAATATTTCACAAAAGCTCTTACCGATGTTGTTGTTAAGGAATGCCCTGAATATAATATTTCTGCAATTCAGGCGGAGTATATCTTTTTAGCTTCATCGGTTCACGATATTGGTAAAATTGCAATTCCTGACGCCATTATGTTAAAACCGGGTCGCTTAACCCGTGAAGAGTTTGAAATAATGAAAACTCACACAACTCACGGTGCCAGACTTCTTGATATGCTTGAAGAAATCGGCGATTCACAATACTCAAGATGCTGTCGTGATATTTGTCTTTACCACCACGAAAGATGGGACGGTAAGGGTTACCCTAAAGGCTTAAAGGGTGACGATATTCCTATTTCTGCTCAAATCGTTTCAGTAGCTGACTGTTACGACGCTCTCACAAGTGACAGACCATATAAAAGCGCACTTTCACACAAGGAAGCAGTTGAGCTCATTATGAGCGGTGCTTGTGGTTCTTTTTCAGAACAGTTATTAGAGTGCTTCAGAATTGCTTTACCTGAATTTGAAAGAATTGAGCGTAAATTTAAAGAGTCAACCGAGAGTGACGCGCTTAAAGGGTTTAACATACCTGTTGTTGATACTTATCAGACTGAATATCAACTCTATGCCGAGCATAACAAATCTTTAGATGCAGAGCGTGAACTTAAAATTTCAATTTGTGAGGATAAATTACTTTCTGCATATAATGTTATTTTCGAGGCTGATATTCTTCAGAATGATTTTCAGGTTATAAGGGGCTCGTGGTCTCCGCTTTTCCCATTCTTACCAAAGAATGTTTATGAGGCATTTGCACAATGTCATAAAATTTGTCACCCTGCAGATTCTGCAAGATTTTTACAGAATGTTTCGATGTCTGCCTTTAAAGAGCTTGTAAAATCAGGAGTTATGAAAACTCGTGTTGAATTCAGGGCAGTTAAAAAAGACACTGAATATGTTATTTTAGGTATCATTGCTTTTGAAGCTGATGAAAATAACGAAATCACTAAAATTTTTGGTGCATTTGATGCTTATTTTGAAGACGAAATTGAAAAAGAAATCCAAAGAAGCTTTACTATTTCTGATGGCTTAACCGGTATTCCGCTTCAGAAAAAGTTCGCAAGAGATGTTGACACCTACTTGACTGAAATGCCTGATACAAAAAATGCATTGATTTTCATTGATATTGATGAAATGAATATGATTAACAGTATGTTTGGCTATGAGTACGGTAACTCTTTTATTAAGGAAATAGCGGCAAAGCTCCGTAATTTACAGGAAGAGAACGATATTTATATAGGTAAAGCATCTGCTGATAAATTCCTGGTATTTGTTAAGAATGTAAACAAATTGCGTGATTTGATAATTTTCATTGACAGTCTTCGTAAGAATTTAAGAAGAACCTATCACACAGCAAATGAAATCGGGGTTTTCACTGTAACAATGGGTGTTTCCAAATTCCCACAAGACGGTAAAAATTTCAAAGAGCTTTATAATAATGCAGAATTTGCATCAAAGGCTGCAAAGCTTAATAAACGCAGTACTTATGCCTTTTACAATCCTGCAATGAAGGATTTCTCGCAGATTTCTTCTGAGCTTACTGAAATTGAAAGCAATCTTAATTCTGGTAGAATTCAAAGCTTTTTCCCTGTTGTCAGCAAAAAAACAGGTGAGTTGGTTTGCTATGATTACAACCCATTTGCAGGTTCATTAAGCAAAATTGCTTTTACATCAGACTTGTACCATGCAGTAAATAAAACTGAAGCAAATGTTAAGAATTTCAGCATTTTAGCAATTAAAAATTTACTGCTTTCTTTAATCGAAAAGCGTGATGCAGGTGAAAAAATTCCACCTATTTCAGTTTACACACTTTTAGTTCCGGATGATATTCCCGGATTCATTCAGAATTTGAATGATTTTGTTTCTGAAAATGATTGCAGTGGTATTGATTTAATAGTCAATGTCCCTCAGGATTTCCTTGACGGACTTGATATGCGTCAGATTGAGGCTTTCTCAGAATTTTTGAAGAGCAAGGGCTTTTCATTAGGTGTTTATCTGGTGGGCGAGAGATATATTCATAACAATTGCTATTCAAGTGGGGTATTTAAGAGAATTGTTGTTGTACCTAACTTTATTGATTCAGCATTATTGTCAAAAGGCGCCACAAGCTATGCAGCATTAACACTTAATAATCTCAAATTAGGAACAGAAATAATCTCTATTCCTTTAACCGTTTCTGATTCTGATGCTGAAATCTTGTTTAATAACGAATGTACTGATTTTACTCACACCATCTCAGCAATCACCGGATTAGATGAGCTTTTAGCTGATTACAAAAATCATAAGCAGAAACAGTCTGAAGTGGTTTCAGATAAACCGTTTATTTCAAATTTCAGTTCTGAAATGTTTGCTCATAATTTCCTTAGCTCATCAGTTGTTTTAGCGTGTTACGATGCAAGTGTTGATAAAATTGAAATTTCTGAAAATGCAAACAAGGTATTAGGCTTTGATGTGAAATCAACTTTAGGAGATTCTTTGGTTGATTCCCTTAAAAAGTTTATTTTCAATGATGATTTTGAAAAGTTTATGTTAAGCGTTTCTTCAACAAAAGAAACACTCAAGCCTGTTATCTGCAATGTAAAATGCGCTTCTGACAGTGATTTTTCAGAATATAAAGATTACACTGTTTCTGTTCAGTGCTTACTTAATCAATTAGGTCAGCCTTCACGCTTCCAGTGTTTGTTTATTCCGAATTGATTTTACTTAAACTCATCTCTTATTGCTTCAATTATTCTTTTTTCAATTCTTGAAACATAAGAGCGTGAAATTTTCAAGGCCTTTGCAACTTCTTTTTGGGTTTGTGGTGGGTTTCCATCTAAGCCATAGCGCATAATTATTATTTGTTTTTCGCGTTTGTTTTTGATGTTATCAATGATTTCGATGGTTTTTTTCAATTTTTCTTTGTAGTCGATATCCTCAATTATTGTATCATCTATTGAGATAATATCCATAAGTGTCAAAGGATTTCCTTCGTTGTCAACATCAATTGGCTCGCTGAACGATATTTCCTGTGATGTTTTCTTGATGTTTCTGAAATACATTAAAATTTCATTTTCGATGCATCTTGAAACATAGGTTGCAAGCTTTGTACCTTTTTCGGGCTTGAAGCTGTTAATTCCCTTAATCAACCCAATTGTGCCAATAGAAATTAAATCATCCTGGTCACTGTAAGTTGAGTAGTATTTTTTTATGATATGGGCAACCAATCTTAAATTATGTTTGATTAATTTTTCTTTTGCAGCTTCGTCGCCCTGTAACATTTTTTCAATTGTTTCAGCCTCTTCTTTTTTTGAAAGCGGAGGAGGGAATGACTCTGCGTTTGTCACGTGGAGAATAAATACAAGTAAATTACCAAATAAAGTGAAAATATCCATAAAAACACCTCTTGTGTTAGATATATTCAGTTTATTTCAGTAGTTTGCAAGTCCATAAAAAAAGAGTGATAATATGTCAAAAATTGAGCAGTTTAAACTGACAATACGTTTTTCGACAACATTTATACTTTGCGGTATTCTTTCAGGAGTGTATTTTCTTGTTTGGAATAATGTTTATAACCCTGAATTTGAAAATGAATTCAGAGGGCAAGGTAAAATGTTCCTTGTAACAGTTTATTTTTTAATTTTACTTGTTACCAGTATTGCTTTAGGTGCTTCAAAGGTTGATAAATTCAGAAAAAGTGAGATTATTTTTTATCAGATTCTTGCTGCGATTTTTGCTAACTGCATAGCTTATGCTCAGATTTGTTTGCTTGAAGCTGTGTTAGCTAATATTTTTGGTATGCTTTATATTCTTCTGATTCAAGCCGCAGTTATTGTTGCCTGGACCTTAATAGCTACAGAAATTGTCAGAAGATTAAGTCCACCTGAAGAAATGCTCATTATTTACGGTAGCCACCTCGCAACCGAAATCGTTTATAAAATGAGTGAGATGGAAGAGCGTTACAAAATCAACGAATCTATCAATGTAGATGCAGGCTTTGATGAAATAGTTGAAAAAATCAACAAATTTAAAAGCGTTATTATTTGTGATGTTCCTGCGAGAATGCGTAATGACATTTTGAAATATTGTTATCAGGAAAATAAGAGTATTTATGTAGTTCCGAAAATTTCTGATATTATTGTCAGAAGCTCTGCAGAAATAACTTATTTCGATTCACCGATTTTACACGCCCATTCACAAGGCTTAACAATCGAGCAAAGAGCGGCAAAACGCTTGATGGATATAATTTTATCACTCTTTGCACTTATCGTTTTTTCTCCTGCTTTTATTGTAATTGCACTTGCAATTAAGTTATATGATGGTGGTCCTGTTTTTTACAAGCAAAAGCGTGCAACTAAGGATTTACGCGAATTTGATATTTTAAAATTCCGCAGTATGATTGTTGATGCCGAAAAAGACGGCCCTCAACCGGCAACAGATAATGATTCAAGAATCACTCCTGTCGGTAAAATTATAAGGGCTTTGCGTGTTGATGAATTACCACAAATCATCAATATTTTAAAAGGCGATATGTCAGTTGTAGGTCCAAGACCTGAAAGAGTTGAACATGTCGAAAAATATTCAAAACAAATTCCGGAGTTTACTTGTAGGTATAAAGTCAGGGGAGGACTTACCGGTTACGCTCAGGTATTCGGTAAATATAATACTTCTGCTTACAATAAGCTCAAAATGGATTTAATGTATATACAGAATTATTCAATCGGTCTTGATATAAAATTAATTATTATGACCGTTAAGATTTTATTCAAAAAAGATAGTACAGAGGGATTTAGGGGGAAATGAGTTATCCGAACCTGCCTAAAAGCGAGTCTTTTTAAGTCTTTTCGGCGTTTCGGTCTTGCAAGGCGACAGCCTTACTTCACCCTCAACACCAAAAATCCAATAAAAATCCTTCGCTTTTAGGTCGGAGATTTTTTATAGAACGGATTTTTGGTCAATCAAGGCGAAAACGGAGCTAATCCTTTAGGCTTAGCGAGTATTTCAACGCAGAGTGAACGGAAATCCGTCTATAAAAAACACGGTTTGGATAATTCCTTTCACCCTACAGAAAAAAAAGGGAAGAGTGCTGATAAATAATGCTTTATTATATGATTATGGCTGGTGGCATAGGTTCAAGAATGAAATCGCCCGAATTGCCTAAGCAGTATCTTAAGGTTGATGATGAGCCAATTATTGTAAAAACAATAAGAAATTTTGAGGACTTTGGCTCTTTCTCAGCAGGTGTGGTATGTTGTCCGATTGATTGGATAGAATATACAAAAGCGATGTTACTTGAATACGGAATTGCTTCTGATTCAATTTCTGTAATTTCCGGAGGTAAAAACCGTAATTGCTCTGTTAAAAACGGTTGCAGATTTTTAAGTGAAAACTTTAATATCACTGACGAAGATATTATTTTAACTCACGATGCAGTAAGGCCGTTTATAAATTCAAGAATTATAAAAGAAAATATTTCTGCAGTAAAAGAATTCGGCGCTGCAAACACAGTTATGCCGGTTTATGATTCAATTATACGCTCAGGTGATGGTGAATTTTTAAATCAATGTGTTAAAAGGGACGATATTTACAGGGTTCAGACTCCTCAATCGTTCAGATTCAAGGAGCTGGAAAGTGTTATAAATTCTTTGTCAGATGAAGAAATGGCTAATTATACAGACCTCGCTTCAATATTTTATGATAAAGGCTTTAATGTAAAATTAGTCAGAGGTTCTGATAATAATATTAAAATCACAACTCCTTTTGACTTAGCAGTTGCAGGGGCAATTATTGCAAATAGCAATTAACTTATATAATCTTCAAGCATAGTTTGTAATTCACTTTCTGTTGATGCTTTTACACCTTCTTTTAGTCTTTTTGCATCTTCAGTTGGTAAACTGTCAGTAAAGATTTCATAAGTTTCTTTTGGTATTGCATTATCGTTTATAAATAGGGCTAATCTGCCTTTGTAATCTTTTAAAATGTAGTAAACTGATGTTGTTTCAGTTGTGTTTTCAATCATATTATTTGGTTTATTATTAGAGTTATTGCTAATGGCAAATGAAATTGCTGCTGCACTTATGAGCAGTGGTATTATAAATTTTTTCATGAAATTTTCCTTTTGCTTTTTCTTTTAGTTTTAACTTGATTTCAGATATTATTCAATTTCAGGAGGGAATCCTATATGGCGAATAACCGAGGTAAAAAGGGTAATGGCAAAATATCGCTTTCTGATTTTAAGGGTGTTAGGCGTAACCCAAACAAAAAGAAGAAACAGCGTAAGCCGATGAATCCGGTTGTTAAAAAGGTTTTAACAGCTTTTTGTATTCTTTGTGCAATCGGCGTTGTTTGTGCTACTGTTGCCTGTGTTTATGTTGTAAGCTATGCAAAAGAGTATGTTTACGGCGAAAAGGTAATTGATCTGGAGGAATACAGAGCAAATCAGCAACAAACAAGTATTATTTATGGTTATGATGAAGATAACGAGTTAGTAGAGCTTCTTCGTCTTCACGGTGCACAAAATCGTGTGTGGATTGATTATGAGGATATTCCACAAGATATGATTAACGCTTTCCGCGACCTTGAGGATAAGCGTTTTGAAGAGCATAACGGTGTTGACTGGGTGAGAACGATTTTTGGTGTTGTAAAGAACAAATTCAAGCACGGTGGTTCTACTATTACCCAGCAGTTAATTAAAAACCTTACCGGTGAAAATAACCGTGATATTTCCCGTAAATTCTACGAGATTTTAAATGCCTTGAATATGGAACGCTTCTATTCAAAAGAGCGAATTATGGAAGCTTATCTTAATACAATTTACCTTGGTAATGGTTGCTATGGTATAAAAACTGCGGCTGAAGAATACTTTGGCAAGGATGTTGAAGATTTGAATGTTGCAGAGTGTGCAAGCATTGCGGTAATTACTAAAGCACCTGCCGATTATGACCCATTCACTGAGCTTGAAGATCATCTTCAGCGTCAGCAGGACTGTCTTTATATTATGTATGAAAACGGTACCTTAACAGAAAAAGAATATAAAGAAGCTGAAAAGTTTGAGTTGATTTTCACAAATAGTGAAAAATATAAGGGTAGCCAGGTTACTAAAGACGAAGAGGATGACAAAGAATATACTGAAGATGATATCAGATACACTGCTTCAACTGATGAACCGAAATATGCATCTTATTATGTTGAGTATGTTATAGACAGAGTTATTGAAGATCTTCAGGAAGAATATGATTTAACCTATAATGAGGCTTGGAGAAAGGTTTTCTTTGGTGGTCTCAGAATTTACACAGCAGTTGATATAAATGCACAAGAAATTGCTGAAAAGGTTTACGAAACAAGAGAAACCTTCCCGGAATCAGAAGATAAGCCGGAAAATGCTCAATCTGCTATGACGATTATGGATTATAGTGGTAGAGTTGTTGCAATGGTAGGTGGTGCTGGCGAAAAGAAAACTTTCCGCGGTCTTAACCGTGCAGCAGATTCACCGCGTCAGCCGGGTTCTTCTATTAAACCACTTTCTGTTTACGCACCTGTAATTGAGAATAATGTTGCAACCTGGTCAACAATGGTTCAGAACTACGGTATCAGATTAGGTTCTTCAAGATGGCCTGTAAACTATGGCGGTTCTTACGGTTCTGCAAAATCTTTTGTTACTGTTCAGTATGCTTTACAGGTATCATACAATACCGTTCCTGCACAGCTTGTAAAGCGAATTGGTATTTCAACCTGCTTGGATTTCCTTGTAGATGATTTGAAAATATCAACATTAGTTACTGATGAAGATGACCCTGACTACGATGGTAACTATTCTTCTATTTGTGTTGGTGGTGTAAGCGAGGGCATGACAACACTCGAAATGACCGCTGCTTATGCTATGTTTGGTAATAATGGTTATTACTTTAAGCCTTATTGTTATTATAAGGTTACCAATAATGACGGAACAGAAACCTTGCTTACTGATGGTGATTCAAAAGGTGAACAGGTAATCAGCGAAAGCACAGCAGGTGTTATGCGTCAGATGTTAAGAACTGTTTCTTATTCAGGTACAGGTTCTGGTAACAGAATTCCCGGTGTTGATAACTTCTGTAAAACAGGTACAACCTCTGATGAAAAAGACCGCTGGTATGTTGGTGGTACACCTTATTATGTTGCTGCTGTATGGTATGGTTACGACAAGCCAAGAGAGATAAAAGGTGTATCCGGTAACCCTGCAGGTAGAATTTATAAGGAAATAATGACCGAAATTCATGAAGATTTACCAGATAAATCGTTCCCATCTTCAAGTGGTGTTGTTGCAAGAAAGTATTGTAAAATAACAGGTGATTTAGCTGCCGCTACTTGCACTCAGACTGCAACAGGTTATTACAGAACTTCAAAATTACCGGCAACCTGTAAGAATTGTGCTATGATTCATGCTATCGGTTCCGAAATTCCGGATGAAGCAACAACAGCACAGCTTTCAACCACAACTACAGAGCCTTCAACAGTTAAACCGACTAAACCTCCTAAAACAACAGCTCCTCAGACAACTGTTCCACCATCTTCAACTGAGGCTGCTTCAACCACAGAGGATTATATGCCGGTTGAGTCAACAACTGAGTCTTCAGGTGAAAATCCACCAAGTCCAACTGTTGCAGGTCAATAAAACAATTAACAAAGCCGAAAAGTGAGTTTTCTCTTTTCGGCTTTTTGGAGTGAATTATGGTAATTTTATCAGTTGATTATGGAGACAAAAGAACAGGAATTGCGGTTTGCGATAAATTAGAAATGCTTGCGTCACCCGTATGTGTTATTACAGAGTGGAATATAGAAGCATTAGCTAATAAAATTATTGAAATTGCAAACGAGAAAAATGCAGAAGAAATTGTTGTTGGAATGCCTAAAAATATGGACGGTTCTGAAGGCTTCAGAGCAGATGCCTGTAAAAATTTAGGAGAAAAGTTATCAGATTTAACTGAAGTACCAATTAAGTTCTGGGATGAGCGTTTAACAACTGTTTCTGCCCATAAAATTCTCAGTGATAATAATATCAGGGGCAAAAAAAGAAAAGCAGTAGTTGATGCTGTTGCGGCAGATATTATTCTGCAGGATTATATAGATTTTCGTAAAAATAAATAAGGAAGTGTTTGAATGAAAACAATCAAAAACGGTGTTTACCCAACAATGATAACACCATTCACAGATGACAATAAGGTTGATTACAATGGTATTTTAAGTCTTTTACAGTGGTATGAATATCGTGGCGTTGATGGTATTTTTGCTATTTGCCAAAGCAGTGAGATTTTTTATTTATCATTTGAAGAGCGTCTTGAAATTTTAAAATTTATTATGGCAAATAAACCGGAGGGAATGGATATTGTTGCTTCCGGTCATGTTGCCGATGATTTAGAAACACAAATCAAAGAAGCAAAAGCGTTTATTGAAACAGGTATTGATGCTTATGTTTTCATTTCAAACAGATTCGCAAAAGAAGATGAAAGCGATGAAGTTTTGTTTAAGAATATGCTCAAGGTTGCAGATGCTTTGCCCGAAATACCTTTTGGTGTTTATGAATGTCCGTATCCATACAAACGTTTACTTACACCGGAGCTTTTAAAAGAGATGGCAGAAGATGGTCGTTTCCATTTCTTAAAGGATACTTGCTGTAATACCGAAATGTTAAAAGCAAAGCACGAAGCTGTTAGGGGTAGTAATCTTAAAATTTTCAACGCTAATGCAGCTACATTCCTTGAAAGCTTGAGAATGGGCTGTAGTGGTTATTCGGGCGTTATGGCTAATTTCCACCCTGAGCTTTACAGCCAGCTTATAAAAGCGTTTAATGATGGTAATATTAAATTAGCAGATAAGCTTCAGAATATAGTAGGATATATGTCTGTTACAGAATGTCAGTGTTATCCTGTTAATGCGAAGTATTATTTGAGCCTTGATGGGCTTGATATCGGTTTCCATACAAGATCGAGAAATCCGGGTGAGCTCACTGAAAGCCGAAAGCTTGAAATCGTTCAGATGTATGAATTTACCAAAGAAATCAAAAACTCAATTTTAAAATAATGAATTGGTAGCAATTTATTGAAAAATTTTATCTAAGTTGCCATAAATTTTATTTATTTTCGCACCTGATTTTTTTGTAAAAAATATTGACACTCAAAATGATGGTGGTATAATAAATTGTCAAAGTTTTTTGTCAATTTAGCCGAATGAAAGGTGAAGAAAAATGGAAAGAAAAGTTGGTACTGTTTCAAGAGGTATTCGTTGCCCAATCATCAGAGAAGGTGACAACCTCGCAAAAATCGTTGCTGACAGCGTAATTGAAGCAGCTGAGAGTGAAGGCTTTAGTCTTCGTGACAGAGATGTTATTTCTGTTACAGAGTCAATCGTTGCAAGAAGCCAGGGTAACTATGCATCTGTTGACGCAATTGCAAAGGATGTAAAAGCAAAATTAGGTGGCGAAACAATTGGTGTTATTTTCCCGATTCTTTCAAGAAACCGTTTTGCAATCTGCCTTAAAGGTATTGCAATGGGTGCTAAAAAGATTGTGCTTATGCTCAGCTATCCAAGTGATGAAGTCGGTAACTGCCTTGTTTCATTAGATAAAATTGATGAAGCTGGTATTAACCCGTACAGCGATGTTTTAACACTCGAAAAGTATCGTGAGCTTTTCGGCGAAAACAAACACGAATTCACAGGCGTTGATTATGTAGATTATTATTCACAAATCATTCGTGAAGCAGGTGCTGAGGTAGAGGTTATCTTTGCAAATCAGCCAACAACAATTCTTAAATATACTGATTGCGTTCTTAACTGCGATATTCATACCCGTGCAAGAACAAAGAGAATTCTTCTTAAAAATGGTGCAAAGGTTGTTTGTGGCCTTGATGATATTCTCAACAGTTCTGTTGATGGTAGCGGTTGCAATGAAAAATATGGTCTTCTTGGTTCAAATAAATCAACTGAAGATACAATTAAGCTCTTCCCAAGAGAATGTAAAGATTTTGTTCTTGAAATTCAGAAGCTCATTCTTGATGCTACAGGTAAGCATGTTGAAGTAATGGTTTACGGTGACGGTGCATTTAAAGACCCACAAGGTAAAATCTGGGAGCTTGCTGACCCATGCGTTTCACCGGCATTTACTGACGGCTTAGTTGGTACACCAAACGAATTAAAGCTTAAATATCTTGCAGATAATGACTTTAAAGATTTAAGCGGTGAAGAACTTAAAAAAGCTATTTCAGAAAGCATTAAAGCAAAGAGTGACAACCTTGTTGGTAATATGGCTTCTCAGGGTACAACACCAAGACAGTTAACTGACCTTATAGGTTCACTCTGCGACTTAACAAGTGGTTCAGGCGACAAAGGTACTCCTGTTGTTCTTGTTCAGGGTTATTTCGATAACTACACTAACTGACATAAATAAATTTCGGTTTTCAGCAAATATTTAATTACAACGGAGGTAAAAAATTATGGAACTTATTAAAAGACCTGATGATATGCAAAGAATCACTACAAAAGAACTTGCAAATGCATTTATAGATGAACAAGTTAAAAAGGTGCAGGAACAAGTTGGTGACAAAAAGGTTTTACTCGCTCTTTCAGGCGGTGTTGACTCTTCTGTTGTTGCAGCACTTCTTATTAAAGCAATCGGCAAACAATTAGTTTGCGTTCATGTTAACCACGGTCTTATGAGAAAAGGCGAGAGCGAACAGGTAATTGAAGTTTTCGGTAAGCAATTAGATGCTAACTTAATCTATATTGATGCTACAGATAGATTTTTAGACAAATTAGCAGGTGTTAGTGAGCCTGAGAAAAAGAGAAAGATTATCGGTGGCGAATTCATTGAAGTATTTAATGAAGAAGCTAAAAAATTAGAGGGTATTTCTTTCCTTGCTCAAGGTACAATTTACCCTGATATTCTTGAAAGCGACGGCGTTAAAGCTCACCACAATGTTGGTGGCCTTCCTGAAGATATGAAGATGGAGCTCGTTGAGCCTGTTGCACTTCTCTTTAAAGATGAAGTTCGTGTTGTAGGCTCTGCACTCGGTCTTCCTGATGAAATGGTTTATCGTCAACCATTCCCAGGCCCAGGACTTGGTGTTCGTTGCCTTGGTGCAATTACTCGTGACAGACTTCACGCTCTTCGTGAGGCAGACGCAATTCTCCGTGAAGAATTTGACAAAAACGGTCTTGCTGGTAAAGTATGGCAATATTTCATTGCTGTTCCTGATGTTAAGAGCGTTGGCGTTAAAGACTCAAAGCGTTACGAGGGTTGGCCTGCAATCATCCGTGCAGTTAATACAACTGACGCTATGAGTGCTACAATTGAAGAAATTCCTTATGCAGTTCTCCACAAAATCACAGACAGAATCACTCACGAGGTTGATGGTATCAATCGTGTGCTTTATGACCTTACTCCAAAGCCGATTGGAACAATTGAGTGGGAATGATTTTGCTTTGCAAAATCAACTATGATTGCCAGACGGCAAGTTATAAGTTATGATACGCTAAAGCGTAGTTATAATTTGCTGTCGCAAAGTTAATTATTGCAATCATATCATAACATTTAGCGAAGCTAAATTCATAACTCTAAACTCATAACTTTTTAGTTTTAGTTAAGAGATTAAGTTATGAGTTTGCTTCGCTTTTTTATAAGGTGGTAATTTATGTCTAATAGTATTTTAAGAGATAAATCAAAAGAATTTGCAAAAGAGATAGTTTTACTTTGCAGAAAAATAAAAAAGAATGGTATCGAGAGTGCGTTGGTTAATCAGCTTTTGCGTTCTGGTACTTCAGTTGGTGCTAATATACACGAAGCACAATATGCACAAGGCACTAAAGACTTTATTTCAAAATTAGAGATTTCCTTAAAAGAATGTAACGAGAGCGAATATTGGCTTGAACTTTTAAAAGATACAGAAAGTATTTCAAGTGAAGATTTTGAGTTTTTTCAGAAATATTGTATTGACTTGCGCCGAATGTTAGTTTCTTCTGTTACCACATTGAAAAATAAATCGAATAAATGATTTTACGAGGTTGAAAATATCATGGCTATTAGTAAAAAACTTGAAATAATTTATCATAACGGACAACCTGATGGTATTCGTTCTATAAGAAGACACCTTTCAACAATGACAACTTATGTTGTTCCAAGAACATTACTTTCTGAAGCTAAAAAAATATCAGGAGTTAATCGTCCCGGTATATATTACCTGATAAGTGAGAATGATGATAACAAAATAGCTCAAATTTATGTTGGTCAAACCCGTAATGGTGTAGGAAGACTTGATGATCACAATCGTTCTAAAGATTTTTGGAATAAAGCTATAATGTTTTTAGCTGATAACAAAACTTTTTCTCTTGATATGATAAGTGGTCTTGAAGCTCATGCAATTTCAAAAGCTCATGAAGCAAATAGATACAAAGTCGAAAACACTGTTAATCCTAAATATGAGATTGATGAATATGACCTTCCCTTGATAGAAGAAGTATATGAAGAAATTAAATTTATAATGGCAACTCAAGGTTATAAAATGGAAAACTCCAAAAATATCTTGAATGAAAATAATACATTACATACAACCCGAAACGGGACACTTGCTTTTGGTATTTATAATGGTGAACATTTTGATGTTTTAGAAGATTCTGAAATCGATATGAGTCGTAAATGTCATTCACCGGCGATTGAAAAACAGCGGCAAACAGCACTTGAAAATGGTAATATTGTAAAAAAAGGTGAAAAATATATATTAACAATGTCAATGTCTTTTACATCTCCAAGTAGTGCCTCTATGTTTGTTATCGGTGGTTCAACAAATGGTTGGACTGAATGGAAAGATAAAGACGGTAGGACTCTTGATGAGATTTACAGAAAATAAATTTTAATAGGAGTTTTTATGGAAAAAATAAACTTCAAACGCACAAAATTAGCGTGTTACACAGCTTATTTTACAATGTCATCAATATTCAGTGTACCTCCGTTATTGTTTATGACATTTCATAGTTTATATAATATTTCTTACACACTTTTAGGAACACTTGTGTTAACTAACTTTTGCACTCAGATGTTAGTCGACTTGATTTTCACTCTATTTTCTAAAAAATTCAATATTCAAAAAGTAGTCAGGGTAATGCCTTGTATTACATCACTCGGTCTTTTTATTTATGCATTAGTACCTAATTTCTTTCCGCAATATGCTTATGTTGGTTTAGTTGTTGGTACTATAATTTTCTCTGTTTCTGCAGGTCTTTCAGAGGTTTTACTAAGCCCTGTAATCGCTGCAATTCCATCTGAAAATCCACAGAAAGATATGAGTTTGCTTCATTCTCTTTATGCTTTTGGATTTTTTACAATGGTCGTAATAAGCACTTTGTTCTTAAAAATCTTTGGCAATGAAAATTGGTCTTATCTTGTATTGTTAATTGGTGCATTACCACTCATTGCTGCCGTAATGTTCAAAATTTCGCCTTTCCCTGATATGAGTGAAGAAGCTTCGCAAGAAAAAAATAAGGAAAAGAATAAAAACAGAACTATCGGTTTGGCACTTTGTGTTGGCTGCATCTTTTTAGGTAGCTGTGCTGAAAACACAATGTCAAACTGGATTTCTACATATATGGAAAACGCTTTAAATATTAATAAGGCATTAGGCGATATTTTAGGTATGGCTATGTTCGCTATTCTTTTAGGTATTACAAGAATTACATACGCAAAGCGTGGTAAAAACATTTCAAAATTTTTACTTATAAGTATGCTTTGTGCTGCGATTTGTTATCTTACAATAAGTATTTCTAATAACACAATTTTAAGTTTTGTTGCTTGTATTTTAACAGGTATTTTTACCGCTATGTTATGGCCCGGTACGCTTATTCTTATGGAAGAAAAGGTAAAAGGGGTGGGAGTTGCCGCGTATGCCTTAATGGCTTCTGCGGGGGACTTTGGTGCATCATTAGCACCACAGCTTATGGGTATTGTTGTGGATAATATATCTGTAAGTCAATTTGCTTTAAATATGAGTAATACTTTAAATCTTACGCCTGAACAAATCGGTTTAAAGGTAGGTATGTTAATTACTTCTATTTTCCCGATTCTCGGTTCATTTTTAATAGTTTTCATTATTAAATTCTTTAAAAAGAATAATGCACAAACAGAAAATTCTTAAATAATCATTTGCATTTTCTTGACAATTGAATATAGTGGTAGTATAATATAGAAAAAATAAACCGTTGATGCGGAGATAACGGCAATTATGCCTTTACAGAGAGCCTGTGTTGCTGAAAGTCAGGTAAGAAACAAGTTGTCAAATGGACCGCGGAGGGTGCAGTCAAATGCGTTTTACGCAAAGTATTCTGCAACGCCTGGTATGCGTTAATTACCAAAGGTATGATAGTACCCTAAAGTGCATAGTTTTACTATGAATTCAAGGTGGCACCGCGGATTTAACAATTCGTCCTTGACAGTTTATTAAATTCTGTCAAGGGCTTTTTTATTTCCTTGGCTAAAGAGAGGAATAGCTTATGTTATTAACTAAACGATGGCGTAAATCAAGATAACTTTTATTTTATTTACTTTTTATCTTGGAGGAAACAATTATGATATTAAACAATATTGATTTTGAAACTTATTTTAAAAATTATCCTGATAAAGACGGATATTTCGGAAAATACGGCGGAGCTTATGTTTCACCTGAATTAAAAAAAGCAATGGAAGAAATTACAGAAGCTTACTTTACAATTTGCAAATCAAGTAAGTTTATCAGTGAGCTTCGTAGAATCCGTCACGACTTCCAGGGAAGACCTACACCAATTTCACATTTAGAAAGACTTTCTGAAAGTCTTGGTAATGTTCAGCTTTATGTTAAAAGAGAAGATTTAAACCACACAGGTGCTCATAAATTAAATCACTGTATGGGTGAAGCTCTTTTAGCAAAATATATGGGCAAGAAAAAGGTTATTGCAGAAACAGGGGCTGGTCAGCATGGCGTTGCACTTGCGACTGCAGCCGCATATTTCGGACTTCAATGTGATATTTATATGGGTGCAGTTGACATTAAAAAGCAAGCACCAAATGTTGCGAGAATGAAGATTTTAGGCGCAAATGTTATTGAGGTGACAGAGGGCTTACAAACACTAAAAGAGGCGGTTGACGCGGCTTTTAATGCTTATATGAATGAATATAAAGATGCAATTTATTGCATTGGCTCTGTTTTAGGTCCACATCCGTTTCCATTGATGGTGCGTGATTTCCAGAGTGTAATCGGTGTTGAAGCAAGAGAGCAATTTATTGGTATGACAGGTGAGCTTCCCGACGCAGTTGTTGCTTGTGTTGGTGGTGGTTCTAATGCTATGGGCATTTTCTCAGGATTCTTAAATGACCCGGTTGATATTTATGGTATTGAGCCTTTAGGCAGAGGCACAACTCTTGGTGACCATGCCGCAAGTCTTAAATATGGTACTGAGGGCATTATGCACGGCTTTAACAGTATTATGCTTAAAGATGAAAATGGCGAGCCTGCTCCTGTTTATTCAGTTGCAAGCGGTCTTGATTATCCTTCCTCTGGCCCTGAACACGCATTTTTACATGACCTCGGCAGAATTAAATATGATGTTATTAACGATGAAGAAACAATTGATGCTTTCTTTACACTTTCAAGACTTGAGGGTATTATTCCTGCAATTGAAAGTGCACACGCAGTTGCTTACGGTATGAAGCTCGCAAAGGAAATGGGAAGAGGCTCAATTCTTATCAATCTTTCAGGCAGAGGCGATAAGGATATGGATTATATCATTGAAAAGTACGGTATAAGATAAATGTTGAATTATATTTTATATTTTCTCTTAACACTTTTTGCTACCAGTGTCGGCTCACTCACAGGAATGGGTGGGGGAGTAATCATAAAACCAATTATGGATGTTATGGGTGACTTCTCTGTTCAATCAATTGGTTTGATGGCTTCAATCACAGTTTTTTCAATGGCTATTGTTTCAATATTAAAACAAATTAAGACTAAAACAAAAATTCCGTTTGATACTGCAATTCCTTTAGCAATCGGCTCAGTTGCCGGTGGCATAATTGGTGAAAATGTATTAAAGGCTATAGTTGATTTGCTAAATGTAAACGCTTATGTTACAGTGGTGCAGAATATTGTTCTTGCAATTTTAATTCTCTGTGTTTTCATTTATATGAAAAACAAAAGTAAAATTAAAAGTAAAGAGCTGAAAGGCATTCCTGTTTCACTTGCTGTTGGTATATTTTTAGGCTTTTGTTCATCATTCCTTGGAATTGGTGGAGGACCTATAAATGTAGCACTTATAATTTATCTTTTTTCTTACTCAACAAAAACAGCAACCGTTTGTTCTTTAATTACAATTCTTTTCGCGCAGATTTCAAAGCTTACAACAGTTGCATTAACAACCGGCTTTAATGAATTTGATTTATCAGTTACACCTGTAATGGTTGTTGCGGCAATTATCGGTGGTTTTGTTGGTGCTTATTTTAACAAAAAATGTACTGAAAAAACTGTTGAAAAAGCATTCAATTTAATTCAACTTGTTGTACTTGGTCTTACAATATTTAATATTACAAGGAATTTAATATAAATTAACTGCCACCGGGTAGTGAATGTTCTTTTAGAAAACAAGCATTCGTTTATACATCGTTAGGTCTTTGAAGATGTATGAAACGAGTGCTTTTTTAATAGGAGTTGTTTATGAAAATTAAAAACTTAATCTTATATTTCAGTTTAACTGAAAAGTTGCTTTGGTCTTTTTCGGTAACTGCAATTATAACTTCATTTCTAATTTTAGATAAAGAGAATTATTTGACACTTGTTGCATCAATAATTGGAGTTACATCGCTAATTTTTTGCGCAAGAGGAAATCCAATCGGACAGGTTTTAATGGTTTTTTTCTCAATAATTTATTCAATCATTTCATTTTCTTTTCAATACTATGGTGAAATGATTACTTACCTTGGCATGACTTTACCAATGGCAGTGTTTTCGCTTATTACCTGGCTAAAAAATCCGTTTGGTAACCAAAAATCAGAAGTAGCAGTAAACAGAATAACTGTCAAAGAAGTGTATTTTATGTTATTTTTATCAGCAATTGTTACTTTAGTGCTTCATTTTATCTTAGTCTATTTTAACACATCAAATATAGGAGTAAGTACAATTTCAATTACCACAAGTTTTATAGCAGCATATTTAGCTTTCAGGAGAAATCCTTTCTTCGCTTTAGCTTATGCTTTAAATGACACTATTCTGATTATTCTATGGCTTTTAGCTTCTTTAAAAGATATCTCTTATATACCAGTTGTCATTTGTTTTATAGTTTTTTTAGTCAATGATTTATATGGTTTTATCAGCTGGTTAAAAATGATGAAAAGGCAGGAAGAGGCCAGCAAAAATCCACTTCAATATTGACAAATTACCAGAATAGAAATATAATTATGAAATAAAAATTTGTAAATCGGGGTGGTTGTTTGTTGTATATAGGTATTGATTTAGGCACTTCTGCTACTAAATTTTTATTGGTAGATGAAGCTGGTAAAATTCTTAATTCAATTTCAAAAGAATATCCCGTGATTTATCCAAAATCAGGTTGGTCTGAGCAAGACCCGAATGAATGGTGGAATGCAGTTAAAACGGGCATCCCAGAGCTTTTAAATGGGTTTAACGGTCAAGAGGTTAACGGTATTGGCGTTGCAGGACAGATGCACGGCCTTGTAGTTCTTGACGAGAACGATAACATAATCCGCAATGTCATTCTCTGGAATGATGGCAGAACCGCTAAAGAAACTGAATATTTGAATACTGTTATAGGTAAAGATAAATTGTCTGCAAATACAGCCAATATTGCATTTGCAGGCTTTACTGCACCAAAGCTTCTCTGGATGAAAGAAAACGAGCCTGATAATTTCAAAAAAATCAGCAAAATAATGCTTCCGAAGGATTATATAAACTATAAATTAACAGGCGTTCACGCTTGTGATTACTCAGATGCTTCAGGTATGCTTCTTTTAGATGTAGAAAACAAATGCTGGTCCGAAGAAATGCTTGATATTTGCTCCATAGCTGAAGAGCAGATGCCTAAATTATTTGAAAGCTTTGAAGTAATTGGTAATGTGAAAAAAGAAGTTGCAAATGAATTAGGAATCAGTGAAGCTATTGTTGTTGCAGGTGCAGGGGACAATGCTGCGGCGGCAATTGGTACAGGTACTTCAGGTAACGGAAAATGCAATATTTCTCTTGGTACTTCAGGTACAGTGTTTATTTCATCTGATAAATTTGGTGTAGATAAAAATAATGCATTACACTCATTCTGTCACGCTGATGGTGGCTATCATTTAATGGGTTGCATTCTTTCAGCGGCTTCTTGCCACAAGTGGATTTGTGATAAGATATTCACTGAAACTGATTACAACAAATTAGAACAAGAAATTGATAATTCACTTTTAGGTAAAAATGAATTATTCTTCTTGCCGTATTTAATGGGCGAGAGAAGTCCTATAAACGATACTGATGCTACAGGTGTTTTTATTGGTTTGAGACCTGATACAACCCGTTCACAAATGCTTTTGGCAGTTTTAGAAGGCGTTTCGTTTGCTATTCGCGATAATATTGAAGTTGCTAAGTCAATTGGCATTGATGTTAAATCAAGCTACATTTGTGGCGGCGGGGCAAAAAGTAAGTTATGGCGTAAAATTCTTTCAAATATTTTGAATATAGAGCTTATGATACCAAATGCTGAAGAGGGTCCGGGCTACGGCTCTGTAATGCTTTCTATGGTGGGTGCAGGTGAGTTTAATTCAGTTGAAGAATGTGCAAAAAAACTACTTTCAGTGAAAGATAATGTTTCACCGGAAAAAGAACTTGTAAATTTATATGAAGAACGATATAATAAATTCAGGCAAATTTATCCAGCCATAAAAGAGCTCTATAAAAACATTAAGGAGTGACTTAAATGAGTGAAATTTTTAAAGATATTCCACAAATAAAATATGAGGGCAAAGATAGCAAAAATCCTTTTGCTTTTAAGTTCTATAATCCGGATCAGCTTGTGCTTGGCAAAAAAATGAGTGAGCATTTACCATTTGCTATGGCTTGGTGGCACAATCTTTGCGCTGCAGGTACTGATATGTTTGGCAGAGATACTGCTGACAAATCCTTTGGCACAGAAAAGGCTACTATGGAGCACGCAAAGGCTAAAGTTGACGCAGGCTTTGAGTTTATGCAAAAGCTCGGCATTAAATATTTCTGCTTCCACGATGTTGATATTGTACCTGAAGCTGATGACATCAAAGTAACAAATAAGCGTCTTGATGAAATTACAGATTACATATTAGAAAAAATGAACGGTACAGATATTAAATGCCTTTGGGGTACTGCTAATATGTTCTCAAACCCAAGATTTATGAACGGTGCGGGTAGCACAAACTCTGCTGAAGTTTATTGCTTTGCTGCTGCACAAATAAAAAAAGCGCTTGAATTAACTGTAAAGCTCGGTGGTAAGGGGTATGTATTCTGGGGTGGCAGAGAGGGCTATGAAACACTTCTTAATACTGATGTTAAATTTGAGCAGGAAAACATTGCAAGACTTATGAAAATGGCAGTTGAATATGGCAGAAGCATTGGTTTTACCGGCGATTTTTACATTGAGCCAAAACCAAAGGAGCCAATGAAGCACCAATATGATTTTGATGCCGCTACTGCAATAGGTTTTCTTCGTCAATATGGACTCGATAAAGACTTCAAGATGAACATTGAAGCTAACCACGCAACTCTTGCAGGTCACACTTTCCAACACGAATTAAGAATTTCTGCAATAAACGGAATGTTAGGTAGCATTGACGCTAACCAGGGTGACTATTTGCTTGGTTGGGATACTGATGAATTCCCATTTGATGTTTACGAAGCAACTCTTTGTATGTATGAAGTAATTAAAGCAGGCGGTCTTACAGGTGGTTTTAACTTTGATGCTAAAAACCGCAGACCAAGTAACACCTTCCAGGATATGTTCCACGCTTACATTTTAGGTATGGATACATTTGCTTTAGGTCTTTTAAAGGCTGCTGCAATTATTGAAGATGGCAGAATTGATGATTTTGTTAAGAATAAATATTCTTCTTTCAACAATACCGAAATCGGTAAAAAGATTATAAGCGGTAACGCTACACTTTCAGAACTTGCTTCTTATGCTGAAAATTTAGGTGATGCTAAAAATGTAGAAAGTGGCAGACAAGAATATTTAGAAAGTGTAATGAATTCAATTCTTTTTTCATAAAAAAATAAAAATAAGAGTTAGTTGATTCAATTTCAACTAACTCTTTATTTTTTTCTTATTTTAAAATTTCACCGTTGTATATAACATCAATATCTGAAATATCGCCATCTAATTTATATTCAGAAAGTTTACCGTCTTTCCATTCAATATCAACAGTTACATTACCAACAGCCTTAAGACCTTTAACCTTACCGTTTTTCCATGATGATGGAAGAGCAGGGAGTAAGAAGATTTTGCCTTCTCTTGATTGAAGTAACATTTCACAAATACCGCTTGTGCAACCGTAGTTGCCATCAATCTGGAATGGTGGGTGAGCATCGAAGAGGTTTGGATAAGTTCCGCCACCGTGATATCTGACTTGCTTTGGTAAAACTGGTCTTAATTGTAAGTCAAGAAGCTTTAATGCGTGGTCGCCATCCCAGAGTCTTGCCCACATATTAATTTTCCAGCCTAAGCTCCAGCCTGTGCCATTGTCACCGCGTAATTCAAGTGATTTTTTACAAGCGGCTGCAAGCTCAGGTGTTTCATCAGGGGTAATAAGTGTAGCAGGGTGAAGACCGTAGAGATGTGATTTGTGTCTGTGGTGTGGGTCAACCGCTTCTTGTTCTTCATACCACTCTAAAAGTTCACCCTGTGAGCCTGTTTTGAATGGTAAAAGCTTATTTAAAGCAGCTTCAACCTCGTTTGTAAAATCATCACTGATGTTAAGAACTTTGGCACTTTTAAGAACATTCTGGAAAAGCTCTTTAATAATTGCCATTGTCATTGTTGAAGTGGCACTTACAGAAACATGCTTTTTATTGAAGTGGAAATCATTTTCCGGAGAAGTTGAAGGTGCACAAATCAAATAACCATCTTTGTCACTTACAAGCATATCAAGGAAGAATTCTGCCGCTTTTTTCATAACAGGGTAACCTGTTTCTTTTAAGAATGCTTTGTCGTTAGTGTAAAGATAATGGTTATAAATGTGCTCACAGAGCCAACCACCAGCCATTGGCCAGAATGCCCATTGTGAAGAACCTGCAACACAGTCTGCGTGACGCCACAAGTCAACATTGTGGTGAACACAGAAGCCACGGGCGTGGTAACGCTTCTGAGCGATTTTTTCACCTGTAATAGATAAATCTTTTACAAATTCAACAATTGGCAAGTTGCATTCAGTAAGGTTGCACATTAAAACAGGCCAGTAGTTCATCTCTGTATTGATATTTACAGTGTAGTTTGAATGCCATGGTGCTCTGAATTTATCATTCCAGATACCCTGCAGGTTAGTAGCCTGGGTACCTTGTCTTGAGCCTGAAACAATTAAATATCTGCCAAAGTTAAAGATAAGAGTATAAAGTCCAATATCCTTTGCACCCTTGTCGTGTTTAATTAAACGCTTGTTAGTAGGAACATCACCCTTGTTGTCAGTGCCAAGATCAAGAGAAACTCTTGAGAAGAGGGCTGAAAAGTCATCAGTGTGTGCTTTTTTGAGTTCTTTATAATCAATCGCTGAAACTTTTTCAAGCATTTCAAGACAAGCATTTTTATATTCTTTTCCCTCAAGAGCAGGATGTTTGTCAAAACCATTAAATGAGTTTTCGGTTGTAAAGAAAATATATGCTTTTGAAGCGTTTTCAACAGTTATGTAATTTTTGGAGTATGATACCTTACCATCAGAAATCACTTTAACAGCTGCTCTGAAGCTCATACCTTGTTGCTCTTTTTCTTCCGGGTAAAATTCACATCTGTTAAGTAATTCTAAATTATCATGTTCATCTGAAGGACAGATACCGTCTAAAATTAATATATCATTTTCTACGAAAGATTCACCCTTGAGCTGTGTAGAAAGAGAAAGCTTAAAATTTAAAGCCTTCTTATCTGCAGAATATTTTTGAATAAATGCATTAGCAGGTGCGGAAACAAAAGCTTCTCGTTTAAATGAAACGCCATTTTTTTCGTAGCTTACAGTATGTAATCCTGTGCTTAAATCAAGAATTCTTTTATATTCTTTAGCACGACAACCCTTTGTTTCAAATTTAATATCAATATCGCAAAGAGGAAGATAAGCCTGGGTCCAGTTACCTAAGCATTCTGCTTCAATAAGCTCTTCTGCCTCGTCATATTTACCCTGAAGCGATAATTCTCTCGCTTTTAAGAAGTTTTCGTAAGTATTTTCTTTAATAGCAGTATCTCTTGGGAAACCTGTCCAGAGAGTATCACTATTCATACAGATTTTTTCTGTATTAGTCTTTCCGAAAACCATTGCACCGATTGAACCGTTACCTAAAGGTAAAGCTTCAATCCACTCTTTTGCAGGGGATGAGTAGTACAAATTCAATGAATCATTCAACATAAAAACACCTACTAAGAAATTTTTAACATATTATACATTAGTATTTTGTAAAAATCAATGATTTTAACAATATAATGTTGTAAAATGAAGAAGAATATGCTATATTTAGTAAGTATTTAATTTGGAGTGGTGTTTTATGAAAACAATTCTTGAAAAAAGTAAAAAAGAAGCTATTGATTTTTCTTCAACTGTCGATTATATGGTTAAAAAAATTACTGATATAGTTGAAGAAATCGGTCCAAGAGCGCCTGGTAGCAAAGAAGAATTAAAAGCACAGGAATCAATGGGTGAAGATTTAAAGGAATGGTCTGATGAAATAACTATTGAAGAGTTTACTGTTCACAGACAGGCCTTTATGGGTTTTATTCCGTTCACCGTTGCCATGGCTTTAGGTGCTACAATACTTTATTGGTTAAATTATCCTTTAGTTGGTTTCCTTTTAACAATTTTAGGAATAATTCCGCTTGTTCTTGAGTTTTTGATGTATAAGCGCTTTCTTGACCCACTTTTTAAAGGTCATCCGTCACATAACCTCATAGCTACTAAAAAGCCAAAAGGGGAAATTAAGAAAAGAATAATTTTTATTGGTCACGCAGATTCTCAATACGAATGGACATTAAATTATTTGATGGGTGGAACAGGAATGAAATTATTCTTGATTCCTGCCGCAGTTGGTCTTTTTGTAGTTTGCTTTGCGAGTATTATTAAGTATTTTACATATCTCAGTTTAGATACAGCCTCAAAGGGCGTTGACACATTTTTCTTTATTGTAGGAATTGTGCTTTGTGTATTCGTTATCCCATACTTTGGATTCTTGTTCTTCCAGAGCTACACAAGAAGTGTTCCCGGTGCAAATGATAATCTTTCAGGTTGTCTTGCTGCTATGGCTGTTTTAAAATTGATGAAAGAAAATGGCATTGAGCTTGAAAATACAGAAGTAAGAATTATGCTTACAGGCTCTGAAGAAGCAGGGCTTCGCGGTGCAAAAAATTATGCAGAAACCCACGAAAAAGAGCTTAAAGAAATTGAAACAGTTGTTATTGCGTGTGACACAATGCGCGATTTAAAAGATATGGCAGTTTATGACAGAGATTTAAGTGGCACTTTAAAGCACGACAAACAGGCAAAAGAGCTTGTGAAGAGAGCTGCTAAAAACTGTGGTTATGATTTACCTTATGCTTCAATATATTTAGGTGCTTGTGATGCGGCGGCATTTACACAAAAGAAAATTAAGGCTACTGGCTTTGCCGCTATGGACCCGACACCACCAAGATATTACCACACTCGTTTAGACACACCGGATTTACTTGTTCCCGAAGCACTTGAAGTAGGTGCAAAAGTTTTACTTGAAACTGCTTGTCTTTATGACAGCGAGGGCTTAATTTAATTTATTTTATTTTCAGAGGAAGTTTCTCAAATGCATTATATAATAATGGACCTTGAGTGGAATAACACTTACTGCAAAAAGAAAAAAGGTTTCTTAAATGAAATTATTGAAATCGGTGCAGTAAAGCTTGATGAAAACTTGAATCAGGTTGATACTTTTTCACTGTTTATCAAGGCGCAATTAGGTAAAAAACTTCATACACGAGTTAAAGAGCTTACTAATATTTCAAATGATGATATCAGCACAGGCACACCTTTTTCACAGGCTATGGCTGAATTCAGAAAATGGTCAGCAGGTGAGAGTAATGTAGTGCTTACTTGGGGCGATACAGATGTCAGAGTTTTAGTTGAAAATTTCCGCTATTTTAATGGAATAAATTTTGTTCCGTTTTTGAAGAATTATGTAAATCTTCAGAATTATGCTCAGGCATTTATGAATATTTCAAAAGCCGACCAGATTGGTCTTTCAACCGCTGCTGAAAAATTAGGCTTAAACACTGAGCAATATTCTCTTCACAGAGCTATTGATGACAGCTTTTTAACTGCAGATATTTTCAGAAAAATATATAATAAACAGATGATTTCTTCATATACACACGCTTGTGATAATGCGTTCTATTTAAAGCTGTCATTTAAACCAAAGGTAATTACTGATATAAACAGTCCTTTAATTGACAGAAGCAAAATGAAATGTCTTTGCGATGTTTGTGGTGCCGGCTGTGAAAGAATTACTGACTGGCGTGTTATGAATCAATCATTCCGTGCTGTTTTTCAATGTAAGAATTGTAAACGAAAAATACGCTTTACAATCCGTTTTAAAGAGTATTATGACAGAGTTGATATTAAATCTTCAACAGTTCCGTTTATTGATAAAAAAGAGTTAGAAATGAAAGCGGCAAATGAAAATTCTGAAACGGCTACTGAACAAAATGAAATTAAAACTACTGAGGTGTAAATTAAATGTATCCAATTAAATTAAATCCGGTTTTTAAAGAAATTGTCTGGGGTGGCGAGCGTTTAAAAAGTGACTACGGCTATGAAAGCGACTTAAATAATATTGCAGAGGCGTGGGTGCTTACTGCTCGTAATGATGGCGATAATACTGTTAAAAATGGTGAATATTCGGGGCAGAGCTTTACTGAGCTTATTAAAAATAATCCTCAATTTCTTGGCAAAAAAGGCGAGAAATATAACGAATTTCCACTTTTAATTAAATTTATAGATGCAAAGTCTGATTTATCTATTCAGGTTCATCCTGATGATGACTATGCAAGAAAACACGAAAATTCTTTAGGCAAAACTGAGGCATGGTATGTTTTAGATTGCTCCGAAGACGCTGAGCTTATTTATGGCTTTAATAAAGAAATAAGTAAGGAAGAATTTGAAAGTTCAATTAAAGATAATTCATTTTTAAATTATGTAAACAAAGTAAAAGTTAAAAAAGGTGATATTTTCTTTATTGAAGCAGGTACATTACACGCCATTGGTGGCGGTATTTTACTTGCAGAGGTTCAGCAAAACTGTAACACTACCTACAGAGTTTATGATTACGGCAGATTAGTCGACGGCAAACCTCGTGAATTACACATTAAAAAAGCACTTGATGTTACAAATACACTTCCACCAACCCGCTCAGCAGAAGCAGAGGGTAATGTAGAAAATATTGAAGATGCAAAAATTCAAAAGCTTTGTTCTTGCGAATTTTTCACAATGACTTCTTTAGAATTAAATGGAAAATATAATTATAACTGCAGTAATGATTCATTCCTTTCTGTTTTAATTCTTGAGGGCAGAGGTAGCATAACGGTTGACAATACTGCTGTAAGCGTAAAGAAAGGCGATAGCATATTTATACCTGCAAATAGCGGTAATGTTCTTTTATCCGGCGAATTTAATGCACTTTTAAGCACATTATAATTAAATTATTTTTGAGCATTTTTAAGGTGAGTTTTTATGTCTTTATTAACAGCATTAAATTTAAAATTTGGTTTTTCTGACGGCGTCTTGTTTAAAGACGCCGCTTTTCAGGTTGAAGAAAATGACAGAATTGGCTTAATTGGTGCTAATGGTACGGGCAAAACCTCGCTTTTTAAATTAATTACGGGCGAATATACACCACAAGAGGGTGGCATAGTCCGCGGTAAAGATGTCAGAATTGGCTATATGGAGCAATATCTTGAATGTGAAGATAATTGCACTGTTTATGAAGAAGTTTTAAAGGTTTTTTCTGATGTTACAGAAATGGAAACAGAGCTTGAAGAAATTACTAAAAAACTTGAAAATAACAGTGATTTAAGTTTAATTGAACGACAATTACATTTAACCGAAGAAATTGAACGCCGTGACGGGCTTGTTTATAAAGCAAAAACCCGCTCTGCTTTAATTGGCTTGGGATTTAAAGAAAGCGAATTAGATTATCCTGTGAAAAACTTAAGCGGTGGTCAGCGTTCAAAGGTTTCTTTGTGTAAATTGCTTCTTTCAAATGCAAATTTAATTTTATTGGACGAGCCTACAAATAATCTTGATATTGATGCAATTTCATGGCTTGAAGATTATTTAGGTAAATATAAAGGCGCAGTAATTGTTGTTTCTCACGACAGATATTTTCTTGATAAAATTACTTTCCTGACAATGGAAATTTCTCATAAAAAAATTACTATGACAAAGGGTAATTATTCTGTTTTTCAGAAGCTTAAGGCTGAAAGAGAATTAACAATTGAAAGAGAATATGAAAAAAATATTGCTGAAATTAAACGAATTGAGGGCATTATTGAACAACAAAAGCGATTTAATCAGGAACGAAATTATATAACAATCGCAAGTAAAGAAAAGCAAATTGAAAGAATTAAAGCAGAATTAGTTGTGCCGGATAAGGCTTTGGCATCTGTCAGATTTTCTTTTAATTCAGAAATTCGTTCAGGTGACAATGTTTTAACCGTTTTTGATTTGGAAAAATCATTTCCACAAAAACCGCTATTTAAAAATATGAATCTTTCAATAAACAGAGAAGATAGAATGTTTTTGTTAGGGCCTAACGGTTGCGGTAAATCTACATTCTTGAAAATTTTAAATAAAGAAATTACTCAGGATAGCGGAATTATTAAATTTGGTACTAATGTAAAAATAGGCTATTTTGATCAGAATATTGATAAATTAAATTCAGATAAAACTGTGTTGGATGAAGTCTGGGATATGTATAAATTTATGGACCAGACTGAAATTAGAAGTGCTTTAGCGTTATTTTTATTCCGTGGTGATGATGTATTTAAAAAGGTTTCCGTTTTAAGCGGTGGCGAAAGAGCAAAAATCTCTTTACTTAAAATAATGCTTTCTAAGCCTAACTTTTTAATTTTAGATGAGCCTACAAACCATTTAGATATAAATTCCCGTGAAGTTTTAGAAGAAGCACTTTTAAATTACGACGGTACACTTTTAGTTGTGTCGCACGATAGATATTTTATAAATAAATTGTCAAATAAAATTATCCATTTAACTCACGAGGGCGCAGTCAGTATTGATGGTAATTATGATGATTATTTAGCATTTAAGGAAAATAATCAAAAACCTGTTGAAGTAGCAAAAAAAGAGAACACAAAGGTTAACACCTACAAGCTACAAAAGGAGCAACAAGCACTCGAAAGAAAGCGTAATTCAAGAATTTCTAAAATTGAAAAAGAAATTCAAGAAAAAGAATTAGCTGTTGCAGAAATTCAGGATTTACTTGCTTTACCGGAAACTTCTGCAGATTATGAAAAATTACTCGTTTTAACCGAAAAATTTGATTTATTAAAAAACGAATTAGATGAACTCTATTCAGAATGGGAAGAGCTTCAATCATAAACTAAAAATCACTCGCATATATATTTGCGGGTGATTTTTTATGGATAAAAATAGACAAGATTATTTAATTAAAGCATTAGCGCTACAATTTTTAGTTTGCTCATTAATTTTTGCATTATTTTATTCAATTAAATATTTTAATATTCCGTTTTTAACAACAATTAAAGAATCATTTTTTGAAGAAATAAATAAATCCATTACAAATGAAGATGTAAAAGAAGCTTTTAAAAAAATACAGAATTTTACAGAAGAAGAATTTGTTTTAACCGATTTTTCAGAAAAAACTTTTTCTGCCGAAGTTTTAGGCGAGGGTGGAAAGGATGCAGAAATTAATAATGAAACTGTTGAAAATGTATCTTTTGCAAAATATAAATTTAATTATAAAATATTTTCGCCCGTGATTGGTGGTGAGGTTTCTTCTGAATTTGGCGAACGAATTCACCCGATTAACGGTACTTTAGGTGTTCACAAGGGTATTGATATAGCAATAGAAGAAAATTCACCAATTTATGCCATTTTTGATGGTGAAGTGGTAGAGGCTTCTTATGACCAATGGAATGGAAATTATGTTAAAATTAAACACGACAACGGTATTCTAAGTGTTTATTGCCACGCTAACAAGCTTTTTGTAAAAAAAGGCGATGTCATCCGTGGCGGTGAGGTTATTGCTCTGGTTGGCTCAACCGGACAATCAACCGGCCCTCACATTCACTTTGAATTAAGAATAAATGATGTTTCTTATAATCCTTCCTACGCCTTAAAGGATGCCAGAAATGCAGTTTAAAATAAAAAATACAATAGTTACAATTTCTTTTACATATCTTGCTTTGATTTTAGTTTTAATATCATTAAATAAAACAGAATTTTTATATTCAACACTGATTTTTGCTATGCTTCACGAAGCAGGGCATATTTTAGCTTTAAAATATTTTAAAATTAAAATAATAGAATTTAAATTATCACTATTCGGAGCAAATATTAAAACCGAAAATTATAATTCTATAAATAATTTTCAATCTGCAATTATTTCTTTTTGTGGTCCACTTGTTAATCTGGTTTTCTTTTTATTATTTTTAATATTTAATATTTATTTTGAAAAACATTTATTTTTTGAATTTTCGCTGGTAAATTTTGTGTTAGCGTTTTTTAATTTATTACCATTTTATAGTTTTGATGGTGGTAAAATTTTAAGTTCTTTATTAAACAATTATTTTTCAGATATTACTTCAAATAAAGTGATAACTCTCGTTTCTATAATAATTCTGATACCATTTTCTTATTTTGCTTTTAAAGTTTTTATTGCAGATTACAAGAACTTTTATCTTTTAATAGCCTCACTTTTAATGTTACTTACAATTATCTTTAAAAAGTAGCTGATTTTACTTGATAATTGCTCGAATTTATAGTAAAATTATGTTGTATAATTTTATTTAAAACTGGAGCAAAATTATGTTACATAAAAAGATTGAAAGTGTTTTACCACTTGTTCAAAAATCAGCAAGATATACGGGTGGTGAATTAAATTCTGTTGTCAAAGATAAAAGCAAAATAGATATTCGATTTGCGTTTTGCTTTCCTGATACCTATGAAATCGGAATGTCGCATCTCGGTTTAAAAATTCTTTATGGTTTAATTAATTCAAGAGAAAATTTCTGGTGCGAAAGAGTTTTTGCTCCGGATACCGATATGGAAGAAATTATGCGTAAAAATAATATTCCGCTTTTCGGTCTTGAAAGTCACGATAGCCTTAAGGATTTTGATGCTGTTGGCTTTACCTTACAATATGAATTGTCTTTTTCAAATGTTCTTAATATGCTTGATTTAGCCGACATTCCTGTCAGAACTAAAAATCGTGGTGAATATTTAAAGGACAACCCTGTAATAGTAGCGGGTGGTCCTTGCGTTGTTAATCCTGAGCCGTTAGCTGATTTTATCGACTGCTTCCAGATTGGTGAGGGCGAAGAAGTAATGCTCGAATTTTTAGATTTATTAAACGAACATAAAGCTAAAAATTCAACAAGAAAAGAATTTTTAATTGCGGCATCTCATATTGAGGGTATTTATGTTCCGTCACTTTATTCTGTTTCATATAACGAAGATGGTACAATAAAAGAGTTCACTGCAAATGAAGGTGCCCCAAGCGTTATAAATAAACGAGTTGTTTCTGATTTAGATAATATTTATTACCCTGAAAATTTTGTTGTACCTTTTGTAGAAGTTGTTCACGACAGAGTAGTTCACGAAATTTTCCGTGGTTGTATTCGTGGTTGCAGATTTTGTCAGGCTGGTTTCTGGTACAGACCAATAAGAGAAAAATCGGTTGATACAATCAGTAAACAAAGCCAAAAAATTGCTTGTGAAACAGGCTATGATGAATTATCACTTTGCTCACTTTCAAGCAGTGACTACACAAAAATTACAGAATTATTAGAATCTCTTTTAAGCTGGGCTACACCTCAAAAAATTAATGTAGCTTTACCATCTTTAAGAATCGACAATTTCTCTGATGAATTAAGAGAAAAATTAGCTTTAGTAAGGCGCTCAGGTCTTACATTCGCCGCAGAAGCAGGTACGCAAAGGCTTCGTGATGTTATTAATAAAAATATTACCGAAGAAGAAATTTTAGGCACCTGCAGAAAGGCCTTTGAGGGCGGTTGGACTGCAGTTAAATTGTATTTTATGATTGGTTTACCAACTGAAACCGAAGAAGATGTAAAGGGCATAAATGAGCTTTGCCAGAAGGTTGTTGAAGAATTTTACAGTAACCCAAATAAACCCAAAGGCAAAACTGTCAGTGTCAGTGCAGGTGTTTCTTCATTTGTGCCTAAGCCTTGCACACCATTCCAATGGGAGCCACAGGCTACTCGCGAAGAAATTACTGCAAAGCAACAGCTTTTAAAAGACACTGTTACCTCTAAAAAGATTTCTTTCCGTTTCCATACAACAGACCAGATTTTTTTAGAAGCTATTTTTGCCCGTGGTGACCGTAAGCTTTGCGATGTAATTGAAACTGCCTGGAAAAACGGATGCAGCTTTGACAGTTGGGACGATAAATTTAAATATGATGTATGGATGGATGCCTTTAAAAAATGCAATATTGATACTGAATTTTATGCAAATCGTCGTCGTTCTTATGATGAAATTTTACCTTGGGATCATATAAATTCAGGCGTAAATAAATCATTTTTAATTGAAGAAAATGAAAAAGCAAAAAAAGCACAGACTTCTCAGAATTGCCGTGAAAAATGTAACGGCTGTGGCTCAAATAAATTAAACGGAGGTAAATGCGATGCGCTCTGTAAGAATATGGTTCACTAAAAAAGATACAGCAAAATATATTTCGCATCTCGATTTAACCCGTTGTTTAATCAGAGCATTCAGAAGAACTGATATTCCGCTTTGGTACACCGAAGGGTTTAATCCACACCCGCACCTTGTTTTTGGGCTTTCGCTGCCATTAGGGGTAGAGGGGGAAAGAGAAATATTAGACATCCGTCTTGATGATGAAAGCTACAATAATGAGCGTGTTATTTCAGAATTAAACAGGGTAACAGTTCCCGGAATTGAATTCTTAAAAATTGCTGAGCCTGAATATAAGCCTTTATTTATAACATCGGGACTTTATGAAATGAAGCTTTCTTCTCACGACAATTCAAATATAAAAGATGATATTTTAAATAAAATAAACACTAAAAATATTATTATTCATAAGAAAACTAAAAAAGGTGAAATCAAAGAAATAAATGTTTCTGAGCATATTACAGATTTTAATATTTTAAAAAATGATGACAGTGATTTACATTTTTCTTTTATTTTACCTGCAGGCAATGACTTTACAATTAACCCGATTTTATTTAAAGATGCTTTGTTAGAGAATTTCTCTCAAGAAAATATTTCCTGGGCAATTGTCAGAAAGAAGCTTTTACTAAAAGATGGTACAGAATTCAGATAATTTATCAGTTTAGTCGTTATCCCGCTTAATAAATAAACATATAATTTACGGGTGATATTTTTGAAAAAGCTCGTATTATTATGTGTATTAATTTTAATTTCTTTTATAATTTCTGTTTGTATTATTAATTCAGATAAAAACTATGGTAATGTGTCAGAAAACCAGACAAACACCGGTAAGCCTACAATTATAATTGATGCCGGTCACGGTGGATTTGATGGTGGTGCATCTACTGATGATGGTGTCAGCGAAAAAGGTATAAATTTAAATATTGCTTTATTTTTAAAAGAATATCTGAATTTTTTCGGATTTAATGTTGTTATGACGCGTGAAACAGATACTTCTACCGAATCTGAGGGGTTATCAACCATTCGTAGCAAAAAATCTTCGGATTTGCACAACAGAATGGCACTGATGGAAGAAACTGATAATTCAATATTTATCAGTATTCATCAGAACCATTTTTCATCTTCAAAATACAGTGGTGCTCAGGTGTTTTATTCGCCGAATTTTAGTGAGCAAAGCTCTGTACTTGCTGAAAATATTCAGGAAAGTATTGTTTATAATTTACAAAATGATAACACACGACAAATTAAGCCTTGCGGTACTTCTGTTTATTTAATTTATAATGCAGTTGAGCCTGCAGTGTTGGTTGAGTGTGGCTTTCTTTCAAATTACGAAGAAGCAAAAGCTTTACAGAATGAGGCTTACCAGCGAAAAATGGCACTTTCAATTGCTTTAGGAATTTTAAATTATTGTGAAGGTCAGTGAAAAATTATGGCTTCTAAACAAAAATCTATTTATATTTGTACTAATTGTGGCTATGAATCTGCCAAATGGTACGGAAAATGCCCGTCTTGTAACGAATGGGGCACATTAGATGAAGAAACAATTATTACTGAAAATAAATCAAGTAAAAAAACCACTGGCGGAAGCCCCCGAAATAGTAGCGTTTTAAAGCTTGATTCAATTGATTCATCAACCGAATTCAGATATAACACCGGTATTTCTGAATTAAACCGCGTTTTAGGTGGCGGTTTGGTAAAAGGCTCTTTAGTGCTTTTATCTGGTGACCCCGGTATTGGTAAATCTACACTTTTACTTCAGATTTGCAATTTTCTCTCTAAAGATTTAACTGTGCTTTATGTTTCAGGTGAGGAATCTGCTTATCAGTTAAAAATGAGAGCAAAAAGACTTAATGTAAAATCAGACAATCTTTCTGTAATGTGCGAAACAGATGCAGAGGTTGTTTGTGAGTACATAAAAACTGCTAAACCAAACATTGTTATGGTTGATTCAATTCAGACGATGAATATCCCTGAAATTTCTTCAAGCACAGGCAGTATCACTCAAGTCAGAGAATGCACAAATCTTTTTATGCAAACCTCAAAAAATAATGATATTTCTACTATTTTGGTCGGACATGTCAATAAAGATGGTAATATTGCAGGTCCCAAGGTTTTAGAGCATATTGTTGATACAGTTCTTTATTTTGAAGGTGAAAGAAATTATTCTTACAGAATTTTAAGAGCTGCAAAAAACAGATTCGGCTCAACTAATGAAATTGGTGTTTTTGAAATGAATGATAACGGTCTTTCACAGATTGAGAGTCCTTCAATGGCACTTTTAGCAGGAAGACCAATAAATGTTTCGGGTACTTGTGTTACTTGCTTAATTGAAGGCTCCAGGCCGATTTTAGCAGAAATTCAGGGTCTTGCTACTACAACAGGCTTCGGAAACCCAAGAAGGATGTCAACAGGCTTTGATTATAACAGAATGGCGATGATTATAGCTATTCTTGAAAAAAGAGCTGGTTATTTCTTTTCAAATATGGATTGTTACCTTAATATTGTCGGTGGTTTAAGAGCAGATGAGCCTGCATCTGATTTAGCGGCGGCAGTTGCTTTGATTTCAAGCTTAAAAGATACTGTAATTGACAGTGAAACTATTGTATTTGGTGAAATCGGACTTGCAGGTGAAATCAGGATGGTAAACAACTGCGAACAGCGAATTAAAGAGTCTGAAAGACTTGGTTTCAAGCGTTGCATTATACCAAGGCAAAATATGAAAAAGCTCAACAAGGCTTCTTTTAGTGATATTGAGGTTATCGGTGTCAGAAATATCAGAGAAGCGTTTGAGGTAGCGACTGAAAATGCATAATTCAGATTATAAATTTATTAAAAAGCCGAATCTTCCACAAAACAAAGTAAAACATTGTGTAATTTCAAAGGATGCTAAAGAAGCAATTGCTTTGCTGAATAATTGGGGAATTGAAGTAATATCTGTTGAAAAATCCAATAAATTAGATGAAGAAATTGCCTCACACGCTGATTTATCATTTTCTTATTGTGATGAAAAAATGGCTGTTATTTCGCCGAATCAGAGCGATTTGATTAAAAAGATGATAGAACTAGGGTGTAGGGTAGAAGTAGCTGAATTTGAGCCATTTTCGCCATATCCGAATGATGTTTTATTTAATCAGACTTTTTTAGGTGATTATTTTATTTCTAAGCTTGATTCTGCATCTGATATAGTTAAAAGCATTGCCAAAAATAGTAATTTAAAGTTTATAAATACAAAACAGGGCTACTCAAAATGTTCAATTTGTATTGTTAATGAAAATGCAATTATTACCGAAGATAATGGAATAGTAAGTTTGTTAAAAAATTCACAAATAGATGTTTTGAAAATCGAGCCGGATTTTATTTATCTGTCAGATAGCCATTATGGCTTTTTGGGTGGTGCTTCGGGTAAGCTTTCAAAGGATGTAATCTTCTTTAATGGTAATATAGAAGAGCATCCAAGCTATTTAGCCATAAAAGAATTTTTAGATTTACATAATGTTAAACCTGTTTATGATAAATCTTATAAGCTTACTGATATCGGCTCAATTATTCCTATAACTGAACAAATTTAAGCAATTTACTGTAAAACTATAAAAAAGCAATCGAATAGAAATTTTCTGAATGAACAAGACCTAATGCCAAAAATTTCTATTCGATGAGAAAGGTTGTTAATTTTGAAGAATTCAAAGAATCCTGAGAAAAACGCTGCAGCAAAGCTTGGTTACACAGCTACAATGGTTGTAGTATCAGTTGCAATACTTATTTGTATGAAAAAGTACAAAGATAAAGATTAATATCAAATAAAGCGTTTCGGCAGTAATTAACATTGTTTCTACTAATTACTTGAAATACAGTAATCAATATATAATTCAATATTATCAAAAAACGCTTTTTTCTTATTTACCCCTTACCCGACTTATACAAAACATTTCTTTTGTATAAGTCGATATATAAAATTAAAGCAAAGGATTTGGGTGCCCTTTTATTATGAAACGAGAGAATTTTGACAATTTACCAGCTATTGCTGTTGAATTCTTAAACTATTACAGTGTAATCAAGAATAGTTCTGAATTGACAGTTAATGAATATGCTAACGATTTATCTACCTTTTTTAAATATCTTAAAATAATTCGCGGACTTGTAGCTAAAGAAGTTCCTTTTGATGAAATTGTTATTTCTGATATGTCACTTGATTTAATTGTGTCAGTTTCGCTTAACGATGCTTATATGTATTTAACCTATTGCAAAATTAACAGAAATAATAATGAGCGTACTCGTTCCCGTAAGGTTTCTACTTTGAGAGCCTTCTATAAATATTTATCAGTTCAAAAGAAAATTCTTGAAAAGAATCCCCTGCAAGAGCTTGAATCTCCGAGAATAAAAAAAGCTTTGCCGAAATACTTAACTTTAGAAGAAAGCCTGAAGCTTTTAAATTCAATAGACGGAAAATTTAAGGAACGCGATTATTGCATTATAACTTTGTTTTTGAATTGCGGACTCCGTCTTTCAGAGCTTGTTTCACTCAATTTATCAGATATTCGCTCTAATAATACTTTAACTGTTACAGGTAAAGGTAATAAAGAACGAACAATCTACTTGAATGATGCTTGTGTTGACGCTATAAATGCCTATTTGCCTGTCCGCCCTGTTGATGGCGTTAGGGATAAGGACGCACTATTCATCAGCCGTCAAAAAGGCAGAATCAGCCCTAAAACAGTTCAATTTGTAGTTAAATCTACTTTAGAAAAAGCAGGACTGGCCGACAGAGCTTTATCAACTCATAAATTAAGACATACAGCCGCTACTTTAATGTATCAGCACGGTAATGTTGATGTGTTATCTATAAAAGAAATTTTAGGTCACGAAAATCTCAATACGACACAAATTTATACGCATATTGTTGATGAACAGTTAAAGAGCGCTGCACAAGCGAATCCTTTAAGCAGTGTTAAGGCACCTCGCCAGACAATAATTGAAAGTATTAACTCTGATGAATCAGACGAATGTGAATAAACCACCAAAAAGCTTGAAGCAAAATGAATTTAAAAGTGCTGCTAAAATGAGTGGTACTGCAAAAACTAAAAATCGCAAGCAATACTCTTTTAGTTCATTATTTTTAGTTTTTGGGTAACTTCCCCCACTGATTGAAAATATTATTTCGAGTGACATACTTATTGCTTCGTTACAGCATTTTAATAGCGTTGCAATTACTATTGCGGCGCTCGGCATAATAATCAGCGCTGCATACCCTAACCCTTGAAAAGTAAATTCCGAATACAAAAAACCTGTTGCCATACCTACCGCAATTCCGATTAATGTAGGCATGGCAATAATTATTGGCACACCAACTGCGCAAAGACCGAAAATAAAAGTCAAAATTGGTATGAATAAGGTTAAAATTGCACTATCTAAAAAACATCCTAAAATTGTGTTAGTTGATTTATTGCTTATGTATTCAATAAAAAAATCTTTTAACACTGCTTTTAATTGTGAATCTTCCCCTTTCATTGTTAATGCCCCTAAAATAAGACCACACAAAAACAATGAAAAAAACAGAATATTCTTATAATTTACACGAGGTATATTCATCTTTTTTCTTTTTAATACAACACTCTTTTTTAACATAGTTTATCCTCACTTTTAATATCTTTTCTTTGAATTTGAGCCAATTATTCCACCCAAGCAACCACACAGAATACAAATAGGCAGAATTATTAAGCTAAAAGCTGTAATTTCTTTTAAACAGAAAATTGCTAAAATAGCATAAATTACTACAGCAACAGGCAAAGCACCTATTGCTCCAACGACTATTCCCCTGCCACCTAACTTATGATAGGTCGAATTTCCTGCTACAAACCCACCTAAAGCAATAAAAAGATAGGTTAAATAGTAAATAATTACAGAATGTGTCGATAATTTATAATATGCAAAAGAAAGGACAAGTATGCCCAAAGCAGTAATTAAAAAGCCCTTTAAAAAGCAAGGTAAATACTTTAGTATAAGCTTAAATTTCTTAGAATCATATTTTGATTTTTTATTAAAAAATTCAGACATAAAAATAACCTCCGCATTTCTTTAATAAAAGATATGCAGAGGTTGTTTTCTTTATGAAAGATTATTCTTCATCGCTCTTCTGAGCTTCTTCTTCAGCCTTAAGCTCTTCAACCGAGCCTTTATTTTCAACTGATTTTGTCTTTTTCTTTTTACCATTTACCGCCTGGTCAATAGCATTCTTTTCGCTTTGAGCTTTTTTAGCTTCTTCGGCAGCCTTCTTTTCGGCAGCCATACGAGCATTTGCAGTTTCATTAGTCTGAATAGCCCAGCGTTGCATTTTTAACTTTGTGCGGTCTGTGCCTGTTTCGATAACAATGCTGTCATCTTTAACAGTAACAATTCTACCCATAATACCACCGATAGTAGTAATTTCATCGCCGATTTGAATAGAATCACGCATCTCTTGCTCTTCTTTTTGTTTTTTCTTCTGTGGACGAAGCACCATAAAGTACATAAGAGCGAACATACCAACAATTAAAAGCATTGATGACATTGGACTGCCACCCAAACCGCCGGCTGCACCAGCACCAGCTTCAAGTGTAAATAAATTAAACATAGTTTTATCCTCCAAAATTTAACATACCACAGTATTATAACTGTAAAAAATAAAATATACAAGTCTTTTTTTGAATTTAATAAAAAATTAAATTCTTGAATCAAGCAAATCGGTATATTTCTCTTTGAATTCAGTGAAAGTTCCGTTTTCTAATTCTTCACGGATTCGTGTCATTAAATTATTATAGAAATATAAATTATGAGTAACACAAAGCCTCATTGCAAGCATTTCTTTAGCTTTAATAAGATGGTGAATATAAGCTCTTGAATGCTTCTGACAGGTTGGACAGCTACAGGTTGCATCTATTGGTGTATCATCTTTAGCATATTTGGCATTATTTAAGTTCATTATACCATTCCAGGTAAACAAATGACCGTGACGCGCATTTCGGCTTGGCATTACGCAGTCAAATAAATCCACACCACGAGAAACACCCTCTAAAATATTACCGGGTGTACCAACGCCCATTAAATAACGGATTTTGTTCTTAGGCGCGAAAGGTTCAACAGCAGAAATAATTCTGTACATATCCTCTTTCGGCTCACCTACTGCAAGACCACCAATTGCATAACCATCAAGGTCTAATTTAGCAATCTCCTGCATATGCTCTATTCGTAAATCATCAAAGGTACAGCCTTGATTTATACCGAATAACATCTGATGCTTATTTAATGTATCATATTTTGAATTCAAGCGTTCCATTTCTTCCTTACAACGAATAAGCCAACGGGTAGTTCTTTCTGTTGACGCCTTTGCATATTCATAGGTTGCAGGGTTTTCAACACATTCGTCAAAAGCCATTGCAATAGTTGAAGCTAAATTAGACTGAATTCTCATACTTTCTTCAGGTCCCATAAAAATCTTGCGACCATCAACATGAGAATTAAATGTAACGCCCTCTTCTTTGATTTTTCTGAGCTTTGCGAGTGAAAAAACCTGAAATCCACCGCTGTCTGTAAGAATAGGTCCATCCCAGCCTGTAAATTCATTAAGACCACCTAATTCTTTAATAAGCTCGTCGCCCGGTCTTACATGTAAATGATAAGTATTGCAAAGCTGAACCTGACAATTTATATCTTTCAAATCGTAAGCGGAAAGCCCACCTTTAATTGCACCACAAGTAGCAACATTCTGGAATGCAGGGGTTTTAACAACACCTTTTACGGTTGTAAATTCACCTAAACGAGCTTTTCCCTCTGTTTTTAAAACCTTGAACATAGTTAAAAATCCTTTAATTTTATAAAATAATCATACAGTCACCAAACGAGAAAAATCTGTATTTTTCATCGACTGCAGTTTTATACGCTTTTAATGTCTTATCGTAGCCATAGAAGGCAGAAACTAACATAATCAAAGTGCTTTCAGGTAAATGGAAATTTGTAATTAAACCATCAATGCACTTGAATTTGTAGCCCGGGTAAATAAAAATATCTGTGTTTCGGTCATCTTCTTTTATTTCGCCACAAAATGTTGCAACAGATTCGAGGGTACGACAGCTTGTAGTACCAACAGCAATTACCCTGCCCCCTGCTTTTTTAGTACTTAAAATGAGTTCTGCTGTTTCTTTTGGCAAGTGGTAATGCTCTGTGTGCATTTTATGGTCTTCGATTTTTTCTGCTTTTACCGGGCGGAAAGTGCCTAAACCCACATGGAGTGTTACATAACCGATATTAACACCTTTTTCTTTCAATTCTTCTAATAATTCATTTGTGAAATGAAGCCCCGCGGTAGGTGCCGCAGCAGAGCCTAATTCTTTTGAATACACAGTCTGATAACGCTCTTTATCTTGTAATTCTTCGGTTATATAGTGTGGTAATGGCATCTGACCAACTTTATCAAGAATATTGAAGAAATTGTCACTCTTATCGTAACTGAATTTTATAATTCTGTTACCATTTTCTAAAACTTCGGTTACTTCACATTTTAAAATTCCCTCACCAAATGAAAAGGTTGTGCCTACCTTTGCTCTTTTTCCTGGTCCTGCAAGGGCTTCCCACACATCATTTTCAATCTGATTTAGCAAAAGGAATTCAACAACAGCACCTGTTTCGTCTTTTACTCCGTAAATTCTTGCAGGAAGAACACGCGTATTATTCAAAATAAGCGTATCACCAGCATTTAAATAATTAACAATATCAAAAAAACGCTTATGAGATATGCTGTTATTTTCTTTAGAGAGAACCATCATTCTTGAAAAATCACGAGGCTCTACAGGATATTGTGCAATGAGTTCTTCAGGCAAATCATAGAAAAAATCAGATTTATTCATTAAAAGTACCTTCTAAATAGTAAAAAATTATTGACTCACAAACGCATTTTATGTTATTATATGTCGGTATGTAAGCGAGGTATATTATAATCTATTTATTTCGTATTTACAAGTATTTTTTAGAAATCCGGAGGTGTACTTATGAAAAAGTACAAAGTTGGTATTATCGGTGCAACCGGAATGGTTGGTCAACGTTTTGCTCTTCTTCTCAGTGAGCATCCTTGGTTTGATGTTACAGTTCTTGCTGCAAGCTCCCGTTCAGCAGGGGTTTCCTATAAAGAAGCACTCGGTGACCGTTGGTGTATGCCTGAAGCAACACCTGAGAAATATCTCGATATGGTTGTTCTTGATGCAGAAAAAGATATTGAAAAAATTGCTTCTTCAGTTGACTTCGTATTCTGCGCAGTTAATATGAGCAAAGAAGAAACAAAAGCTCTTGAAGAAAAATATGCTAAAGCTGAATGTCCTGTTGTTTCAAATAACAGTGCTTTCAGAATGGCAGAAGATGTTCCAATGGTAGTGCCTGAGTTAAATGCAGACCACATTAAAATCATTGAATCACAAAGAAAACGCCTTGGCACAAAGCGTGGCTTCATTGCAGTTAAATCTAACTGCTCACTTCAATCTTATGTGCCGGCTCTCTTCCCTCTTCACGAGGAATATGGCGTAAAAGATGTTCTTGTTTGTACTTACCAGGCAATTTCAGGTGCAGGTAAAACATTTGAAAGATGGCCTGAAATGGTAGATAATGTTATCCCATTCATCGGTGGCGAAGAAGAAAAGAGCGAAAAAGAGCCACTCAAGCTCTGGGGTAAAATTGAGGACGGCAAAATTGTTCCTGCAACATCTCCAAACTTTACTGCTCAATGTATAAGAGTTCCTGTTTCAGATGGTCACATGGGTGCAGTTTTTGTTCGCTTTGACAAGAAGCCTACTAAAGAAGCTATGATTAAAGCCTGGGCAGAATTTAAAGGCAGAGCACAGGAATTAGACTTACCAAGCGCTCCGAAGCAATTCCTCCACTATTTTGAAGAGGATAATTGCCCACAGACAAAGCTTCACAGAAATCTTGAAAACGGTATGGCAGTTTCAATTGGCCGTCTCAGAGAAGATACACAATATGATTATAAGTTCGTTTGCCTTGCACACAACACATTAAGAGGTGCTGCCGGTGGTGCAGTTCTTCTTGCAGAGCTTCTTTGTGCAGAAGGCTATATGGACTGATAATATAGTAATTCAATTACTAAAATAATTTTTGGGAGGTCATACTGTGAAAAAGCCTATTTTCGCAGGAGCAGGTGTAGCTATTGTTACACCTTTTAAGGACGAAACTCTTAAAATCAATTTCCCTCTTTTCGAGGAGTTAATTAACGAACAAATCGAAAACGGAACAGATGCCATTGTTGTATGCGGTACAACGGGCGAAAAATCAACTCTCGTTTATGACGAACATCTTGAGGCTATTAAAGTTGCGGTTAATGTTACAAATGGTCGTGTACCTGTTATTGCAGGCACCGGCAGTAATGACACAATGCATTCTGTTATTCTTTCAAATGATGCTGAAAAATGTGGGGTTGATGGTCTTTTAACAGTTACCCCCTATTATAATAAAGCATCACAGGATGGTTTAATTGAGTCATTCAGCTACATTGAAAAACGCGTTTCTACGCCAATGATTCTTTACAATGTTCCTTCCAGAACCGGTGTAAATATTTTACCTGAAACTTATCTGGAGCTTTCAAAATTACCTTTGGTTAATGGTGTAAAAGAAGCAAATGGCGATATTTCTGCTTTCGCTAAAACAGTTGCACTTTGTAAGGATAATTTGAACTATTATTCAGGTAACGATGACCAGATTACTGCATTTATGGCATTAGGTGCTATTGGCGTTATTTCTGTTCTTTCAAATGTTGCACCAAAGGCGGCACACGATATTGCACAGCTTGCGCTCGATGATGACATTAAAGCAAGTGCTGCTTTGCAGCTTGAATATCTTGATTTGTGTAATGCTCTCTTTTGTGATGTTAACCCAATCCCTGTAAAAGAAGCTTTATGCTTAATGGGTAAAGATGTTGGAAGATGCAGAATGCCACTTTCCCCTATCAACGAGAAAAATAAAGCTATTTTAACTAAGGCTTTAAAAAATCATAATTTAATTTGAGATAAATTAAAAATTTCGGAGGAAGTTTAAATGACAAAGATAATTTTAAGCGGTTGCTGTGGTAAAATGGGCAGAACTGTTACAAATATTGTAAACACCCGTGATGATTGCGTGATTGTTGCAGGTGTTGATATTGTTGATGATTCAACATTAGGCTACCCTGTTTTTCAAACTTTTTCTGAAGTTCAGGTTAATGCAGATGTTATTGTAGATTTTTCAAACCCTGCATTACTTCTTTCAATGTTAGAATACGCTAAATCAACAAATACTGCAGTTGTAATTTCTACAACCGGTCTTTCAGATGAACAAATTAAAACTGTTGAAGAATTCTCACAAGAAATACCTGTTTTCTTCTCTTACAATATGTCAATGGGTGTCAGTCTTCTTTGTGAATTAGCTAAAACAGCGGCCAAGGTTTTGGGTAATGACTTTGACATTGAAATTGTTGAAGCACACCACAACCAGAAGTTAGACGCTCCGAGCGGAACCGCTTTAATGTTAGCAGACTCAATAAAAGAAGAAATTCCTGATGTATATTATGAGTATGACAGACATTCAAAAAGACAAAAGAGAAACGAAAAAGAGATTGGTATTCACTCAATTCGCGGTGGCAATATTGTTGGTGAACATGAAGTTATTTTTGCAGGTAATGACGAGATTGTAAAACTCAGCCACTCTGCTCGTTCTAAAGCAATTTTTGCACAAGGTGCAGTTAATGCCGCAATCTTCTTAAACGGCAAAAGCCCACGAGTTTATAATATGAAAGACCTTGTTAATGGTTAAAAATAATGCCCCAGACATCACAAAATGATGTTTGGGGCATTTGTTTATTATTGTTCTAAAAGCTCAATTGCTTTTTCGTATTTTTCTTTACGCTTTAATGCTTTTTCGTCAACTACCGAAAGTCTTGTTAAATCGCTGTTGTGTTTCAAATCAGCAAGCTTTACTTTGGTTGCAATTTTATTTTTCTTAATCTCACCTACATATTCCATATAAGGCGTGTTTTTATCGTGTGTCAAAAGCCTTAAAGCAGATATTATTTCTTCACCAAAACCTTGCTTTTCTAAATCGTTGAATGTTATAGGTGTATCTTCAACAACATCGTGAAGAAGTGCCACAACAGTTGTGGCTTCATCTGTCATCTGTTCAGCTAAATGAAACGGATGAAAAACATAAGGCATACCACTTTTATCTACCTGCTCTTTATGTGCTTCAAAACAGAGTTTTAAGGCTTTTTTAGTTAGGCTTGTGTAAATCATTTAATTCATCCTTTATTTCTTTTTACTCTTACTTTTAGTAATCCAATTATTGTTACCTTTATAATAACTATTATTTAAAAGGACTGTTACATAATGCAACAGTCCTGATTTTTAATATGCTTTACCCCAATAAACCATTTGTGTAGCAGGCTTGCCACAGCAAACGCATTTATTAGAGAGATTTTCTTGCTGGAATGGAATACAACGAGAGCCAACGCCTGTAAGCTCTTTAACCTTGTCTTCACATTCTTCATCACCACACCACATTGCTTTAATGAAGCCATCACCGTTTTCTGTGAGCGCCTTGTTGATTTCATCAATTGTAGTACAAGCGAAAGTGTGTTTATTTAAGTTATCAAGTGCTTTGTTATAAATTGCTTCAGCAAAATCGCTGAGAGCCTTTTGAATTTCTGCTTCAAGGTTATCGAGAGAAACAAAAATCTTTTCTCTGTTATCGCGACGAACTAAAACACATTGATTTTTCTCAATATCTTTAGGACCGATTTCAAGACGAAGCGGAACACCTTTCATTTCGTATTCAGCAAATTTCCAACCTGCAGAGTTGTCACTATCATCAACCTTAACTCTGAAAGCTTTAGAAAGTCTTTCTTTTAATTCATAAGCTTTATCGAGTACGCCCTCTTTATGCTGAGCAATAGGAAGAATAACAACCTGAATCGGTGCAACATCCGGTGGAAGAACAAGTCCGTTATCATCACCGTGTGACATAATAATAGCGCCAATAAGTCTTGTTGTAACACCCCAGGATGTCTGATGAACGAAAGAAAGCTTGTTTTCTTTATCCTGATAAGTCATATTAAACGCTCTTGCAAAGCCATCACCAAAGTAGTGAGAAGTACCGGCCTGAAGAGCCTTACCATCGTGCATAAGTGCTTCAATTGCATAAGTAGAAACTGCACCTGCAAATTTATCACTTTCAGTTTTCTTGCCTTTAACAACAGGCATACAGAGTGATTTTTCGCAAAAGTCAGCGTAAATATTAAGCATACGCTCTGTTTCTTCAACAGCTTCCTCTGCAGTAGCGTGTACTGTGTGACCCTCTTGCCACAAGAATTCTCTTGTTCTTAAAAATGGTCTTGTAGTTTTTTCCCAACGAACAACACTGCACCATTGATTATAGAGCTTAGGTAAATCTCTGTGAGATTGAATAATTTTAGCATAATGCTCGCAGAAAAGTGTTTCAGATGTAGGTCTTACGCAAAGCCTTTCTTCAAGCTCTTCACTACCGCCGTATGTAACCCAGGCAACTTCCGGTGCAAAGCCTTCAACATGGTCCTTTTCCTTTTGTAAAAGGCTTTCAGGGATAAATAAAGGCATATAAACATTTTCGTGACCTGTTCTCTTGAAGTGACCGTCAAGAATACTCTGAATATTTTCCCAGATAGCATAGCCATAAGGTCTTATAATCATACAGCCCTTAACACTTGAATAGTCAACAAGGTCTGCTTTTTTTACAACATCTGTGTACCATTGAGCAAAATCAACTTCCATAGAAGTGATTGCTTCAACCATTTTTTTCTGATCTGCCATTATAAATAAATATCCTTTTCTAATTTGTTTTAACTTTAGTTTTCTTCAATATATTTAACTAAATCACCGATAGTTTTCATACCTTCAAGTGCTTCATCAGGAAGCTCAATAGAAAACTCGTCTTCAACTGTCATAACAAGGTCAACAAGGTCAAGTGAATCAATGTCAAGCTCATCATTAAGTGTGGTGTTCATTGTGATAAGTTCTTCTTCAATTTCAAACTCTTCAATAATGATTGTTTTAAGTTTATCGAAAACCATAAAAACAACTCCTAAAATTTATTTTTACATATTACTGTAGTATAGATTTTATAAAGTTTATTAAGATTTGTCAATAGTTTTATAAAAAAGAATTCAATTAAAATTACTAAAAAAGAAAAAAGTGGGAAGTTCTCCTCCCCACTTGAATTTACTTATTGAATAACTTGTTGAATTCTTTGCTTATAATTGGTGAAAGAATACTATAAAGCGTAAGGTTAACTGTTGATTTAATCAGGTTAAATGCAACACAAACTGCTAAAAAGCCTTTAATAAAGCCTTCAACATTTATTCCCATAAATTCAGAAACCATCCACATATTCATAGGAATCATTATAAGTGTCATAACAATAATACCTAAAAGATTAGAAATTAAAACACCCTTTAAACCGCTGATTTTTTTTCTTACAAAGTAAACAACTAAAATTGTAAGACCAGAAGAAACCAGGTGCATTACAAAACCAATTATGCCACTTGAAGAACTAAAGAACAAAGTCTGAATAAGGCAAACAATAAAGAGTGTTACAACCGAATAAATAGGACCTAAAATTGATGAGCATAAAAGAATCGGCACATCTGAAAATTCCATCTCGTAAAATGGTGCAGATGGAAAAATCGGAAAACGGACAGTTGCCATTAACACTAATGAAAGTGCTGCTAAGACACCTGCCGTTGTGAGCCTTTGGAGTTTTTGTTTGTTTGTGTAGTTATTTTTCATATTCTACAACACCTTTCAAAAAATAATCGCCCCGAAAGACTCAGGGCGAATAATAAAGGTTTCGTAAAAAGAATTAAAATAATTCAAATTGCTGAAATCTTCTTTCATCCGGACTATACCGTCGGTCTGGGAATTTCACCCAATCAGCCAAAAATGGCTCGCAGACTTTACTGCCGGTGGGGACTTGCACCCCGCCCTGAAGTTTCGTACTAATATATAATAGCATATTTTTTAAATTTGTCAACGGAAAATAAAAGAAATTTAATACCAATCGTCGCTATCAACATCAGAAATTTCTTCGATCTCGTAATATTTATTATACTCAGCCTCAAAAGTTTCCTCGTTAAATTGTGGATGCTTCTTCTGGAAATTATCAAAAGCATCTTTTGAATTTATCCAGATTAAGTTGTATTCAAACAAGCTATCCTTAGCCGGTGTAGTTTCTTTTGGATCAGCTGAGAAAGGTCTGAAGTAAATATCACCATTTGAATACATGAGAGCCTCTTTTGCTTTAAATGAAACATCATAATCTTTTTCATCGACTAATTTAGTGAGAGTCGGCACTCCGCTTATGCCAAGGCTATCAATTTGTTCAACATCAATCTGTATTTTACCTGCTTTATATTCCCTGTAATTATATTCAGCAATAACGGTGTTTATATCTACAAGTGAAATTGCCAGCAAAGTAAGGGTACAAACTACAATAATCGGTTTAATATATTTTAATTTTGAAATTAAAAGCTTTAAAATAATAATTACGAATATTACAGCAAGCATAAGCATAAAAACAGTTGTTAAAACTCTGAGCCTTGTTAGACCATAAATTGAAATGTATTTTGCCATTTTTATGATTGCGGTTGAAATATAGAAAATAGTAAACGCAGAAATAAATATTAAAATCCCCTTTGTTGATTTAGGCAAGTTAAAATTATTTCGTTTAATATTTATTGCAGTATATCCTAAAATTACAAAGTTTATAAAAACAATTACTGCCATCTGGAAGAAACCGCTTCTGGCAAATTCAGCCGCAGTGTAATTTTCAGGCAAAATAAATGAAAAAGCATCTACAATATACGCAAGCTGTGTAAATACATAAAATAAGTAAACAATAGAAATCGAAATTAAAAATGAATTTATTCCAATTGCAGAAAGCTTTCCGGTATGTTTTTTCAAATCTTCCTGCTCTAAGCGCGGTGCTTTTTTTAAATAAAAAATCAGACTATAAAAGCACGGTGTTAATAATACAGTAATAAGCAATGCACTAAAAATTAAGTTTGTATTTTCAAAAATTTTAGTGATTACTGCTTCAAATGCTATATCTGATGAAGATAGTAACGGAACTATAACAAATAATGCAGGAACAGCCACGAGAACGCCAATTAAAACAGAAGTAATATTTTTACCTTTTTCGTTTTTCATACTGCTTTTTGCACTTTTAAATGGTGAAAATACATTTTCAAATGCGTTTTTTACAGGCTTAAAAAATGAGTCATAAATCCAGAAATAATTAGAATCTGATTGTGAAATATTATTTGAAACACCGGTAAAACTAACCACTAAAAGAAACAACAGATAAAGAATTGAAATAAATTTAATTAAACTGTCACTATTAAGTGAAAATGAAGTAATTAACAAAACTGAAGAAGCAAACAAAAATAAATCAAAAATTTTATTTTTTGAGTTCTTATTAAAAAGATAAAAGAATGCAAATACTGTAAACAGTAACATTGTTATAGTAAAACCAAAATTAAAAAAGTTAATAATACCAATATATGAAACGAGGAACATAATAACTGCTGTTGCTAAAAAGCTTATAAAATCCTTTTTGTTGAATTCAACATTTGCTAAAGGCTTTACTTTCTTTTTTGGCATAAAAAATCCAGTATAACCTGGAGTTTGCGTACCTGTAGAAGCCGTAAAAGTATTATTAGGGTTATCATTAAAGTTATTGTTTAAATTATTATTTGAATTATTATTCATCGTAATTTTCTCCCATATCTATAAATTCAAGAATATCACCGGGTTGACAGTCCAACTCCTTGCAAATTGCAGAGAGCGTAGAAAATCTTACAGCCTTAGCCTTGCCTGTTTTTAATATAGAAAGATTAGCCTGCGTTAAACCGATTCTTGAAGCCAACTCCCCTGATGACATCTTCCTTTTTGCTAACATAACATCGAGATTTACAATTATTGCCATTTTATTCGTTCCTTTTAAAAATACTATACTGTCAAATCGTTTTCGTCTTTAATTTCTGCACCATATTCAAATGCATTTTTTATTATTGTTAAAAATAACCACATAAAAAGCCCTGCTGCAGGAATTGGAAATGATGCTAAAAAGTGAAAGCAAAGCGGTATTGAAAGTGGCACTATTGAAAGACAGCACCAAGAAAGAATTTTTAGAATTTTTGTAGTTTCTTTTGAAAAAATCTCGTTATTTTTTATTTGTAACAAAAACTTGAACAAAAAGAGCAATGTTAATGCTGCTGATGGTGAGCACAAATAAAAAACAATAACTAAAGATTTATATGAATCTATATCTCTGCCGATAAAACCACAATACCAGTCAAATAATGATGGTGCTAAAAATAGCAGTACGCCAAAAACTATACTTAAAAACACTAAAATTCCGAAAAGAAATTTTATTGACCTTTTAAACTTTTTCATTTAATCAACTCCTTGGCACACATAATAGCACTTTTTTATCGTTTGTCAATAAAAATTTATCGTTTGTTACGAATTTGTAATATTCTGTAAATAGTTTTTATTGACATTCCTTTTCATTTATAATATAATTTTTGATGTATGTAAAATTAAAATTATTAGGTGGTATTCTAATGGGAATTTATGAAGAATTAGTTGCTCGTGGGCTTATTGCTCAGGTAACAAATGAAGAAGAAATAAGAGAAATGGTAAATGCTGGTAAAGCAAAGTTTTACATCGGCTTTGACTGTACTGCTGATAGCCTCACTGCAGGTCACTTTATGGCACTTACTTTAATGAAAAGGCTCCAGATGGCTGGTAACCAACCAATTGCACTTATTGGTGGCGGTACTACTATGATTGGTGACCCATCAGGCAGAACAGATATGAGAAAAATGCTCACAAAAGAAGATATTCAGCACAATGCTGATTGCTTCAAACGCCAGATGGAAAGATTCATTGAGTTCGGTGAGGGTAAAGCACAAATGGTAAACAACGCTGAATGGCTCTTAAATCTTAACTATGTTGAGCTTTTAAGAGAGGTTGGCGCTTGCTTCTCAGTTAACAATATGTTAAGAGCTGAATGCTACAAGCAAAGAATGGAAAAAGGTCTCAGCTTCCTTGAATTCAACTATATGATTATGCAAAGCTATGACTTCTACTACCTCTACAAAAATTACGGTTGTAATATGCAGTTTGGCGGTGACGACCAATGGAGCAATATGCTCGGTGGTACTGAGCTTATCAGAAAAAAATTAGGTAAAGACGCTCACGCTATGACTATTACCCTTCTTACAGACTCACAAGGTAATAAAATGGGTAAAACTGCTGGTAATGCAGTTTGGCTTGATGCTGATAAAACATCACCTTATGATTTCTATCAATATTGGCGTAATGTTGCTGACAGCGATGTTTTAAAATGTATAAGAATGCTTACTTTCTTACCATTAGAAGAAATTGATAAAATGGATTCCTGGGAGGGTAGCGAGCTTAACAAAGCAAAAGAAATTTTGGCTTATGAGCTTACTGCACTTGTTCACGGTAAAGAAGAAGCTGAAAAAGCACAAAGTGCTGCTAAATCTGTTTTCGGCGCAGGCGGTAACTCTGAAAATATGCCATCTACTACCCTTTCAGCTGAAGATTTTGCTGACGAAGGTATTAACATAATTGATGCTCTTATTAAAGCAGAGCTTGTTATTTCACGCGGTGAAGCAAGACGCCTTATTGAACAAGGTGGCGTTAGTGTAGATAACGAAAAAGTTACTGCTGTGTCACACATTATCCCTGCTTCAGATTTTGAAAAAGGCTATGTAATTATTAAAAAGGGTAAAAAGGTTTTCCACAAAATCATTAAATAAATTATGGGAAAGTTATTTAACGCTTATGTAGCGTCATACAAAATGGATTCTAAAGAATGGGAAGAGTTTTTAAATGTCGCTGGTGATATTTATAACTCTCCCCAGCTTCAGAAATTAGGAGATTTTGAACAGCATTTAAAAATAAACCGTTTACAACATATAAGAAGTGTTGCTTTTTTAAGCTTTCTTGTTTCTCGTAAATTAAAGTTAAATTATAAGGAAACTGCAAGAGCGGCCACAATGCACGATTTGTTTTATTATGATTGGCGTGAGGACGATTTAAGCCACAAGCTTCATGGTTTAAGGCACCCGAAATTTGCATTAAAAAATGCTTATTATTTATGCGGTACTTTAACTAAAAAAGAGCAAGATATTATTAAACGACATATGTGGCCTTTAACTGTTGTACCACCAAAATATTTAGAATCTTATGTTGTAACTATGATGGATAAATATTGTGCAACTATTGAAATGGCTTATTCAATGTCAGAAAGTTGTCGAAAAAAATTAGATGTAAGGTTAGGTTTAGGTGAATAAAATGGCAATTTATGATTATTTTATTTATTTCTACCTTTATAGCTTCGTTGGTTGGTTTTTTGAATCCTGCTACTGTTCACTTCGCCCTAAAAAATGGATTAACAGAGGATTTTTAAGAGGTCCTTTCTGCCCTATTTACGGTGTTGGTGCATTAACAATTTTAATTTGTCTTTTACCATTCAGGTCAATTACAACCAACGACTATGTTAATGAGCTTATTATTTTTGTAGTTGGTATGGTAGTTTGTGATTTAGTTGAATATTTTACGAGCTTTATTATGGAAAAGGCTTTCAATGCTCGTTGGTGGGATTATTCACAGCAACCCTTTAATCTCCACGGCAGAATTTGCTTAACACATACTCTTTACTGGGGTACTTGCTCTTGTCTTTTCCTTTATGTGCTTCACCCACTGGTTGATGTTTACTTTGTAAGCCAGGTAAATGTTGAATCACGAAAATTACTTGTTTATATAATTACCACTGTTTTCGTAATTGATGTTATCAACACAATTATAAATGCTTTAGGCATTCGTGAGTACTTCGTAAAATTCAAGGAGCTTTCTGATGATATAGTTGAATTTACAAATATTGTTATCAGTGCTACCGGTGATAGCCTTGTAGGCTTTTCTGATGAAAAGCGTTCTGAATTTGCACAAAAGCTCAATGAATTCAAAACGAGAAAAAACGAATTATTGGATATTAAGAAAACAAAGCATATAAAAATGCTTAAAAAATTGTCACATACTTTTCCGTTTATTTTCAAGAGAATTAAAAAGCGTATTGAAAATATTGACAACCTGTTAAATAACCTAATTAACCTTGTTGAAGGTAAAAAATAAAATTCAGGAGTGTATTTAAATGAGTTTAAAACACACATATTACAGAGCATACCAAAGCGTTTATAAGGTAGCAATGGGCGTACTTGACTGGACACCACCCAAGCTCCTGCAAGGTGCAGGTGCAATAAAAAAGCTCCCTGCCTTAGTTAAAGAGCAAGGTGTAAAAAATGTACTTATTGTAACAGATAAAGGTCTTATGTCGCTTCACCTGCTTGACTCTCTTTTTGAGGGACTTGACGCTGAAGATATTAAGTACACTGTATTTGACGGTGTTCAGCCTAACCCGACAATTTATAATGTAGAAGAGGCTTTAAAGCTTTATCACGATAATAACTGTGAAGCGTTTATTGCTTTTGGTGGCGGCTCACCAATGGACTGTGCAAAGGTTACTGCAGCAAAGGTTGCAAGACCTAACAAATCAATCCCATCAATGCGCGGTCAGTTAAAGGTTTTAAAGAAAACACCACTTATTTTTGCAGTTCCTACAACTGCAGGTACCGGCTCTGAAACTACTCTTGCGGCAGTTATTTCTAACCCTGATACACACGAAAAGAATGCAATTAACGACCCTGTTCTTCGTCCTAAGTTTGCAGTTCTTGACCCTGAGCTTACAGTAGGACTTCCACCACATATCACATCAACTACCGGTATGGATGCACTCACACACGCTGTTGAAGCATTTATTGGCAGAAGTAATGTTAAATCTACAGAAGATGCTGCCCTGAAGGCTACAAAGCTTATTTTCGAGAACATTGGAAAAGTATATGAAGACGGCAATAATATTGAAGCAAGAGAGAATATGCTTGTTGCTTCATTCTATGCGGGTGTTGCATTTACAAGAGCTTATGTTGGTTATGTTCACGCCATTGCTCACAACTTAGGTGGTATGTATGGCATTCCACACGGACTTGCAAATGCAGTTATTCTTCCTTACATTCTTGAATTCTTCGGCGAATCTGCACACCACCGACTTGCAATTTTAGCAGATGTTGCCGGTATTGCAGCTGATTGTAAAACCGAAAAAGAAAAAGCAGAAAAATTCATTGAAGCTATTAAAGAGCTCAACAAAAAAATGAATATTCCTGATAAATTTGAAGGCATTAAGGATGAAGACATTGAGCTTATAGCAACAAGAGCCTTAAAAGAAGGTAACCCACTCTACCCTGTTCCAAAGATTATGAATTTAGAAGAGTGTAAAGTAATTATCAAAACTTTACAAAAATAATTAGCAAATAAAAAAGAGCCCGCTGGGGCACCTTGTATCTAAGCTGAATAATTGATTTCGTTAAGCGGTGTAGCTATTGGCTATACCGCTTTTGTTACACACCTTTTCAAAGTGTGTAACGTAGTAGGTGATTTGTTTAGTTGTCAAATCTGACCGTATAGTTTTTACCTTGATTTTTGGAGGACATCAAAAAAGACAACAAAAGTTGTCTGATATGACTACCATTTTGAACAAGATGTGTTATAATGTAAAAAAAAGGAGGCATAAGCCGTGAATAATTTGAAGAACAACATCGACCATTATATGAATTTAAAAGGGATAAAGAGGTATAGTCATTTGTTAGTGAATATTGCCCACGAATTAGGAATTAAAGGGCAAGAAGCATACGAATTTGCAAATAAAGAAAAATCCAACTTTTCAAAAATGTTAAAAGGAGAGCGTCCGCTCAAATATGAATTTATTATTCCTTTGGAAAAAATATTCGGTGTTTCATTGGCACGATTGATGGATAAAGATGCATATAAACTGCCTATAGAAAAAGAGAACGTACCATTTAATAAAGGTTTTAGATATTATGCTTATTTAGATGATCCTCAATTATATAAAAATGAATTCAATTTATTGCTGGCAAACGATGGAAAATCTATTATCACTCAAACAGATGAATTTGGCAAAACATTTCTTGATTATGTGGTTGAATATCATTCGGTTAATGGTGTGAGATATCTTCATGAAGAGTATGGCATAAAATTAAAATGGTTTTATAATGAATTTGAATTTAGAAAAGATAAGGGAATAACGTGGATTCATTTTCAAAACAGTACAGAATTTGCACGTCTTGTAGCAAGTATGAACGATGTTGAATTGTTTAATAGCATTTATGATTCCTATAATATGTTTTTCGCTTGCGGGTACTATGATGTTGGTAGTTGTATTTTTGCAAATAGTGATTTTTTGGAATTAATATTAGATAATGAAGATATTTTTAAATCCATATTTGAAGAAAAAAAGTATGTTTTTGAATTGAGTAATATAGCTAAACGAAAAAAACAAGCTCAGTCTATTACATATTATTCTATCAATCCGATAATTAATAATTGCCTGAGACACGCCTTGAAGAACTTAGATAAATACAAGCAAAGAGCACTTGCAATATTAAAATTTGGCATCGACTATAACCGAAAGAAAGCTGCCAACATAGATTTTAGTAATTGTTATATTTATAATGAGCTTGGTGCATTAAAAAACCTCAAAGACGAAGATTATTACGAGTTAATTATTTTTGCTGATGTAGAAACGAGTGATAATGACATAAAAGCACTACTTTGTCAATTGCCCCAATTCAATAAATGCTACTAGGAGGAATTAAAATGCATTGTAAAAATTGCGGTAAAAATATAGATGATTCAGCAACATACTGTATCAACTGCGGAACAAGATTTGATAACAATATTAACGAAACTGATGACCGTTCAAGTTTTTGGTTTGCTATCTTGAGTTTTTTTATTCCAATTGTTGGTTTAATCCTCTTTCTCATATATGAAGGAAAGAAACCTAAACGAGCTAAATCGGCAGGTAAAGGTGCTTTGATTGGCTTTATAACCAAAATCGTTTTATCCATTATTCTTGTGATTCTGTATGTCGTTTTTGCTGCTACGCTTTTCACTAACATATCAACTGATATTGAATCTAATATACCTGCAATTAGTGATGTATTTAGAGAAGAAACGACAGATGAAATTTTAGAAAAATATGTTGATGTTTCTTTTGGGGAATTCAAAATAACTAATAATGGATACTTCTCCGAAACATCCCTTGATATCACAGTAAAAAACAAAGCTGAAAAACAATGCACCTATTACATAACGATTGAAGCAGTAGATGCAAATGGTGCAAGAATTGAAACAGATATGATTTACGCTGATAGATTAGATGCTGGACAAGAGATATATTTGAAAGCTTTTGAATACGTAGATCAAGAAAAATTAAATCAATTCAAAAATGCAACATTCAGGGTTTTAGAAATAAACAAATATGATTATTAATTTTTCAAGCGAGGTGCTATATGGGTAAGCTTTTTTTTGATTTCGAGGACGGCGATTTTGCTCATTCTATCTCTAACAATATGGCAATAGATTCTGACGGAGATTTATTAATGAGGATGGGAGATAATATGGCAATGGATATGGATTCAGGCGAATTGCATATCATATCCGGTTGGTCTAATGATGAAGACGATGATTAAAATAACGGCGACAGAGAGACTAAAACCTTTCTGCCGCCGTTATTTCTGATTATACCAGCCGAAGGAAGACAACTTCATTACGGAGTGTCTCTCTTAAGCAGGTTCTTTTTTGTTATTCTTATTACATTTAATTTGATTGAGAAAATATCTTATAATCGAAACAGCTATAATGCCACCACCAATTGCGATTGCAACCTTACCTGTTGTAAGAAGCTGAGCGCCGAATTCATCATAATCTTTAATAAGCAAGCTTCTCATAGCGTTATAAAGTGAGCCACCCGGAACTAAGGCAATACAACCCGGAAGTAAGAATATTGTTGCAGGTGCTTTACCGATTCTTGCACATATTTCTGCAAAACCTGCGGTAGCAAATGACGCTAACATATTTGCAATAAATAAATCGTCACTAATAAATTCTAAACAGCAAAAATAAACTACGCAAGCAATAAGTCCATCAATAGCCGCAAGTGGAATATGCTTAACTCTTAGTTTAAAAATAATTGCAAAGCCTATTGTACTAATAACACCGGCAATTATTTTAATAATTATATCCATACTCAACTGAACACACCTCCGAATATCATCATAGCAACAGTAAATCCGAAGGCTACCATAACGGCAATTAAAATCGCCTGAACTAACTGAATGATACCGGAAACTGTATCACCGAAGAGTAAATCTCTGACGGCATTACCAAATGCAAGACCAGGGATAAGAAGCATAATAACACCAATAAGTATCATATCGGTATTCTGACCGACACCAAATGAAATAAGTGCCAGTGACACAATTGCACCAACAAATGATGAAATTACAGAATGAATCATCTGATTTACGAATGCAGTTTTGTGCAAATTAAAGAATGTTACAACAATTCCTGCAACCGCGGCAACCAAAGCATCGTAAATATTACCACCAAAGAATACCGCAAAACCACCTGCACCTAAAATTCCACCTATGTAGCAAAGAAGATCAGGAAATGGTCTGCCTTTTTTGGCGTTTTCAATTTCTGTCGGCACATCCTCTAAAGAGACCTTTTTAAAGCAGATATCTCTTGAAAGATTATTCATTTTTTCTAAAAGATACATATTGTTGCTTGTTTGGTAAACTCTTCTTACTTGTGAAGAATATGTACCATCTTTCATTCTGATATTTGCAATAATCAAAGACGGCAAAGCAAAAATATCAGCAAACTCTGCACCATAGGCTACGCAAATTCTTGTAACTGTATCTTCAATTCTATATGGCTCACCACCACAGCGTAAAATATTCTCACCAATATCAAGTGCTTTAGCGAGAATAAAATCTGCCGTGTAAGAGCCTTTAGATATTTCTTCGTTTTTAACCTCTGTCATAAACAAAGCTCCAAAAAATAAATTTAAAAATTATTTAGTCATTTTCTCTTGCTTAACCTTGTGGTCAATAACATGACGGGAAGCAAGCTCTGCGGTTACCTCTTCAAGTGAAATGCCCATTTCTATCATAAGCACCATTACATGATATGTCAAGTCAGCAATTTCATAAATTGTTTCTTTTTTATCATTTGCCTTGCCCGCAATAATAACTTCTGTTGACTCTTCGCCAACCTTTTTGAGAATTTTATCAATACCCTTTTCAAAAAGATATGTTGTGTAAGAGCCCTCTTTTTTCTCTGTTTTTCTGCCGACAAGCATTTTCATAAGATTTTCCATTGAGAATTCATTGTTTAACTCTTCGTTTTCATAAACTAAATCATTAAAGCAAGAATCAGTGCCTGTGTGACAAGCAGGACCATCTTTTTTAACAACGACTGTTAAAGCATCTTTGTCACAATCTGCAGTAATGCTTACAATGTGCTGATAGTTACCACTTGTTTCACCCTTTAACCACAATTCTTGTCTTGAACGGCTGTAAAAACAGGTTAAGCCCTTTTCTAAAGATATTTTAAGACTTTCTTTATTCATATAGGCTAAAGTTAATACTTTTTTTGTTGCGTAATCTACAACTATTGCAGGGATAAGCCCTTTTTCATCAAATTTAAGTTCTTCAATATTTAACATATTATCGCTCCATTATGATTTTATTATAAATGATTGCTTGTTATTTTCGCTACCCCAGATTATTTCTAATTCAATCGGGATATTAGATTTGAAAGTAATAATCGGCTTTTCGTCTTGTGAGTTTCTTTCTTCACAGATTAAAGTAAGCTCACCGTCAGTTTTAAACGGATATTGCTCAATTCCGTGCTTTTCAAGAAGTGTAACATCCCAGACGATTTTGTTATTACCTGCATCTGGTTTAATACCAAATACAAACTCAAAAAGAATCGAAATTGGTGAAATACCCGTCCAACCAACGAAATCTTTCATTGCAGGATTACCTTGTGAGGGTCTGCCATTTTTAACAAATTCAGGTGCATAGTTTTCAAATACTGTGTTAGTATCTTTAAAAACTTCAACAACTGCGTAAAGATGCTCTATTGCGATTTCGTGAGAAAGAGCATATTTTTTATACTTGTCAAGGCCCTTTAAAATCATATAGTTTGTAGGTGCCCAAACGCCACCACACCAGTAACCACCTGTTTTTTCGTATTGCTTGTGGTCTTTTGCAAGACAAGGCACTCTGTGTGGAGTTTTAAAAAGTTTTTCATCATTTAAGGCACTTATAAACTTATCTACCCTTGCATCAGGAACTGTTTCAGCAATTAAATTCCAAAAAGCACCTGCGTGGTGGACATAGTTAAACTCACCATTTTTCCAAAGGTCGTAATAAAAGCCTGTTTCTTCGTCCCAGAGCTTTTCATTTATAACTTTAAAAAGTAGATTTGCTTCCATATCAAGCTCTTGGATATATTCTTTTTTATCAAGGACTTCTGCCATTTTGATTAAAATTCTGCAATCAAAAAGAGCCTGAGCGCAAGCGTCAACCCAAATCATATGACCGTGGCTATATGGTGGTGAATATCCTTCTTGCTGTCGTGGTAAATTATCCATACCACAACCCCAACCGCTTGAAAAATATGTACCATCGGGCCATGTGTGAGTCTGCTTTAAAAACCTGTGATAAGAAAGAAGAACCGGAAAAACTCTCTTTAATCTTTCGGTATCTCCAAAATTTAAAAAGTATTCCCATTCACACCAAGCCATAATTTCAGGACCGGTTGCAGAGGGGTCCCAGCGTGTAAACTTGTCTCTGCCTGTAATTTCATTTATCTGACGACAAATAAAACCATCATCGTGCTGATGTGAATAAAAATTATCGAGTGTGCCTTGAAATTTAAAAATTCTGTCAGCGTATTTTCCGAACATTAACATAAATACAGAGTCCCACATAAATGTACAACCATCAAATGCGGTATCTATAAAATTTGAAACAAACCCTGTCCAAAAGTAAGGTCGTCTTAAATTTTTAAATGCCAGTTCCCAGGCACGCCAATAACAAGAAATATAATCCTCGTGATTATCCCACAGGGGTTTGGGTAATTTATCCTTTGCATATTTAAAGGTCGGTAGCTTTTCTTTTGAAATCTTTTGTTTTCTGAAGCTGTTTTCGATTACGGGAATATAATCGTCAAGTATCGTCATTTCACTTTCTTTATTAAAATCCATAAAAAACTCCAAATTATAATCTAACGTTTATTTTATTCTCTTTTAAAAGTAATTTCAAGTCTTTAATTTCTACTTCACCAAAATGGAAAATTGAAGCGGCAAGACCTGCATCTATTGTAGGAATTTCATTAAATAATTTAACGAAATCTTCACTGCAACCAGCACCACCCGATGCAATAACAGGTACATTAACAACTTCGCAAACCGCTTTAAGCATTTCAATATCAAAGCCATTTTTAACGCCGTCAGTATCAATTGAATTAACAACAATTTCACCTGCGCCGCTATTAACCCCTTTTTTAATCCATTCAATAGCGTTAATTCCTGTGTCTTCTCTACCACCTTTTGCAAAAAGACGAAATTCTCCATCTACACGCTTAATATCACAAGAAAGAACAACGCATTGATCCCCGTATTTTAAAGCGGCTTCTTTAATTAAATCGGGATTTCTGATAGCACCGGAATTTACGCTGACTTTATCGGCACCACATTTTAAAACACGGTCAAAGTCATCAACAGTATTTATACCACCACCAACAGTGAGCGGAATAAATATTTTAGATGCAACTTCAGTTAAGATATCAGTAAAAAGCTCTCTACCCTCAAAAGAAGCGGTAATATCATAAAAAACAAGCTCATCTGCACCCGATTTGCTGTAATATTCTGCAAGCTCAACCGGTGAAGAAACATCAGAAAGTCCTAAGAAGTTTACGCCTTTAACAACTCTGCCGTTTTTAACATCAAGGCACGGAATAATTCTTTTAGTAATCATTTTGCCACCTCGATTGCAGTCTTTAAATCAATAGCCCCTGTGTAGTATGCCTTACCAATAATAGCACCATATAAATTCATTTCTCTTAACGCTTTAATATCAGTAATATCAGTAACGCCACCTGATGCAGTGATATCTATTGAAAATTTCTCTGAAAGCTCTTTATAAAGCTCACGATTAACACCTTTCATTGCACCATCTTTTGAAATATCGGTACAAATTACAGTTGTAACACCTAAAGAAGTCATTTTTTTGAAAAACTCTTCTGCTTTATATTGAGATTTTTCAACCCATCCCTTAATTGCAACAAAGCCATCGAGTAAATCGATTCCAACTGCAATTTGTCCTGGTTTTGGATATTTTTTGAGAGCAGTTTTTAAAAATTCTTCATCAGTAACTGCCGCTGTACCTATAATAACTCTGTCAAGCCCTGCATTCAAATAAGCATCAACAGTTTCTATTGAACGAATACCTCCACCAATTTCAGTAAAAAGATTAGTATTATCAACAATCTTTTTGATTACTTCAATATTAGGTGTAGTGCCATATTTTGCACCCTCTAAATCAACAAGGTGAATATATTCAGCACCACTATTCTCAAAATCCTTTGCAACCTCAAGCGGATTTTCGTTATAGACAGTCATCTGGTTGTAATCGCCCTTAAAAAGACGGACTGCTTTACCGTCATAAAGGTCAATAGCCGGAAAAATATTCATTTAGCAGTCCCCCATTTCACAAAAAGCTTTTAAAATATTAAGACCTACATCGCCACTTTTTTCCGGATGGAATTGGCAACCGTAGATATTATCCTTACCCACTGCTGCTGTAACATCTATTCCATATTCAGAAGTTGCTATTATGCTTTCTTCGCAATCGGCGGCATAATATGAATGAACAAAGTAAACGAAATCACCATTATTTATGTATTTGAAAAGGTCAGATTTGCCATTCTTAAATTCAAGCGAATTCCAGCCTATATGCGGTATTTTAAGCTGAGGCGAGATTTTACCTTCAAGTGGCACAATATTGCCTTTTAAGAGCTTTAAACCGTCATATTCGCCATATTCAAAGCTCTTCTCAAATAACATTTGCATACCAAGGCAAATTCCGAGTAATTTTTTACCTTTTTTCGCTTCATCAATTATTACTTCAAAAAGTCCTGAATCCTTTAATTTTTTCTGTGCATCAGAAAAAGCACCAACACCGGGAAGAATAATTGCTGATGAATCTATAATTTTTTGCTTATCACTTGTTACAACTGTGTCTGCACCAATGCTTTTAAGCGATGAACTCAAAGAAAAAAGGTTACCTACACCGTAATCAACAATACTTATCATTATAAAACACCCTTTGTAGATGGTAATTGGTCTTTAAAATTTTCATCAAGTGCGGCTGCTGCTCTTAAAGTTCTTGCAAATGATTTGAAAATACCCTCTGCAATGTGGTGAGCATTCTCACCTGCTAATTTTTTAATGTGTAAAGTAATTTCTGCACTTCTTGTGAGCGCCATAAAGAATTCTTCAACTAATTCAGTATCAAAATCGCCGATTTTTTGTGATGTAAATAAAACATCAAAGCCTAAATAACTTCTGCCTGAAATATCTATTGCAGTAAGAATTAAGGACTCATCCATCGGCAAAATTGTGTCTGCATAGCGGTTTATGCCTTTTTTATCGCCTAATGCTGCTAAAATAGCTTTACCTAATACAATACCAATGTCTTCTACTGTGTGGTGATAATCAACATTCACATCACCATCACAAGTAACTTCTAAATCAATTTTAGAGTGTTTAGAAAAAAGTGTGAGCATGTGGTCAAAAAATCCACAGCCTGTGTCTATTTTACTTTCACCCTTACCGTCAAGGTTAAGTGTAAGCTTGATTTTTGTTTCTTCTGTATTTCTTGTTATTGATGAAGTTCTCATTTTACTTCTCCTTTAATAACTGTAATAGTTTCAATAAGCTTTTGCATCTGCTCTTTTGTTCCTATTGTAATTCTGTTAAAATCTTTGATTTTTTCATCACTAAAGTGACGAACTAAAATGCCCTTTGATTTCAAAGCTTTATAAAGCTCTTCGCCACTTATAAAATCTGCCTTTGCAAAAACAAAGTTTGCTTTTGAAGGGAGAATTTCAAAGCCTGATTTTTCTAATTCTCTTACAGTATATTCTCTCGCTTCAATTATTTTTTGAGCATTATCTTTATAATAAGAGTCACTCTCTAAAGCGGCAACGCCTGCTAAAAGAGTTAAACGGTTAATGCTGTACGGATTAGTAGAAAATTTGATTTTTTCAAGGTCTTTTATAATTTCTTCATTACCGATAGCAAAGCCAAGCCTTGCACCCGCTAAGCTTCTTGATTTTGAATAAGTCATTACAACTAAAAGATTGTCATATTTTTTAGTTAAATTGTAAGCAGACTCTGCACCAAAATCAACATAAGCTTCGTCAATTAAAACTATATTATTCGGATTGGATTTTACAATTTGCTCAATTTCATTTAAGGTTAAAGCAATACCTGTTGGTGCATTAGGGTTAGCAATTACAATAAATTTATTCTGATTACAATAATCGTTAATATCTATTGTAAAATCTTCTTTTAATGGTACTCTTTTATATTTAACACCATATAAATCGGCGTAAACCTTATAAAAGCCGTAAGAAATTTCAGGGAACAAAGCCTCGACCTCGTCACCACAAAAAGCCATAAAGCTGAAATTCAAAATATCATCTGAGCCATTTGAAACATAGATATTTTCTTTTTTTACACCATAAATTTCTGCCAATTTATTTTTTAGTAATTTACATTCAGGGTCAGAATATAAATTTAATTTGCTGACCTCAACTGAATTCACCGCATCTAAAACAGATCGTGACGGCGGATATGGTGATTCATTTGTATTTAATTTAATATACTGTTGGTCCTGAGGTTGTTCACCCGGTGTGTATTCCTTTAAGGACCAATATTTTTTATTTAAAAATCTGCTCATTCTTTTTCAAACCTTATAGTTGTACTTTTTGCGTGTGCTGTGAGGCCTTCGCTTTCTGCGAAGTAAGCAACATCATCTTTAATTTTTTCTAATGCTTCAGCGGTGTAATATGTATATTGTGACTTCTTTACAAAATCATCTACTGAAAGCGGACTTGAGAATTTTGCAGTACCACTTGTAGGTAAAGTGTGGTTAGGTCCTGCATAATAATCGCCTAGTGCCTCAGGGCAATTCTTACCCATAAATATTGAACCTGCGTTATCAATTAAATCAAGATAATCAAAAGGATTATCAACACAGATTTCAAGGTGCTCAGGTGCAATTTCGTTCGCGATTTTAACCGCTTCCTCAATTGAAGAAGAAACAATAATTTTACCATTATTATCAATTGATGCTCTTGCTATTTCTGCTCTTGGTAAAAGCGGAATTTGTCTTTCTAATTCTTCAATTACCTTATCTGCTAATTCGTTGCTGTCTGTAACTAAAACTGCAGTTGCCATTTTGTCGTGCTCAGCTTGTGAAAGTAAGTCTGCTGCAACATTTTTAGCTTCACAGGTACCGTCTGCAATAACAAGAATTTCAGAAGGACCTGCAATCATATCAATTGAAACCATTCCGTAAACCTGCTTTTTAGCTTCTGCAACAAACGCATTACCGGGGCCTACAATTTTATAAACATTTGGAACGCTTTCTGTACCATAAGCCAAAGCTGCAACTGCCTGTGCTCCACCTAATTTAAAAATTCTGTCAACTCCCGCAATTTTAGCTGCCGCAAGAATTACAGGGTTAACCTTGCCATCACTTGATGGTGGTGTTACCATTATAATTTCTTTGCAACCTGCAATTTTTGCAGGAATTGTATCCATTAAAACTGTTGACGGATAAGCGGCTGTACCACCGGGAACATAAACGCCAACCTTTTCAATCGGTGTAACCTTCTGACCGGTTACAATACCTTTTTTATCATTTATAATAAAGCTATTGCGAACCTGGCGCTTGTGGAAATCGCGGATATTTTCAGCAGCAGTTTTAATTATTTCAATAAAGCGTGGCTCAACCAAATTAAATGCTTCGTCAATTTCTTCTTCAGTAACCTCTAAAGAAGTGAGTTTTGCCTTATCAAATTTTTCGCAGTACTCAAAAAGTGCTTTGTCGCCGTTTTCTTTAACATTTTTGAGAATATCGGCAACAATATCTTCAACTGAAGAAGTAGGCTCAAAACGAGCAAAAATTTCTTCGTTTGAAACTTCACCAAATTTATATTTTTTAATCATTTTCTTGTCATTCCTTTGATTTTCTCTCTTCAACCTGAATTGCTAACGCATTCATAATATTATTTATTTCTTCATTTTTAAATTTAAGACTCGCCTTGTTTGAAATAAGTCTTGCGCTGATTGGCACAATTGTTTCAATCGGTTCTAAATTATTTTCAATAAGCGTTTTACCTGTTTCAACAATATCTACAATAACATCAGAAAGACCTAAAATAGGCGCTAACTCAATTGAGCCGTTAAGCTTTATAATATCAATATCTCTGCATTTTTCACTATAAAATGCCTTTGCTATATTAACAAATTTTGTAGCAACTCGCAAGGTTTTATCTGTATTATCTCTGAAATCCTTGTGTGCCGCTACTGCCATTCTGCATTTACCTAAATCCAAATCAAGCATTTCGTAAACATCAGGCTCATATTCTAACAAAATATCTTTACCGGCAACACCAATATCTGCCGCACCTCGTTCAACATAAATTGCAACATCTGACGGCTTAACCCAGAAAAAGCGAACACCTGTTTCTTCATTTTCAAAAATAAGCTTACGGGTATTTTCTTTAATAGATGGGCAAGAATACCCTGCACTATCAAACATATCGTAAACCTTTTCACCGAGTCTTCCTTTAGGAAGGGCTACATTTACTATTTCTTTCATAATTCAATTACCCCTTCCTCTGTAATTTTAAATGCCATTCGATATTTAATATTTTCCGGAATTTCATTTTGCACTAAAACAGATGCATTTTCTTTCTTTAATTCAGAAACCGCTTTTGAAATAGCAGAAATATCATCAGTATCATTTTTTAATAAAATATAATCTACATCAAATTCTTTGTCAGTTTCGTTGTAGCGTTGTAATAAATCAAGATAAACTGCAAAACCAACAGCTTTATCTTTTCTACCCATTTTGAGCATTAAGTTGTCATATTGACCACCTGAAAGAATGCTTGACGGAATTTTGTTCACATAGCCCTGGAAAACAACTCCGTTATAATAATTCATATTATTTACAATTGAAAAATCCACATTGATTTTGTCAGCGTAACCGCTATCACAAAGAAATGTTAAAATCTTTTTAAATGTATTAAGGTGTGATTTTTCATTATATGTAACACAGAGCTTTTCTAATTTTTCAATTACATTTTCATATTTACCGTTAATTGTAACAAGAGAAACAATTCTGTCACTATCAATGCCGGATTCAGCACAAAGCTTTTTAATTTCATCGGTATTTTTTTCGCCAATGGCTTTAAGAATTTTTTGATTTTGCTGAGAATCGAGCCCTGCATCTGAAAGAACTGAAAGAATAATATCCATATAAGAAATGTCTAAAATAAAATCATCAGTAATACTTTCAAGACTCTTTAATGCAAGTAAAACAACCTCTGCAACTTCATAAGTACCAATATTACCAATGCACTCAAGACCAGTCTGCATTATTTCGCGGAATTCTTTGTTGCCTTTAGTTGTTCTGTAAACATTCTCATCATAATAAACCTTTTGTATTTTTTCACCGGAATCTTTAGAATTTTTAATTATTGATAAAGTAACATCAGGCTTTAAAGCAAGTAATTTACCGGAGCCATCTGTAAAAGTTATTACTTCATTTGAAACCAAAAAATCTTTGTTTTTAACATATAAATCATATTCTTCAAATTTGCTCATTCTGAATTGCTTGAAGCCAAATGAACTGTAAAGAGAGCGTAACGAAAAAACTGCCTTTTCGTCACCTCTTATAATATCTGATTGGAAGCTCATATTATTTCTCCTCACCTTTGAGTCTTTCTATAATAGTGTTATAGCCATTGTTACCATACATCAGGCATTTATTAACACGGCTGATTGTTGCAGAGCTTGCCCCCGTTGCTGCAGAAACCTGATTATAGTTAAAGCCATCTGAAAGCTTTAAAGCAACATCAAAGCGCTGAGCCATATCCTGCAATTCCTTTATTGTGCAAACATCTTCTAAAAATGCGTAGCACTCTTCTTCAGTTTCTAATTTTAATAAACCTTTTACTAAAGTATCTACTGCCTCTGAATGAATTTTATTCATAAATTTCACCAAGACACAAATGTGTTCCTTTCAATAGTATTCTTTTACCGTTTAACAGTTTATCACTTTACTCTGTTAAAGTCAAGAGAAATTTAATAAAAAGCAGAAGTTTTTTCTTCTGCTTTTTTCTTGTCAATATTCCGCCATTTCTTTTATTTTCTCTGCCAATATTCCGAAGAATTTCTCAAGCATTTTTTTATCTTCTTCGTTACCTACTGAACAGATTGAGAGCTGTAAATTTCCGTTAATTGTCAAAGCGGTCATCATAGCGCAAGGCTTTTTCTTAGCTGCACCTGCAACGGCTGCACCGATTGGTTTATTACCATTTAACGAAAGTGCATCTAAATCCATAGCACCAACATTGCTTATTGCTAAATTTGCGTTGTTATAAAAAAGACCGACAAAAAATTCCGCCTGAATGTAAACCATAGAAGAATACGCAAAATTAAGAAGTGGCAACCCGTGGAGTCCCATAAATTTATCTTGCTTGTTTTTCTTGTTACATTCAACTACTTGCTTTAAAATATCAAAAATATTCTCGCCTTTACCTTTAACAACACAAGGCATAAAGGTTGTGTGATTTGTGTAGCCTGTCCTTTTAATATTTTTAATATATCGTCTTAAATCAACTGCACAAGAAATGCCTACTCTTTCGTTTTCAGGCAAATTACACATTTCATAAACGGATGCAATATAAGCAGTTGCGATTAAATCGTTTACTGTACCCTCATACTTTTTAACAGTTTCTCTGGCTTTATTAAAAATTGCGCTCGGCACACTTTTTCTTGCAATGAACTTTTCATCATTTTCTGTTTTTTCAGCAAATGGCAAGGTGTGTTTATCGTGGGGTGAAACACCGGCAAGCTGCAAATTTGCTTTAGATTTAAGCTCATCCGGAAAATCTTCATAAACACTTTTGTAAGAACGAGTGCCTGTTCTGAAATCAAGTGGCATTGTTTTATTCTGAATATAAGCATTATAATTTCTGAATAAATCAATAACAAAATGCTTGTAGTCTCCGCCATCGACTAACATATGATTCCATGCAAAGCAAAGCTTTGACTCTCTGCCTTTGATTAAAAGACCAACTGTGAATTGAACATTACTCGTAACAGGAATATCTTTCAGCAAAAATTCATCGGCACATTTCAAGAAATCATCAGTATAAATTACAGACAGAACTTCATCAATGTGATAATCGCACACTTTCCAGTACGGCACAATGTGATTATCAATAAACTGTGAGTGAAAAACAGGGGCAGCTTCAAAAATGCAGATTAAAGCATATTTTAAAGCATCAATATCCGGAACAAAATCGTAATCAAGCTCAAAGCGTGCAATTCTGTCCATATATCTCCTGCACATATAATTTACTTTATCATACATTTCTGCCTTTAATTTTTTAGGAACAACAAAATTTTCTTTTAACTCTTTCTCTATTAAAGAAATAATTAAGTTTTCATCATCGAGCCCCCTGCTTAAAAGTTGCTCAATTCTGATTTTTACTGATTCTTTTTTGTTTAAATCATTTTTAAAATTATTTTCTAAATAATTATTTAAAATTTCTGACATTATTACACCAACTTAAATTGTATGTGAGAAAAAGAAGTCTTTTTTCATATCTGTGTCAATTAACTTAATAGGCTTAATCTGGTTGAGATTTGCACCGTTCTGTCTTAGAACCTCGCGGTAAGCATCGTAAGTGCCTCGTTTTAATAATTTAACCTCGCAATGCCCTAAAGCACCGCTTTTTATAAGCGGTTCAACTGAAACATTACCCTTACAAAGCTCTTCTTCAAAAATTCTTGAAAGCTCTTCTTCCTTTTCTTTTTCAAAAATATTTTCGGTTTCAACTAATAAAACATAGTGCCCCGGTGAGGTTGTTCTGTCAGGGTAAATTGAATAACCAATAAATAATTCATTTATGCGAGTTGAAAAATTATCTATAATTTCATCAAACGCCATTGAATTGATTTTTTCACCACTGATATTTGCAATCTGATTTCTTCTGTAGCAGAATGTAACCTTTGGTGATTGATTGTAAAAACCTGTTACTTTTATAACATCTTCGATTTTATAACGATAAAAGCCACTTAAATTTGTAAGAACAAGCTCATATTCTTTTCCAACCTCAACATCCTTAAAAGTAAGTGGTTTTGTGTTTTCATCCGCATCAAGCGGTAAAAATTCATAAAAACCATTCTGCGGTAACATAACATACTCATAAGAATTAAATTCAATCGGCACTGCCATCATCGCTTCAGTAGCAACATAACCTAAATAATGGATTGGCATATCGTCGCCTATGTATCTTTTAAGCTTTTTCGCATAGAGTGATAAAGAGCCTGTACCCATACCGTACATCCACTCGCATTTTTTCCAGATTCGTGGAACAATCGGCGAAACATCAAAGCCTTTTTTAAATTCTTCTCTTAATTCATTAGCTCTTTTTGGATTAGGTTTTACTTTTTTAGAAAGTTTTTTTCTTAACTCATCAGGCATTTCAATATTTTCATTTATAATACCCTTTTCAATATCATCGCAAAACATTTCCCAATTATTTTCAAGATAGAAAAACATTGACTCAAGAGTAGTAATGAAAATTGTTCCGACATAGCTTACATTTCTGTCCTGTAATGCAAAGCGTAATTTTAAATAGTGCATATCAGCATCTACTGTATCATTATGAAACATAACTTCAGGTGGTGTTGTGTTAAAAAATCTTACAAGTGGCTTTACATTTAAAAGCGGAATTGAAGAAAGACAGCTGACTGTGCCACCCTTTAATTTTTTTGAGCCGACCTCTGCGGTTAATAATCCTCTTTGCGGTGGGAGAATTCTGCCTTTATTTTTAAAATATTTAACTGCACAACCAATAGGAGCACTAAAGGTAAAGCATTGGCAGGTCCATTCTGAAAAGCCTGAAAGAGGCACTAATTTTGAACGCCCTGTACTTCCTGAGCTTTCTGTAAAGCGACGGACAAACCTGTTTGTAAGCAACCCTTTTTCACCATTATGAGCCATTCTCATAACATAGTCTTCATAATCAAGATAAGTTGAAAGCGGAACCTTTTCCTGATAATCAGTAATTGATTTAACATTCCCAAAATTATTCTTTTTACCGTATTCAGTTGTTTTATTATCTTTCATTAGCTTTAACAAAACTTTTTCTTGCTTTTTAAAAGCATATTTTGAATATATAAATAATTTGATGTGTTCGCAAATTCCAACAAACCCACCGTAAAAAGATAACATTCTTCTGATTAAATAACTCATAAAAAATACACTCCAAATTTATAATCAATTTATTATAAATTCAAATCACAAAAAAGGCAAGAGAAATTAAAAAAATAAATCGACTGTTTCCAGTCGATTTAAATTTTACACTTCATCTTCATTCGGGAGAATAAATGCACAAAGTAAATATGCAAGTATTCCTGTACCTAAACATAAAACAAAAAATGCCCAGGCTAATCTTATATAAGTCGGATCAGTATTAAAATACTGTGCAATTCCGGCACAAACACCACAAATTTTTTTGCCTTTTTGAACTTTACATAAACGTTTTTTATTTTCCATAAAAGCACCTCTTTCACTATGACAAATATATAACTTTTTTACCCCTTTGTCAATATGAAAGAGAATGTAATTATCTCAGAATAAATTTTTTATTTTTGTAATCGACTACATAATCGCCATTTTTTAGTTCACCCATCAAATATTTTTCAGAAAGCATATCTTCTATTTCAGAAGTAATCAGCCGTCTTAACGGCCTTGCGCCATAGACTTTATCAAAGCCCTTTTCGGATAATTTTGTAATAACACTATCAGTAAATTCAATTTCGATATTTTTTTCTTTTAATCGTTTAGTTACAGCCTTTAATAAATTATTCGTAATTTTTTTAATTTCTTGTTTAGTTAATAAATTGAAAACAATAAGCTCATCAATTCTGTTAATCAGTTCAGGCTTAAAAGTTTTTTTCACTTCTTCAATAACTAATTCACGATTTCTTTTATTTCTCGTTTTTTCATCATTTTCACCGGAAAAACCTAACGCACTTTTATTATTTGAAATTAGTGAAGCTCCGATATTTGAGGTCATAATTATTACGGTATTTTTAAAATTCACCTTTCTGCCATTAGAATCTGTTAAAATTCCATCTTCTAATATTTGTAAAAGCAAATTAAAAATATCTGCATCTGCTTTTTCTATTTCATCAAATAAAACAATTGAATATGGCTTTCTTCTGACCTTTTCAGTTAGCTGACCGCCCTCATCAAAGCCCACATAACCCGGTGGCGAACCAATAAGGCGTGAAACGGAATGCTTTTCCATATACTCTGACATATCTATTTTAATTATTTCGCTTTCACTTCCAAAAAGGCATTCTGAAAGTGCTTTTGTTAATTCAGTTTTACCGACACCTGATGGCCCTAAAAATAAAAACGAGCCTATTGGTCTTTTAGGGTCTTTTAGCCCTGCCCTGCCTCTTCTTATTGCTCTTGCAACAGCTTTTACGGCGTCGTCCTGACCTACTATTCTCTTGTGGAGCTCTTCTTCTAATTTTAAAAGTTTGTCACTTTCTTCCCGGCTGATTTGGGTAACCGGAATTTTTGACCACATTGAAACTATTGATTTTATATCATCTTCCGTAACAAAAAGATTTTTTTCATGCATTTCTGCTTGCCATTTTTGTTTTTCTGAACGAAACTCAATGTTTAATTTCTTTTCTTCATCTCTTAAAGCAGCAGCTTTTTCAAAATCCTGATTTGAAATTGCATTATTTTTTTCGTTACTTTTTTCTTTAATTTTTGCTTCAAGTTTTTTTAATTCTTCGGGCAAGGTATAGCTTTTTAATTTAACCTTTGCAGAAGCTTCATCAATTAAGTCTATTGCCTTGTCAGGTAAAAATCTATCACTTATATATCTCACGCTTAAATTAAGCGCTGCTTCAATAGCTTCATCTGTAATTGTAACACCGTGATGCTCTTCGTAATGATTTTTTAAACCATAAATCATTTCTTTTGCCGCTTCAATGTTTGGTTCATCAACTGTTATTGGTTGAAAGCGTCTTTCTAAAGCAGCATCTTTTTCAATATATTTTCTGTATTCTTCAATTGTGGTTGCACCAATTATCTGAATATCTCCACGGGCTAAAGATGGCTTTAAAATATTCGCAGCATCAACCGCTCCCTCTGCCGACCCTGCACCGACAATATTATGAAGCTCATCAATAAATAAAATTATATCGCCATCTTCAATTACTTCATCAATAATATTTTTAATTCTTTCTTCAAAATCTCCGCGGTATTTTGTACCCGCAACCATACAAGTTAAATCTAAAGAAATAACTCTTTTATTTTTTAAATTTTCAGGTACAGTACCATTAGCAATTTCTAATGCAAGTCCCTCTGCAATTGCGGTTTTTCCTACACCCGGTTCACCAATTAAGCAAGGATTATTTTTTGTTCGTCTTGAAAGAATTTCGATTACCCTTTCAATTTCTGTTTCTCGCGCAATAACAGGGTCGATTCCGCCATTTTTAGCACTCTCGGTCAAATCCTTACCATATTTTTCAACTAAGGTCTGTTTATTATCTTTTATATTTGTCTGAGTTTTTTTATAATCATTATTATTTATTTCATTAGAGACATCAGTTGTAACCTCATAAGGACTTACCCCTAAAGAAGATAAAATCTTACAACCTGCGCTTTGCTGTTCTTTTAAAAGTGCATATAACAATTGTTCAGTTCCTGCTCCCGATTTTTTTGTTGAGCTATTTAATGCATTTTCGATTATTTTTCTGCATTTAGGCGTTACATCTTCAGGTGAAAGTGAGGTAGGAATCCCAACACCAATGCTTTTTTTAATTTGCTCTTCAACTTTTTTTAAAGTAATTTTTTTTGATAAAAGAATTGAAGCTGCAACTGTTTTGGTATCTGAAAGTAATCCCAATAAAATATGCTCACTGCCAATATAAGTGTGCCCTAAATTTTCTGCCGCTTCAACTGCAAAATTCAAAGCATTATTTGCACTCTCAGTAAACCCTGTAAATTTATACACTAAAACAACTCCTAATCATTTTTTAAAAGTAATAATGTAACAATGGTTAAATCATCATTTTTAGTAGGTTGTAATTCTCTGATTTTTTCGCCTAATTTTTCTGTAAAATTTCTTACATTTTCATTGTTAAAATATTTTACTTCTCTTTCTATTATGCAAAAATCTTCTTCTCTTACTCCATCAGTTGACATAATTATTACATCACCCTCACTTAAAGTACCGTTCCCATTTGATGTTTCTGCATCTTTTATAATTCCAAGTGGCAACGACGGTGAATTTATAAAATGAATTCTTTTATTTTTTCTTACAACAGTATCTTGTGCACCACATTTAAAAAATTCGATATGCCCTGTGAATAAATCAATCATAACTAAATCTAATGTTACTGAACATTCGTCACCCGATTTTGAAATCAGCGAGGTATTTACTGTATTTATCGCCGCTTCTATGCCAAAGCCTGCTTTTATTAATTTTTCCAGTAAAGAAACCGCTAAATTTGACCCGATTGCCGCTTTAGTACCAGTACCCATACCATCGCAGATAACAGAATAAAAAATACCGTTGTCATCTGTAAAAGTTGAGTAAGTATCACCCGAATATTTTTGACCTGTTGAGCAATATTGAACACCTGCTGAAACAACTTTAAAATCTGCTTTTTCTTTAAATAAAAGCGTGATAAATCCGCTACATTTCATAATTTCGGGATATTCAAGCTTTTTATTTGAGATAATTTCAAGCTGTCTTAAAAGTGGTTTTAAATTTTCGTTTTCTTTAATTCTTTTTAATTTTAATTCTATTGTGATTTTTTCTAAGGAATTTATTACACAACAGCTATCAATAGGCTCAAAGCCCAAAGAAGAAGCTGCCGCACGGGCTTTTGCCGCTAAATCCATATCAAATCTTACTTCTTCGGTTAAGCTGTCACAGAGAGAATCTAAAAGCGAGGCTACATTTATAAATTGCTCTGACGCTAATGTTTGAATTTCATTAATGCGTGACTCTAAACGCTCTTTTATAATATATTCTGAAAAAAGCTTGTTAAATGAGCTTGAAACCATTTCACTTCTTATACACTTTGAAGCAAATTGTTGTGGGATAGTTTTATTTTCTAAATAAACGCCATCTTTTTTTAGTGTAATTAAAGTGTTAAAACAGTCTTGTGTATCATTAAAGCTTTCATTCCAGCACGCATCATATAAACCGCAAGAGCCACAAATACTTTCTTTTGTTTTTTTATAAATTTTTTTCATATCAGCTTTTTCACTTTTATATAATGCATCTGAAACAACATTTAATGAATCACAAATTTCGTTAGAAATCTCTGAAGCATTTTTTAATTTTCTCATTATATCGCTTTTTACATTATCTATTATTGGAGAATTTACTCTTGGTGATAAAATTTCTTCTAATCTGTTATTAATTCTTCTTGGCAAAAAAATAAAAATCAAACCCGCTATTATTGTTTCTATGATTATTCCATAATCATCAAATTTTTCATAAGCAATTATTGACACTAACACACCGGAAAGTGAAAATGCTATAAATGACGCGATTTTACCAAATGTTGACACAACACCTGCAATTAAACCACCAAGAGAATAAAAAGCTAAAAGAAAAATATTTCCTGTGCGCAGGCTCATTGTGATTCCTGTGCAGACACCAACAATTGTTCCGCCTGCTTCTTTTGAATATTTTCCGCAAATTAAAATAATTACTGTTGCAATAATATGAGCCGGATAAACATTAAAAACACTGATATTTCTCAATGATAAAAGCATTAATGAAAAACAAATTACTAAAGAAATTGCTTCTTTTGAGGTCAATGAAAAAATACTACCCTTCAAAGTTAAAACTGTTCTTGACTCAGTAAATAAAAAGGTTGCACAAGCACCAAATAAGCTTTCAGAGAAGCAAATTAAAAATGATAAAAAGCTGAATTTTTCTGCTAAAACTACCGCAAGTCCTGTAACAAAAAGGCAAATAAAAGTTGAAATCACAGGGGTTGCAATCGACTCTCTAAGCTCTTTAAACGGCTTTAAAGCACCAAAAATTACAATTAATGCAAGAATTGATGCTATGTAGCGCAATGATGAAATTGAGTCTCCACTTAAAATATATCCAAGAGAAGCACCTAAAGCAGAAATGGTCATATATCTTTTTCCACCAGAAGAAGCAAAGGCAACACCAAATGGTGAAAATGTTGTGCTAAATCCGGAAAAACTAAAAACCAATCCCAAAATAAAATTAAAAAAAGTAATTAAAATTTCTCGTTTATTTAAATTTATTTTCTTTTTTTCTTTAACATAATTTATAGTTTCAGTGACACTCATGTTTTAACCGTCCTTAAAATATTATTTACCTAATAATAGTAAAGACAAGCCATTAAAAAATTAGTCGCATTATGCTGTTAAAAACTAATATTTTATGTTATAATATAAATCATATTGTGAGATTTTGTAGAAAATTTAATTAAAATTTGAATTTGTAAGATTTTCTTAATAATTTTGGTGCCTTTTTTGTAATTTATACACTTTAAAGTAGGTATCAAGGAGGTAATTTCGATGAAAACAGTTCTTGTATGTGATGACGATGTCGCAATCTTGAAATCAATTGAAATTTATTTAAAGATGGACGGTTACAATGTCATTTTAACCGAAAACGGAAAAGAGGCTCTCAAAGCTCTCGAAAATAATGAGGTACACTGCATTATTCTCGATATTATGATGCCGGAATTGGACGGTTTAAATGCAACATTAAAAATCAGAGAAACTTTAAATATACCAATTATTCTTCTTTCAGCAAAAAGTGAGGATACCGATAAAATTACAGGACTCGGCTTTGGCGCTGATGACTATGTAACAAAGCCTTTTAATCCTCTTGAGCTTTGTGCAAGAGTTAAGAGCCAGATAAGAAGATATTGTTCACTCGGTAGCTTGGAGAAAAAAGACGGTGTAATTACTTCAGGTGGTCTTTCTATTGATGTAAATGCACACGAGGTTTCAGTTGATGGCGAAATTGTAAAACTTACTGCAACAGAATATGGAATTGTTGAGCATTTAATGAAAAATCTTGGCAGAATTCTTTCAACTGACCAGATTTATGAAGCAGTCTGGGGTGAACCCCCTATTGCAGGCGACAAAACAGTTACAGTTCACATAAGAAGAATAAGAGAAAAAATCGAAATTAATCCTAAAGAACCAAAATACTTAAAGGTGGTGTGGGGAATTGGATACAAAATTGAAAAAATCTAAATTCAACCCGATTATTAAAGGTGTTATTTTAATACTTACACTTATTTTTGCGTTTCTTGCTGGTACTTCTACATTAGATTTAGTACGAAAAGTCTTTTATTTTAACAACGAAACCGAAAATATAAGAAATACTCCTATTTTTATCAAAAATATACAGAATGAATTAGAGTTTTTATCGTGGGAAGTTGGTTCTACTTTAGAAAATTTCGGTCAGAATATGACATTTGATGATTATTCAAAAAGCACTTCTGATGCCAAAGATTTAAAAGAGACTTATGAATCTAAATTAAAAGATGCTCTTTATTATTACAATCAAATTCAGGAACATAAAAAAGTTCAGCCATTGCCTGATGGCACTTCCTTTGACAGTGAATATGGCACTTTTTATATTGAAAATGGCGAATACACTGAAGAATATGGTACACTTGAAGCTTTTCAAAATGAATTAAGTCATTTCCCATACTTCAATTCCAACAAAGTTTCATCAAATCAATCTACAGTTACTTATGAAACCAGTGCTCCGGAAGACCTGACTTCACCAGTAACAACTTTTGTCGTTGAAAATCATGATACAGATTATGTGACTCACAACAAATTCAACACGCGTGCTGAATGGGAATTTGACTATGCAAATTTAAGAAGTCGTCTTTTTGAAATTGTTAATGATGCACGAAGCGAGGAAACAATAAAAAAAGAATTAGAAATTAAATATAATGAACAATTAGTTTCATATTATGAAGCCGCTCAAGAAGGCTTATATAATTTAAGAAGTAATTTCAATAACATTGATTTTTTAGTTATAAACAATAAGAACGGCAACTATCTTTCAAATTTTGAAAAAGTTGAAGATATTGAAAATTTAAAGCAAAATTATAAAAATGATGCTTTATTTTATTTATATTATGATGGTAAAAACCTAAATCATACTCCTGCTAAGGTTGAATTAGAAGAAAATCTTATAAATATGATTCTCGTTAATTCCGGTTTAGTATCGGAAACACTCAGCACAGGTTTAATATTGAGTGATTTTAATGATTGCACAGTTTATTTTAAGGTTAATATGCCACAAGTTGCGGATGACGAATTTTTTATTCTTACTCAAATGTTCACTGAGAGTACAAATCAAGACTCTGACGCCTTAAAAACCCAAGCTATCATTTCTTCAATTTTAACTGTTATTGGAATTGCTGCACTTGCAATACTTTCAAAACCAAAATATAAAAATGATAAACTTCATTTAAACATCAGCCAGAGAACATTTTTTATAATTCATCTTGCACTATATTGTGCTGTTATTTTCTGCGTTGGTTTAGGTATTGCAGCCCTTGTTGGTGAGTTTGATTATTTCCCTGACAACTCTTATAATTACTCCAGGGCGTTTGATTATTTAATTATCGGCGAAATATTACCGGATTTAATTGGTGTATTCTTTGCTATTCTCGCCTTTTCAACTACAACATTTTTAAATTATATTTTAGTAAATAAAAAAGCCGAAACTTTTAAGGAACGCTTTTTTTGCTATAAAATTTATAAAAACTTCAGGAAATTTATTGAAAAAAATAAAGATTTAAGAAATACAGTTAAACAAATAGAGAAAAGGTTGTTAATTATTTTATCAATCTGGACTGTTGTAGAATTTGCTGCTGGATTTTTTGCTTGTGGTTTTGGTTTTGAAGAGGAAATTGGTGTTTTCTTCTCAATTATATTATTAATTAATACAATTATCGGAATAATATTTGCACTAAAATTTTTATCACAAGTAAAAATACTCGCAATTGCTGTAGAGAATATGAAAAACGGTAATCTTGATATCAATTTAGACTCAACTAAATTCGTGTTCCCTCTCAAAGATTTTGCAAGAAATCTTAATGAATGCCGTGATTCAATTGAAAAAGCAGTTGGTGAAGCACTAAAGGGTGAAAGACTTAAAACTGAGCTTATTACTAATGTTTCTCACGATTTAAAGACTCCCCTTACTTCAATTATAAATTATGTTTCACTCTTAAAGCTTTGCAACATAGAGGGTGAAGACGAAAATAAATATTTAGATATTCTTGATGAAAAATCAACGAAATTAAAAAGACTTATTGAAGACTTAACAGAGGCAAGTAAAGCATCAAGTGGTAATATTAAAATGACAGTAGATACTGTAAATCTTAACGAATTGGCTTTGCAGGCAGTCGGTGAAAATAATGATGTTTTAGAAAATGTCGGTTTAGAAATTGTTGTTTCTCAGAAAAATGACGATTTATTTGTAAAAGCTGACAGCCAACACACTTTCAGAATTTTCGATAATTTATTTTCAAATGTTAAAAAGTATGCACTTTCAGGCACAAGAGTTTATGTTGATGTTTATAAAGACGGAAATTATGGTGTATTTTCTGTAAAAAATATCAGCAAAGATAAATTAAATATCAGTGCCGACGAAATTACAGAACGCTTCGTCCGTGGAGATAACTCAAGAACTACTGAGGGTAGCGGTCTTGGTCTTTCTATTGCAAGAAGCTTTACAGAGCTTCAGAATGGTACTTTCTCTATTGAAATTGACGGTGATTTGTTTAAGGTAACAGTTAAATTACCAATTACGAATAAACCACAAATAAAGCAAGAAAAAGCACCTTCCCCTGCTAATGAATTCGGTACTGCCAGAGTTAATGAAATAGATTAAAAAACTGAAACCCAACAGATAAACTTTAATTTATCTGTTGGGTTTCAAATTTATATACTTTCATATAATTTTACATATTCTTTAAATTTATCATTCATATCGAATGCTTTTGCTCTGTTTAAACAGGCCTCTTCAGAATATGGTTTTGTTTTGCAAATTCTGATAACTTCATTTTTTAAGCCTTCATAATCATCACACTCAACAACACTACCACATTCATCACTGATAATTTCAGGGCTACCACCCGTTTTAAAGGTTAAAACAGGAGTACCACAAGCGAGAGCCTCCATATTAACAGTCGGGAAAGTATCCTCTCTTGTCGGATTTAAAAATAAATCTGCTGATGAATAAATTGAAGCTAATTCTTTTTTATTTTCTGTTTTTCTTACAGTAATAATATTTTCAGGTAAATCTGCTTCAATCTCTTCAGTTGTGCCTATTAAAACAATTTTATAATCAGACTCTAAATCATTTGCAAGTTTTTTAAATACATCTAAACCTTTTTTCTCGCTCCAATCAAATGCTACACCTAAAATTGAATGCTGGTTGTCGCCTATGCCGTTTAAAGCCCTGAAATCGCTCTCAGATGGCTTAAAAACAGTTAAATCTATACCATTGTTTATAACTTTTGTTTCAAACTCACTCAGAAAAGAGAATTTAATTAAATCTGCAATCCAACTTGATGGAGTCGCAATTGTAAGATTGCTGATTGAGGTGAAATATTTTTTCTTTAATTTATATAAAAATTTCGAATTATCTACTCTTGAATACGGATATTCTCTATACTGAGTACAATTTTCGCAACCGGTTTTCCATTTATCGCATTTTGCTAACTGAAAATGTGGACAATGACCAGTAAACGCCCAGCAATCGTGCATAGTCCAGACAACTTTTTTATTAAACTTTGATAAAAAACTGAATAATAAAGGCAAATTCAAATACCAGCCGTGTAAAATGTGCAAATGAATAACATCAGGGTCAAATGCTTTAATTTGCTTAATCAATTTAAGAGTAGGAATAACAGAGCTACACCCCTCCAAACCCAGATATTCCCCGACAATTCTGTGTGTTAAACCAAAAAAACTGCTGCCAATCAGAACTTCATCTTCATCATTACTTGCAATAACACTTCTGCTTTTACGGTATGCTACTTTTACTTCGTGTCCGCGTTCACGAGCAGTTTTTGCAATATTAAGAGCTATATTCCCGGTACTCCCGTAATTTCCGGAATTTATTTCAAATATCTTCATATAAACACCAATCAAATATAATAATGTAAAAATTATAATATTTTAAAGAATAAATGTCAAGAAACTAAAAAACGACTCTCAAACGAGAGTCGTTTTTTTATAAAAATCTGATTATTTAATCATATTTGCAACTTCGTCAGCAAAATTGTCTTCTCTCTTTTCAAGACCTTCACCTTTTACAAGACGAATAAAGCTTTCAACTTTGATATCAGCGCCTGTTGTTTTTGCAACATTTGCAACATAACCAGCAACTGTACCATCAAAGAGGTCTGAACGAACGAAAGCTTGTTCAAGAAGGCAGATTTCTTTAATTTGCTTCTTAATACGGCCTTCAACTGCGCCTGAGAAAATTTTGTTGTTAATATATTCTTCTTTACCTGCAACAGCAAGTGAAGCAAGAGTAGCAACAGCTTCTTTTGAAAGGAAGTTGAAGAGATATTGACTCTTTTTGTTTTCTTCATAAGCAGCAACATCTTCTGAACTGAAAAGGTTTTCAGCAATTGCTTTATCGAAAAGAGCTGTAAGAATTGGTTTTGGAAGTGATTCAGGTTTGTTGAGTGAAGAATCAATTGTGATAGATTTCATTTTTGCAAGCTCATCTGCAGAAATTGAATCCTGGCTAAGATATTCAGGGCTCATAGCAGCAATCTGCATAGCAATATTTTTACCCATTGCAACAAATTCAGCTTTATCAGCAAGGTTTGTTTCAAATTTAACTGCAACACCTACTGAACCACCTGCGTGGATGTATGTTACAACATCACCTTCGATGATTTCGAAACGACGGATTTTAATGTTTTCGCCAATAACAAGAATGAGGTCATTAAGGCCTTCTGTAACTGTTCTGTCTGTACCAACAAGGTTGAGGTCAGCAAGTGCTTCAACTGAAGCTGGTTTGTTAGCAGCGATTGTCTTTGCAACATTAAGACCAAATTCCTGGAATTTTTCGTTTTTACCAACGAAGTCTGTTTCTGAGTTGATTTCAAGAAGAACTGTAACTTTATTTTCTTCGTCTGTGTAAGCGATAACTGCACCTTCTGCTGCAATTCTGCTTGCTTTCTTCTCAGAAGCTGCAAGGCCTCTTTCACGAAGAATGTCAAAAGCTCTATCCATATCACCGTCAGCTTCTGTAAGTGCTTTTTTACACTCCATCATACCAACGCCTGTTTTTTCTCTTAATACTTTAACGTCTTGAGCTGTAAATGCCATTTTTATTTCCTCCTTAGGTTTTTCACCATATTTTAAAACAAGGCGGAAAATCTTCCGCCTTATTTAATATTTTCAAATTATTCAGCGTCTTCTGCTACTTCTTCAGCAACTTCTTCTGCTGCTTCTGATGAAGGAATTGTCTGTAAACCTTGGCGACCAGCGATGATAGCATCAGCCATAGCACCTGCAATAAGCTTTACTGCACGAATAGCATCGTCGTTACCAGGAATAACATAATCAATTTCATCAGGATCGCAGTTTGTGTCAACAATAGCAACAATCGGAATACCGAGTTTCTTTGCTTCGAGAACTGCAATTCTTTCTTTTCTTGGGTCAACAATGAACATTGCTGCCGGCATTTTCTTCATTTCTGTAATGCCACCCATGAATTTTTCAAGTTTTTCTCTTTCGAGGTTGAGCTTAATAACTTCTTTCTTAGGAAGAAGATCAAAAGTACCGTCTTCAGCCATAGCCTTTAATTGAGCAAGTCTCTTAATTCTTCTTTGAATTGTGTTGAAGTTTGTAAGCATACCACCAAGCCAACGAGCGTTAACGAATGACATACCGCAACGTTCTGCTTCTTCTTTAACAGAATCCTGTGCTTGTTTCTTTGTACCTACAAAGAGAACCTCGCCACCGTCTTGTGCGATTTGGTTGATGAATGTGTAAGCTTCTTCGAGCTTCTTAACAGTCTTCTGAAGGTCGATGATGTAAATACCATTTCTTTCTGTGAAGATGTATTGAGCCATTTTTGGGTTCCATCTTCTTGTTTGGTGACCGAAATGAACACCTGCTTCGAGAAGTTGTTTCATTGATACTACTGACATATTATTGTCCTCCTTTTTGTTAAACCGCCGCAAGGTATCAACTTTAAGAACACCACATCTTCTGATGCACAAGGCATTCCAAATCTCCCCTGCGTGAGTTTTTGCTATGAAAGTATATCACTACTTCGTTGAAAAATCAATAGTTTTTTCATACTTTTTTTAAAAATCTCTGTAATTTGTAAAATTATATTTTTTACATTTAAGGCTTTTTACGATTTTTTCCATTCTTAACTCTTTTGCGTAAGAATTTATAAACATAACACCATTTGATTTTAAGGTAACAACTGAATATTCTTTTAAACCCTCAGGTAATTCCCTTAAAGGTAATTTAATTAAATTTTTCTCTCTGTCATTTAATCTGCAAAGAGCATAATCACCTTCAAAACGCTCAATAAAAATATCCATATTATTAAACCTCGTCATTATTCACGCTACTAACAGCACCACCAAAATAGTTATAATCACTACTCATTGAGCTGTCATTATTTTCCTCTTCTTCTGGTGCATTGTAATCAAAAGCAGGTGTGCTTTGTTTAGTAACTTCTTCTATAGTAAGCTGCTTTGGTGCAGTACTGGTTGAACGAGCCTGCATTTCATACCATTGCTCTTTAGTTATTAAAACCTTTCTTGGTTTACTGCCCTCATAAGGACCAACAATACCTTTTTCAGCAAGCTCATCAATAATTCTTGCGGCACGGGCATAACCCAATTTAAGCTTTCTTTGAAGAAGTGTAGTTGATGCCATACCCTGCTCAATAACAACTTCAATAGCCTTTGGTATCATCTCATCGCCATCTTCACCCTGACCGGTTGAATCAATAGCAATATCCGCATTCTTTTTCTTATCATCCTTTGCGGCATTTCTTTCAATTTCCTGAATAACTGCATCGTCATATTTAACCTCACCTTGTGAAGTAACATGTGCAATTACTCTTTCAATTTCATCATCAGAAAGATAAGAGCCCTGAACTCTTACAGGCTTTGAAAGACCAACAGGACAATAAAGCATATCACCATTACCTAAAAGCTTTTCTGCACCCTGAGTATCAATAATTGTTCTTGAGTCAATCTGCGATTTAACCGCAAAAGCAATACGGCTTGGAATATTTGCTTTAATAAGACCTGTAATAACATCAACAGACGGTCTTTGGGTTGCAACTATAAGATGCATACCTGCAGCTCTCGCCTTTTGAGCAAGACGGCAAATTGAATCCTCAACCTCATTAGAAGCTGCCATCATCAAGTCTGAAAGCTCATCAATAATAATAACGATTTGTGGCATCTTAGGAAGATTTTCAGAAAGTGCGTAAGCGTTGTAGCCCTGCAGGTTTCTGACACCTTTTTCTGCAAACAATGCATAACGCTTGTCCATTTCGGCAACTGCCCAGGATAAAGCACCTGCTGCCTTTCTCGGATTAGAAACAACCGGAACTAAAAGGTGTGGAATTGAACGATAAACAGTAAATTCAACCTTTTTAGGATCTATCATAATGAGCTTAACCTCATCAGGAGTTGCATTATAAAGAAGACTTACAATCATCGCATTAAGACAAACTGATTTACCTGAACCTGTTGTACCTGCAACGAGTAAGTGTGGCATTTTAGCTAAATCGGCACAAGTAGGTGTACCCTGAATATCTCTGCCCAATGCAACGGTAAGCTTTGATTTTGCAGCCTTATATTCAGAGCTGTCAACAATTTCTCTTAACGAAACCATTGTTTTTTCTGAATTAGGAACTTCAATGCCAACTGCATTTTTATTCGGAATTGGTGCTTCAATACGAACACCGGAAGCCGCAAGATTCATTGCAATATCATCAGCAAGTGCAGTAATTTTACTGATTTTTACACCAGGATTCGGCTGAAGCTCAAAGCGAGTAACAGACGGGCTTTTGCAAATATCAACAATTTTAGTACCAACACCGAATGAATTAAGTGTTTCAACTATTCTGTTGGCTTTTTCCTGCATATCTTTAGTATCATCAAAGCCTGCCTTATTTTTAGGCAAATCAAGACAATCTATTGGCGGTAGTTCATATTTAAACTCTGTTTCTTTAATTTCCGGTGCTACAAATTCTTCGTCATCGTCATCCTCTTCATCTGCACCATCAACTGAATCATTTGCCGGCTCAACAAATTCCTCTTCAACGCCAAAATCAAAGCCTTTGCTTTCACTTGTTCGTGAAGCTAAATCATTAACAGCTTTTTCTAAAATTGCATCTGCTTTCACTGCACCAGCTTCGCTTACAGAAGTATCTTCATCAGAATAATCCTCCTGAAAATCATCTAAAAGTTCAATTTTGGCCGGTGGAACATCGTCAAAATCATTCATATTAAGAGAAACATTATTAAGTTCTGCAACTGTTTTATATGAAGTTGTTTCAAAAACGCTTTCAATCCCCATATCAGGAGCACTTTCAGTATCGCTCAGAGGAATATCAATACTTGAACGCCTTTTATCAGGCATTTGCTCACGAGCAGCTCTGCGTCTTTCAGCATTTTTTGCTTTAATCTCCTGAACATCGTGAGAAACTGTTTCGTAGGTTTCTTTCATACTATCAAGCTTTTCCTCTGCGTAATCGCCCACAACCTCAACAGGTGTCTTTAATGAGCGGATAAGCTTTAAAAGAGATGTACCTGAAAAAATCATCAGAAGTGAGAATAAGATAAGGAAAGTTATAATTCCAGCTGCAACCTTATGTCCACCTGTTAAAAGAAGTGGCAAACCACCAAGCACAGCGCCATAAACACCTGTACCAAAACGAGCACCCTCACCATTGAAGCTTTTATAAACATTGTAATTTTCAGCTATCTGTTCGCCATAGGTAAGCTGTTCCTCAAAAGAAACAATATGTATGAAAGCCATAACAAGCGAGAATATAATTACTCCCTCTACTACACGGTATTTATATTTTCTTGAATCCTTACCGATTGCAGCAACAACGCTTACAAAAATTAAAAAGAATGGTAAAACAAAAGCACTGAATCCGAAAACACCAAAGAAAAAGTTCCTTAAATATCCCCATGCACCACCTGCATCAATAAACACAACTGAAGCCATTAATATTGAAAAAATAAATACGCCTAACAAAATCCCCTGCTTTTTAGAAGAGTCGGCAATTGTTGTTTTTTTAGTATTCTTACCCTTGCCCTTAGCTGAATTTTTAGTTGGCTTTTTTTGAGTTGCCATTTTTACACCCCTTTATTCATTAAAGCTTCAACGATGCCGATAATTGTAGTTACAACACCGAGTGAAACACAGTAATATCCGAAATATCTGAATTTATTCTTCTTAAGAAGAAATTTTAAAAGACTTATTGAAAAAACACCAACAACAGCAGATGTAACAACACCAACTATTAATGGAAAGACCGGAATAAATGTCGGTACTTGCATAGCGTCGATAAATTCTATTAAACCGGCTGCAAAAATTGTAGGAATGCTCAAAATAAAAGAATACATTATCATATTCTTTTTGCTGACACCGCAAATCAAGCCTGTTGAAATAGTTGTTCCCGAACGGGAAATACCTGGGAAACACGCTGCAATAGTCTGCGCAATACCAATTAAAAATGCAGGAACAGGTCCGACATTTCTCTTTTTCTTGCGGGTGTTGTCAACAAAAACGCCCAAGAGCAAAAAGACACCCGTTATTATAAAACAAATGCCCTCTGCTAAAATACTGTCATCGTTTGAAAAAACTTCAACTGCTTCAATAACATTTTTACCGTCTTTGAACGGTAAAAACAAAAATAACAGTGGAATGCAGGAAATAACAAACATAAAAAGCATTTTTCTGGTTGTTGAGATTTTCTTAGAATTAAAAGTAAATCTTTTTTTACTGATATCTTTTATACATAGCGTAAATTCAATAAACAATTCATAAATTGTTTTATAGAAAAACACAAGAATCGCCACAAGTGAGCCAATATGTAGCATCGAGGAATATAACCCCGAAATTTCAGTGTCAATATTAAAAAAATGGCTGAAAAGCGACAGGTGGCCACTACTTGATATAGGCAAAAATTCTGTTAACCCCTGAATTATGCCCATAATAAAAGCTTTTAAAACATCCACACTATCACCTCTTTCGCTCAACTATTTTCATCAGATAACTCGTCTTCTTTTGCCATATCGTACAGGCTATTCAATGCATCAGAAAGGCTACCAACCGCATCAATTAAACCCTCGTTTACAGCATCTTCGCCCAATAAAACAGTGCCAAAATCAGAAATAAGCTCGTCACTGTTAAGCATAAGCTGTCTGAAGCGGTCTGATTTTATCTTTGAATTTCTTACAATAAACCCCACAACTCGTTCTTCCATTTTTTTAAGGTAAGACATTGTCTGAGGTACACCCAGAACAAGCCCATTCATTCTCACGGGATGAACAGTCATAGAAGCAGACGGAACAATAAAAGATTTTTTTGCACTTACTGCTAAAGGAATGCCGATAGAATGTCCACCACCTAAAACAATTGAAACTGTTGGCTTGGTCATACCTGAAATCAGCTCAGCAATAGCAAGTCCGGCTTCAATATCGCCACCAATTGTATTTAACACAAGCAACAACCCTGAAACATCTTTGTTCTCTTCAATTGCAACAATTCTGGGAATAATATGCTCGTATTTGGTAGTTTTTGTTGTATTAGGCAAGGTGTAATGCCCTTCAATCTGACCTATAATCGTCAGACAATGAATATATTTACCATTGACATTTATTGTAACACTGCCATCACTTTCATTTTCATCAACAGATTCATCAAGCTCAGCGTCAATCGCTTCCGCTGTATCTCCTGACGGATTAGGTGCAGTAAACGAAAAGAAAGAATTTTCATTATTTTCATAAAACACAATATATCACCAAGTGTATTGTGTCCTGAATTCGCGAAAATAACCAAATTACATTCTAACACAATTTTTAAAAAAGTGCAAGATTTAAGCCAATAAAAACACAATTTATTGACTTAATTTTTTTGAATATTTATATATTGTATATATTATATAAAAAAATAAGAAAATTCCAATAAATTTATACTATAATAGTTCATCTGTTTTCATTGACAAAAAGCGTCAAAAATTATACAATATACTTTGTTAAAAAATTAAACAAGTTCGTTGGAGGAATAACAATGGGTCTTACATTATGTGAAAAGATTATTAAAAATCACCTTGTTGACGGTGAATACGCCAAAGGTAATGAGGTTGGTATCAGAATTGACCAGACTCTTACCCAGGACGCAACCGGTACAATGGCTTATCTTGAGCTTGAAGCAATGGATATTGACAAGGTAAAAACTGAGCTTTCAGTTGCTTATATTGACCACAACACACTTCAGACCGGTTTTGAAAATGCAGATGATCACAAATTTATTCAAAGTGTTTGTAAAAAACGCGGTGTTCGTTACTCTCGTCCCGGTAACGGTATTTGCCACCAGGTTCATTTAGAAAGATTTGGTATTCCGGGCAAAACTCTTATTGGCTCTGACAGCCACACACCAACTGGTGGCGGTTTAGGTATGCTCGCTATGGGTGCAGGTGGTCTTGATGTTGCTGTTGCTATGGGCGGTGGCGCTTATTACATCACTGTTCCGGAGGTTATCAAGGTTAATCTTACAGGTAAGCTTTCACCTTATGTTGCGGCAAAAGATATTATTCTTGAGGTTCTCAGAATTCTTTCTGTTAAAGGTGGCGTTGGTAAGGTTGTTGAATATGGCGGTGAAGGTGTAAAAACACTTTCAGTTCCTGAAAGAGCTACAATCACAAATATGGGTGCTGAGCTCGGTGCTACTACATCTATTTTCCCATCTGATGAAATCACTTATGAATTTATGAAAGCTCAAAGCAGAGAAAAAGACTGGGTAGAGCTTCTTCCTGACGCTGACGCAGAATATGACAGAGTTATTGATATTGATTTATCTACACTTAAACCACTCGCTGCAATGCCTCACATGCCTGATAATGTTAAATCAATTTCAGAAATCGGCAAAATCAAGGTTGATCAGGTACTTATCGGTTCTTGCACAAACTCTTCACTTTTAGATATGATGAAGGTTGCAAAAATCCTCAAGGGTAAAAAGGTTAATCCTAATGTAAGCCTTGGTATCGCACCAGGCTCAAAACAGGTTCTCAATATGTTAGCTCTTAACGGTGCTTTAGCTGATATGATTGATGCGGGTGCTCGTATTCTTGAAAGTGCTTGCGGTCCTTGTATCGGTATGGGTCAATCCCCTTGCTCTTCAGGTGTTTCTTTAAGAACCTTTAACAGAAACTTTGAAGGCAGAAGCGGTACTGCTGATGGTAAAGTTTATCTTGTAAGCCCTGAAACTGCTGCTGCTTCAGCAATCACAGGTGTTCTTACTGACCCGACTGAGCTTGAAAGCGATATTTCTGTTACTCTTCCAAAGACATTTATTATAAATGACAATATGATTGAATTACCTGCTGAAACAAAAGAAGAAGCAGAAAAAATTGAAGTTTATTATGGCCCGAACATTAAGCCATTCCCAAAAACCTCTCCTCTCACTGCTTCAATTTCTGCTAAGGCTGTTCTTAAGGTTGGCGACAATATCACTACTGACCACATTATGCCTGCAGGTGCAAAAATTCTTCCATACCGTTCAAACATCCCTTACCTTTCACAGTTCTGCTTCCGTCAATGTGACGAAAACTTTGCAGAAAACTGTAAAAAAGCTGAAAGCTGTGTAATTATCGGTGGTGCAAACTATGGTCAGGGCTCTTCAAGAGAGCACGCCGCTTTGGTTCCGCTTTATTTAGGTGTTAAAGCTGTTATCACAAAATCATTTGCTCGTATTCATAAAGCAAACCTTGTTAATGCAGGTATTATTCCGCTTAACTTTAAAGATGCTTCTGATTATGACAAAATTGATGTAAATGATGACCTTCAACTTCCAAATATCAAAGCTGATCTTACAGCTAACCAGGATATTACACTTGTAAATAAAACTAAAAATGAAGAATACAAGCTCATTTGTGATGTTTCTGACAGACAAAAGGACATCCTCGCTGCTGGTAGCCTTCTTGATTTCACAAAAAAGGAGAATAACTAACTATGAACGAAGTACAAATCAATTCAGCTCTTGAAAAATTCAAAGCACTTCTTATTGAGCAAGATGAAAGAAACCAGAAAATCAAATCAACAAAAGATTTCAAAGATTTTAAATCACTCGATAAAATCGTTATCGGCGTTTGTGGTGGTGACGGCATTGGTCCTATCATCACAAAAGAGTCTGCAAATGTTCTTAAATATATCTTAAAAGATGATGTTGACAGTGGCAGAATTGAATTCAAATATATTGATGGTCTTACTATCGAAAATCGTGCAAAAGTAATGAAAGCTATTCCTGATGATGTTATGGAAGAGTTAAAGGCTTGTGATGTTATTTTAAAAGGCCCTACAACCACTCCTCAGGCTGGTGACGGACTCCCGAATATTGAAAGTGCAAATGTTGCTATGCGTAAAGCACTTGACCTTTTTGCAAATGTTCGCCCTGTTAAAATCCCGGAAGAAAACATTGACTGGACATTCTTCAGAGAAAATACTGAAGGTGCTTATGCTGTCGGCTCAAAAGGTGTTGATGTTGACGGTGAATTAGCTTTTGACTTTGTTGTAACAACAACAGAAGGTACTGAAAGAATTGCAAAGCTCGCTTACGAATATGCAAGAAACAATAAAAAAGAAAGAGTTTCTATCATAACAAAAGCAAATATTATCAAAACAACTGATGGTAAATTCTTAAACCTTTGCAAAAATGTTGCTAAAGATTACCCTGAAATCATTACTGATGAATGGTATATTGATATCACAACAGCAAAATTAGTTGATAAAAAACGCCGTACAGATTTCAAGGTTTTCGTTCTTCCTAACCTTTATGGTGATATCATTACTGACGAAGCTGCCGAATTCCAGGGTGGTGTTGGTACTGCAGGTAGTGCAAATATCGGTAAGCAATACGCAATGTTTGAAGCTATCCACGGCTCTGCACCTCGTATGGTTAAAGAAGGTCGTGGCCAATATGCTGACCCTTGCTCAATGCTTCGTGCATCTGTACTCCTTCTTTCACACATCGGCAAACAAGAAGAAGCTGACAAGCTTGAAAAAGCACTTGATATTTGTATGATTACAGAAAAGAAAATAACTATTACCGGTCGTGACACAGGTTGCACTTGTGAGGAATTCGGTCAATATGTTATGGACACTTTAAAAACTCTTTAATTTTAAGAGCGAAAAGGTAGTTGAGATACTATGAAAAAAAACGAACAGGTTTCAACACCAGTTATTAAAAGACTTCCGAGATATCACAGATATTTAGAAGAATTGAAAAAGCAAGGTGTTGTCAGAATCTCTTCAAAAGAATTATCTGCAAGAATGGGTTTAACTGCATCTCAAATCCGTCAGGACCTTAACTGTTTTGGCGGATTTGGCCAACAGGGCTACGGTTATAATATTGAGCAGCTCTACAATGAAATCGGCAATATCCTCGGTTTGAGCAGTAGATTTAAAGCGGTACTCATTGGTGCAGGTAACCTTGGTCACGCTGTTGCTACTCATTTGAGATTTGAGGATCGTGGTTTTGACCTTATTGGTATTTTTGATAGTAACCCTAATGTAGTTGGTCAGCAAATCGGTAACAAAACAGTATTAGCCGCTGATACCCTTGAAGCTTTTTGTAAGGAGCATAAACCGAGTGTAGCAATTCTTTGTATTCCAAGCGAATTTGCTGATTCTACTGCCAAAAAATTAGTTTCTTTAGGTATTAAAGGATTCTGGAATTTCACGCAATATGACATTGCTACAAATTATAAAGGCATTGCCGTTGAAAATGTTCATCTCGGTGACTCACTTATGACTTTATGCTACCAAATAAACAATATTGACAATATAGACGAGGAATAAAAATGAAAAAATTGATGGATATTGATATTGCTGATATTATCCCGTTCTCAAAAGGTATAATTGTTGCAAGAAAAGATACCCTCAAAAACGGTGAAATTAAAATTTCATTTATAACTTATGATGTTAAGCTTGAACGACCATCCCAAAGTACTAAGGGTGCATACCTTTTCAACAAATTTGGTGACGCTTATGAAAAAATAACAGAGCAGCTCAGCGACTATTTATCCTGCGATGCTGTAGTTTTACCTAATAAGCATGTCGCTATATCTTACAAAACCGGTGAATTAGGTTTATTTGATGAAAAAGGTACTCTTTACTGGACCGGCGATTTACAGTATCGTGACTGTCCTGTCAGCGGTATTGCTGCTGAGAAAAAGTATCTTTGGTGTGTTGTTCCTGATAATAATTGCGTTATCAGATATTCCCCCGTTACAGAAAAAATTGTGTTAAGAATCGGTGGCGATTCTTCCACCGCATTTTTAAATCCAGTTTCAATAACAAATTATAACGATGTTCTTTTTGTTTGCAATCATCAATCATTTAAAATCAGAACAATTGATTTGAAAAATTTTACTGTTGCTGATTACAAAGAATTTGAAGAGCCTATCTACAAATACATCAGAACAAACGACCGCGAAATCGTTGAACTTGAATCTGGTGTTTATATGTTGTAATATCGGGAGGAATTATGGAATTAAAAGCAATTTTAATGGATGAGCCTGCAATCAGACGTTCTTTAACAAGAATTGCTCACGAAATTATTGAAAAAAACCAGGGTACAAAAAATCTTGCGATAATCGGAATCAAAAGTCGTGGTGTGCCTTTAGCAAAAATCATCGCAGAAAACATTAAATCAATCGAGAACATTGAAATAAATATTGGTGAGCTTGACATAAATCTTTACAGAGATGATTTAACACAAGCGCACGATTTACCCGAAGTCAACAAAACTAAAATTGATTTTGATATAACAGGCAAAAACATTGTTTTGGTTGACGATGTTCTTTTTACAGGGCGTACAGTTCGTGCTGCTATTGAGGCTCTATTCAAGCTCGGCAGACCTGCAAGTATTCAACTTGCAATTCTTTGTGACAGAGGTCACCGCGAATTGCCGTTCAGACCTGATTATGTTGGTAAAAATGTCCCAACCTCTCTTTCAGAGCATATCTGTGTTGAATTACCGGAATACGATAACAACACATCTGTAAAGCTTTATAAAATAAATTAATTATATTATTAGCAATGCTTTTAAAATAAAGGAGTATATTTAATATGATTTATACTGCAGAAAACGAATTTTTCACTTTAGGTGTAAAAGAAATGGGTGCTGAGCTCACTTCTTTAAAATCGAAAAAAACAGGTATTGAATATATTTGGGAAGGTAATACTGATATCTGGTATGGTCAATCCCCTATTCTTTTTCCGGTTATTGGCAGACTTCTTGATGACAAATATCGTCTCAACGGCAAAGAATATTCAATGGAAAAGCACGGAATCGTAAGAAAAAAGCCATTTAAGTTAGTTGAGCAAACAAAAGATAGTCTTACATTTGTTCAGAGTGATGATGAATCGTCTTTAAAAATCTATCCATATCATTTTGATTTGTATGTTACATTCAAATTAAATGATAACGGTTTAGAAGTTTTACATAAGGTTGTAAATAAAAATGATTGTGTAATGTATTATTCATTTGGTGCTCATCCTGGTTTCAACTGCAAAATTGGTGACTACCTTGAATTTGATAATCCGCAAGTCTCTGTTTTAAACGAACAAATTGATGAGGAATCACTTTTGATTGATAGTCAGGTTGAGTTGTTAAAGAACGAAAAAAGAATTACAATTGAAAAAAATACTTTTGACAACGACGCGTTAATTTTAAGCGGATATACAGATAAAGTGATATCTCTAAAAAGTGATAATCATAGCAGAGTTATAAGATTCAATTTTGATTCACCTGTTCTCGGTATCTGGGCAAAGCCAAATGCACCTTATGTTTGCATTGAGCCTTGGTGGGGAATAAATGATAACCACGACAAAAAAGCTGATTTAAGTGAAAAACGCGGAATTTTATCTTTAGAAGCAAATTCAAGTGAAACTTTTACCTGGAGTGCTGAAATCACGGAATAATTTACTGTTGACTAAAATAAGAAAACAGTATAAAATTAAATAGTAATTTGAAAGGTTTAGGTGATAACTATGGCAGAAAATTTTGATGCAGTTGAAAACATCAACGAAGAATTTGGTCCTGACATCGTTTCTGTTGTTGATGACGATGGCGTTGAACATACTTTTGAAGAATTAGACAGAATTGAAACAGATGAGGGCAAATTCGTTGCACTTCTCCCTGTTTATGATGAGGCTGAAGAAATTCTTGATAGCAATGGTGAGCTTATTATTCTCAAGGTTACAGAAGAAGATGGCGAGCTTTATTTAGAGCCTATTGAAGACGATAAGCTCTTTGATAAAATTGGTAAACTTTTCGAAGAAAGACTTGCTGATATTTTTGAGTTTGAAGACGAAGAATAATTTAAGCTAAAAAGTATATATTAAATATAATTCCTGCGGTGTGCGACAAATGTGGATAATATTAACCCTATGTCAATTTTAAGGGAGTTCGGACTTCTGTGACGGATTGCAGACCTCCCGCTTTTGCGGACGAAGGGAGCGTGAACTCACGGAGAGAACACCCACCTGCCAGAAAGCAGGTTTTTATTACCGCATCCGGCATTGCGGGAATTAAAAAAGCTTGTAGTTTTTACTACAAGCTTTTTTATTATCTAATTTTAACCGCGTTCCTTAATCTCGCCATTTCTTGAAATATTGTTTATCATATTATATAGCGTGCCTATGTATTTACCAATTTTAAACCACAGTGGAGCATCTTCGTCCGGGTGTCCGCCCTGCTGTGAAGTCTTTGTAATTTCAAGAGAATTGAACGCCTCTTCTGTACCTTTGATATATGATTTTACCGTGAGAGTAGAGTCAGTAAAATCAAGGATACTGTAAATAGAATCATCATGTGCAAGACAGTCGGTAGCAATAAATTCACTCTTAATATCAGAATCAAAAACTACAGGATATCCTGATTTTTCAGCTTCTGCAGGTGTAAGTGTACCCGAAGAAAAATACACTGTACCTTTTGGATTTGTGATTTTATCATTTTTAGTGAGTTCTTCACTGATTACACGATTATAAATAACATGGCTCTGGCTATAACAGTGACTGTGCCCCATAAGGCAAAGGTCTATTTGAAATTCATCAATAATAGGAGTAAACAGAAGTCTTAGGAGCTTATTCTCTCCCTCTCTTGACTCAATGTGACCACCATATAAATCGTGGTGGAACATCATAACTCTCCACTTTATATCAGGATTCTTTTCAACTGCATTTTTAACAAATTCGTAGTGGTCAGCAGCAGAAGAGTTGGTGCTGTCAATAATAAGGAAAAGAGCATTACCTTTTACAAAGTAATAATCACTACAAATTAAAGAATCTGATAAATTTTCTGTTTTCATATTAGGATAGTTAGCAATAGCACCAAAAGTATATCTTTTAACATCATGATTACCAACTGCAATTGAGGTCGGAATCTCTCTGAGTTCGTTTGGCATTACCATTGCAAAATACTCACAAGCTCTCCCCTCTGTTGCCTGGTCACCACCAGATAAAACAAGAGAAATATCTGTCTTCTTAGTTGCTTCATTTAAAACATTATCAAATTCTCTTGAGGTTGCCTGTAAGTATTCATCCTCATAATCTTCACCTGTTATATGTATATCGCTTACATATAATGCTGAAAAAGACTCATTTTCAGCAACAGTTTTAAATGAAGTTGGTTCAGTATCAGTTGTACCATCACAGCAAACATAGTAATAAGTTTTGCCTTTTTCTAAGCCTGTTAATGTTACATGATTTGAACGCTCAACCTTTTCATTAGAATGAATGGTACCCTGAAAAACCTTGGAATTTTTCATATCAGCGCTTTCACTGACTTTAACAGTCGGAGTAACACCATCCTTACCACCGTACCATGTTACATAAATCTCAGTATCATCGTTACCCGGTGCAATTGAAACACCTTTTCCGGCATCGAGATATTTTTGCCATTCGGTGCTCCAATCTTTTGCAAAAGCTGAAGGAACTAAAACTGAAAACAAAAGAACTGAGCTCATAATACTACAAAATACTTTTAATATTTTTCTCATAAATAAAACTCCTTAAAAATAATAAGAATATGGCGGAATACTATCTGCTAATAAAATAGCTTATATTTAAAAATCGAATTGACTTTTATATAAAGAATAATAAAAACCTTTTTGATTAATTAACTCACTATGTGTACCGATTTCTATTACATTACCATCTTTCATTACAAGAATTCGGTCAGCATCTTTGATTGTTGAAAGTCTGTGGGCAACAACAAAAGAGGTTTTATTTTTCATCAGTAAATCAAACGCTTTACTGATTTTTAGTTCAGTACGGGTATCAATTGAAGAAGTTGCTTCATCAAGAATAAGCATAGGCGGATTCATCGCCATTACTCTCGTAATACATAAAAGCTGCTTCTGACCCTCTGAAAGCGAACCACCACTTTCCCCAATAACTGTGTTGTACCCATTAGGCAATCTTTTAATAAAGCTGTGGGCTCTTGTTAATTTGGCAGCCTCTATTATTTGTTCTTCTGTTGCTTCAGGTAACCCCATCTTTAAGTTTTCAAAAACTGTTCCACTTTTGAGCCAGGTTTCTTGCAGTACCATACCAAAGCTTGAGCGCAACTCATCACGACTTATATCTTTAATATTTTTACCATTTATTATGATTTGGCCACTCTGAACATCATAAAAACGCATAAGAATATTTATTAAAGTTGTTTTACCACAACCCGTAGGACCAACAATCGCAATAGTTTCTCCTGGGTTAACTTTCAATGAAAAATCTTCAATCAATGGTTTATCAGGGCTATATGAAAAATACACATTTTTAAATTCGACAGTACCATTGTTATTTGTGAAGTGTTCACTGCCATCACAAGAGCGTTCTTCTTCATAAATTAAGTCAAAAACCCGATTCAAACAAGCAATAGCATTCTGAAGCTCGGTAATAACACCAGAAATCTCGTTGAACGGCTTAGTGTATTGATTAGCATAGCTTAAAAAGCTAACCAACATACCAACTGTTAAACCACCATTTATGACAAAAACAGCACCAATTAAAGCAACTACCATATAAACCATACTATTAACAAAACGAGTTACAGGGTTTGTTAAAGATGAATAAAAAACAGCTTTTAGTGACACTTTGCTTAATGAGTTGTTTATGTCACCGAAATTTGTAATTGCTTTATCTTCAAAGTTAAAAGCTTTAACAGTCTTTACATTAGTAATCATTTCTTCGGTTAAAGCAGTTTGCTCTGCCCTTTTTTCAGACTGTAATTTAAAAAGTGAATAAGTTTTGCTTGAAATAAATTTTGCAGCAAACAAAGATAAAGGTGTTAAAATAATGACTGCAACCGTTATCAACGGATTCATACTAAGCATAAAAACTAAAGTTCCGACAATTGTTGCAACACCTGTAAAAACTTGAGTAAATCCCATTAAAAGTCCGTCTGCAAAAGTATCGACATCAGTTATAACTCTGCTGACAATGCCACCATGTGCGTTACTATCAATATATTTTATAGGTAATTTCATCAATTTTTTAAAAGCAAGTTCTCTTATATCTCTTACAGTGTTGTAAGTGATATAGTTATTTATAATGCTCATTATCCATTGCGAAATACCACCTAAAAGAACGATTGTCGCAATTCTGACCAGAATAGGTGTTAATAATTCAAAATTAACATTATCAGCACCTATAATGGTATCTATCGCATCACCTATTAAAATTGGAATATATAATGATATAACAACAAAGACCAAAGCCAGAAGAATTGTTAAAATAAGCATAGGCTTATATTTACCAATTATTTCAAATAAGCGTTTAAAGGTTTGCTTTTTTGTATTCATTGCTCAACACCCCCAAACTGAGAGTTGCAGATTTCACTATATATCTCACAAGAATTTTGCAATTCATTATGTGTGCCTGTGGCAACTAATTCCCCATCATCTAAAACCAGAATTTTATCTGAATTCATAACTGCAGAAACTCGCTGAGATACAATAAATACAGTTGGGTTATCCGGTAATTCTTTTATTGCTTTTCTTAATTTTGCATCTGTTGCCAAATCAAGTGCAGATGCACTATCGTCAAGAATAAGAATCGGTGCTTTCTTAATCAACGCACGAGCAATGGTAAGTCGTTGTTTCTGACCACCTGAAAGATTTTTACCATACTGCTCAATCTCGTAATCCAATCCCCCATCTTTTTTCATAACAAATTCTTCTGCTTGTGAAAGCTTTAAAGCGTTAAGAACATCTTCGTCAGAAGCAGACAAATTCCCCACTTTAATGTTCTCTTTTATTGTGCCTTTAAATAATTGTGCTTTTTGTGGTACGATGCCAATGTTATCTCTCAGATACTTTTCAGTAACAGATGTTATGCTTTTACCAAAAATATTAACCTTACCATTAGCGACATCATAAAAACGAGAGATAAGATTAACTAAAGTTGTTTTACCTGAACCGGTACCACCAATTATGCCTATTGTTTCACCTTTTTTAGCTGAAAAAGATATGCTTTCAAGTGCATTCTCGTTTGAATCAGGATATTTAAATGACACATTATTAAAATCAACTGCTACTTCGCTTTCAAGATTAAATTCATCCTCTGCAGTTTCTGAATCAACAGTGGAATCCTCAATATCAAATACTTTTGAAATTCTACCTGCACTTGCAATTGATTTTGTGATACTCACAATAAGATTTGCAAGCTTTATAAGCTCAACAAGGATTTGTGCCATATAATTATAAAGAGCAATAACTGTTCCTTGTGAAATATCACCATTATCAACTCTGATAGCACCAACCCAGATAAGAACAACAGTTGCTATGTTAACAATTATAAATGTGGCAGGATTAGTTAAAGACGAAATTTTTGCAACTGTTCTTTGCGCAATATTCAAAACTGCATTTTTGTTTTCAAAAATAACCGTTTCATCTTTTTCCTTACGAAATGCTCTTAAAACTCTAACTCCCGAAAGATTTTCACGAGTAGTAAGCATTAAAGAATCTAATTTTTCCTGAACATTTTTGTATTTTGGAATAGTAATAGCCATTACTGAAAAGACTACTGCTGAAAGCAACGGAATTGTAACCACAAATACTAAGGCTGATTTTACATCTAATGTAAACGCCATTATCATTGAACCAAAAACGATAAATGGTGAGCGCAAGAATAATCTTAATGTCAGATTTACGCCGGATTGTACCTGATTTATATCACTTGTCATTCGTGTAATCAATGTTGAAGCACCAATTTTTTCATGCTCAGCATAAGAAAAACTTTGAATATGACGGAACAAATCCAACTTTAAGTCAGTAGCCATACCAATTGCCGCACGAGCCGACATATATTGTGCTGAAACAGAAAACAGCAAACCAAAAACACCTAACGCTAATAAAATCAAACATTGTTTGACTACATAGTTAACACCGCTATTTACGCCGGAATCAACAATATCAGCAATAACTATTGGTACAAATAATTCAAGAAGCGCCTCTGACATTTTAAGCAGGGGCGCAAAAATTGTTTCTTTAATATACTTTTTTAAGTAAATTAAAACTCTTTTCATTTATCCAAAACCTCAATTAAAGAATATAACACGAGATCAGCAATTAAAGTTAAACTAATTTTTTCAAGAAACTATTGTTATTACGTTTGTTGTAACCAAAGAACATCAAGATATAAATAAATATAATCTGAATAAAGTTTTCAGTTGAGAACAAAAACATTGTAAATATAAACAACGCACAGTTAGCTAAAAAATTATGATTATTAATTGTAAAGAAGCGAATACAACCAACCACTGGAATTATACCACCAAGGATACCAAACAAGCACAACCAATTTATGAAAGAACAGGTTGCCATACCTCCACAAAAACGCTCTTGAATAAATAAATAATCGTCATATCCTACACCAAAAATTGGATTTTCGAGGAATGCAGAACCTGGATAAATTATTGCATTCATTCTGACAGCAGTCGATTCGTTGATTGTTGTACCTGACATATCAAGCTTATTAAAAGTATTGTAAATAAAATCGCCACCATAAAAAATTAAAACAACTAACCCTAATGCACCTGCGGTTACAATTAAGCTTTTAATTCTACTTGAACTAACATATTTATCAGTAGTCAGGAATGCAGCAAACAATATTACCATACACACAATGCCCAAAGTAGAAACAGTAGTTAAAATAGTTACTGAAAGCAATAAAATGTGTTTAGCATTAAATTTATTTTCAAATAATTCAAAATACAAAGCAACATTCAAAAATATCGAAAAAGCACCAGGTTCCCAAAAAATACCAAAGTTTCTTGAAACAAACAAGCTGTTTGATACTACTGAAAAAACAGTATTATAGTACAGTGTACCATTTTTTTCTATGGAAGGTAAAACAGTTATCAAATCAGGTAAAATAATACCTAAGAAAAATGTTATCAGCGAGTAAACCGCAAGAAATCGAACAATTGACAAAAATGCATCTTTAAATTCCTGATAAGACACAAACAAAGTAAACAGATATCCAACTACCCACGGCACCAATGTAACAATCATTTGTTTTGTATTAAAATTACCATAAATAACAGGCAAAATTAATGACAAAACAAAAAATAAAAATGTTCGGTTTAATCGGGAAAAAAACGGATTTGATAAAATAGTTTTTTGAAGTCTTGTTATAATAATTAAGCCAACAGCAGCTATCGATATAATTAATCTGATAGTACCACTCATTCGTTCAGATGAATAAAACCCTGTATCAATTGTCAGGAGGAAAAATAAGGCAAATGTTACTATTACCCTATTAGGTGTCAATTGTTTCTTTTTCATAATTTACCAACTTATATTCTTAGATTTAAACATATATGAAAATTATAATATGTAGCACTAAAAAAGTCAAGAATTATAAAGCTTTTATAATAAAAAACAATCCTCGAAACTGCAATAGTTCCGAGGATTTTCGTTCCCTTTGGGATAAATTTATCTCTTTGAGAATTGTGGTGCACGACGAGCACCTTTGAGACCGTATTTCTTTCTTTCTTTCATTCTTGGGTCTCTTGTAAGAAGGCCAGCTTTTTTGAGAACTGGGCGAACTTCATCTTCTGATTGAAGAAGAGCTCTTGCTATGCCGTGACGGATAGCACCTGCCTGACCTGTTACACCGCCACCTGCTACACGGCAGATAACATCATATTTTTCTGATGTTTCTGTAAGTGCGAGAGGCTGACGAACGATAAGTTTAAGTGTTTCAAGACCGAAATAATCGTCAATATCTCTGTCATTGATTGTGATTTTACCTGTACCCGGATAAACACGAACACGAGCAACAGATTTTTTTCTTCTACCAGTACCGTAGAAATATGGTTTGCTTTCGTACATTGTTTATTGCCTCCTCACTTAAAATTCTCTAACAATTGGCTTCTGAGCCTCTTGTTTGTGCTCTGCACCAGCGTAAACGCGGATACGAGACATAGCATTTCTACCGATTGTGTTGTCAGGAAGCATTCCCTTAACAGCTTTTTCAACAACGAACTCAGGTTTCTCTTTCATGAGTGTGCCGTATTTAACAGCCTTCATGTTACCGATGTAACCTGTGTGGTGATAATAAATCTTATCATTAAGTTTATTACCAGTAAGAACGATTTTTGCAGCGTTGATAACAATAACGCTGTCACCGCAATCTGCGTGTGGTGTAAATGTTGGTTTATGCTTGCCGCGAAGAATAGTAGCAGCTTCAACTGCAACTTCACCAAGTGTTCTGCCTTCAGCGTCAAGAACATACCATTGACGATCAGTAATATCGCCTTTAGGCATATAAGTAGACATAGTGTTTACCTCCGTTAATTTTTGGAACATAATAATCCCGTTTTGCCTTGATATATTATCACAGCAAAACGGGACTGTCAACACTTTTTTAAAGAAAAATTAAAATAACTTTGGTAATCTCTCGTTTTCTTTCTTTTTCTCGTTTTTTTAATGGTTTTTCTCACTCACCAAATTCAATTATCTACCTAATTTACTGTAATCACTTACAATATGAATAGTGTTTTTTTGGCGTTTTTTCTGTTTCCTTTGCTTTTTGGTAGTTGCAAAGAACATGCACAGCAATAGTGCAAGTACAATTAAAGCAACATAAAATGCAGGTGATTTTACTAATTTCAAAACCCAGTTAAACATCGCCCAGATATAATTTTTCTTTACTGTATGCCCTGCTACAAGCGTTATTTCTGTAATAACTACATCATTATACATTAAATAAGCCTTGCCAACCTCTTCCCCTTCATCAATTGGTGCTTTGACTTTTTCCGGGAATGAGTCTGAAAATTTAACAGTCAGGTCATCAATCGTAACATCATTTAAAACAACAGCTTTAACCGATTCGCCCGGAACAAGACTGACATAATCGTAGCCTCTGCCATATTCAACAGGTGCTTCACCTAAAATTCTTTCTGTATCAGCAAGAATTTTCATCTCCATATTTTCAAAAGCCCATTTAAACATATAACGACAGGTTAAGTAAGCAGTATTTCTTGCATCACCATCAAGGTAATAATTAGTGACACCCCGCATCGCTATTGAAATATAGGTATAACCATTTTTGGTCGCACTCGAAACAAGACAGGCCCCGGCTTTATCGGTAGTACCTGTTTTAAGTCCTACAACACCCGGATAATAATAGTAAGAATACTCATTTAAAAGCGGATTTGTATTATATAAATATCTGACATCACTTTTATTGGTTTTAGGCATCGTTTTACCATACTTGGTAGATATTTTTTTAATAGTTTCGTTTTCGAGTGCGTGTTTTGCAATTATATACATATCATTAGCAGTAGTTCTGCTTTGATATTCACTTGTAAAACCAGGGTCATTTTCATCGTCAAGTCCATGTGGATTTGCAAAATAAGTATTTTTACAGCCTAATTTTGCAACATAGGCATTCATATCATCAACAAAAACCTGAGGGTCGCCTTTACCGTAATGGTAAGCAAATACTGCAGCGGCATCATTACCACTTACTAAAAACAAGCAATATAAAAGCATTTCTAGAGTTGTTTTTTCACCAGCGTAAAGACCTGCTATTGAACTACCGGTCCCCAAGATACTGTCAATCGCCTCTTTAGAACAAGTAATCTGAGTAGAAAGCGAATCACCTTTATCTAAAACAACAAGAGCTGTAACAATCTTAGTCAAAGATGCAGGCGCGGTGACTTTATCCGCATTTTTAGAATAAATAACTGTATCAGTATCAGCATTTACGAGCAAAGCAATTTCAGATTCGTATTCCGGCGCTTCAATATTATAAGCGCCTTCAGAACTACCTGCATAAGCAATATTTGTAAATAATGGTAAAATTAAAATAAAACAATTTATAAAAATCAGCAATTTTTTCATAGACAATCACCTGATAAATGTAGTAAAATATAAACAATAAACATTATAGCATTTTATTTCAAGAAAAGAAATAGTATTTTCAAAAAAAGGACAGTGAATTTATGGTTTTTATTACTGGTGACACACACGGTGACCCGGAGCGTCTTTCAAAAGCCGCTTTAAAGGAATTAGCACCTGGTGATACTTTAATAGTTTGTGGCGACTTCGGTTTTATCTGGGACAACTCAAAGGCTGAAGAAAAAATCTTAAAAAGCTTCTCTAAAAGAAAATATAACATTTGCTTTATTGATGGCTCTCATGAAAACTTTGAAATTCTTAACGGCTACCCTGTTACAGCCTGGAAAGGCGGAAAAGTTCACAGAATTTCTGACAACATTTTCCACCTTATGAGAGGCCAGATTTTCAACATTGATGATTTAAGAATTTTCACTATGGGTGGTGGTGAAAGTCCTGATTTGGATTACAGACTTGAAGAAAAGACCTGGTTAAAAGAAGAGATCCCCTCTAAAACCGAGCTTCTTGAGGGTGCCAACAATTTAGAAAATGTTGATTGCAAGGTTAATGTAATTTTAACTCACGAACCACCAGGCATTATTAAAGATTTCTTGAAATTAGGTGATAATGAACCGATTCATGTCACATCGCTCAACGCATATTTTGACGAGCTTTCAAAATGCTCTGAATTTGACCGTTGGTTCTTTGGTAGCCTTCACCTTGATAAATATATTTCTAATTCATATATAGGCGTTCACAAGGCACTTGTAAATGCACACACGGGTGAAAGAGTTTCTATATAACAAATACAATTATAACAGAACTTGACAAACAATCAGGTTCTGTTATAATTGTTACATATTTATTCGCCTCCATAGTTAAATGGATATAATAAACCCCTCCTAAGGGTTAGTTATAGGTTCGATTCCTATTGGGGGTGCCAGAAAGAAAGCACTTGAGAATTTTTTCTCAAGTGCTTTTTAGTATTAAAACCAACTTGTAATAAATATTTCTAAACCGATAAATATAAGAATTACGCCTCCCAAAACTCCTGCTTTACCTGCGAGCTTCGTGCCGAATTTTTTGCCGATTAAAATACCTGCAAAGCAAATAAAGAATGTAACTATTGCAATGATTAAAACTGCTAACAGTGCAAGCGTTAAAGTGTAATCGGCAATGGTAAAGCCAACTGAAAGTGCATCAATTGAAGTAGCAACACCTTGAATTAATAAAGCAGCTAAGCCCACTCGTTTTGCTTCTCCGGAATCAGTATCTTTATTTTTAATACTGTCATAAAGCATTTTACCACCAATGTAGCAAAGAAGAATTAAAGCAATCCAGGGAATAAGCTTTTCAAACCAAGTGAAATACTGAACTATTGTGTGGACACAAACCCAACCGATAAGTGGCATTGCAGCTTGAAATAAGGCAAAAACACCTGCAACGCCTGTCATTTTGCCTTTATTCATTTTCGGCTCATTTAAACCATTTGCAAGAGAAACAGAAAAAGCGTCCATCGCAAGACCGACACCGAGTAATATATTGTTAAAAAAGAATGTAAAGTTGAGCATAAACAGAAAGTCCTTTACTGGTTTTGTGAGAGTTTAGCGGTTTTTAATGAAGATATTAGCATTCGTTTTATCTCTTCTCCATTAGTTATTCTCTAGAAAAAGTCTTTTAGAGAAAAGCGAAAAGTAAAAGATAAAAGAGAAGAATACCAAAAAGAAAAAGTCACACGAAACTGTGCGACTTTTTCTTTTTGGTGCTGGTGATCGGACTTGAACCGATACGATGTTGCCACCGAGGGATTTTAAGTCCCTTGCGTCTGCCTATTCCGCCACACCAGCATTACTTGAACAATTATAATCATTTAACTCTCTTTTGTCAAGTGTTTTTTCACTTATTTTGAAATATTTTCAATGTTTTTTATATCACAAATCCACCATTAACTCCAATAATCTGCCCCGTAATAAAATCAGCATTTGAAGAAATCAAAAATGCTACTGCATTAGCGACATCTGTCGGCTCACCTATTCTATTAAGCGGTGTTTCATCCTTTAGTATTTCAAGGTCTTGTGAAGTGAATTCAGAAAGCATATCTGTCTTAATGACCCCAGGTGAAACAGCGTTAACAGTAATTCCTGAAAGTCCAACCTCTTTTGCAAGAGCCTTTGTTAAGCCGATTAAACCTGCTTTTGAAGCGGAATAGTGAACCTCCATAGAAGCACCGACTTCGCCCCACATTGAAGTTATGTTAACAATTTTACCCTCTTTATTTCTGAGCATTCGCTTTACAGCTTCTCTTGAGCAATAAAATGCTCCTGAAAGATTTGTAGAAATCATTTTGTCCCACATATCATCAGTAATATCAGTAAACAAAGCTTGTTCTGCAATACCCGAGTTATTCACCAAAGCATAAAGAGAGCCGAAACGGTTATCAATAGCACTAAACATTTTTTTTACTTCATTAGGATTAGAAATATCTGCTTTGAAAATATCAGCATCAACGCCCAAAGATATTAAATCATTCTTTAATTCTTCCGCTTCAGCTCTTGAGGTATTATAGCCTATTGCAACAGTATATCCCTTTAAAGCAAGCTTTCTGCAAATATCGGCACCAATCCCCTTAGCTCCACCGGTAACTAAAACAACTTTTTTAGTGATATTATTCACTCTTTGTTCCCCCAATCAAGTCTGAAAACTCCTGAACACTCTGTGCATTCAATGGTTTTGAGGTGTATCCTGATGGTGGTGCAAAGAAGCCTGATGGTGCACTGTTCTGAACTGTATCGTAGTAAATTATAGTGCCATCACTACTCTTTGTCATAAGAATAGTATTGCCTTTATAGTAAGAAACGCTACCATCATCATATTTACTGTATGAGACTTCTTTACCTTCAAGATTAGTTGTTCCGTTCTCGGTAATTTTTTTGTCGCTATCAAGCAAATCATCTTCTAAAAGAGATTTAATATCTGTGTCTTCATTTTCTGCTAATAACGCCTTAGGTATTGTAATATAACTTTTATTTTCAAGCTGAACTAAATAAATATTAATATAATCTATAATAATGCCCAACTGATTGCCATTGTAAACAGTCATAATAGCATATTTATTACCGCTTTGCGCTAATTTATAGGTAGAAGTTTTACCATCTTTTACAATTCTGCCTATAACATAATAATTTCTCGATTCAAAAATTGATTTTTCATTTTGGGCATTGGAGCTTGAAGCAGAATTATAACGATTATCAGTAATACCATTCAAAGCATTTTCGTTTAATTTGCTATAAAAATCCTTACCATCTTTTATTTCCTGGTCAGAAAGAGTAACATTTTCAGTGCCTATGACATTACCATCTGTATCAGTAACCTCAACAACGCGTGTTACTGAATTATTTATTCCAACCTGAGAAACATCTTCAGGTCCACCGGGAAGCTGAATTGAAAAATCGCAGCCTGTAAATAAAATTGAAACTAATAAAACAACTGCTGAAAGTAAAACAATAGATTTTCTTTTCATAATTTTCTCCATCACTTATTTATTTCTGTTACCGCATTGTGTCTGACATCACTTGATTTAACAAGAGATTTTATATATCTGAAGGTTTCTTCCTCGCCCTTTTCCTGAAGCATTAAAAGCCACGATTCTAAAAGGTCTGAGGTTTTTTCGTGAATAACTCGCCTGTTTTTTGCTTTTAAAAAGTATTCAATGGGCATATTTTCATTATAAGTCTTTTCGTTATAGATTTTACTTGCCGCGACTCTGTCACAAAACATCTCTGCAACATACTTCAGTGGCATCTCTACCGGCTCAACCCTTTTACTTATTGGGTTGTAGTCTGTCCAATATTCAAAATGGTGCCTGTTTCTGCCTTTATGGTGCATCCAGGCAACTGAATACCCGTTTTCTTGTCTTTCGGCTTCATTCGGACTTTTTTCACCTAAATAATAGTGTGCACCTATTATAAATTCAGTCGGAGTATATTTTGAAAGGTCGTGCCTTAACCCTTGCCAGAAAATGCCACATTTTGCACAATGTCTGATTACAGCGTGTCTGTGCTTTGTAATTGTTTTAAAATGCTTAAATGGGTGTCCCATATTTTCACCTTATAAAGTAATTTTATATGTGTAAAGATGAGATGATTTAATATCATCCGGTGAGTCAATATCGGTTTTTAATGAAAGTTTTCCATTATCATTAAAAATTTCAATATTAGCATCAGCACCTAAAAGTGAAACTTTTATATTCTCATCAAAATCAATTTCATTAAATGTTTGCTTTTTAGACGGGAATGTTTCCGTAATAGCGTAAATGTTATTGCCATTTTTTGTGTAATAGACGCCATCAACATTTGTCTTTTTATAAACCTCTGTGTCGTAAATCGCTTCACCGTTCACGCTTAACCATTCACCCATTCCCAAAAGGCGTTCTTCCATAAGCGGTGGAATTGTACCATCTGCATCAGGCCCTATGTTCAAAAGGAAGTTACCACCCTTTGAAACAAGAGAGCAAAGTGTTTTAAGAAGCTCTTTTACAGAAAGATAGTTTTCGCAGCCCTCTTCTTTGTTTATACCAAATGAGCAGCCTATACCGCGACATTCTTCAAATGGTCTGTCTAATTCAACATCTTCAATTCTTCTTTCAGTACCTAAATAAACATCTATAATGCCATATTCAGTAGTAAAGTTACCACCTAACTTACCACGGGTTTCTTTACCCCAACGATCATTTGGTACGATAAAATCTTTAACTGATGATTCATTATAAAGCCATTGTAAAAATTCTGTTGAGTGCCAAACTGAGCTTTCCTGCTCCCACTCACCATCTGTAAAGAGTGTATTGGGCTGATATTTTTCTACTAACTCTTTAAGCATTGGGTGCAAATGCTCTAAAGCATATTTTTCAGGGTCCTCTAAATAGTAGGGATGCCACCACTCATAAACAGAATGATAAACACCAAAACGAACACCTGTGCCCTCCATTGCATTCTTTAATTCCATTAAGAAATCGCGTTTAGGTGCACATTCAACTGAGTTCAATCCCGGTGCATACTTTGTTTCGTAAAGGCAATAACCATCGTGATGCTTTGAAACAAAGTTAATATATTTAGCACCTGAACGCTTAAAAAGGTCTGCCCATTTATCTGCATCAAAGCGTTCACCCTTAAAGTCATTTATAAAGTCATAATATGGTCTTGAGTTGTAATGCTTTTTGTGGAATGCTTTATATTTTTCTTGTGCAGGAGTCTGTGGATTTTCCATATTACAAGCGTAACCATACCACTCGGCATAATCTTTAACCGGTGCATAGGCAGGTACACTGTATAATCCCCAGTGAATAAAAATACCGAACTTAGCCTTACCGAACCAATCCGGTACTTTTCTTTTATTTAAAGAGTCCCAATTATTTTCAAACATTGTTATCCAACTTTCTTAAGGCACTGCCTTATATATTTCTATTGCAAAATGAACTGTGGTTGCAAGAGTTTCGAGCTGAAAGAGTTTTTCAGCATCCTGCTTAGAAGTTTTATAATAATATGGTGTCATTGTAAAAAGATTATAAATATCTTCGTTTGTTGTTAAGGTAATATTATATTTCAACTCGCGACTTTCAACTAATGTAAATAAGTCATCATTCTTAATTTCAGGTTTATTTTTATAAGGTTCGTCGTAAATTGCCTTTTTAAGCTCCCATAAATGCTCGCTTAAGGGCACAACCTTCACTAAATAACCATCATCTTTTAAAACACGATGAAATTCATTATAAGCACAAGGTGCAAATATATTAATTAGGATGTTTGCGCTATTATCAGAAAACGGCAACTGATATGCACTTGCAACTGCGTATTTTATTGATTTTTCCGCTTTTCCTGCATACTGCAAAGCATTTTTACTTATATCTATTCCATAAACGCAATCAATATTGCATTTATTTTTTATATGAGAAGTGTAGTAACCCTCACCGCAACCAATATCGAAAAGAATATAAGATTCGTTTTTTATGCTATCGATAGCATTACAAATTTCATCACAAAGCTTTGAGTAAAACCCTTTATTCAAAAAATCACGACGGGATTTTACCATCAGCTTATCATCGCCATGACGCTTTTGTGAAGACTGTTGTGACATTAAAAGATTGACATAACCTTGCTTCGCTTTATCAAAACAATGATTATTTTCGCAACTGAACTTATTCTCATATTCAATCAAATTCTTTTTACAAACAGGACAAATAAAGTAAGACATAAATAAGTAAATTATTCTTCAATTAAAAGCTTTTTAAGCTCACTCATAAATGTATTGATGTCTTTAAATTGACGATAAACTGATGCAAAACGAACATAAGCAACCTCATCAACATCTTTGAGCTTATCCATTACAAGCTCACCGATTTTTACAGATGTAATTTCTCTATCGAGTGAGTTCTGAATTTCAGCTTCTATTTCGTCAACAATTTTTTCAAGAGTATCAATTGGTACAGGTCTTTTTTCACAAGCACGAACCATACCCTTAAGAAGCTTTTCACGATTGAAGGATTCTCTTGATTTATCTTTTTTGATAATCATAATAGGAACACTTTCAATTATTTCATAAGTTGTAAAACGATTTGCACAGCTTATGCACTCTCTGCGACGACGGATTTTTTCATTCTCATCGGTAGGTCTTGAGTCTATAACCTTACTTTCTTCGTAACCACAAAATGGACATTTCATACAAACAACTCTCCTAAGTTAAAAATATATAACTGATTATACCAAATATATGTATATAATTCAAGAGTTTTTAAAGAATTACACAACATTTTGATGACTGGTGTCAATTACCATTGAATTTTTATAATAAAAAGTATAAAATTATTCTGGTGATTGACTATGATTAAAATATTTTTCCTATTCAAAGATAAAATAAAAGAACTCCCTAAATATACAAAGTTTATAATAAAATGCACTTTAATTCTTGTGTTAACTTGTCTGATTTTATCTCTTACCTGCTTTTTAATCAAAGATACAGCTAACAGATATATTTTCTTATCTAATTTATCACATGAATTGCTTATTGTTGCTCGTAGTTGTGGTGCATTGGGACTTATATTTGCTATAATTGGATTTAATATAGAAAAAACAGAACTACAATCATAAAAATTGTAGTTCTGTTTAATCTTCTGCACCATCTGACCAAGTATAAAAGACAGCACCAGCACCATATTCGCAAGCAATATCGTATGCTTCTAACGAATCGGGTTCATCCAAATATTTTTCTCGTTCTACCGTGCACATATCTTCAGCATACAGCCATTTCCACTTTTCCCATTTAAGGTAGTCTTTTGCTTTTTTTATAGCCTCTTTCGTAGAATCAGCTTGCACCCAGCAATTTACATACGCACCATTAAGATATTCTGATTCGGGATTATTTTTCATTGGTACTGCTTCAATTAAAAAGTAATAAACAGACATAATATTTCCCCAATAAATTATAAATCAATATCTTAAGATATTTCATAAATCCATAAGGATTTGTTTCATTGAAAAAACCTTAACCAAAATGGTTAAGGTTTTTTCTGGTGAGTTATCGGAGATTCGAACTCCGGACACCCTGCTTAAAAGGCAGGTGCTCTGCCTACTGAGCTAATAACTCATATATATAAACCTCAAATTAATGAGGTCTTATATTATTTTAAAAATGCAAATAAAACTACAGCAACGAGAGTTGTTACAAAGAAAACAACTGCAAGGATTTTTGTGTAGAAAGCAAGTTTTGCTTCTTTTGAACGGCCCTTATTCTTTTCATAGAAAGAATCAGAACCACCAGCAATCGCACCTGAAAGACCAGCCTGACGACTTTGCTGAAGCATAACAAGAATAATTATTAAAATTGAAGCAGCAATAAGAATGCCACCGATTAAGAAATGGTACCAAGCAAATTCTGTCATTGCCTTGTCCTCCTGATGTATTCACACTCCCTCTTGAGTGCCTTGATATATTAACACAGACTTTCATAAAATGCAAGTCTTTTTTTAATATTTTTTCAAAAAATTTATTTTTTATGTATTATCAATAAAAAAATGCATAATATAATGTCAGCAGATAACTCTTTTAATAAATTTTGCGTTTGTTTTGAAAGTTATGTATTGAGCAAATATCAATACTTTTGAAATTTCTCTGTCAAAACATGTAAATCTTTCAAATTGATTTATCTGCCCAGCCGACTCTTTACGAGTCGGCTGTTGTTATTTAAAAATCAATCGAGTAACGAAAGCTGTTCTGCTGTATCATCTGCGCTGAGAGTAGCACCTGCTGCAGGTAAGGTTTTCGTTCTGTATCTGTAAGGCTTTGCGAATTCGCCTTCAACATAAGGTCTTACATTTTGTACCTTATGATATTTTTTTAGTGTCATAACATTGACACCTGCAGTATCTTTAGTTGTTTTAATTGAAATTGCGCCTGTATTAACCAAAAGAACTCTTCCTGCAGTTGAAGTCAGAACATATTCAACATCTTCTTTTTCATAGAACGCTGCCACTAAAGGTGATTTATCAGAATAAGCTTTAATAAGCTTTTTACGATTTGTTTTAGTATCGTAACCCTGCATATTTACCTTTGCAGCTTTACCATTCTCAAAGAAGAACATCATAAATCCGCTGTAATCTGTTGCAACAATCATACAGAATGGCTTTTCATCCGCATCAAAGCCAAGCTTTGATGGTATAAAGTCACCTAATACACTTGCTTTACTGTCGTCAAAATCATTTGCTTTTGATTTATAAACCTGACATTTATCTGTAAAGAAGAGAATTTCTGCTTTATTAGTTGTTTCAATAGTTGAGATTAATTCGTCGCCCTCTTTGAGCTTCTGTTCACCACCCATACGAAGTGAAAGTGGTGTAATCTTCTTGAAGTAACCATCACGGGTGAAGAAGAGATGAACAGGATAATCAGGAATTTCCTCAACCTCTTCAACATCTTCTATTTCATCATAGATAATTTCAGTTCTTCGGTCTTTGCCGTATTTATCAGCAACCTTAGTAAGCTCATCAACAATAATTTTCTTAACTCTTGCTTTACTTGAAAGTATATCTTCCATATCCTCAATATCTTTTTTGAGTTGGTCAACATCTTCAAGTCTTTTAAGAATATATTGCTTATTAAGATGACGGAGTTTAATTTCTGCTACATATTCTGCCTGAATCTGGTCAATACCGAAGCCAATCATCAAGTTTGGAACAACCTCTGCTTCTTCTTCGGTATTTCTGATAATTTTAATTGCTTTGTCAATATCAAGAAGAATCTTTTTAAGACCTAAGAGCAAGTGTAATTTATCTTTTGCTTTTGACAAATCAAAGAACACGCGTCTGTTAACACACTCTGTACGGAATGCAATCCACTCGGTTAAAATTTCTTTAACACCCATTACCCTCGGCACACCGGCAACGAGAATATTGAAGTTAGCAGAAAATGAATCTTCAAGTGGTGTCATTTTATAAAGACGCTTCATAAGCTTTTCAGCATCTACACCGCGTTTTAAATCAATAGTGATTTTAAGACCAGACTTATCTGTTTCATCACGAATATCGCTGATTTCCTTTAATGAACCTGCTTTAACCTTTTCAATAATTTTCTCAATGATAGCTTCACAGGTTGTAGTTGCAGGAATTTCAGTAATATCAATACAGTTATTTGATTTATCATAATTGTATTTTGCTCTTAATTTGAGTGAGCCACGACCGGTTTTATACACTTCTTCAAGTGCGTTCCTATCGTAAAGTATTTGTGCACCACCAATAAAGTCAGGCGCTTTAAGAGTTTCAAAAATATCAAAATCGGGATTTTTTATAATACCAATTGTGGTTTCACAAAGCTCTCTTAAATTGAATGAACAAATATTACTTGCCATACCAACAGCAATACCGCTATTTGTGTTGAGGAGTACGCTTGGGAAAGATACAGGTAAAAGAGTTGGTTCTTTCATTGTGCTGTCATAGTTATCAACAAAATCAACTGTATCCTTATCAATATCATTAAAAAGCTCACTACAAATACTTTCAAGCTTTGCTTCTGTATAACGGGCTGCAGCGTAAACCATATTTTTAGAATATGATTTACCGAAGTTACCCTTACTGTCAATATAAGGGTGTAAAAGTGTTTCATTACCCTTTGAAAGACGGACCATTGTTTCATAAATAGCCGCATCACCGTGAGGGTTAAGCTGCATTGTTCTACCAACAATGTTAGCAGATTTAATTCTCCCACCGTTTATAAGCCCCATTTTATACATTGTATAAAGGAGCTTACGGTGTGAAGGCTTAAAGCCGTCAATTTCAGGAATTGCACGGGATACAATAACACTCATAGCGTAAGGCATAAAGTTAGTTTCGAGTGTTTCTGTAATCGGTTGGCATACAACCTCACCCGCACCAATAATATTAGCTTTAACTTCTTCAGTTTTATTCACTTCGGGTGTTTCTTTTTTCTTTCTTGCCATAATTTTCTCCTATTAAGAAATATCTGCAAGGTCAATATATAAATGACCATTTTCTGCGATGAATTCTTTTCTGTCTTGAAGATTATCACCAAGTAAAAGCTCGAACTTTTCGGCAATTAATTCTTCAACATCATTCGGCTCAACTTTAATAAGTCGTCTTGTTTGCGGATTCATTGTTGTAAGCCACATCATATCAGCATCGTTTTCACCAAGACCCTTTGAACGCTGAATTGTGTATTTTGCATCACCTATTTCAGCTAAAGCCATTGCTTTTTCTTTTTCTGTATAAGCAAACCAGGTCTGACCTTTTGAAGTAATTTCATAAAGCGGTGATTCAGCAATAAACACTTTACCCTCTTTTAACAAAGTTGGCATAAGCCTGTAAATCATAGTTAAAATGAGTGTTCTGATGTGGAAGCCGTCAACATCGGCATCAGTACAAATTATAATCTTACTCCAACGAAGATTTTCTAAGCTGAATAAAGATAACTCTTTATTTGATTTTGATGAAACCTCAACACCACAACCTAAAACTTTAATTAAGTCAGTAATAATATCACTCTTGAAAATTCTGTTGTAATCAAATTTCAAACAGTTGAGAATTTTACCACGAACAGGAATAACCGCCTGGAAAGACGAGTCACGAGCCTGCTTACAAGCACCGAGAGCAGAATCACCCTCAACTATAAAGATTTCTCTTTCGCTTGGGTCTTTGCTACGGCAATCAACAAACTTTTCAACTCTTGAGGTCATATCATTAGAGCTTGCAAGAGTCTTTTTAAGATTTAATCTTGTTGTTTCTGCCTTAATTCTTGAACGCATATTGATAAGAACCTGTTCACAAATCTTATCGGCATCAAGTTTATTTTCAATAAAGTAAATTTCAAGCTGATGACGGATAAATTCTGTCATAGCATCCTGAATAAACTTATTTGTAATAGCTTTTTTAGTCTGGTTTTCGTAAGAAGTCTGAGTTGAGAAAGATGAAATAACAAGCACCAGACAATCCTCAACATCCTGAAAACTGATTTTTGCATCGTTTTTAAGATATTTGCTGTTTTGCTTTAAATAAGCATCTATCTGTGCGACAAAAGCACTTTTAACAGCCTTTTCAGGTGCACCACCGTGTTCAAGCCAGCTTGAGTTATGATAATATTCTTTTAATTGCTTTTTGTTTGAAAAACAAAGTGCAATATTCATTTTTAATTTATAATCAGGCTTGTCTGCACGGTCTCTACCCTTTCTTTCTGCTTGCCAGAACTGAACGGTGCTAAGACCATCATCACCTATAAACTCATTCACATAGTCAACAATACCGTTGTTATAAAGGAACTCAAAGGTTTCAAACTTTGTTTCAGTAAGTTGGTTTTTAAGAATAAATTTAACGCCTGCATTAACAACAGATTGTCTTTTTAAAATATCCTGAAAATACTCAAGCGGAACATCTATATCAGTAAACACCTTTAAATCAGGACGCCATTTAATTCTTGAGCCTGTATCCTTTTTATCATAAGGTGTTTTCTTCATTTCACCATCAATTTCGCCTTTTTTAAATGAAAGCTCATAACAGTAACCACCTGTATGTATTTCTGCTTCCATATATTCAGAGGCATATTGAGTTGCACAAAGACCTAAACCGTTAAGACCTAAAGAATATTCATAGCTACCACCATCATTGGTGTTATATTTACCACCAGCGTAAAGGTCGCAGAATACAAGCTCCCAGTTATAACAATCCTCTTTTTTATTATAGTCAACCGGAATACCACGACCAAAGTCCTGAACTTCAATTGACTTATCAAGAAATCTTGTAACAACTATTTTATTACCATATCCCTCACGAGCTTCGTCAATTGAGTTTGAAATAATTTCAAAAACAGAATGCTCACAGCCTTCAAGTCCGTCTGAACCAAAAATAACTGCAGGTCTTTTACGAACTCTGTCGGCACCCTTTAATTTTGAAATACTTTCATTACCATAGCTCTGTGGTGCGTCGTTTTTTGTTTTCGCCATTTTATTACCTATCCTTTCGGAAATTAAAAGAATTATACAATTATTTGATATTTTACCAATAATATTATACAAGATATTGTAATTTAGTCAAGAATTTTTTCTGTTTTTGCATACATAGTGTACCATTTATCATACTTTTAAATAATTATAAAGCGGAAGTGATAAGTATGATGAATTACATTTGGGTGATAATTACTGTTTTCTCTTTTTTTTGTGCAATCGCTACTGATAATATGAATACCCTTTCTTCAGCAGTAATTTCAGGCGGTACTGAAGCTATTACTCTTGTTATCAAGCTAAGCGGAATTATATGCTTTTGGAACGGTTTAATGGCAATTGCCGAAAAAAGTGGGTTGACTAAAATAATCTGTAATCTGTTAAAACCTGCTTTAAAGCTACTTTTCCCAAAACTAAAAGACGAAAAAGCTAAAAATGCAATATCAATGAATATAACCGCTAATCTACTGGGTTTAGGTAATGCCGCAACACCTTTAGGATTAGAAGCAATGAAGCGTTTGCAGGAAAGCTCATTAAAAAAAGATACTGCCACCGATGAAATGGTCAGATTTGTCGTGTTGAATTCTGCAGCCTTGCATTTAGTACCAACAACTGTTGCGTTATTAAGACACGAGTTTGGCAGTCAGAATCCAATGGAAATTTTACTACCATCTGTTTTTACTTCACTTTTAAGTGTTTCAGTTGGTGTTTTAATGACTTTTATTTTAAGAAAGGCTTTTAAGATATGACAAGTTTTACAGATTATATTTTGCCGATATTAGTCACAATTATTATAGCGTTTGGTGCAATAAAAGGACTTAATGTGTTTGATATTTTTTTAGATGGTGCAAAAAGCGGCTTTAAAACAGTTTTAGGAATAACACCCGCCTTGATTGCATTGATTGTAGCAGTAAATATGTTAAAAAGCTCCGGTGGCTTAAATGTTATCAGTGATTTCTTTTCACCATTATCAGATTTACTGAAAATACCAAAAGAAGTGACGCCGCTTGCGATTTTGTCACCAATTTCGGGTAGCGGTGCCATTTCGATGTTTGAATCAATTTTAAAAGACCATGGACCAGACTCATTTATTGGAAGATGTGCTTCAATTATGATGGGCTCAACTGAAACCACTTTTTATGCAATCACGCTATATTATGGCTCTTGCAACATAAAAAACACACGGCACACATTGCCAGCTGCAATATGTGCCGATTTAGTAAGCTTTATATTTTCTGCAATCGCAGTAAAAATTTTTTTGTACTAAAAACCAATATCAACCAAAAATACTTGAATATCTTGGGTCTTCTCTCATAGAAAAATAAGAATTACGATTGATTATAATATGGTCAGCAAGAATAATATCCATTCTCCTTAACAAAACAGAAAGCGAGGTCGTTGAATCAATATCAGCACCAGAGGGCAACGCAGAGCCAGCGGGATGATTATGAGCCATTATAACAATTGAAGCATCATTTTCAAGAATTTTTGCAACCACACTTTTATAATCAAGACTGGTGCGAATTGAATCACCCTCAGCAACGAACTCAATATGTTTAAGCCTCATTCCAGAATCAAAACAAATCAGTAACAGTCTTTCATTTTGCTCGTTAATATATTGAGCTCTGATGAGAGGCACAATATCTTCGTTACTTCTATAAGCCGTTCTTTTAATTGTACTTTCTTTAACTACACGAGTACATAACTCACCCATTGCAGAAAGTTGAATTGCACTGCTTTCACCAATACCTAAAACCTTAGTAAGTTTTTTAGGTGAAGCCTTAACAATTTCTGTTAAACTGCCAAATTCATTCAGCAATCTGTGAGCAAGTTCATTTGTATCTCCACGAGGTATTGAATAAAAGAGTAACAACTCGAGAAGTCTGTGGTCCTCGAGTTGTTCAAATCCGTTTTTTAAAACATTTTCGCGTACTCTTTCGCGATGACCGTCGTGAATATTCTTTTTAGTCGTCTGATTACTCATACATTCTCCAAGAAAAAATATTCAAAATCCAAATCAGATATTTGCAGCCTTTTTAAGAGTTTCAGCCATATCAGTCTTTTCCCATGCAACATCTAAATCAATTCTGCCCATATGACCGTATGCAGCAAGTTCTCTGTACTGTGGCTTTCTGAGGTCAAGCTTTTCAATAATAGCAGCAGGACGCAAATCGAAGTTTGCATTCACAATATCTTCAAGCTGTGCATCTGAAATTTTACCTGTACCAAAGGTATCTACACGAACTGAAAGTGGCTTTGCAACACCAATTGCATAAGCTAACTGAACTTCACATTTATCAGCAAGACCTGCTGTAACAATATTCTTTGCAACATATCTTGCAGCATAAGCAGCGCTTCTGTCAACCTTAGTTGGGTCTTTACCAGAGAAAGCACCACCGCCATGACGAGAATAACCACCGTATGTATCAACAATAATTTTTCTACCTGTAAGACCGCTGTCACCAACAGGACCACCAATTACAAAGTTACCGGTTGGGTTTACATAGAATTTTGTGTTTTCATCAAGATATTTTTCAGGAATAATTGGTTTAATAACATTCTCAATAATATCTTTGCGAAGAACTTCAATATCCATTGGGTCGTGCTGAGAAGAAACTACAACTGCTTCAACTCTTACAGGATTATCGTTATCATCATATTCAACAGTAACCTGGCTCTTACCATCAGGACGAAGGTAAGTTAAAGTACCATTTTTTCTGACCTCTGTAAGGCGACGAGCTAACTTATGAGCTAATGAAATCGGAAGTGGCATAAGCTCTTCTGTATCATTACAAGCGAAGCCGAACATCATACCCTGGTCACCTGCACCGTGAAGGTTATAAGGGTCATTTTCGCCATCTTTTAATTCAAGTGATTTATCAACACCCATAGAAATATCTGTTGATTGCTTATCAATAGTAGTCAAAACCGCACAAGTGTTACCATCGAAGCCACAATTCGGGTTGTCAAAACCAATATCGCAAACAGTCTTTCTGATAACTGCAGGGAAATCAATCTGAGCAGTAGTAGTAATTTCACCCATTACTGTTACAACACCGGTTGTGCAGGTAGTTTCACAAGCAACTCTTGCTTGCTTGTCCTGAGCTAAAATAGCATCTAAAATTGCATCAGAAACGCAGTCACAAACTTTATCAGGATGTCCTTCGGTTACTGATTCTGAAGTAAAAAATCTTCTTGCCATAAATAAAACCTCCAAATATGACAAATATATTTAAATAGCATATCTATTCGCTATTTTACACTATAAAAAAAGCATTGTCAAGATAATAAAAAAGTAAAACAAGAGACACTCAGTGCCTCTTGTTATAAAAAATTAAATATTATCTAATAATCCAAAACTTACTGAAAGCGCTTTGTCAATTCTATCCATATCGTTTTCAGGCAGATTCCCCATTCTCTCCTTCAAGCGTTGTTTGTCCAGAGTCCTTATTTGTTCAAGTAAAACTATCGAATCTTTTGAAAGACCGCAATCATTCGCATTAACGCTTATGTGAGTCGGTAAATTAGTTTTAAATTTCTGGCTTGTTATCGCCGCCGCAATAACAGTGGGACTGTACTTGTTCCCAACATTATTTTGAACAATAAGTACAGGTCTTACTCCACCTTGCTCAGAACCGACTACGGGACTTAAATCTGCATAATAGATATCGCCTCTTTTAATAGTCACTGTATCACTCTCCGATGTTATGTTTGTACATCCCTATTTTTGACTGAATTTACAAAAATAATCATAAAAAAGAAAAGTTGTGAGTTTCAAAAAAAGAAATCTCTAATACAGTATATTATTTCTTAAAATTTTGTGTTAAAAAACCGCTAAGAAAATCTTAGCGGTTCAAAATTATTCGAGTTCAAACTTCAAATCATTTCTGAGTGCTGCCGCATGCCCTTCAGAATTTTGTTTACAATAAATTGTAAAAGCTTCGTTTGTACCTGAAAAGGCATTACCACCAATTGCAGTAACTGATTCAGGAATTGAAAGCTTTGTAAGAGAAGAACAACCCGAAAAAGCATTTTCACCAATAGAAAGTGTTTCTTGCGGAAGCTTGATTGTTGTCAGTGCCTTACAATTCTGGAATGCTGAGTCACCAATATCAACACTACTGCTATCACTCATAAAATACACATTTTTTAACTTCAAACAGCTACTAAAAGCTGCGGTATCAATTGTATGAACTGTACTCGGTATATAAACACTTGTAATCTGACTACCCTTAAAACAATTATAGCCGATTTTTGAAACAGGTAAACCGTTTATTTGTGCCGGAATATTAGGTGTCATATCACTACCAAAATAACTTGTGATAGTTACAGAGTCACCTTTTATAGTATATTTGTAATCAACCATCTGAACATCCGGTTTTTTTGTAGTTGGCTCTGTAGTAGTTGTTGTACTGTTCGGTAAAGTCTGTGGAACATAATCACTAGGATAAACAATGCTTATAACTACATTAGGACCTGTTGAAGGAACGAGTGCTGTGGGGTCAGATGGATTTATTGTAGAGCTTTCAGACTCAGTCGATAAATTCAAAGAATTTATGTAAGCATCCCAATCAAACCAGCTTTCAGTTTCGGTAAGCTGAGGTTGTACTAAAAGTGTAGTTGAAGGCACCGAAAAAGATGTTGTAGGTGTACCAGATTCACTATCTTTAAAAAGGCTTATTGTTACAATAGCTGCCACAAGAACAACTGCTACCGCAACAGAAGCAATAATTTTTGTTGTTTTCTTCATATAAAATCCCTCGCGAAAACGCTCAATATAAAATATACTTTGTCATTATACTATAAAGAGTGTAAAAAGTATATAGTATTTTTTTACCAAATTGTGAATTAAATATTTCGACAATATGCTAAATATTCACTGTAATATTGTAAAAGCAAAACAATTATGCTAAAATCAATGATAACATATTATAAAGTGAGGTATTTTTATGCAAAAAGCCTGGTACAAAGAAATGGTTGTTTATCAAGTCTGGCCACGAAGCTTCAAGGACTCCAATGGTGACGGTATTGGTGACCTTGAGGGTATCTACTCAAAGCTTGATTATATCAAAAGCATTGGCATAGATGCTATCTGGTTCTCACCACTTTTCTGCTCACCAAATGCTGACTATGGTTATGATATTGCTGATTATATGGATATCAACCCTGAATACGGCGATATGGAAACATTCAAAAAGGTGTTAAATGGTGCCCATGAACGCGGAATGAAAGTGTTTATGGACCTTGTTGTTAACCACACTTCAACTGAACACAAATGGTTTAAGGAAAGCTGTAAGAGTGTTGATAACCCTTATCACGATTATTATATCTGGAGAAAAGGTAAAGGTAAAAATGGTAAAAAACCACCAAACAACTGGCTTTCTACATTTGAGGGTGGTGCCTGGGAGTATGTTGAAAGCGTAGATGAATATTATCTCCACGTTTTCACAAAAGGTCAACCAGACTTAAATATGGATAACCCTAAGGTTCGTGAAGAAGTTAAAAACATAATGAAATTCTGGCTCGATATGGGCGTTGATGGTTTCCGTGAAGATGTTATTACATACATCTCAAAGAAAGAAGGACTTCCAAACGGCTTCCCTATTCCTGTTGCTTGTGGTATGGAGCATTACAACTGCGGTCCGCATCTTTATGAATATCTTAAAGAATTCCACGACGATGTTCTTTCAAAATACGATTGCTTCACAGTTGGTGAAGGTCCTCTTCTCACAACAGACAAAGCGCTCAGATTTGTTACCGAGGGCGAAGGTCAGGTGCTTAAAACAATGTTCAGCTTTGACCACCTTGAAGCAGACTGCTTTATGACTGACTGGATTAAAACTCCTTTCAGCCTTAAAAAGATGAAAAAATGCTATCAGAAATGGTATGACGCAATGAACGGCAAGGCTTGGCACACACTCTACCTTGAAAACCACGACCACCCACGAATTGTTGACCGTTATGGTAGCCTTAAATACAGAGTTGAAAGTGCTAAAATGCTTGCAACTATGTGTTACTTACAAAAAGGTACACCATTTATTTATCAGGGTCAGGAAATCGGTATGACAAATATCGAGCTTCACTCAATTGATGAATTTAAAGATATGATTACCTTTAACAACCAGAAAATGTTTAACAAGCTTGGCATTAAGGGCGAAAAATTTATTAAAATGGCAAATGCAGGTTCTCGTGAAAACTCAAGAACACCTGTTCAATGGGACGACAGCGAATACGCAGGTTTCTCAACTGTTGAGCCTTGGTTTAATCTTAACCCTAACTACAAAGAAATTAATGTTGCAGCGTCAGAAAAAGACCCTGACAGTATTCTTAACTATTACAGAAAACTTTTAAAATTCAGAAAAGAAAACGAGGTTGCTATTTACGGCTCTTTCAAGCAATATTATGAGAACAGTAAAGACCTCTTTGTTTACGAAAGAGAGCTTGACGGAACAAAATTGCTCGTTATTAACTCTTTCACTGAAAAAGAAGTTGCATTCAAAGCACCTGAAGGCTTTGACCTTACCAAAGGTGAGTTAGCTCTTTCAAACTACAACTACCCTGCTACAACTGGTAACGGCTTCAAAACAAAGCCTTATGAAACAAGGGTTTACATTTTTAATTAAAAATTGAAAATTTCGGGGCTACGCCTTTTTAAAGTGCTGAATGCTGAGTGCTGAATTGTGGGACCTGCGGTCGGCAATTATAATTGAAAATTGAAAGTTGAAAATTGAAAATTTCGGGGCTACGCCGTAATTATAATAATTAGTTATAATGGTAAACTGACTTTTTCATTTATACTAATTACAAATATTAAAATTTAAATATAAAAATTCTATCATTTTTAGTTTATATCAAACTTCAAATGATAGAATTTCTTATTTTTATAGATAACTATTATAATTGCCGACCGCAGGTCCCACAATTTTCAATTTTCCATTTTCAATTTTCAATTCAAAATAGCACCCTGCATTCTGCATTTAATCAGAAGAGTCCTACAATCTTTCCGTCTTCACTTACATCAATTTTTTCTGCTGATGGAACCTTTGGAAGACCCGGCATTGTCATAATTTCGCCTGTGAGAACTACAATAAAGCCTGCACCTGCTGAAACCTTAACATTTTTAACTGTTACTCTGAAGTTTTCAGGAGCACCTAATTTTGTTGCATCGTCTGAGAAGCTATATTGTGTTTTAGCAACACAAACAGGAAGCTTGTCGAAGCCGTTTTTATAAAGTGCCACGAGCTGTTTTTGTGCATTTGGTGTGAAGTCAACACCGTCGCCACCATAAACTTTTTTAACGATTGCTTCAATTTTGTCTTCAATTTTTGCATCAAGGTCATAAGAATATGTAAACTCAGAATTATCTTCTTCGTTACAAAGTCTTACAACTTCTTTAGCCATTTCTTCGCCACCAGCGCCACCGTCTGCCCAAACAGTTGAAAGTACAGTATTAACGCCTAATTCTTTACATTTTTTAATGATGAATTCAATTTCGTTATCTGTATCTGTCGGGAAGCGGTTAACAGCAACAACACAAGGAAGCTTATAAACATTCTTGATATTTGAAACATGACGAAGAAGATTTGGAATACCTTTTTCAAGTGCTACTAAATCTTCGTTGCCTAATTCGTCCTTTTTAAGACCACCGTGCATTTTAAGAGCACGAACTGTTGCAACAACTACAACTGCAGATGGCTTTAATCCTGCTGCTCTACATTTAATATCAAGGAATTTTTCAGCACCTAAATCAGCACCGAAGCCTGCTTCTGTAATAGCATAATCAGCAGCACCCATTGCAAGCTTTGTTGCAAGAACTGTGTTACAGCCGTGAGCGATATTTGCGAAAGGACCACCGTGAACGAATGCAGGTGTACCCTCAAGAGTCTGAACAAGGTTTGGCTTTAAAGCATCTAAAAGTAATGCAGTCATAGCGCCCTGAGCGTTTAAGTCACCGCAGGTAACAGGCTCATCGTTATAGTTATAAGCAACAACGATTCTTGAAAGACGCTCTTTAAGGTCTGTAATTGAAGTAGAAAGGCAGAAAATAGCCATAATTTCACTTGCAACTGTAATATCAAAGCCATCTTCTCTTGGTACACCGTTCATTCTGCCACCAAGACCGTTTACAATATTACGGAGCTGTCTGTCGTTCATATCAACGCAACGCTTCCAGGTGATTCTTTTAACATCAATATTAAGTGAATTACCTTGTTGAATGTGATTGTCAAGCATTGCGGCTAAAAGGTTATTTGCAGCACCAATAGCGTGGAAGTCACCTGTAAAGTGCAAGTTAATGTCTTCCATTGGAACAACCTGTGCGTAACCACCACCTGCTGCACCGCCTTTAATACCGAAAACAGGACCTAAAGAAGGCTCTCTTAAAGCAACGCAGGTTTTGTATCCTAATCTGTTCATTCCGTCTGCAAGACCGATTGTAGTGGTTGTTTTACCCTCACCTGCCGGTGTTGGTGTAATTGCAGTAACAAGAATGAGCTTGCCCTCTTTTTTATTATTCTTTAAATATGAAAGGTCAATTTTTGCTTTATATTTGCCGTAAGGCTCTAAATAATCATCTGTAATACCTATTTTTTCTGCGATTTCACCGATTGGTTTCATTTTACAGCTTTGTGCAATTTCAATATCTGAAAGATATGCCATTTTAACTCTCACCTTTCTTAATTCAGTAATCCGTATTTTATGCAATACGGATTACCAAAGTAATTAAATCTTATTTAAAATATTTAACTGCTGATTCAAACATTCTGATGTTATAATCACCATCAACATTCTTATAAAGACCACTGCCGATTCTTTCTGAGTGACCCATTTTACCGAATACTCTACCATCTGGTGAAGTAATACCTTCAATAGCAAATGCTGAGTCGTTAGGGTTGAACTGAACATCTGAAGTAGCGTTGCCTCTCAAATCAACATATTGAGTTGCAATTTGACCATTTTCTGCAAGCTTCTTGATTAAATCATCACTTGCATAGAAACGACCTTCACCGTGAGAAATTGGAACATTTACAATATCACCAACATTCATAAGTGAGAGCCAAGGTGACTTATTAGAAGAAATTCTTGTTCTTACAATCTTTGATTGGTGGCGAGAAATTGTGTTATAAGTAAGAGTAGGACAATTTTCGTCTGTATCAATAATTTTACCGTAAGGTACAAGACCTAATTTAATAAGTGCCTGGAAGCCGTTACAGATACCGCACATAAGACCGTCTTTATTATCGAGGAGATTGGTAACTGCTTCTTTTACTGCGTCATTTCTGAAGAATGCAGTAATGAATTTACCGGAACCATCCGGTTCGTCACCACCTGAGAAACCACCGGGAACGAAAATCATCTGACTCTCGTTAACAGCCTTTGCGAATTTCTCAACACTTCTTGAAATTCCATCAGCAGTTAAGTTGTTAATAACAATAATTTCTGCCTTTGCACCTGCGTCTTCCATAGCCTTTGCACTGTCAAATTCGCAGTTTGTGCCTGGGAATACAGGAATAACAACCTTAGGACTTGCAACCTTAATTGCAGCAGATTTGTGTTCACTTACGCTATATTCAAAATTCTTGATTTCTTTTTCTTCGTGAGCAATGTTACAAGAATAAACACTTTCGAGTTTTTCTTCGTAGGCTTTTTCAAGCTCACAAAGGCAAACTGATTCTTCACCTAAAGTAATACCGCATTTATCTGTTGTAGTACCTAAAACTTTACCATCTGTTACATCGTCAGTAACCTCAAGAATGAATGAGCCGTAAGAATAGCTGAATACATCATTTAATGTTACATCGCTTGAGAAAGTGAAGCCTAACTTGTTACCTAAGCACATTTTAAGAACTGCTTCTGCAACACCACCTAATGTTGGTGTGTAAGCTGAAAGAACTTTCTTTTCTCTTGCTAATGCACTAACCTTATTGAATGTATCAACTAAAGATGCAGTAACAGGAAGTCCATTTTCATCATAATCAGGTGTGAGAATTACAACCTTGCTATTTGCTTTCTTGAATTCAGGTGAAATAACATTTTCTGTTTTATCAGTAGTAACAGCAAATGAAACGAGTGTTGGTGGAACATCAATTTTTTCAAATGAACCACTCATTGAGTCTTTACCACCGATTGAGCCGATGCCTAAATCGAGCTGAGCTTTATAAGCACCTAAAAGTGCGCTTAAAGGTTGTCCCCAACGCTTACCATCTTTGTTTGGTCTTGGGAAATATTCCTGGAATGTTAAATAAACATCTTTAAATGGAGCACCTGTTGCAATAAGCTTTGAAACAGATTCAACAACTGCTAAATAAGCACCGTGATATGGGCTTTTTTCTGTGATGAATGGGTTATAACCCCATGACATAAATGAGCAGTTATCTGTGTGCTTTTTCTCCATAGAAATTTTTTGTACCATTGCCTGAATTGGTGTTCTTTGATATTTACCACCAAATGGCATAAGAACTGTACCTGCACCGATTGTTGAGTCAAATCTTTCAGAAAGACCACGCTTTGAGCAAATGTTAAGGTCAGAAGCTAATTCTTTCATATTGTCAGCGAAAGAGCCTTTAACTTCTTTACTGAAATCCTGACCTTTTTCAACGATAATATCAATGTGCTTCTGTGCACCATTTGAGTTAAGGAATTCACGGCTGATGTCAACAATTTTTGCACCGTTCCATTCCATAACAAGTCTTTTTTCTGCCTGAACCTCTGCAACAACAGTTGCTTCAAGGTTTTCGCTTTCAGCAAGCTCTAAGAATCTCTTTACATCCTTTGGCTCAACAACAACAGCCATTCTCTCCTGAGATTCACTGATTGCAAGCTCTGTACCATCAAGACCCTCATATTTCTTTGGAACTGCATTAAGATTGATTTTAAGACCATCTGCAAGCTCACCGATAGCAACAGAAACACCACCTGCACCGAAGTCGTTACAACGCTTAATCATCTGACAAGCTTCTTTATTACGGAAAAGTCTCTGAAGCTTTCTTTCTTCAGGAGCATTACCTTTCTGAACTTCTGCGCCACAGCTTTCAAGAGATTGTAATGTGTGTGATTTTGAAGATCCAGTTGCACCACCGCAACCATCTCTACCGGTTCTGCCACCTAAAAGAATAACTACATCTTCAGGTGCTGGGCATTCTCTACGAACATTTTCTTGTGGAGCAGCCGCAATAACTGCACCGATTTCCATTCTCTTTGCAGTGTAGCCCTCGTGGTAAATTTCATCAACAATACCTGTTGCAAGACCAATCTGGTTACCATAAGAAGAATAACCTGATGCAGCAGTAGTAACAATTTTTCTTTGTGGAAGCTTACCTTCCATTGTTTCGCTTACTTTCTTGAGTGGGTCACCCGCACCTGTAACACGCATTGCACCGTAAACATAAGAACGACCTGAAAGTGGGTCACGGATTGCACCACCAATACAAGTTGCAGCACCACCGAATGGCTCAATTTCTGTTGGGTGATTGTGTGTTTCATTCTTAAAGAGAAGTAACCAAGGCTCTTTTTTGCCATCTGCTTCTACTTCGATTTTTACTGTACAAGCATTGATTTCTTCTGATTCATCTAATTTGTCGAGTTTACCCTCTTTTTTGAGAACTCTTACAGCAAGAGTTGCAATATCCATAAGATTTACCGGCTTTGTTCTGCCTAATTCTTTTCTATTGTTAATATAGTCATTATATGCTTTTTCAATTAAAGCATCTTCAAACTTAACATTGTCAATAGTTGTTAAGAATGTTGTGTGACGGCAGTGGTCAGACCAGTATGTGTCAATCATTCTGATTTCAGTTAAGGTTGGGTCGCGGTCCTCCTTGCGGAAGTAATCACGACAGAACATAAGGTCATCGTTATCCATTGCAAGACCATATTCTTTAACAAACTTTGCAAGCTCATCTTCATTCATTGAAATAAAGCCTGTAAGTGTTTCAACTGTTTCAGGAATGCTGTAATTCATTTTAAGTGTATCATATTTCTCAAGTGAAGCCTCTTGTGCTTCAACAGGGTTAATAAGATGCTTTTTAATTCTTAAAATATCATCTTCAGAAAGAGCACCATAAAGAGCGTAAACCTTTGCAGTTTTAACGAGTGGTCTTTCTTTCTGTGAAATAATCTGAATACATTGTGCAGCTGAGTCTGCTCTTTGGTCGAACTGACCAGGTAAAAATTCAACTGCAAAAACTGTTGCATCACCAAAGCTTAATTCATCACTTACATTATCAAGCTGTGGCTCAGAAAAAACAGTTTTTACTGCATATTGGAATAAATCTTTTTCAATATTTTCTACATCATAACGATTTACAATGCGAACATCTTCTAAAGATTTAATACCGAGAAGATGGCGAATATCATATCTTAAAGATTTAGCTTCTGCTTCAAGACCTTGCTTCTTCTCAACATAAACGCGATAAACCATTTATTAGCCCTCCAAAATATCTAATGCTCTTTTACCGATATCTTTTCTGTAAAAAGCATTTGAGAAATTAACTTTATTTACTCTTTCATAAGCTAATGAAAGCGCAGATTTCAAATCATCTGCAACTGCAGTAACACCCAAAACTCTGCCACCTGCAGTAAGGAGTGTATCATTGTCGAGCTTTGCACCTGCAACATACACATTATTTTTAATATCGTCGGAAATAGAAAGTTCTTTACCTGTTTCATACTTTTGTGGATAGCCATTTGAAGCCATAACAACACAAGCGGCACTTTTTTTGCTGAATTTAACCTCAGTATCTTTAAGAGTACCATTTGTAGTTGCTTTCATAATTGTGAATAAATCGCTTTCAAGTAAAGGTAAAACGACTTGTGTTTCAGGGTCACCGAAACGACAGTTATATTCAATAACTTTAGGACCATTTTTGGTAATCATAAGACCGAAATAAAGGCAACCTTTAAATGTTCTGCCCTCTTCTTTCATACCCTTGATTGTAGGTAAAAAGATTGTTTCCATACAAGCTTTTGCTACATCTTCTGTATAATAAGGGTTTGGAGCAACTGTGCCCATACCGCCTGTATTAAGACCCTTATCGCCATCAAGTGCTCTTTTGTGGTCCATTGAAGAAATCATTGGAACAACTGTTTCACCGTCTGTGAAAGAAAGAACAGAAACCTCAGGACCCTCTAAAAACTCTTCAATAACAATGTTGTTACCACTTGCACCAAAGACCTTGTCTTCCATAATTTCTTTAACTGCGTTTTTCGCTTCCTCAAGAGTGAATGCAATAATTACACCCTTACCGAGAGCCAAGCCATCCGCTTTAATAACAGTTGGAATTGGTGCAGTTTCAAGATACTTTAAAGCACTTTCCATATCTGAAAAAACTTCGTATTGAGCAGTTGGGATGTTATATTTTTTCATAAAGTTCTTTGAGAAAACCTTACTACCCTCAATAATTGCCGCATTTTTTGCAGGACCAAAGCAAGGAATTCCCTTTGCTTCTAATTCATCAACTGCACCTAAAACAAGTGGGTCATCCGGTGCTACAACTGCGTAATCAATTTTTTCATTCACCGCAAAATCAACTATAGCAGAAATATCTTTTGCACCGATGTTCACGCATTCAGCATCATCTGCCATACCACCATTGCCAGGAAGTGCATAGATTTTAGTAATATCTTTATTTTCTTTTAACTTTTTGATAATTGCATGTTCACGGCCACCGCCGCCTACAACCATTACTTTCATAATTTCCTCCGACAATGAATATTAGTGATGGAATAATCTCATTCCTGTGAAGCTCATAGCCATATTGTACTTATCAGCACATTCAATAACTAAATCGTCACGGATTGAGCCACCTGGCTCTGCGATATATGAAACACCGCTCTTTTTAGCGCGTTCAATATTATCACTGAATGGGAAGAATGCATCTGAACCAAGTGCAACACCTGTAATTGTTGAAAGGTAAGCATCCATTTCAGCTTGTGTAAGTGGTGCTGGTTGTTCTGTGAAATATTTCTGCCAGATACCATCTGCACAAACATCTTCTTCATTCTTATTGATATAACCGTCAATAACATTATCTCTGTCAGCTCTGCCAAGCTCTGCCTTGAAAGGAAGGTTAAGCACTTTTTCGTGTTGACGAAGCTGCCATGTATCAGCCTTTGTACCTGCAAGGCGTGTGCAGTGAATTCTTGACTGCTGACCTGCACCAACACCAATTGCCTGACCATCAACTGCATAGCAAACTGAGTTTGATTGTGTATATTTAAGAGTTATAAGAGCAATTATTAAATCGCGTTTTGCTGACTCTGGTAACTCTTTATTTTTTGTAACAATATTCTGGAGAAGCTCTTCGTCAATTTTGAAATTATTTCTGCCTTGTTCGAAAGTGATACCGAAAACTTGTTTTGTTTCCTTTTCTTGCGGAACAAAATCAGGGTCAATTTTTACAATGTTATATGTACCCTTTCTCTTTGATTTGAGAATTTCAAGAGCATCATCATCATAACCAGGAGCAATAACACCATCAGAAACCTCTCTTTTGATAAGCTCTGCAGTTGTTTTATCACAAACATCTGAAAGTGCTACCCAGTCACCGAATGAGCACATTCTGTCAGTACCTCTTGCTCTTGCGTAAGCACAAGCAAGTGGAGAAGCGTCAAGTCCTTCTATATCATCAACAAAGCAAGCTTTTTTGAGTTTATCAGAAAGTACAGTACCAACTGCAGCAGAAGTCGGACTAACATGTTTGAAAGATGCAGCAGCAGGAAGTCCTAAAATTGTTTTTAATTCTTTAACTAACTGCCAACTGTTAAAAGCATCAAGAAAGTTAATATAACCTGGTCTGCCGTTAAGAATTTCTATAGGAAGCTCTGAGCCGTCTTCCATATAAATCTTTGATGGTTTCTGGTTTGGGTTACAACCGTATTTAAGTTCAAATTCTTTCATCTTAAAATCTCCTTATTTATTTTTGTTTACGATTCTTGAATCATATTTACCTGTTTCTAAATCAATGTATCTTACAAAAAGTGAAACCTTGTTGTCTTCATTTAAGTTAGTCCAGATTAAATCTGTTAATTCATCGATTGAAACATCCGGTAAAGTAAGTGTTTTTGGCTCACCCTCAAAGCTTGGAAGTGGGTTACCGTCACATTTATATGTATGAATAAACTTTGCTTTGCCAGGAAGTGGATTTGAATAAGCATAAGTGTAACGCTGACAAGATGAGCCATCACCATCTGCTGATTTTAAAATTGACATTGCATAGTTCATATCACCATTTTCGTTGTGAATGATACCTGAAATACGAGGTGTGAAGTTTGGCGCATCGTCTTCAAATTCACGGGTACGAAGTGACTGTTCAAATGTCATTTGCTTATCCATAAGCTCGTAAATTGTATCTGTCTGGTCACCGTTTGTAACAATAGTCTTATTACCTAAAACACGAACAGGTGCATAGATAATAAGGTGTGGGTCTGTCATTTTAGATTCATCAAAAGCCTGAGTTCTTATACCCTCGCCGTCTTCAATAAATACTCTGTTACGACTGTTTTCGCTTCTGCCCATAATGAAATATGCAGTAACAGCCTTTTTGCCGTCAGCACTTTTTCCAATCATAATTCCTCTGCCGTGATAAGCTAAAGAATTAAGTTCATCAACAATTGTTTTAATTTCCATATTATCTATTCCCTTTCAGTTATTTTTTATCATTCTGCAATTTTTGTTTTGCCATTTTCTACTGTGATTTTATCATCACAGAAAAGCTTAACAGCCTGGGGAAGTATTTTCCATTCAGCCTGTTCCATAATTCTCTTTTGCAAGGTTTCAGGAGTATCATTTTCTGATACTTCAACCGCCTTTTGAAGAATTATAGGACCTGCATCACATTCAGCAGTGACAAAATGAACAGTTGCACCCGAAACCTTAACACCTTTTTTCAATGCTTCTTCGTGAACATGAAGTCCGTAAAAGCCTTTGCCACAAAAAGACGGAATCAATGCAGGGTGAACATTTATCATTTTATCAGGAAATGCATCACAAACATTTTCATCAAGAATTGTCATAAAACCGGCGTAAACAATTAAGTCTGCTTTTTCTTCTAAAAGCACATCTCTCATTGCCTTACTGTACGATTCAATGCTGGAATAATCTTTTCTTATAAGAGTTCTTGTTTTAATGTTATTTTCTTCTGCTCTTGTGAGTGCGTATGCACCTTCTTTAGAAGAAATAACACAAGTAATTTCACCATTACCTAATTCACCGCGTTTACCGGCATCAATAAGTGCCTGTAAATTTGTGCCACCACCTGAAACAAGAACAACAATATTCTTTTTACCCATAGTAACCTCAATTAGTCAACGATAATAATTTTATCGTCTGATTTAATGATTTCACCGATAATATAAGCATCTTCACCGTTAGCTTTAAGAATTTCCAGTGCTTTATCAGCATCCTCTTTGCTAACAACAACGCTCATACCAACACCCATATTGAATGTGTTGAACATATCTCTTTCAGGGATATTGCCTGTTTCCTGAAGAAGAGTGAAAATCGGAAGAACCTTAACTGCACTCTTATTAACCTTAGCACCAAGACCATCAGGAATACTTCTTGGAATATTCTCATAGAAGCCACCACCTGTGATGTGAGAAATACCCTTAACTCTGATTTCTTCTAAAAGTGCAAGGATTGGTTTAACATAAATCTTTGTTGGTGTAAGAAGTGTTTCACCAATTGATTTGCCACCAAGTCTTTCGAGTGGCGTTTTGATATCAGCGTTTTCAACATCAAATACTTTTCTTACAAGTGAGAAGCCGTTTGAGTGAACACCGCTTGATGGAAGAGCGATAATAATGTCGCCTTCTTTCATTTCTTTGTTGTTAAGAATGTTTTCTTTATCAACTACACCTACTGAGAAACCTGCAAGGTCATATTCATCAACTGGGTAGAAGCCAGGCATTTCAGCAGTTTCACCACCGATAAGAGCTGAGCCTGATTGAACACAACCCTCTGCAACACCTTTAACAATATCGGCAATTCTTTCAGGAACATTTTTACCGCAAGCGATATAATCAAGGAAGAATAAAGGCTTTGCACCTGAGCAGATAACATCGTTTACACACATAGCAACACAGTCAATGCCAACTGTATCGTGCTTGTCCATAATAAATGCTAATTTAAGCTTTGTACCAACACCGTCAGTACCACTGACAAGAACAGGTTTTTTGAGACCTTCAGGAAGTTCAAAAAGACCACCGAAACCACCAACATCTGAGCAAACACCCTCAGTTACTGTTCTTGCAACATATTTTTTCATAAGCTCAACTGCTTTATAACCCGCAGTAATATCAACACCTGCTGCTGCGTAGCTTTCTGATTTTGAATTATTCATAATTTCTTTCTCCTTCAAAGTAATTTTATTTAATCTTCTTTACCGCTCCAGCAGTAAGTACACACTCTGTCTGCCGGAAGACCAATTGCTTTAACAATTCCGTCTAATGACTGGAATTCAAGAGAAGCAAAGTGAAGCTTTTCGCAAATTGCTTTTCTCATTTTTGCACCGCGTTCTGTTGAAGCGTCACTGTATTCTTCTAAATGCTTGAAGCCTTCTTCACCCTCAAGCTCATAAATAGTGCTTCTTGTAATAAGCTCCATATCTGAATTTGCTCTTGAGAAGTTAAGATATTTACAGCCATACATAATTGGCGGACAAGCTGAGCGCATATGAACTTCTTTTGCACCATTCTCGTAAAGGAATTCAACAGTTTCACGAAGCTGAGTTCCTCTTACAATACTATCATCAACAAAGAGAAGCTTTTTGTCCTGAATAAGCTCGTGAACCGGAATCTGCTTCATCTTTGCTACCATATTACGCTCTCTCTGGTTAGATGGCATAAAGCTTCTTGGCCATGTTGGAGTGTATTTAATAAACGGTCTCGCGAAAGGAATAGCACTTTCATTTGCATAACCAATAGCGTGAGGAGTGCCTGAATCAGGAACGCCACCGACATAATCTATATCCTGAGCTACACCTTTTTCTTTATCTGCCTGTGCAATAATTTTACCATTTTCATATCTCATAGCTTCAACATTTTTGCCTTCATAGCAAGATGTTGAATAACCGTAATATGACCAGAGAAATGCACAGATTTTCATTTTTTCTCTTGGCTCAGACAAAACATTAACTGCTTTGCTTGTTATTTCAACAATTTCTCCGGGACCTAACTCTCTGTAATATTCATAGGCGAGTTTTTTAAATGCAAAATCTTCAAAAGATACGCAAAAGCCATCGTCACGCTTACCAAGAACAACAGGAATTCTGCCCACTTTATCTCTCGCAGCAATCAATTTGCCTGACTCTGTAAGAATAAGAATTGAAGCTGACCCTTCGATTACATCTTGTGCGAATTTAATACCCTCGCAGAAACTATTTTTTTGATTTATCATTGCAGCGACTAATTCACAGGAGTTAATCTTACCGCCTGTCATCCCGCTGAAATGACCACCACTAGATGAAAAATACTCTTTTACAAGAGCGTCACTATTATTTATAACACCAACCATACAAATTGCATAGTTACCTAATTTAGAACAAATAACAAGTGGTTGAGGGTCCGAATCACTGATACATCCAATCGAAGCATTACCACTCATATCATTTAAAATATTTTCAAACTTTGTTCTGAATGGTGAATTTTCAATTTTATGAATTTTTCTCTGAAGCCCAATTTCAGAATTCACTGCTGCCATACCAGCACGGCGTGTGCCTAAATGTGAATGGTAGTCAGTTCCGAAAAAGACATCGAGTACTGCGTCGTTTTCTGATACAACGCCAAAAAAGCCACCCATTTTATTTCCTCCGTTTAGTTATTGAATTTTTCTTCAATCGCTTTGTTTTTCTCTAAAACTTTAGCTGTATCATTCTTTCTTTTTTCAATAAGCTTTTCAGCTAAATCGTCATCACTTACCGCTAAAATTTCAAGTGCTAAAAGAGCAGCGTTAACACCACCATCAATAGCAACAGTTGCTACCGGAATACCCGAAGGCATCTGAACAGTTGAAAGTAAAGCTTCCATACCACCTAAGTTAGCAGATTTAACAGGGATACCAATTACAGGTAAAGTAGTATTTGCAGCAATTGCACCAGCAAGGTGTGCTGCCATACCTGCAATAGCAATAATAGCACCAAAACCATTCTTTTTAGCGTTTTCGCTGAAGTCCTTTGCTTCTACAGGTGTTCTGTGTGCAGAAAACACATGAACCTCAAAAGGAGCGTTAAATTCCTTTAATGTGTTAATTGCTTTTTCCGCAATTGGAAGGTCGCTGTCACTACCCATAATAATAGCAACTTTTTTCATAATATAAACATCCTTTCAAAGAATTATTTTCTAAAAAACAAAAAGGCGCACTCGTTCAGAAAACAAGTGTGCCCAGACGGTCGGCAATGTAGCCTGAAAGTTCCGTGTGGTGCTCCACTCGGGAGTTTTTAGCTTCCCCTTTCCGTCAGTAACAATCAGACATAATTTTTCAAGAAAATCTATGTTTAAATTTTAACATTTTAACTCTTCAAAGTCAATAGAATACTAAAGAAAACAGATGACGAAAAATAGAATATTAACACCCGAAATTTGTACACCTTGCCAAATAAATTTTTACAGAGCAAAAAGAAAACAAAAAAGAGTGAATTTTATTCACTCTTTTCTTCATCATTTACAACATTTAAGTGTTCAAAACAGAGTTTCTTAAAAAACTCAAAATTTTCGTCGCCTAAAATTTCTTTATTATTGAGCAATGATTGTTGGTAATCATCAAACATTTTTTGTTTTTGTGCTGGTGAGGATTTTTTATCCATATCCACAACTAATTCTTTGAATGTTTCATTTAAAAATCCTTTAATTATTACATCCTTACGGGTTTTCAAATCTTCAAGCTGTTCGGTAGGTTTTCTACCATCAAAACGCCAATACGGCTCAATTTTAACAAGATTTTCTGTTGTAACAATCAAATCGTTTAATGACTTAAAAAACACTTGTGGAAATTTAGTAGTGTTAACATTCTGCGCAGCCGTTGAACCAATTCTGATATTTCTTGCAACATAATTATAAGTGAGCTTTACAAGCTTTTCCTGAGGTAAAAGCTTTCTTGTTACCGGTGTGCCCGAAACAATTTTCTGAAGTGCTATACGCTCATCTCTGTCATAATCTCTTGGTTTAAATGAATAGCCGTTATTTTCAGTTTTTTTCTTCTTTTTAAACAACATTTTTTAGTTCCTTTGTTTTTTCTATAATTTTAACACATTGATATTTTTTGTCAATAATAACACCTATGTAAAATCAAAAATTTTTAAAAGCAGCACAGATTGTAGTATTGCTAAGTTCAAAATTCTCTAAAATTTTCAATTCATCCGGTATTTCTAAATACTTGAAGCTCGGATAAAAAGTAACTTCTTCCCCCAAAACATTTACCTGTAGCTTATTATCATCAATTGTCTCAAAATCAGCCACAACATCAAAAGCGTCATATCTGATTCTATCCTTGTGAACAATATCAGGTTTCACACCATACTCAAGAAAGCATTCTGTTTTCCACACTTCTGAAGCCTCCACATTTTCAGTTGCTATTGTGACACTCTTAACAAATGGTAAAATGCCAGGTATTTCTGACCTTAAATAAAAATTAAAATCACAGATTAAAACCCGATAATTTATATAAGCCTTACTGAATACCGTTGATTTAAAGCTCTCAAAAAGTGCTTTTTTCTTAAATGGTTTTGAATCGAACAGCAATTCGTTGAGTATTGGCTCGTTTTCTAAATTCTGTGAAGCGACTATTGAGCCTTTATATTTACTTAAGAGCTTTTGAAACTCAAAATCTTCAAGTGTATTTTGTGAAACAGAAATCACAAAATGTGGTTTATTGTTAATAACAATACCTGAACGAGAATAATCAAAAAGCTGTTCTTTGCGTTTTTTCGATTTTCTCTTTGACTCTTTTTTAGATACAGGTGTTTCTTCATTCAGTTTTAAAATAATCATAAAAACTCCCCTTTTTCAAAATATATGAAAAAGAGGAGCAAAATATTAAATCAACTTAACCATAAATAGGAAGTCTTGCAGGTTTTGAAAGATAATTCATAGGATTAACCCAACTACCATTTATCATAAGACCAAAATGCAAGTGAGCACCAAAAGAGTAACCTGTGTTTCCTACTTCACCGAGCTTTGTACCTTGTGTTACATAATCACCAACATTAACAGTAACGCGTGACATATGTGCATAATAGGTTTTAACGCCTTCGCCGTGGTCAACAACAACATAAAGACCAAATCCGCCATTGTAACCGCTATGATAAGCAGTTGTTACTCTACCTGCTTTAACAGCAACAATAGATGAGCCATAAGAAGCAACGCCATCACGGCATATATCAATACCATTATGTTGCTTAGTAACACCGTTTAATGTTCTCATCTTATAAGATGAAGTAACACAAGTGTTGCTGTAAGGAAGAGGCCAAATCATATTACCTGTTGTACCACTACCAAAACTACTGTTTTCACCAGAAAGCTTGTGTTCATACTCAAGAATTGCAGATTCACCGCGTTCAATTGCTTTTTCGTATTCTTTACTTGAAGCATTAAGCTTATTTACAACGCTCATTACCTTATCTAAGTCAGCCTGAATCTCATCTTCTGCATCCTGAATAACCTGACGAGCCTCAACCTGCTCTTGCTTCTTTGCTTCAAGGTCAAGAACCTTAATATCTAAATCTTCAATTTTCTCATTCTTTTCAAGCTTAGTTGCTTCAATTTCTTCAACCTTTGCCTGAAGTCTGACTATATCACTTTCCAAATCTTCAATAACCGAATTATCGTGCTCTGAAATTCTTTCGAGAAGTTCAATTCTTTCGAGATAAGACTGATATTGGAAATCATCAGAAGTAAGTAGATATTCTAATGAAGAATTAGAGCCGGACATATAGCTTGCACGAATTCTCTCACCTAAGATAGTGTAAGTGTCCGCAATATCTTGTTGGATTTCAATTACCTGTAAATCGAGTTTTTCAACCTGTTTGTTAAGTGCTTCGATTTCGTTTTTGATAGCTGTAATTTCATCCTCTACACCCTTGATATCAGCATCAATCAAAGCAATTTCCTGGTTATAGAGGTCAATTTGTGATTGAAGCGCATCAATTTTATCCTGATAGCCACCAATCTCATCATCATAAGTAGCAGCTTCATCACGAAGTGCTTGAATTTTCTTTTTATTTTCCGCAATTTGCTCACGGATTTCTTCAATTTTCTTATTATATTCTGCTTTTTCAGAGTCAGTAACCGCATAAACAGACAATGAAATTGACGAGAATGCAAGAACAATGGCAATTATTAATGAAATAACTTTATTGCTCTTTCTTTTAGTCATTTTCAACAACATTATTATGCTCCTTTAAATATTTATTAAGTGAAATAAGGCTACCGGTTGTACCGATTACTACACCTATAAATCCAAATACAGCCAGGAAGAACCAGATATAATCAAGGAATTCAACAGGTGAACCACCGAGAATTGCCATAATATCAGAGAACCAGATAAGAGCTATTGAATAAACTAAATATTCAAGGCCAAGCGAAATAACTGCCGAAATAATACCTAAAAGCATACCTTCAACAAGGAATGGCCAACGAATAAACGAATTAGTAGCACCAACAGCCTTCATAATGCTTATTTCGAGTCTTCTGTTATAAATTGTGATTCTGATTGTATTTGAAACAATGAACATTGAAACAAAGAAGAGAATTGCAACAATACCTAAACTGATATAAGATACGGCATTTCTTATTGTTTCAACCTTACTTGCGAGGTCGCTGTTTTCACGAACCTGTAAAACAGATTCTAAATTTTCAATTTTATCAACTGTGCTGTCAAACATTGAAAGGTCGTCAACTGTAACCTTATATGCATCAGGAAGAATTTCAGGTGAAAGCCCATCTAAAAGTGCTGCATTTTCACCAAATTGCTCCTTTTGATTTTCAAAAGCAACTTCACGAGGAACAAACTCAACATTTCTTATGTTGCTCATGCCCTCCAGCTGAAGCCCTAACGATTCTGTTTCATATTCTGTCGCTTCATCCTGCACATAAACCATAACAACATTCTGTCCCTCAATCAAATCGAGGAGAGAGTTTATGTTAAGGAATATAAGAGAGCCTGTACCAACAATTATAAGACAAGCAACCAAAACTAAAATTGTAGCAATAGAGAGAAAGCGATTAACCCAGATATTTTTAAAGCCCTCTCTTGTCAAGTAACCTAATCTGATACCTTTCACTGAGCATCCTCCTCTCCGAATACAGAATAAGAGTCAGTCGGATGGAAATTTTTTGGCTCAGTAGGAATATCAACAAAAGGATTATCACTACCGGTTTCAACGGTCTCAACACCGTATGTTTTCATAAGATAATCAAAATCTACTGTTGTATCATCAGAATAGTATGTTCCAACCTCATCCTCAGGTGTGTCAAAACGATACGGCTCAACATCAATGTGAGAAGCATCAGGATAATCAGAAGCAACCTTACCGTTTTTTATAGTTATAACTCTGTGGTTAAAAGTTTTTACAAGATGATAGTCGTGAGTAACCATAATAACAGTTGTACCGTCTGAGTTAATATGATTAAGAAGATTAACAATGTCATAAGACATTCTTGGGTCAATATTACCAGTCGGCTCATCGGCAATAATCATACTTGCATTATTAGCTAAGGCACGAGCGAGCGCAACACGCTGTTGCTCACCACCAGAAAGCTGATTTGGGAATGAACGAGCCTTTGAATTAAGACCAACAAGACCTAAAAGATATGGTACTCTTTTACGGATTTCTGTCTCCCTTGAACCTATAACTCTCATAGCGTAAGCAATGTTATCATAAACATTCATTGTAGGAATAAGACGGAAGTCCTGAAAAACAATACCGAGAGTTCTTCTGAAATAAGGAATCTCTCTTTTTCTTAAATTGTTAAGCTCGTAGCCATTGATTTGAACAGAGCCGGAGGTTGGCACCTCTTCACGCATCATTAATTTTAAAAATGTACTTTTACCTGCACCAGATGCACCTACAACAAAAACAAATTCGCCATTATCAATTTTAATATTAAGGTCAGAAAGTGCTTTTGTTTGTGTATCCTCGTACACCTTAGAAACATTTCTGAATTCTATCAAATTTCAACACCCAATTTCCGTTTAATATGTGTGGAAAAACCACAAAATAAGCACTGTGCTCTTACAAATAAACACAACATAAATGATTATAGCACATTTTATTACAAAATGTAACCCCTTGTAATAAAAATGTGCTATTTTTTATTTTTTGTTAACAATTTATTCTAAAAAAGAATATTTTTTGTGTACTATGTAAATTAATACTTAACAGGGTTTGCATCAAGATATTTTTTAACCATAAGCGCAACTTTAAAGACAATAGCATCATCAAATTCGCGCAAATCAAGTCCTGTAAGCTTCTTAATTTTTTCAAGTCTGTAAACAAGAGTATTTCTGTGAACGAACAATTTTCTTGATGTTTCAGAAACATTAAGATTGTTCTCGAAAAATCTTTGAATTGTAAATAAAGTTTCCTGGTCAAGAGTTTCAATAGAACCAACTTTAAAAATCTCTTTCAAGAACATTTCACAAAGAGTTGTAGGAAGCTGGTAAATAAGTCTTGCAATACCAAGATGCTCATAGCTTACAATATTTCTTTCAGTATCAAATACCTTACCTACTTCAAGGGCCACCTGTGCTTCTTTGAATGAACGAGCAAGTTCTTTAACACCAACAACTGTTGTACCGATACTGATAAGAGAATGTGTGCAGAATTCAGCAGTAAGAGCATCAGAAATTGAGCGAGCAAGCTTTTCTAAATCCTTACTGTCAATATCACTCTTAACTTCTTTTACAAGTGCAATATCACTTTCGCTGATATTAATAACAAAATCCTTAGATTTGTCAGGGAAGAGATTTTGAATAATATCGTAAACAAATACATCACTTTTATCAAGAAGCCTGATAAGAATAACTACTCTTGATGCTTCGTTATTAAAGTGAAGCTCTCTTGCTTTAAGGTAAATATCACCCGGTAAAATGTTATCGAGGATAATATTCTTAACAAAATTACTGCGGTCATACTTTTCGTCATAGTATTGCTTTATATTTGCAAGTGACACGCAAAGCATACCAAGATAACCTTTTGATAATTCATCAGTTCCTTCAATAAATGCAGCACATTCAGGATGAACATGAGTACCAAAGCTCTGATAAGTACAATTTTCAGTTGAAACAGGCGAATTTGAAGAAAAAATACTAGCCATATTTAAGTTTCTTACCTCGCCGATTTTACTGAGGTCACTGCAAGAAATAACCGCACCAGTTTCATCAATAACACCGATGGTTTTATCTACTGCTTCTCTCATTTGATGAATTACACTTTGAAATAATCTGTTGGACATTTAATTGACCTCCAAAATAAGATTTTGAACAAAATGACCATTTAACAATTATACATAATACACAACTTTGCTAAAAATTGCAAGTGTTTTTTAGATTTTTTCTTCACTTTTTTATGCAAAATGTTAATTTTATGATAAAAAATGACACAAATAATTAAAAATTGCACATACAATCTGCAAAAAAATGTATAGTAAAAATTACCAATATAATCTTAAAAACACACATAGTTACACAATATTATGTGCTTTTTGTGTAATTTTTCTTAACTCTTCAGGGGTGATTAGTCTTGCTTCGCCCGGCTTTAAATTTTCATCTAAAGGAAGCTCACCGATTTTTATTCTTTTAAGCTCTGTTACGGTTGAACCCAAAGAAGCAAACATTCTTTTCACCTGATGATATTTCCCCTCTTTGATAACAACCTTATAAGTTGGAATATCACCATTTTCAATTATATCTAAATCAGCTGATAAAAGAACTGTACCATCACCTAAAACTACACCATCAAAAAAAGCTTGTCTTGCTTTTTCAAAATTTACAGGCTTGTCAAGTTGTGCAATGTATGTTTTATTAACATGATGTCCGGGTGCTAAAATATCGTGAGCGAAATCACCGTCATCGGTTATAAGACAAAAACCAACTGTATCCTTGTCCAATCTGCCTGCAGGAAAAAGATTTTTCCGCTTCAATTCCTCAGGCAGAATATCTACAACGGTCAAATCTTTATTATCATTAGTCGCACTGACAACACCCTTAGGCTTATTCAGCATAATATATACATATTTACCTTTTCTTAAAGGCTTGCCGTCAACGACAATATCATCTGTTTCGCAATCAAACTTTTCAGACGAATCTTTAATGATAGTGTCATTAACCTTAACTAAGCCTTTTTTTATTAAAGCTTTTACCTCGCTTCTCGTCGAAAGACCTGACGAAGCTATGATTTTATCTAATCTTTCTTTGCTCATAACCTACTCTTTTCTGAAAGTATGCATAAATCCTGAAATTTCAGTAGAAGAAACATCCCCACCAATTACCATGCCATCAAAAATCAAAAGATTGATTCTCACACAGGTATCTGTTTCACTGTAACCGGGATAATTTTTAATAATATAAGTCCAACGCTTAACTCTTTTGCCACAATATTCTCTTAAATCACAATCCTGCTTTAACTGAATTTCATTGTAGTTATTATAAACATCATCAAATTCTTGCGGAATTATAATTTCTGCAACTTCTTCAGGCTCAGAGTCAACCTCCCAGCCGAATTGCGAAATAAAGCTCAGACGCTCTTTATTGTTACCTGCTTTAAAATTCACAACGCCTGTTTTGGTTTCAACAGATTGGGTATTAAGCTTTTTTAACTGAACTCTCGAAACAGTTGTTAAAACCCCTGCAAATATAACAAGAAGCAACACAGCGGCAATGTACTTAATTTTTTTTGAAGTAATTGAAAGCACAAACATTTTAAATCCCTCATTAAAATTTTTTAGGTAAGATAACAAGAACTACATTCCGTATAGTTTTTGTAATCCTGTTCCCACGAAAAATATATGCAAGGGAATAAAATAAAATGTTAAATAAACATATTTATGTAAAGATTAAAAATGTATTCTCCGACAAAAGCTGAAAGCATTATGCCTATTGCTAAAAACGGACCAAAAGGAATTACACCGCTCATTTCTTTCTTTGAAACGATTTTTCTGACAATTGAAAACAAAACGCCTGAAAATGCACCTAAAAACAAAGAAACAATTACTGCTTTCCACCCTAAAACAAAGCCTGCGGCAGCCATCAATTTTACATCTCCGCCACCCATCCAGGCACCTTTTGACAATACACCAATTAAAAAGAAAAGACCTGAAACCGCAAATAAGCCGATTACCTTACCTATTATAAATTCTTTTGAGAATGTACCATTTATCACTGTATCAATTACAATAAAAGCTCCACCGATAAATATAGAAATCCACATAGAATCAGGGATAATCTGATGTTCAAAATCAATCCATGCAGTTACAATCAGGCACGAAGCAACAATCATATACCCCAACAATGTGAGGCTGAGCCCCTCTATTGCATTGCCACCGCAAATAAACAAATAAATCAATACATAAAGAATACCATTCAATGCTTCTACGATTGGATATCTCGGTGAAATTTTAGCCTTACAATAGCGACATTTGCCTCCTAAAAAAATCCAGCTGAAAAGCGGAAATAAATCATACCAGGCCAAGTCGTGCTTACAGGTAGTACACATTGATTTACCAACTTTAAAATCAAGACCTATTGGCAAACGATAAATTAAAACATTCAGAAAGCTGCCGATTACTGTTCCGAAAACAAAAATTATTACGGAAATATAAGCTGTTAAAAAACTCATCATAGTTAAGAAAAGCCTTTCTTTAAGTTTATTTGAGTTGATTATATAATTTTTTTCGTTTAAAGTCAACAAAAATTCTTAATGTATTTTATTCAATTTTCACTTCACTTTATCTTGCCAATTCAAGAAAAATATGTTATATTTTACTGTGTATTATATTGTATATTATTTAAGGAGGACTTTTTCGATGAAAAAGACACACAAGAGAGTAATTGCTTTCCTTCTTGCGTCCACTTTTGTTTTTTCTGCAATGACTGCGGGCGTATTTGCGATTGCAAGTTATCTCAACCCAAATCTCAGTAGTTCAACATCTTCTTACATGAGTGTTAATAGTGTTGATGACTTTATTAACCTCATCGAAAATACTGCAGATATTTTCACAGAAGTTAAAGAACCTGAAAAACACGATGCTCCTCAGGAGATAGTTCCAACTATTATCATTCCTGGTATCAGCCAATCTATTTCATATCTCGCTGATGAGAATGGCAACCCTGCTGTTAACTCAAATGGTGAAGAGCTTTCAGGCGGTCTTCTTATTATTGACTCCTCTACTCTTCCGGGTATTCTTATTAACACTGCTGCAGGTCCGCTTGTAACATCTCTTATTGCTCAGGCTGACATTGGTCTTTCAGACGCAATTTATGACACAGTTACACAAGTATTTGCAATTCAGTCTTCAGCTAAAGACGGTAAAGCAAAACAAAATCTTAAGACTATTACATACAACTATCCTGTTGCTGAAATGAATCAGGACGACAAGGATTACTTCTACAGAATGATTCCTATGAAATCAGTTGTTGATGAAATCGGTGGCGAAGAAAATCTTTATTTCTTCACATTCCCACTTATTTCAGACCCGATGATTTCTGCAGCAAAGCTCAATAACTACATTCAGATGGTTAAAGAGCAACGCGGTTGCGAAAAAGTTAACATTGTTACAATTTCTCTCGGTGGTACAATTCTTACAGCTTACCTTGAGCTTTACAAGAACACTAACTACCCTGATATAAATAAAGTTCTTAATGTTGTTTCTTGCCTTCAGGGTACAGATGTTATGGGCGACTTCTATATGAGAAACTTCAACATAGAAGACCAGTTCTTCTTCCAGGAATTCTTACCTATGATAATGAAAGAAATGAACGGTTATGCAACTTTAGGTCATATCATAAACATTGCACTCAAGATATTCCCTCGTTCAGTTATTGAAAATATTCTTACTGCTGCTGTAGATGGTATTCTTGATACTTTGATGCTTAACTGTCCTCAGTTCTGGGCTATGATTCCTACTGACAGATATGATGATGTTATTGAAAAATACAGCTTCATTAAAACTGACCCTGAATACTCAAGACTTTATGCAACAATTTCAAAATTCCAGGAAGCAAGACTTAATCTTGATGATAACCTTATTAAATTAACTCAGCAAGGTGCTCTTGTTCACAATGTATGCGGTTATGACCTTGATTACAGTTCACAAGACTATTGCTTCTTTGCAGCTATGAAATCTTCACTTACAACAAACAGTGATGCTATCATCGACATTGACTCAACTTCACTTGGTGCTACTTATGTAAAAGCTGGTGATGTTCTTTCAGAGGAATATATTTCAACTCATGATCCTAAATACATTTCTCCAGACGGAAGTATTGATGCTTCAACTTGTCTTTTCCCTGACAATGTATGGTTCTTCCACGGTCAACACCACGAGGTTGGTAGAAACGATGTTGTAATCAAGCTTATTGCTAAGCTTGCATCAGGTCAGATTAACTCAACAGCTGATATGGCTGATAAATTCCCTCAATTCAACGGTAACCGTAACACAAGAGATATTACTCGTTGGTTACTTGAAGAAGCAGAATTAGTATTTGCTGAATACGAAAACGATCCTACACTTTACAATGCAGACGATGTTGCAGAGCTCAGAAGTGTTTACAATGATTCTCTCGTATTCCTTGAAAATACAATTTGCGAGCCTACTGAAGCAGCGGCTATGTTAGAAAGATTTGAATACGCTCTTTGCAGAGTTGGTGTAAGAGACCCTGAGGGTGATACAAGTACCGATGAAGCACTTGAAATCATCTGTGCATTCCTTGATGAAACAATTTACAGTGTGTTTGGTGCATCAGGTTTCTCAGATCTTATTAACAGCGAAATAGAAGTTAAGCCACCAGTAGTAGCATAATTTCAATTTATATGTTATAATCGTTTCGGAGGTTATCTCCGAAACGATTTTTTTAGAGGTAATTTATGAAAGTATTTTTCACAACATTCGGTTGTAAGGTTAATCAATACGAAACCCAGGAAATGAGTGAATTGCTAGTTTCTACTAGTAATTACACTCTTACAAATGAACCTGGTGATGCCGATATAATAATTGTTAATTCATGCACCGTCACTGCAGAGGGTGTCAGAAAAGTAAGGCAAACTATCAGAAAACTCAAAAAAGCAAACAGCAAAGCAATTATGGTTTTAACCGGCTGTGCTTCACAGGCAGAGCCACAAATTGTAAAGGACTTACCCGAAATTGATATTCTTATGGGTAACAGAACAAACACAAATATAGTTTATATTCTTGATGAATATTTTAAAAGCCCCTCATTTTCAAATGCTCACGAAAAGCATTTGAAGTCTGACAGCTTTTTGGGTACAGGCATTTCAAAATTTGAAGGTCACACAAGAGCATTTTTAAAAATACAGGATGGTTGTGACAGATACTGTGCATACTGTTTAATACCTTATGCCCGTGGCTTTTCCCGTTCTAAACCGTTAGAGATGATAGATGAAGAATTAAAAAATCTCAATAAAAATGGCTACAAGGAAATAGTTTTTGTCGGCATAAATCTTTCTGACTATGGCAAAAACACGCCGTATTCACTCCCCGACGCTTTAGCTCTTGCCGAAAAATATGAAAACATAGAGCGAATCCGTTTAGGCTCGTTGGAGCCGGACCACATCACAAAAGAAATGATTGAACGGTTAGCAAAAATCAAAAAGCTTTGCCCTCAGTTTCATATTTCACTTCAAAGTGGTAGTAATTCAGTGTTAAAAAAGATGAACAGACATTATAAAGCAGAAGAATATGAAGCTTTAACAAATAATTTGAGAAATGCTTTCCCTGAGGCTACAATAACTACTGATATTTTAACAGGCTTCCCAACAGAAACGGAAGAAGAATTTTTAGAAACTGTTGAGTTTGCTAAAAAAATCAAATTTGAAAAAGCACACATTTTCCCCTACTCTTTAAGAGAAGGTACAAAGGCGGCAACTCTTCCGCAGTTACAAAAATCTGTTAAAGAGCAAAGAGCAAAGCTCTTAACCCAAATTACAAATGCAACACGAAAAGAGTATTTAAAAAATCAAATAGGAAAAACTGTCAATGTTCTATTTGAAACTGATAAAGAAGAGTTTTCTGAGGGTTATACTGAAAACTATACACCTGTCAGGGTTTATGATACTAAAGCTCGTGCGGGGCAGATTTTAAAAATTAAAATTACCGATGCAGCTGACGATTATTGTATTGGTGAATAAAAAAAGCAGACTGTCAAACAATATTGACAGTCTGTCTTTTTCTATTTAATCTTCGCTAAAGATGCATTTTTATAATTTTCATCATCAGTTACTTCTTTAATAATTTTAATTTGTTCAGGAAATTTTACTTCTGAATTTTCATCACTAAGCTCAATTTCCAGAATTGCTTTGTCATTCCAGAACGGATAAACATCAATTTCAAAATACTGATTATTAAACATAAGGCAGTAACGAGTTTTTCTTATCTGGCGTTTTTCTGTATCTGCCTCCATAAGAAGTGTTAAATATTCATCCTTAGAAAGACGCTTTTCAATTTCAATTCTTTTTAAATCGGTAACCTTGCGTTTAATTGTTTTAACATAAATGTAATTGCCGTCCATTCCTCGCTGACGAACTCTCACCTCTTCATTCGGGTTTGATTTCAGATATGTTTGAATTATCTCTATACGCTGACAATTATCTGCTTGCTCAAGCCAGGTAATATCAGGATATTCAATCAAAAATTTGCGTTCTATTTCAAGAGGCTCCGGCTCACCTAAAAACGATGCTATTTCAATAATAAGTCTTTTTATTTTATTTTCAAACGATGTTGAATTATCTATTACCCTTAAATGTGGATGACCTGTCCATGAAGAAAGCAATTTACAGTCAAGTGTTCTTGCTTCTTCAGGCGTCTCGGTTCTTGCAGTATTATTAGCAGTTGTATAAAAATCCTCGGCACCGTCTGCCGCAGTAACAAGGTGAAAAACTGCGTCATAATTGTCACGAACTTCAACCTCATTCAGACCTAATTCCATAAGAGTATTATTAAAGCCTTGCTCGGTCATATAAGCTTTATTGTCAAGCATTCCCCTGTCACAAACAATAAGTACCTTATCAGTTGACATTGTGGCAGCGGCGGATAAAAAAACTTTTTCTTTTTCAATTTGCAATTGAATTAAAAATTTCTGAAATTCATCACTCGTGCCACAAGTCCAGGGTGCAACGCCCCCGTTAATAAGCTCAGTCGCCGTTTCGGGTACAAAGAGAACTGTGTAGCCTAATTGTGTAAACTCTTCCTGAATTCTGCTTAAAGCAGTTGATTTACCTGCACACGGACCACCTGTAACAACAATTTTTGTTATTTCCATAAAAACTCCTTACTTTACCAGCAATCAGGCATTTTCTTCTCTGTACTGTTTCGGTGAAACACCAGACACTTTTTTAAATAATCTTGTGAAGTAGTGAACATCAAGTATTCCGCAGTACTGCGCAATTGTCTGAATTTGTAAATTTGTTGTTTTCAGAAGCTCTTGTGCTAACTCTATTCTCCTGTCGTTAACATAAGCAGTTATGGTTTTTCCGGTTTCTTTTTTAAATACGGTTGAAAGATAGCTTGCATTAATATTAAGAGAAGTTGCAAGCTCTGAGAGCGACAAGTCGGAAGCAAGGTTAGTTTCAATCATAACAACAACCTTCTGAACAGTTGGTGAGTAATCTCTTACAGAATGCTTATTTACAAGCTGACAATAGATTTTGACCATCTCGCGCATTAAGCTTTCTATATCTTCAACACTTGTACGAAGCTCAATTTTTTTTGCAATTTCTGCAGAAACCCTGTCAATGTGAATCGGATGAACACCGCCCCGCTCAACTGACTTTCTGAATAGTGTATTTAAAATGATGCAGTAATTCTTCAAATCTCTTATCGGGTCTGAGTTTCTTTGTTCAAAATTAAAATTCTCAAATTTAGGAATTAATAGCTTTGCCTTATGATAATTACCCTGAGTAATCGCATATAAGAATTCATTTTCATAAGCATATCTTGTTTCAATAAGCTTATAATTCCAGGGACTTTCATTTTCGCTAAGCGATTTATTTATAATTAAGGATACATCTTCAAAATTGGTTTCAAGCTCATATTCAGCAAAGCGGAAATTACTACTGCCATTCCAGATAAATTCACCAAAGGTTTCAACAAGAGAAATAATCTGTCCCTCGTCACCGACAATTGGCAAACCACTGTAATAGCTCTCAAAATCGCGCATTTTTGAGGGCTGTACACCATTCTTTTCAGCTAATTCAAGAATTTCCTGATTATTAAATGCTTTAGTCTGATAAGGCCCTATAACCAGGACATTTTTTAAATCATCACCCGGCAATTGCAGATAAATATATTTACACAAATAGCCATCTACCAGCATATGAATTGTTTTAGGTAAAATTTCACCCAGCACTTCAATTAAAGGTCTTTCAAAATGAAAATCAATTTCTAAAAGACTTCTGAGCCCCAAATCTAAAGTACTTTCAGGATTTTCTTTTGCATTGATAATTAAAGTCTGGATATGACATTTGTTCAAAACACTTCTTAAAAAATGTAATTCTGAATCGTAAAACAATTTATTTCCTCCACCACACTAAAAAATAAACAAATTATTTATAATTTTTATTGTATTATAGTACACTTTAATCAAATTTTCAATATATTTTCCAAATTAAATACAAAAATTGTGCAATAACGCCTAAAAATTATCATAACATAAAAAATTTTTTATTGCTATAATAAAATTAAATTAAAGAAAAAAGATTTTAGAAGGGACGAGATTCCAATGAGAAAAATTATTAACATCAATAAAGATTGGGTTTTTAATAAACCCGATACAGCTCCTGAAAATGTGAATCTTCCACATTCATGGAATGCTATTGATGGTCAGGACGGCGGTGCTGATTACTTCCGCGGTACCTGCAAATACACAAAAACAATCTCAAAATCAGATTTACCTGATACTGATTTGGTTTATCTTGAAATAAGAGGTGCTAACTCCTCTGCTGATGTAACTGTAAACGGTAAAAAGCTCGCTCACCACGATGGTGGTTACTCAACCTGGAGAGTTAACATCACTAATGTAATCAAAGATGAAAATGTTATTGAAATTGATGTTGATAACGCTGAGAATGACAGAGTTTATCCACAAATGGCTGACTTCACATTCTATGGTGGTATTTATCGTGATGTTTATATTATTGGCGTTAATGAAAAACACTTTGATTTAGATTATTATGGTAGCCCAAGCATTAAGGTAACACCTGAAATCAAAGACAAAAATGCAAATATTGAAATTGAAGTATTTGTAAGAAATGTTGAAACACCTACATTAAAATATACAATTAAAGATGCCACAGGTGCAGTAGTTTGCGAAACTATTTCTAACGACAAAAAAGTTAATTTAGATATCCCTGATGTTCACCTCTGGCACGGTAAAAAAGATCCATATCTTTACACTGCTGAAGTTGAGCTTTTAGACGGCGAAGCTGTTCTTGATAACATCAGCACCCGTTTTGGTTGCAGAACATTTAAAATCGACCCGAATAATGGCTTTATTCTTAACGGTGAAGAATATCCGCTTCGTGGTGTTTCTCGTCACCAGGACCGTTGGGGCTTTGGTAATGCTCTCCTCCCTGAACATCACAGAGAAGATATTGAACTCATTTTAGAGGTTGGTGCAACTACAATTCGTCTTGCACACTATCAACACGACCAATATTTCTATGATTTATGTGACGAAAAAGGTCTTGTAATCTGGGCAGAAATTCCTTATATTTCTCACCACATGGCAACCGGTAGAGAAAACACCATTTCTCAGATGAGAGAATTAGTTACACAAAACTATAACCATCCATCTATCGTTGTATGGGGTCTTTCAAATGAAATTACAATGGCTGGCGAAAACGACCCTGATTTACTTGAAAACCACAGAATCCTCAATGACCTTGTTCATGAGATGGACAAAACAAGACTCACAACAATTGCTTGTGTTTCTATGTGTAGTATGGACAGTCCTTATGTTCAGATTCCTGATGTTGTTTCTTATAACCACTATTTCGGTTGGTATGGTGGCGACACAACAATGAACGGCCCTTGGTTTGATAAATTCCACGCTAAGCACCCTGACATTCCAATTGGTTGCAGTGAGTATGGTTGTGAAGCACTTAACTGGCACACTTCTAACCCAACTCAAGGCGACTATACAGAAGAATACCAGGCTTATTACCACGAAGAACTTATCAAACAACTCTTCAGCCGTAAATATATGTGGGCTACTCACGTTTGGAATATGTTTGACTTTGGTGCAGACGCAAGAAACGAGGGTGGCGAAAACGGTCAGAACCACAAAGGTCTTATGACATTTGACCGTAAATATAAAAAAGACGCTTTCTATGCATATAAAGCATGGCTTTCAGATGAACCTTTTGTTCATATCTGCGGCAAACGCTATGTTGACAGAGTTGAAGAAACCACTAAGGTTACTGTATATTCAAATCTCCCTGAAGTTGAACTCTTCTATAACGGTGTATCTTTAGGTAAAAAAGAAAGCAAAGAGCACTTCTTCTACTTTGATGTTCCTAACAACGGCGAAACAAAGCTTTTAGCTGTTGCCGGTGAATGCAAAGATGAAAGTGTTATTAAAAAGGTTGATACATTCAACGAAGAATATCGCTTAAAAGAAAAAGGTGCTATTCTCAACTGGTTTGATGTTACAGCTCCTGAAGGCTACTTCTCAATTAATGATAAGCTTTCTGATATTTTTGAAAGCAAACGCGGTAAGCTCGTTGTTGCTCTCTTCGGCTACAAGATTTTAAAGAAAATGAAGAGCAACAAAAATAAAGACGGCGAAAGTAAGGGCGGCGGCTTTGACATTAACTTCAAAGCTATGAAAGGCAGCATGATGCAAATGCTCGGTGGCTTCTCAATACTTCGTATGTCATCAATGGTAGGTATGGCTAATATTACTATTACTAAAGAAGAGTTACTTAAAGTAAATGCTCAGCTTAATAAAGTAAAGAAGCCTACTAAATAAATTAAATTATCAATCATCCAAATCCTAGCAATTTCTCATCCCTCATTAGTAATGGCGTAGTTTGTTATAAACTACGCCATTACACTTTACATAAAAACACCCGTAACAAATTTGTTACGGGTGTTTTTATGTATCATTCTTCTTTAATTCCAAACATTAATTTTAAGATACCTCTGAGTGCCTTAGGACTGCGCCAAACTACAACTTTCATAAACTCACTCCCATTTAAGTTTACTACATATTATGAGAATTTTTGAAAATTGTTACAGCTGCCACTCTTTAATATTTTTTACTTCATTATACATTGTGACATAACTATTGTGCCTACTGCTATGAATCTCGCCTTTTTCAACTGCCTCTAAAATTTTGCATCCCTTATCAACAGTATGAGTACAGGTAGAGAAACGGCATTCACCCAAATATTCATTGAATTCAGGGAAACAGTAAGGTAAATCATCTTTCATAATAAGCTCGCCGCTTTCAATATCCAAAGAAGAAAAGCCTGGTGTATCAGCAACATAGAAATCGTCAATTTTATGAAGAGTAACATCTCTTGTGGTGTGGCGTCCCCTGCCTAATTTAGTGCTGACTTCGCCCGTTTCAATTGAAAATCGGGAATCAATACAATTTAAAAGCGAAGATTTACCTACACCTGTATTACCGGTAAAAACAGTAATTCCACCTTTTATCATTGCTTTAACATTCTCTATACCCTCGCCTGTTTTGCAACAAACAGAGCACACATTAAGACCTGCTATTTTATAAATTTCTTCAAGCTCTTTTGTGTCACCCAAATCGCTTTTAGAAAAAACAACGCAAGGCTTAATACCTTTACTCACAGCAATTGCTGTTAATCGGTCAATAACTGTAAGACTTGGAACGGGTTCTTTTACTGATGAAACAATTACTAATGTATCAACATTTGCAACAGGTGGACGAACAAGAACATTCTTGCGTTCTTTTATATCATCAATTGTGTTCTCACCGTTTTCACGAATTGTTATTGTAACATTATCACCAGCTAATGGTGATATTTTTTTCTTTCTGAAAGCACCTCGTGCTTTACACTCATAAATAACACCATCAGCTTCAATGTAATAAAATCCGCCAATACCCTTAATTATAATTCCGTTTAAAACTTTTTCAGACATCAATTTACGCCTTCCAAATCACTAAATACATCATTATTAGTGGTAGATTCACTATCAGTCAAACCTTTTGAAACAGTTAAAACAATTGTTGTGTTAGTATCTACATGAGGTGCAGATGTGAAGGACGGAGATTGCGAAATAACTGTACCAACCGGTTGAGAACTCAATTCACGGTTTATCTGAATATTTCTGTAACCTAAATTATTAAGAGCAGTTATAGCCTCAACCTCTGTCATACCTACAACATTTTTATAAAATGCAACTGCGTAAGTGTTTGCATTAGAAATTCTGACATTATCTTTTGTGAAATCACCTATTGCTTCATAATAAAGGCAATTATCAACATAAATTTTAATTTCTGCATTAGCAGTGTTACCCTTTATGCTGACTGCATAGGTTGAGTAAGAATCTGTATCAATAAGCTCACTGAAGGTTTCGCTTCCGTTAACAGTTGCAGTTACACTTAAAACACCAACATTAGATGGTAACTGAATACTAACCTCGCTTGAAACATAGCCGGAGCTGACTGTAATAATAACAGAATCGCCCTTTCTTACAGGTGAGCCATCTGCCGGTGATTGACTTACAACATAATTAGAAGCAATGCTACTATCTACTGTTTCGATTTTAGAAACTACAAGCTCATTTCTCTCTATAAGAAGCTTTGCTTCATCTAATGACATACCCTCTAAATTAGGCATTTTAAATTGACTTTCTGAGCTTGTATCAACTGCATAATAAACAGTAATTGTTGAGCCCTCTAACACACTTGTATTAGCAGCAGGATTTGTGCTGATAACATTACCAACCTGAACAGTATCATTTTCGGTTGCTTGTAAGGTAACAACAAAGCCCATTGATTCTAAAGTATCGCGTGCCGCTTTATAATTTTTATTGGTAAAATCAGGAATAACCTTACCCTCACCTGATTTTGCAACATAAAGCTTTACAACTCCACCTTTTACGATTGAATCGCCGGCTTTTGGGTCCTGGTCTGTAACAGTACCTTCTGGGAAATCTGAGGAAGCAACATAAACAACTTCAAAGATGTAAGCATTCTCATAATCAGGATTATTTACTATATCTTCAATATAATCAGCACCTATAAAGCTTTCAACATCAACGCGTTTACCACTTAAAGTTATAGTACCATTTTTAATGAAAATACCCAATACAATAGCAAGAATTAAAAGGAAAACAAAAACAACACCAAAAATAATTGTAAAATGCTTTTTAGCATCTTCTGATTTACTTTCTTTTACTTGTACTGCAGTTGCTGCTTTTTGCGGTGCTTCGTCCTGATATGTTTCATAACCTGTGTCTTCATAATCAACAGCACGGATTGGTTTATATTCGCCTGTCGGTTGTCTGTCAACAGGTGTTTTGTTTGGAATTGATTTTTCTTGAATTTTACCAATGAATCTTGTAGGTTCGTCATCAACAAAATAGTTCTGATAATCAAACTTAATGTTAGGATTCATTTTAAATTCTTCTAAATCTAAAAGCATCTCAGAAACCGTCTGGTAACGGTCACGAGTATTTTTTTGCATAGCCTTTAATGTAATTTGTTCAAAGCCTATTGGAATATCAGGATTAATGCTTCTTAATGGCTCTGCCTCAACCTGTAATTGCATTATTGCAACAGAAACCGCATTATCAGCATCAAAAGGCAATTTTCCTGTAAGCATTTCATAAAGAACAACGCCAACAGAATAAATATCTGCTTTTTCATCGGTAAGCTGACCTTTTGCTTGTTCAGGACTGATATAATGAACAGAACCGATTGCTTTTTCTGTAATAGTTCTTGTTTCACCACGGCTGAATCTTGCAATACCGAAATCTGTAACCTTAATAAGTCCATTATCAAGAAGCATAATATTCTGAGGCTTAATGTCACGGTGGACAATACCTTTATCGTGAGCGTGCTGCAAAGCTCTTAAAATCTGAATAACAAAGAATAATGCTTCATTCCAGTTAACAACACCACATTGTTCAATATATTCTTTAAGAGTAATACCCTCAACATGCTCCATAACAATGTATTGTAATCTGTCACCAAAGCTGACATCATAAACCTTTACAATGTTAGGGTGTGAAAGAATTGCAATTGCTTTAGATTCGTTTTTAAATCTGCGTCTGAACTCTTCTTTAGCTAAAAATTCTTCTTTTAAGACTTTAATCGCAACAATTCTGTCATCGATGCTATCGTAGGCTTTATAAACAACAGCCATGCCACCTACACCGATAATATCCTGTATTTCATAACGACCATCTAATCTTTTACCAACATAATTTTCCATAATATCAGCCCTCAACAGTTACTACTGTTATATTATCCTTTCCTCCGGCATTGTTTGCCATATCTAAAAGCACCTTTGCAGGTTCATCAATATCTGAGTTTTTTATAATATCGAACATTTCACTATCGGAAACATATTCATAAAGACCATCTGTACATATTAAAATTTCTTCACCCTGATTTATTGGGATAATATCAACATCAATATCCACTTCGGCATTAACACCAACTGCACGGGTTATAACATTCCTGTCAGGGTGAGTTTTTGCTTGTTCAGGAGTAATTCTGCCTGTATCAACCAAATACTGAACTACAGAATGGTCACGGGTAATTGGCTTTATTTCATCGGAAATAAAATAAGCACGACTGTCACCCACATGAGCAACTGCAGCAAAACCGTTTAAAATAACAACTGCAACAATTGTTGTGCCCATACCTAAATATTCTTTATTTTCTTCTGCAGTTTCATAGACTTTAATATTAGCAGCAGTAATAGCAGAAACAAGTAAATTTTTAACCGATTTCATACTTATACCCTTGCGGTATCCCTTTTCAATATGTGCTGAAACCTCGTTAACGCAGATTTCACTTGCAATTTGACCACCTTTTACACCGCCCATACCATCACAAACAACAGCCCATGCGCCACCATCTTTGAAAAGACCTGTTTTATAGGCGTCCTGATTCATTTCACGAACTCTGCCTGTGTCTGTAAAAGCTTGTATTTTCACTGCGTTCACCTCGTTTCTAATATTTTTTCGCGTCTTAGCTGACCACAGGAAGCATTAATATCAGAACCTAATGTTCTTCTTATGGTAACAGCCAGACCGTTCTTTTCTAATATATCCTTAAAAGCGTTAATATTACTATCATCGCTTCTTTCGTGCCCCTTTTCAGGAACTTCATTTGCAGGAATTAAATTAACATGACACAAAAAGCCTTTTAATCTTTTAGAAAGCTCTCTTGCACATTCCGGTGTGTCATTAACACCTTTAATCATTGCGTATTCAAAAGAAATTCGTCTTGAAGTTTTATCTGCATAAGTTTTACACGCTTTTAAAAGCTCATCAATATCCCATTTATTATTAACGGGCATTATTTTTGACCTGATTTCATTATTTGGTGCGTGTAACGATACAGATAAAGTCAACTGCAAATCCAAATCAAGTAAATCATAAATTCTTGGTACAATTCCGCTTGTAGAAAGTGAAATATGTCGCATACCAATATTAAGTCCGTTTTCATCAGAAACAAGCTTTAAGAACTTAATAACATTATCGTAGTTATCAAGAGGTTCGCCCATTCCCATTAAAACAATTCTTGAAATCCGCACTCCTAAATCTCGCTGTGCAGCATAGATTTGACCTAAAATTTCTGATGGTGATAATTGTCTTTTAAAACCACCAATTCCGGAGGCACAGAATGAACAACCCATTTTACAACCGACCTGTGTTGAAACACAAATTGTCAGACCGTATTTATAGTCCATCACTACACATTCAAGGTATTCTTCATCTGGTAACTTAAAAAGATATTTTACTGTATTATCATACCTTGAAACTAACTTTTTTTCAATAGCACAGCTAAAAATTACAAAATTGTCATTTAATTTATCCTGTAGTTGTTTACCAATATTTGTCATTTCGTAAAAGGATACTGCACCTTTTTTATGTATCCAGTCATAAATCTGAGAAGCTCTGAACTGTGGAAGTCCGAGTTCTTTAATTTTTTCTTTTAATTCATCAAGTGAAAGAGATGCTATATCTTGTTTTTCCATATACCCCTCATAATTTTCTCTTAAATTTTGCAATAAAAAATCCGTCACATTTATTTATATGCGGTGTCAGTGTCAGGTAATCCCCTTCATCAATACACCTTTCAATTTCATGTGCAACCCTGACACTCACAAAGTCATTATTTTCTTTTAAAAACCAATCGCAAACCTTTCTGTTTTCGTTAGGATTGATTGAACAAGTAGAATAAATCAGTGTACCACCTTTTTTTACATATCTGGAAGCAGTACTTAAAATTTGTTTTTGAATTGGAATCAAATCTTTAATTTCATCAAGCGATTTATATTTTATTTCAGGCTTTTTGCCTATTATTCCTAAACCTGAACAAGGAACATCACACAAAACACAATCCGCATTTTGAAAATCCGAATTGTAAATTGTTGCATCATTTTTTGTAGGCTTAATAACCTTTATTCCTAACCGTTCAGCACCGGATTTAATTAGTTCTACTCTATGTGAATGAATATCACAAGAATAAATTTCACCTTTGTCATTCATATATTGTGAGGCTGTAAAGCTTTTGCCACCGGGAGCACTACAAATATCTATGAATTTATCATTTTCTTTAAGCTCCAACTCAGAAACACAAATTTGTGAAGATATGTCTTCAACATAAAAAAGTCCTTTTTTATAAGCCTCTGATTCATAAACTGCACCTTTTGTATCGAGTGTTAAAGCATTTTTAAAAAATGTCTTTTTTGCAGTTAGATTTTCTTCTTTTAATATATCAATTAACTCATCTTCAGTTGTTTTTAAGGTGTTTACTCTTATTGTAATTTCTTTAGGCTCTAAAGCAGATTTTAAAATCATTTCTGCATTTTCTTCATTATAATGATATTTTAAAAACTTTACTAATTCAAGAGGTGCAGAATACAAAACGGAAATTCGTTCCTCACCAGAAAGTAACTCTAAAATTTCTTTTCCCTCTTCAGACACCTTTCTTAAAACTGCATTAACAAGACCTGAAGCAAAATCACATTTATTATTTTTTGCCAACAACACACTTTCATTAACCGCAGCAGATTCGGGGATTTTATCCATAAAAAGAATCTGATATGTACCAAGTCGCAAAATAACAAGAACTTCGGTCTTTAATTTTTTTATAGGTTGCTTTAAAAATCCTGAAATAACATAATCTAAAGTAATTTTTCGTTCAGTTACACCATAAACTAACCTGGAAATAAAAGCACAATCAGTGCTGTCAAGGGAATATGCCCTAACAGCACTGTCTAATGCAATATTAGAATACGCTTTATCTTTTTCGATTTTAAGCAGTATTAAAAAAGCCGCTTGTCTTGCAGTAATACTCATCTTCTTCTGTTACCGCCAAATCTTAAAATCAATCTTAAAAGCTGAGCAAGACTCATTGCAAGTGAAGCAACATAAGTCATTGCCGCCATCTTTAAAACTTTACCTGCACCGCGTTTTTCTTCAAATGAAAGAATACCTGTTGACTCAACAACATTAAGTGCTCTGTTACTTGCATTGAATTCAACCGGTAAAGTTACAAATTGAAAAACAGAGGTAAACGCAAAGAAACCAATTCCTACCCACACTAATTGAGGAATAGAAAACAACACACCTATTAGTAACAAGGGAATTGAAAAACGAGAACCAATGTTACAGACAGGCAAAATTGAATTTCTTACTCTTATAGGCAAGTATTTTTCAGCGTGCTGTGCCGCATGACCTGCCTCATGACAAGCAACGCCAACCGCAGCAATACTTGAATTGCCGTAAACAGCATCTGAAAGCTTTATAACCTTATTTATCGGGTCGTAGCAATCAGCAAGAGTGCCATTTATTCTTTCGATTCTTACATCCTGAATATTGTAATATCTTAAAACCATCTCAGCTGCCTGGGCACCTGTAATATTACGCGCATTTCCAATCTGAGAATATTTTCTAAAGGTGGAATTTAATTTAGCTTGTATAATCATTGATATAATAAAAACGGGAATAACTAATATCACATAATAATAATCAAAATAAAAGCCATAAAAACCCAAATCATACACCTCCGGATATTTAATATTACAATATTACAATTTAATAATGAAAAATTTAGTAAAAATATATTAACAAAATTTTAACTTTCAAAGATAGTGCCATCAGTTAATTTTGCACCACGAGAAAAATCTGAAGCAGACATTCTCTTTTTGCCCTCAAGCTGAACTTCTGTGATTAAAACAGCTCTTTTATCACCACAGACAACAATTATTCCCTCTTTATTCTGATAAACACTACCGGCAGGCTTATTATATTCTTCATTCAATAAACGAGAACGGAATAATTTTAAGTTTTTACCCTCGAACACCGTTAAAGCAACAGGCCACGGGTCAAGTCCTCTGATTTTATTATGCACCATTTGTGCTGATAAATTCCAATCAATTTTAGAAAGTGATTTATCAAGCATTTTTGCATAACTACTCATAGAATCATCTTGCTTGATTGGTTTAAGTGTACCATTCTCAACTGCTTCGAGAGTTTTTAAAAGGACATTGGCACCTAAAACTGTAAGTCTTTCATATAAATCACCCGAAGTTTCATCAGGGTCAATTTTCGTTTTTTCAACTAAAAGAATATCACCGGTGTCAAGACCTTCATTCATTTGCATAGAAGTAACTCCGGCATATTCTTCACCATCTAACACAGACCATTGAATTGGTGCTGCACCACGATATTTGGGCAAAATAGAGCCGTGAATGTTTATGCAACCATATTTTGCAAATTCAAGAAAATCTTTTGGCAGGATTTTTCCGTATGCCACTACAATAACTACATCGGGTTTTAATTCCTGTAAAATCTTTACGCCCTCACCATTTTTTAGTGAATCGGGTTGAAAAACCGGAATATTATTTTCGGTTGCAACTACCTTTACCGGTGGTGGTGTCAATACAGCTTTTCTTCCAACCGGTTTATCAGGTTGGGTAAAAACACCAACAACCTGAAATTTGTTTTCGATTAACGCCTCAAGTGGTTTTACGGCAAAATCGGGTGTTCCCATATAAACAACTTTCATAAAACACTCCTGTTACTCTTCCTCAATATCTGATACTCTTTGAAGCATTGTGCCTTCTAAAAGATTATCTTTGTAAAGAATACCATCAAGATGGTCAATCTCGTGACAGAAGCATCTTGCTTTTAATTCCTCACCCTTATAAAGACACCACTTGCCCTCTCGGTTTTGTGCTTTAACCTGCACAGTCATTGGTCTTTTAACAGTACCACAAAGTCCGGGAAGAGAAAGACACCCCTCTTCACCAATTTGTTCACCCTCAGTTTTTGTTATTTCAGGGTTAATAAGCTCTAAAAGACCGTCACCTACATCCATAACAACAACACGCCTTAAAACGCCAACCTGTGGCCCCGCAAGACCAACACCCGGAGCTTCATACATTGTTTCTGCCATATCATCAAGTAACTCAAAAAGTCTTTCGTTAAATTCTGTGACAGGACGAGCCTTTTTTCTTAAAATCGGGTCGCCATCCTCTCGGATATTTCTAATTGCCATAATTAATACCTTCCTATGAAAGCGGATTCATATCTGTAATAACCGAAACACCGCTATTCATTTTATCCTTCATAAAAGAAACCAAAAGCGAAGAAATCATACTTCTGAATCTTTTATTATTCTTACATTTGATTGTAATTATATTTCTGAATTTATTATTTATCTTTGAAACCTTAGGCTGTAAAGGCCCCAAAACATTTACTTTTACATCTGCATACTCTGTTGTAACAGCAGATTTGAGTAAATCTAAAAACCTATTTGCAGATGTACTGCATTTTGCGTAATTCTCACTTACAAAGGTTAAAGAACAAATATCGCAATACGGTGGGTAAAGCATTGCTTTTCTGATGACATTTTCCATCTCAAAAAAGCCCTCATAATCCTGCTCCGACGCTAAGGTTATAATATCGTTATCAGGTAGCATTGTCTGAATAACGGCTTTACCTTTAAAATCACCTCTGCCAGACCTGCCGACAACCTGAGTTAATAAGTCAAATGCCTTTTCACTGCTTCTGAAATCGTCATTATATAGCTGCTGGTCAATAGATATAACACCAACTAAGGTAACCTTCGGAAAATTAAGCCCTTTTGCAACCATCTGTGTACCAAGCAAAATATCATATTCACCCTTTGCAAACGCCTGAAGCTTTTCTTCATAAGAATACTTTGCCATTGTTGTATCTGCATCCATACGAAGAACCTTTGCATTAGGGAAAATATTTTCAATATCGTCTTCAATTCTTTGAGTGCCGAAGCCTGCATATTTAATTGACTTGTTATTACAAGTCGGACAAACATCGGTATAGTTCATTGAATAGCCACAATAATGGCACATCAAACGATTATTTGCATTGTGATATGTAAGAGAAATACTGCAATTAGGACAAGTTACAACTGATTTACAGCTTTCGCAAGTTGCAAATGTATTAAAACCGCGTCTGTTCATAAGAAGAATTGCTTGTTTCTTATCGGCTAATACTTCTTCAATTTCAGAGTAAAGCTCGTTACTGATTACGCCCTTACTATTTGAAATATCAACAGTTTTAACCTCTGGCAAAACCGCTTTACCAAATCTTTCTGTAAGCTTTACAAAGCCATATTTACCATCCTGAGCATTTTTGTATGATTCAATAGATGGCGTAGCAGAAGAAAGAAGTAAAAACGCATCATTTTTTACACATCTGAATTTTGCAATATCTCTTGCGTGAAAACGAGGTGTCATTTCTGATTTATAAGTGTGTTCGTGCTCTTCATCCATTACAATAAGACCTAGATTGTCGAATGGTGCAAAAATGGCTGAACGGGTACCAATTGCAATTCTGGCATCACCATTTTTCACACGCTTCCATTCATCAATTCTTTCACCTGCAGAAAGTGCACTATGAAACACTGCAACAGTATCACCAAAATATGAATAGAAAATGTTTATTGTCTGAGGTGTCAGAGCAATTTCAGGTACCATAACAATAACACCCTTACCACTTCTTACAACCTTTTCAATAAGCTTTATAAAAACTTGAGTTTTACCGCTACCTGTAACACCAAATAAAAGTGCTGCACCTGCTTTGCCCTCATCAATTTTCGAGGATAAATATTTATAAGCCTTCTCTTGATTTTCTGTTAATGCAGGAATAGGAGTTATGCTTTTTTCTGCCGTGATTTTTGGTTTACGATAAACCTCGCTATCAAAAAGCTCAAGATAACCTTTTTTACAAAGTGCCGTAACTACTGCCACTGTAACACCTGTGAAGTAGCATACTTCTTTTACCGATGCAGAGCCAATATCTATAAGTAAAGAAAGAACTGAGCGTTGTTTAGCTGTTAAAGAGCTTAATTTACTTTGTGCTTCATCTTCAGATATTGCTAATCTGACATTTTTTACAGTTAAATCGCCTATTCTTCTTCTGGTATCAAGATTAGAAACTAAAACACCTTTTTTTTCGAGCTTTTCAAGCACAACAGAATCTGCCGTAAAGCCTAAAGATGAGAGAATTTTCTCTTTCTTCTGAAATTTACAGCCATCCTTTAAAAAGTCATAAACAGCCTTTTCTTCTGTTGTTAATTTTTCAATTACAGTAGAAGATACATTTTCATCTGCCATAAATGATACAACATAATCTAAACCAATTCCGCTTGGAAGCATCGCTTTTGCCGCTTCAAATAAAGTACAAAAGGTATTTTCCTTTAAATAGGTAACTAATGAAAGCATTTCATCATTAAGAAGCGGTACTTCATCAAGTACCGCTGCAATTGATTTAAGCCTGATGCCTTCATCTGTTTCAGAACGGGATTTAACATTTAACACAAATCCCTGCTTTTTCTTGTTACCATTACCAAACGGTACCAGAACTCTTTCACCTGCTAAAACATTCAAATTTTCGGGAATCAAGTAGGTAAAAGGTGCATCAATATGATAAACAAGACCTTCAACTGCAACCTCTGCAATTAAGGAATCGTTATACATAATTAAAGATTTTTGATAGAATCAGGCTCAACAATTTTGTATTTGCCGTCAATAATTTCACCGAGAGCAACTGTAACAGGCTTTTCTGTTGAAAGATTTTTTTCTTCAAGGTTTTCAACTGCGATTTCTCTCGCTCTTTTTGCAGTAGCTGTTACAAGTGAGTAACGGCTGATGCCCTGGTTAAGAATTCCTTTTAAATCTGGATTAAGCATAATTAAAACTTCCTTTCAAAATCAGTTATTAATAATTTCTTTTACTTTGTTTTGCATATTGCTATATTTTAAACGCTCTGCTTTTATTATTGATAAAACATCATTAACACAAGCAGTTAAATCGTCATTGATAACAATATAATTATATTCTTTCGCCCTTTGCATTTCAGTTTCTGCAATTTTTAAACGGCGATTAATATCCTCTTCAGTTTCTGTACCACGATTTTTAAGGCGTCGTGAAAGCTCACTGAATGATGGTGGCATTATAAAAATTGAAATAGCTTCAGGGTAAATTTTGCGGACATTACCCGCACCCTCAACTTCAATTTTTAAAATTACAGATTTTCCATCATCTATCATTTCCTCAATAGCTTTTTTGGGTGTTCCGTAATAATTCACACCATATTTTACATATTCAAGAAAGCCATCCTGTGAAATGTTATTTTCAAACGCTTCAACAGAAGTGAAATAATAATCAACACCATCTTTTTCGCCCTCTCGTGGTGCACGAGTTGTCATAGAGATAGATTGTTTTACATTTTCATCTGCCTTTTTAAGCTCTGCAAGAACAGTATCTTTACCACACCCTGCAGGAGCCGAAAGAACAACAAGTAAGCCTTTATCCTTCAAAGCCAAATTCACGACCTCCCTTTTCATCGTTAAATCTTGTCAGTAATTGCTCAGCTGACAAGAACGAAAGCACAACATTATCACTATCGGTTATAATAATACCTTTTGTTTTTCTGCCGTGAGTAGCATCGATTAAATTAGCTCTCTCTTTGCTTTCCTGAATCATTCTTTTTGCGGGTGCAGAGTCAGGACTGATTACCGCAATTACCCTGTCTGCATTTATTAAATTGCCAAAACCGATATTAACAAGTTTCATTTAATCACATCATTCTATGTTCTGGATTTGTTCTCTGATTTTCTCGATTTCGGCTTTTGTGTCAATTACAATTTTTGCAATTTCTACATCCTGAGCCTTTGAACCGATTGTATTTGTTTCACGATTGATTTCCTGAACAAGAAAATCAAGCTTTCTGCCAATTGCTTCATCTGAATTCATCATTGCTCTTAACTGGTCAATGTGACTTCTTAATCTTACAGTTTCTTCTGCTACTGCAATTTTGTCAGCATAAATTGCTGCTTCTGTAAGAATTCTTGCTTCATCAACCTGAACATTATCTAAAACCTCTCTCATACGAGTAAGAAGCTTTTCGTTATATTCTTTAACTGTTTCAGGGGAGCGTTTTTCTACAAATTCTACATTTGAAATAATAGTATCTGCACGGGAAAGAACATCATTTTTGAGTTTTTCGCCCTCAGATTCACGCATTTTAATAAATTTGGAAACAGCGTCTTCTAAAACAGCCTTAACCTTTTCCCACAAGTCATCTTCATCAACTGCATTTTTTGTTACAGATAAAACCTCAGGGTATCTTGCAATATCCTGTGCAGAAACATTGGCATTAACTGAAAATGTTTCGCCGATAAAATGAATTGCATCATAATATCCCTTTGCTAAAGGCTCATTAACCTTGACTGTAACGCTATCATCAGCAGTAGCTTCAATGGTAAGTGAGCATTCAACCTTACCTCTTGAGATGTAAGCTGAAAGATAGCTTTTAATTTTTTCTTCAAGAAATGCATAAGCTCGTGGGAGCCTTGCAGAAAACTCAAAATATCTGTGATTTACACTTTTGATTTCAGCTGTAATATTAAACCCTTCAACAGAAGCCTGTGCCCTGCCGAAGCCTGTCATACTTCTTATCATTTTTTCGGCTTTAAAGCCTTCACACCTTTCGTGATTTATCTTAATATTATACAAGAAATTGTATATATTGTCAATTTAAGGTCAGTTTTTAGTGTTGGTAACTAATTTATGAACTTCATCAGCCGTTAATTCTCGCCATTTACCAGGCTGAAGCATACCCAATTTCAAAGAGCCTATTGAGGTGCGTTTTAATCTGATAACCTCAAGACCTACCTCTTCACACATTTTTCTGATTTGACGGTTTCTGCCCTCAAATATTTTAATCTGTAACACACTTCTTGTTTCACTTTTTTCTAAAACTACAACCTCGGCAGGTAAGGTTTCTCTGCCGTCAATCAAAACACCATCTTCTAATTTTTCGGTTTGCTCTTTAGAGATAGTTGAACGGACTGTTACTCTGTAGGTTTTAGAAATATGCTTTCTTGGGTGCATTACACTATTTGCAAATTCACCATCATTTGTAAGCAAAAGCATACCCTCAGAATCGCGGTCAAGCCTGCCAACAGGATAAACTGTTGCACCAACATCTGAAACTAATTCTGCTACACACTTTCTGCCTAATTCATCGCTCATAGTCGTGACATATCCACGAGGTTTATTGAGCATTATATAATATTTTTGTTTTACTACGGTAACCTTTTTACCGTTTACTGTAACATCATCGCGTTTTGGGTCAACCTTATCACCAATTGAGGCTTTTTTGCCGTTAACCCATACTTTACCATCACGAATTAACTCTTCTGACTTTCTGCGTGATGCCACTGAACATTCTGATAAAAATTTTTGTAATCTGATTTCTGCCATATTCTTTTTCGTCTGTCATACCGACAGTCCTTCTATATATTTTTTTATTTTTTGAAAAAAAGAAATATCTTCTTCTACTTCCTTATAAAGAGAAACTGCGTTTTCCTTGGAAATTAAAGGAATGGTTTTTATAATTTGTTCTTTACTGTCTTTAAAAACGACTTCACCTACGACATCGCCTGCCTTTACAGGTGGGTAAAGAAATTGCTCTATAAAAATTTCTGCACCAGCAACACTATTTGAAGTAAAATCCGTCTGAAATGCAAGTTCTACCGAAACTGCTTTTTTATCGGCACAAACAACAGGTATTTTAACACCAGCTAAATCGACCTGCGAAACTAAATTATTGTAAAGTGAAAATCCGTAATCATAAAGCTTTTTATGGTCATTCCAATCATCATAAGCGTTTAATGTTACGGCAATGAGTGTTACTCCGTTTCTTTCACAAGCAGTTACAAGGCATCTGCCACTCGCTTTTGTATAACCCGTTTTTACACCAAATACACCATCACACTCACGCAATAGCCTGTTATGATTTGTAAGTGTTCGTGATATTTCAGGAGTTCCGAAATCTATAATTGCAGATTCAGTCGAAGCAATTTTATTAAAAACAGGATTTTTAATTGCTACTGAAGTCAGTAAAGCCATATCGAAAGCCGTTGAATAATGGTCAGCATCGGTAAGACCTGAGGGGTTAGTAAAATTGCTGTTAACCATACCAAGCTCTTTTGCGTACTTATTCATAAGCTTTGAAAATTCAGTTATGCTACCGGAAATACCATAAGCAGTAACATTAGCCGCATCATTGCCACTTTCTAAAAGCATACCGTAAACTAAAGCTTTAAGGGTAATTTTATCACCTGCTTTTAAGCCTAATGATGTACCCTCAACTCTAACAGCTTCGTTTGAGGCTATAACCTCTTTTTGTGGCTCGCCATATTCTAAAGCAATTAATGAAGTGAGAATTTTGGTAGTGCTTGCAATCCCACGCTTTTCGTGTTCGTTTTTACTGAACAAAACCTCCAATGTGTTAGCATCAATAAGAATTGCAGACTTTGCTGAAACAGAAATATCAACCGCCTGAGATTTTATTACTAAACACGAACAAATAATTGCAACCGAAACTATTAAACAGAAAAATTTCTTTAGCAATTTAACCACCTGCTTTCTTTGAAATATATGCAGGCAGTTTATTTTAAATAATAGTAAAGATTAAATTATTCTGCTTTTGTTGAATTTGAATCTGCTTTATTTTTACTAACAAAGCTGGTAACCTTATCAAACATTTCAGGTACCATTGTTACTGCTCTTTCAATTGCATTATCATTAGCAGTAATATGCTTAATTGAAACCTCGCCATCCTTTACAACAAGGAATGCAACAGGATTAATTGTAATTCCTGCACCACCTGCACCACCAAAAAGCTCAACATTATTTTTTGATGGGAAGTCTGAGCCACCTGAAGCAAAGCCATAAGTAACTTTTGAAACAGGGATGATAGTAAGACCATCAGGAAGATTAATTGGCTCACCAATAATTGTGCTGACATCTACTAAATCTCTGACTTTTTCAATAGTTGTTCTTAAAATTCCGTTTGCTGATTTTTCCATTTGGAAACACCATCCTTTTATTTTAAAATTATAAATTATACATTTTGAGTTTCTGCAACAACCTCAGAAGCAGCTTCAGTTGCTGCATTTTTTATATTAACGCTCTTTTTTGCTTTATTATTAGCAAAAAGAAGCTTTAATAACACTTTAAATACTAACTGTACCGCAAGTACAATCACGGCATTTGTTATTCTGATTGGAACAATTGATATATCTAAATATAAATCTGCCTCGTTTTTCACTCCAAGGAAATCGGGACTTATATCTACATCATATTTTTTCATTTTACAAGTAGATGCTATTTTGCCTAAAGTAGGAAAAAGCCATGAAGCTAACTTTCCGTATTTAATTGCTGTATCGGCAGCATCGCTACCTGTTATGTGCATTGTTAAGTAAAATTCATTTATTGTAACTGTTTTATAAAGCTTTGCAAAAAACGAGCCTAAAGAATTTTTAACTGCTAACAGCATTTTTTCAATACCATCATAGCCGTGGTCTGTGTAAAGCTGTTTTAAGAAGCTGTTACCACTTTTTTCATTTTGGGTTTTATTTGCTTCTTCTGGTTGCTGCGCAGTTGCATCTGCTTTGTTCTTTTTCTTCTTTTCTTTTTTAGGCTTTTTCTCCTTTTTGGGCTTTGATGTATCAACAATTGTGAATTTAAAAAACAAGTATTTAAGCACAACTTTATTTTTATCAGTCATTTCTACAATTACAGAAACTTTAATTGAAAACAAAGCAACAAAAAAGAAAATTATTCCAAGTATTATGTATAACGCTGTCACCAAAACCCTCCTTTCAGAAAAGCTTCAAAAAAATATTATTCCGCAACCTTTGCAGGTTCTTTTTCATCTGTTTTTACTTCGTCGTTGCTTTCACCATCATCAAAAAGAGAAAGCTGTCCGGAATCAATATCTGACATTAAAAGCTGCTTGTCAACATTTGGTAACTCTTCAAGTTCAGATAAAGCACTAAGTGAAAAGCATCTTAAAAAGTCATCAGTTGTACCATAAAGAACAGGTCTTCCCGGAACCTCCAAACGACCTTTTTCCTCAATCAAGCCACGCTGACAAAGTGTACTGACAACACCTGAGCAATCCACGCCACGAATCTGCTCGATATATGGTTTTGTAATTGGTTGGTTATAAGCAATAATTGCAAGTACCTCAAAAGCGGCTTGTGAAAGAGGCGTGTTTCTCTTCAAATCAAGAACTGCTCTGACTTCATTTATGTATTCCTTTTTACTGCAAAGCTGATATTTACTGCCAAGCTTTAAAAGACATAAGCCACTTTCTTCTTTTTCGTATCTCTCTTTAAGCACATCTAAAATTTCTAATGTTGTTTCACTGTCAGTGCCCAAAACAATAGAAAGCCTTGTATGTTCAATTGGCTCAGCGGCAGCAAACAACACTGCTTCCGCAATTGCTAACATTTTATTCTCTATCAAGTGTTTTCATTTCCTTCCAAAAGTTCAATTTGAATATCATCGCCGTCACCTGTAAGATAAATCGACTTATCTTTAGCAAGCTCTAAGATTGCCAAAAATGAAGCAACTAAATCTGAACGGCTTGTCGCTGTTTTATAAAAATCAAAGAGCTTGTGTTTACCCTTACTTTTTAAAGCATTCAAAATTGACTCGATTTTAGAGCCAACAGAAACAATTTTCTTTGCTACGATTGTTTTAAATGAATCAAGCGGTGGTGGTAATTTTCTTAATTTTTTACCGACCACAGTAGCATACGCTTTCAAAAGCTCAGATGGTTCGTGCAATCTTTTATATGTCAAGTCAGGCTCAACATCCTCAGGAACTGCTCTTACAACATAGTCAAACCCCGTTGTCATACAAGCTAATTTCTGTGCTAATAATTTACATTCCTGATACTCAATAAGCTCCTGAGTAAGTAAATTTTTCTGCTCTTCGGCATCCTCGTAAACAGGTAAAAGCGAAACTGTTTTTATATAAACAAGTCTTGCCGCCATTTCTAAAAACTCGCTCGCAACATCCATATTTTCTTCCTGCATTGCACGAACATAGGCTGTGTATTGGTCAACAAGCTCAATAATAGGAATGTCGTAAATATCTAATTTATGTTTTGTTATTAAGTGTAAAAGCAAGTCCATAGGACCCTCAAACACCTCTAATTTATAAGATAATTTTTCCATAATTCACCATTTCTTAAAAAGGAAGCTGAGTTATAACAGATATTAAGCTTAACAGCACTTCTGAAATAAATCTTATAGGTGTAGATAAAACACCAGTAACAATTAAAATGAAAAGAACAATTGTAATTTGTCTTTCATATTCCATTACTTTGTAATAATACTTTGCCGGAAGTAATGCAGTAGCTAATCTTGAGCCATCGAGTGGCGGTATAGGAAGAAGATTAAACACCGCAAGACCAATATTAACATCGGCAGCATAAAAGAAGAAAAGTGCAATAAAAATTATTGCTTGATTTCCCCAGGGTCTTGAAGTGATGAGCGAATACAAAAACATATAAACAAAAGCCTGAAGAATATTACACAACGGACCAGCCAGTGCCACAAGAGCCATATCTCTTTTGGGATTTTTAAAATTCTTCATTCTTACAGGTACAGGCTTTGCATAACCAAAACCACAAAGAAAAATCATTAAAGCACCGAGAGGACTTATGTGTGCTAACGGACTTACCGTAAGCCTGCCCATTCTTCTTGGTGTATCGTCACCTAATTTGTCGGCAGCAAATGCGTGAGCAAATTCGTGCAAAGGCAATGTGCAGAATACAACAAACGCAATTGAACCTACATAAACTATTAAGTACATAAAATCCAGTTCACCTGAAATTACATCTCTAATTACACTAATCATTTCATTACTCCAATTTATTTTTTTAAAACAACAATTCTTTCAATATCCTGGCCATCTTTTAAAATTCTGGCACCTCTTGCAGTTGACAAGAAAATTTCAAGAATATCTGTTGCCTGATTTTCGCCACATTCTAAAATCATATAACCGTCACGATTTAAGAATGGAAACCAATTATCTCTTAAAGCCCTGTAAAACATAAGACCATCTTCGCCACCATCAAGGGCTAATTTGGGCTCAAACTGAACTTCTTCCTGTAAAGAAGCCAATTCTTCACTCTTTATATAGGGTGGATTTGAAATTATAACATCTGCAAACGGTAACCCTAATGGTGAAGTTGCATCTAACATATCACCTTTAATTACCTTAACATTATCCGCTTCAAGTCGCTCTTTATTAAGCGTTGTGTAGTTAATTGCATCATCAGAAATATCTAAACAAAAAACCTTGGACATAGGGAACATTTTTGCAATAGTTATTCCTAAACAACCACTACCTGAACAAATATCATAAACTACTTTGGGTGGATTTTTTTGAAGCTTACTATAAATATATTCGGGAATAAGTTCGGTTTCAGGGCGCGGAATTAAAACACCCTCGCCTACTTTAAATCTGTATTTGTAAAAGTCCCATTCACCTAAAATATATTGAAGAGGAACACGATTTTTTCTTTTTTCTAAGCATTCATTGAAAAATTCAAGCTTTGTTTCGCTGATATTTTCATTTGCTCTTAAAAGAAGCTGTGTCTTATTTATATTCAGGCAAAAATCAAATAACTGCTGAACATCAAATTCCGGACTGTCACACCCTGCTAACGATAGAGTGTTCACCGAATTCCTGTAAAAAGTGTATAGATTCAATTCTTTTCCTCCGAATCATCAGGCAAAACAGCTTTTAATGCTGCTATGCCAACTTCAATAATATCATCGGTTGGCTCTTTTGTTGAAATTCGTTGCATCATAAGTCCTGGGAAAGAAAGAATTTTAACAAAAATATTATCGTGACTTCCAGCATATTTAATAAATTCATAACTAAAAGCAACAGTTAATGGTATTATCAGTAATTTAATTGCAATCCATACAGGTCTCACATCATCAATTGACGGAAAAGCAACTACAAGAATTGAAGAAATAAGAATGCTTATTATTATAATAACAAAAATAAAGCTTGTACCGCATCTTGGATGAAAACGGGATTGTTTTTTTACATTTTCAACTGTAAGCTCTAAACCGCTTTCATAGCAGAAAATGCTTTTATGCTCTGCACCGTGATACATAAATACACGCTTAATATCAGGCATAAGAGAAACAAGATAAAAGTAAAAAACAAAAATACACATTCTCATTATACCCTCAAAAAGTGGGTGTAAATTAGCTAAAGCATCTTTAAAAACATATTTATCAACCACATCAACAAGAAATGTTGGTAAATACACAAACAAAAGAAATGAAAGACCAAAGCCCAAAACCATTGCAATTGCTGATATTACAGCAATCATTTTGGGACCGAAATGGTCAGAAAGCCATTTATCAAGCTTAGACATTTCTTCTTCGGGAATATCGTCATCAAGCCCGGCTTTTTCAGCAGATTTTTCAATACATTTAAAGCCAAAAAGCATAGACTCAACAAAATTTACTATTCCTCGGATTAAAGGCCACCCCGCCGGCTTAAATTTATCTTTAAGTTTTTTTAATTCAAGCATTTCTGTTTCAATTTCACCATTTGGCAAACGCACTGACATTGCAGCACCCTTTGGCCCTTGCATCATTATGCCCTCTATTAAAGCCTGACCACCAATTGAAACCTTTTTACTGTCTTTAGACATCTAATATATCGTCTCCTATTATATCACTTATTAAATCAATATTTTCTTCAACCTCTACCACATCAATAGGTAAAGCAATTGTAACGGTTGTACCTATTCCAAGCTTACTTTGAATGTCGAGTGTACCGTTATGCATTTTTACAAGCTCATCAACAACTGCTAAGCCGATACCCGAGCCACGCACTTGAATATTTGCTTTAAAGAACTTCATTTTTACATTTGGTAAATCCTCTTGTGCAATACCGCAACCCGTATCTAAAACCTGAATAATCAACTGACCATCTGCAATAAACGCTTCAACGCTTACCATACCACCTCTTTCGGTGTATTTAAAAGCGTTATCAAGAATATTAACAAACACCTGTTTAATTCTGTTCGGGTCTGCCATCATAGGTGCAGGTAATTCGGGAGCAGAATAAGTAAGCTCTATACCATCACGCTTTGAGCGTTCTTTGAATACGAAAATTGTTTCATCAAGTTCAGCTAAAACATCAATCTTTTCAAGTCTTAAAGAAAGTGTACCGTTCTGAATGCGTGAGAAATTAAGAAGTTCTTCAACTAACTGTGATAAGCGCTCAGATTCACTGATAATAATTTCAGTACCACGCTTTGTGAGCTCTATATCATCAGGACCCAATTCACGAAGCATTTCACCCCAACCTTTAATTGCAGTTAAAGGCGTTCTTAATTCGTGAGAAACAGTTGTAATAAAGTCATTCTTAATTTTATCAGTTGCCGAAACCTCGTTTAACATATTATTAACCGAGTCAGCTAATTCATTGATTTCGTCCCTTTCATCACCCGCAAGTTCAATTCTTACATCAAAATTACCCTGTGTAAACTCTTTCGTGGCATCATTAATTTTTCTTACAGGAACAACAATAGTTTTAATAAAGAATGAGCCTGAAACTGTAACGAAGGCTAACGCTATAATGAAAATTAACACAACTATTGCTACAAAGCCATAAATCTGCGAGTCAATCGAAGAGAGAGAAGTAACAAATCTTACAGCACCTTTAAAGTCTCCATCAGAAGTCGGAAAAACCATTGCAACACTCATAACATGTTCGCCGTTTTCATTTAAACCAGACCAGCTGCTGATTCCTGTTTTTGACTGCATGGCATCTGTAACATCTTCCATATTTTCTAAAGTTTCTTCAACCGCAAAGCCTGATGATGAAACAGATACTCTGCCATGGCGGTCAACAACCATTACCTCGACCTTGGATTTATCAGAAAAATTCTCAACAAATTCCATTGATTTTTCCTGAAAGGATTCCTCAGTACCATCTAAATACGGAGAAAAGAAGGTTGTAACACTATCATTGGCATAGCTGTATAAAACATTTGAAGCGTATGTTCTGTAATAACTTGCAACAGCGTAAACCGATACGGCAAGGATTACTGCAAGAATTATGGCAGTAACTAAAAGCGTATTTGTTATCCAACGCTTTGTTATACCCTGCGGCTGAAAAAAGGATTTAATTATATCAAATCTTTTACGAATCAATTCCACTTATATCCCATTCCCCATACTGTAACAAGATGTTTTGGCAAAGATGGTTCATCTTCAATCTTCATTCTTAAGCGACGCATATTAACATCAACAACCTTTTCATCACCGTAATATGATTCGCCCCAGACATGCTTTAAAATATCTGTTCTGCTGAGTGCTTTACCCGGATTTGAGAAAAAGAACTCAATAATCTGGAATTCTACCTGAGTTAACTCAATCTGAACAGAATTCTTGAAGAGAGTTCTGTTTCTCAAATTAAGTTCAAACGGACCTATTATTATTTTATCTGAAGGTGCTGACTGATTGCTTGAATTTGAATTCATTGCAACTCGTCTGTAAACACTGTCAACACGCGCCATTAACTCTGATGGAGAAAACGGCTTTGTTATGTAATCGTCAGCGCCCATAAGAAGTCCTGAAACCTTGTCCATTTCCTGTGTTTTTGCTGTAAGCATAATAATACCTACAGTGCTACTGATTTTACGAAGTCTTTTACAAACCTCAAGACCATCAATATTAGGCATCATAATATCAAGAAGAACAACATCAAATTCGTTCTCGTGTTCTGTGTATAACACTAATGCCTCTTCACCGTCACAGGCTTCAGTTACCTCATAACCGGCTCTTTTAAGTGTTATAGCAATTATTTCTCTAATCGCTGCCTCATCTTCTGCAATCAATACTTTTTTCATTTTTCTCACCTACTAAACTTTAATAAACGATGATTTTACAAACTCATCAGTTATACCGTAATTTTCACCATAAGGAGTAATTTCATAAACAAAAATTCCGGTTTCAGTTTCTGATAAAATATTTTCTTCATATTCATCTTCTGATTTCGCTAATTTATCATTATTTTCAATAAATTTAATCGAAAACAAAATATCTTCAACCTCTTTTGAGGCTGTATTCCAGATACAGAAATTAGTCTGGTTTTCTATTTTATCAAAATTTATAGTAACATCATTTTCCCAAGGGAAAAGGAACAAATATGAATGAAGTGGATTATACACAGATTTCAACTGTTCAGAGCTTTTGTCACCAGAAATATTTTTCCATTCTACCATTGTAAAATTATAAACAATGCCTGATAACACAACAAAAGCATCTTTTTCACCGGTAAAGAATTTTGTATTAACCGGCACTTCAATTTTACCATCTTTATCAATATCCTGAGAAAGAATTTTGGCATTTCTCAATGTATTCTTTGCCGGCTCTGTTATTTCTCGTGTTGCTTTCAGGGTTTTCATATCCCAGGTAACAACCTCAGTAAAAATTGAAGTATCACTCTTGAGACAATCAACAAAAACTCTTGTGTAAGAATCATTCCTGACAATAATCTCATCAGAAACCAATGAAGAAACAGAGGTAATAGAAGAATCAAGCAAAACTTCGCTGAATTTTACAACTGCTCCACCATTTTCAATAGAAAATGCTCTGAAATACGAATTCTGAACTTCAGCGGCATCATCTAAATAAACAAGAATTAAATCATCAACACCGTTTGAATTCAAATCAAGAAATTCTTTAACATTAAAATATTCGTTAGCTAAAGCTTCAACCCTGAAAGCATTGTTACCTGAATTTGTAACCTTATAAACAGTCAACATCTTTGTAAGCTTTGTATCAAAAAGCGACCAGGAAATTACTATTTCGGGAAGCTTATCACCATCAAGGTCCGGAAAAGCGACATCATAAACACCACTACCCGAGCCTTTTACATCAGACACAAGAACCCATGCACGATTTACGCAATCCAATATTGCAACTCTGACTGTTGTATCTGTTGAAGAGTCTGTATAAAAAACAATTGCCTCTTCATCTTCATCATTGTCAATATTATAAAGTACAAATGATGATTTATATTCACCTTTAGTCGGTGTTTTCAAAAGAAAGGTTTTGCCACTCATAAGCTTGTTAAAAGCCTCTTGAACCTCACCGCTTTTACCTGACAATGCCGGGGGCTTTAAAAGTGTTTCGGTTGAAAAGAAATTAAGAGAGCAACCTGATGATGTTAAAAGCATTATAACAACGATTATTGCCGATAAGACTTTTTTTAATTTCATTTATTTTTCTCCTGAATTTATAAAGATACTTCAACTATATAAGTGCCATAAACCCAACAATTAGTGCTCTTAACAGTCACATTAGCAGGAACTGTTGTTGTCTGCCCTGCTGAAATATTGAGTGTTGAAATATCTATTTCAACTGTTATATCGTCTTCGGTTATGCTTTCTAAAGCTTTTTCAGAACCTACAATCACAACAGATTTATTTAAACCTGAAATTTTATAATTCAAGTTATCAGGATTGTTAACTTTAACCTTATTTCCTGAAATAACGAAATAATCCTGAGAAAGATTAGAAACATCAAGATTCACTACAAATTTTTCTGTCCCGCTTTCATCCGATACAGGTAAATCTGTTCTTATAAATTCAAATACATAATTTGATGGTGAAACTGATTTGAAATCAATTGTACCAACTGAAAACTCCGTTGTTTTGTCGAATTCATCAACTGAAATATTAAAGTAATCCTTTGACGGCGAAATTGTATAGCTCAATGGATTTAACACATACTCATCCGGTGCGTTTTTAAATAAAACAGTAGTATTCACTTCTTTTACACGAAGCACAGGAATTGTAAGCACAACTGAATTGATATTAGTTTTTACAAATTTAAAATTTGACTTTTTATTTTCATCAAGAAGAATAATTTCAGCATCTGCTGATTTATTTGAAGAAAGAGAACCCTCAAGCGTCAGTCTTGCTACGGCTTTTTCTATCTTGTTAATTTCTGTTGCAGGACCTGTAACAGAAACCGAAGTTTCTGAAAGATTCACATCTCCGGTCTGAAAGCCATCTTTGACTATTTCAAAGTCTTTAGCAATAACTTCAGGCTCAATTACCATCTGAATAGTTTTGGGTACATCAAAATAAACATCAATGCTCTTTTGTGAAATTGCAGAAACAGTATATTCTGCAGAGCCTGAAGAGGATTCCGGCTTTAAAATAAGTGTTCTCATACCTGCTGAATCAACATTATTTGTCTGTGCTAAAATAATAATATCGTCTGCAGAAAGATTTGTTGATGATATCTGATATTTTTTACCCTTGACTGTAACATCAACATAAAATTCTGTATCACCAAAAACCTCAAGACCAAATTGAGATGGAACGGTATTATCAATAGTTACCTTAACATTTTGAATTACTCTTGTTGTTTCAGGGCTTACATTGATAACAACTGCAAGCCAGATAATAATGGCAGAGAAAAAAGCAATAGCAAAAACAATTTTATCATTATTCAAAAGTTGAGAAATTCTATTTTTGTTTTTTGTCACGCTTTTCACCTCTTATCTTTTTATTTGATTTTTCTTTTTTAGTATCCTCAGCAATAAGATTGCTCAACAAAATTTCACGAAGCTTACCGGTCTGAACATCTCTTTGAAGCTGACCGTTAATTGCAACTGAAATATAACCTGTTTCTTCAGATACAACAACTACTACTGCATCGCTTTGTTCACTCATTCCAATTGCAGCTCTGTGTCTTGTGCCTAAATCACTGCTGATTGAATTATTCTGAGTGAGTGGCAAAATGCAACCTGCGGAATAAATTTTTGCATTTTTTACTACAACAGCACCATCATGAAGTGCAGAGTTTTTAAAGAAAATTCCGTTAAAAAGCTCTGCTGAAGAACGAGCATCTAAAACTGTACCGGATTTAATTACATCATTTAGCGGAGTTTCTCTTTCAAAAACAACCAAAGCACCCGTTTTTGTTTCACTCATCTCGCCTGCCGCTTTACAGAAATCGTTAACCAAATCAGTTACCGCTTCCTGATAAGCACCATCATTTCTGAAGCTTAAGAATGAGAAATCTGTTATTGACCTTCTGCCAAATCTTTCAAGTATATTACGAATTTCAGGAGCGAATAAAACAACGAGGAGAATAAGTGCATTTTCGATAAGTGAAGAAAGGAGAAATTCACTGGATTCCATACCTGTAAGCTTCACTAAAATATAAAGCAATGCTATAAAAGCAATACCCTTTATTAAATGGAATGAACGAGAGCCTCTTATAAATTTAATTGCCTCGTAAATAATGAATGTAACAAAAATGATATCTAACAAATCAGAAGTAAAATTAAAGCTTAATAATGCACCCCAGATTGTTTTGAAAAAATCACCGATTGCCGCCATTTTTTCACCACTTCCTAAAATAATTTTCTTTAAATGAACATACTACCACATATACTGATTTATTATATCACATATTTTTATTTTTTGCAAATTTTTGAAGCAAATTTAATACATAATTTACATCTTTTTTTGTAGTAAATCTCGAGGGGCTGATTCTGACTGCTCCAACATCTTCTGTACCGTATGTTTTATGTGCTAATGGTGAGCAATGATAGCCCCCTCTAACCGCTACCGAATTCTCATTCAGATATGCTGAAACCTCTTCACTGTGAAAACCTTTAATATTAAAAGCAATTAAAGGCGCTTTCATTTTTTCATCGTACTCACTTCTGTAAAGAATTACTTTTCTCATATTGGAAAGCTCATTAAACATAAATTTCATCAAAGCAGTTTCTTCTTTAAATATGTTTTCAACACCATAATTTAAAACGATTTCAACACCCTTTTTCAAGCCACAGATTGCCGGTACATTGAGCGTTCCGCTTTCTAATTTATCAGGGAAACCCACTGGTTGCAGGTAATTAAAGCTTTCACTACCTGTTCCGCCCTCAATTATTGTTTCCTCTATACAGCCATCGTGAAGAATTGCACCTATTCCCATAGGCGCGAGCAAGCCCTTGTGACCGGGAATACACAAGCAATTTATTCCGATTTTTTTCATTTTTATCGGTATTAAACCTGCTCCCTGTGCCCCGTCAACAAAGAAGAGAATATTACTTTCTTTTGCAATTTCTGCAATTTCTCTGAGTGGTAAAATATCACCGAAAACATTTGAAACAGCCGTGACTATTATAAGCTTTGTATTCTCTCTGATTTCGTTTTTTAAATTGTTCAGAGTTTCTTCCGTATCGTGCGTAACAACGAAAACTGAGCTTGTGATTTCACCACGACTTGTCATTTTAAAAACAGGTCTTAAAACAGAATTGTGCTCAAGCGATGAAATAATCACATGGTCACCTTTTTTCAAAACACCCTTAATTGCCATATTTAAAGCATACGAGCAGTTTTGCGTGAAGCTTACAAATTCACTACCGTAACCATCAAAAAGTGAATTCAATTTTTCTCTTGTTGAATAGACCTCCATTGCAGTATTTATTGACAGATTATGACCACTTCTACCCGGATTAGCACCATATAAAATAAAAGATTTGTTTACCGCATTCAAAACCTCTGTCGGCTTTGGAAAAGATGTCGCGGCATTATCAAGATAAATCATAAAGTATCCCCCAGATCTACAGTATCAATAACTTTGATTCCATTATTTTGCAAAATTTGAAAACATCGTTTGTCCAAATTATTTACATAAATAAGATACCCGCATCCCTCACCTTTACCAGGCTTTGGATTGCGGGTTAAATATGCTTTGTATCCGTTTTTTTGCAATAAATCTCTCCCTTTCATTGCAAGGGTAACAGAAGAAACCTTTATTCCTTTTTTACTCATAAAAAACCCTTCCATATTAAGTTTAATACATAATATGCAAGGGTTTATTGTTTGTTTACTTTTCAATTAAGCACACTGAATGTGCTGAAATACCTTCTTTTCTACCGGTGAAGCCCATTTTTTCTTCAGTTGTTGCTTTTACACTGATAAAATCAACATCAGTTTTTAAGGCTTTTGCAATATTCTGACGCATTTCAACAATAAAAGGTGCAAGTTTTGGTGCCTGAGCAATTACTGTTGCATCAACATTGACAATTTTATAGCCTTGTTGCTCCAACAGTTCATAAACCTTTTCAAGTAACAGTAAGCTATCTGCACCTTTAAATTCAGGGTCGGTATCAGGAAAATGTTTACCGATATCACCTAAAGCCGCCGCACCCAACAAAGAATCTGATATTGCATGCAAAAGAACATCTGCATCGGAATGACCTAAAAGCCCTTTTTCATAAGGAATAGCCACTCCACCGATTATACATTTTCTGTTTTCAGCGAAAGCGTGAACATCATAACCGTGACCGATACGAATCATACCGAAACACCTTATTTCATAAGATTTTCAAGACATGCAAGTCTTACTGAAACTGTAAGAACTTTTACTGCCTGCTTTAAAACATCTGCATTTGGGAATGTAGGTGCAATTCTGATATTACTATCAGTCGGGTCTTTGCCATAGGGATAAGTTGCACCAACATTTGTAAGTGTAACGCCTGCTTCTTTGCAAAGAACACCAACTCTTGAAGCACTGCCACCTGTTACATCAAGGCTGATGAAATAACCACCGTTTGGCTCGTTCCATTCTGCGATTTCCAAGCCCTTTAAATCAGCATTCAATGTATCAATAACTGCATCGAATTTTGGCTTTAAAATCTTAGCGTGTTTTTGCATATGTGCTTTAATACCATCAAGATTTTTAAAATATTTAACATGTCTTAACATATTAAGCTTATCATAGCTGATTGCCTGAACTGTAAGGCGTTTTAAGATTTCTTTAATATTCTCTTCAGATGATGCAAGGCAAGAAACACCTGCACCAGGGAAAGAAATTTTTGAGGTCGATGTAACTTCAATAACCATATTTTTATTTCTTTCAGGAAGAACTGAGAAAATATTGAGTAAATCGTCACTTTTCTCAGTAAGGTCATGAACAATATAAGCATTATCCCAGATAATTCTGAAATCATCTGCTGCAGGATTCAATTCTGCAATTCTTTTTACAGTTTCATTTGAGAATGTAATGCCCTGTGGGTTTGAATATTTAGGTACAACAAACATACCCTTCACCATTGGGTCTTTGATGTATTCTTCAATTTCACATACATCAGGGCCTTCGCTTGTCATTTTAATGTTAATCATTTCAATTCCTAATGACTCGCAAATTGCAAAGTGTCTGTCATAACCAGGGCAAGGACAAAGGAATTTAACCTTGCCTTGTTTGCTCCAAGGTGTAAAGCCTGCACCTAAAAACATACATTGGTTAACATAGTCATACATAAGAGAAAGGCTTGAGTTACCACCAACAATTATGTTCTGTGGTTCAACATCTAAAAGCTCACTGAAAAGCTTCTGACATTCAGGAATACCCTGAAGTAAGCCGTAGTTTCTTACATCAAAGCCAGCCTCTGTTTTAAAGTTACCGTCCTCGAAAACCTTAAGCATATCGTTAGAAATATCAAGCTGGTCGCTTCCTGGCTTACCGCGTGACATATCGATATTAAGACCTTGTGCCTTTATGCTGTTATATTCAGCCAAAACTGCTTCATACTGAGCCTTTAACTCATCCTTGGACATTTTTAAATAAGATTGATTCATATACTAACTCCAATAGAAAAATTTATATTAAAAATCTGCTGTGCCTGTTGTTCTTGGGAATGGAAGAACATCACGGATATTAGAAATACCAGTCATATACATAATAAGTCTTTCAAAGCCAAGACCGAAGCCTGCATGGTGAGTACCACCATATTTTCTGAGGTCTAAATACCACCAGTAATCTTCTTCTCTAAGACCTAATTCTTTAATTCTCTGAACAAGAACATCGTATCTTTCTTCACGCTGACTACCACCGATGATTTCACCAATACCCATTACGAGTAAGTCGGCAGCGGCAACAGTTTTACCATCATCATTAAGACGCATATAGAAAGCCTTGATTTCTTTTGGATAATCTGTAACAAAAACAGGCTTTTTGAACACTTGCTCAGTTAAATATCTTTCGTGTTCTGTCTGAAGGTCACAGCCCCAATAAGCTTTGAACTCAAAGTTATCATTATTCTTTTCAAGCTCTTTAACTGCATCTGTGTATGTTACTCTTGCAAAATCAGAATTTGCAACAGTTGTAAGTCTTTCAATAAGACCGTTATCAATAAATTTATTACAGAACTCAAGCTCTTGCTTACAGTTTTCAAGAACATAATTGATAACATATTTAATCATATCCTCAGCTAAATCCATATCGTCGCTAAGGTCTGCAAAAGCAATTTCAGGCTCAATCATCCAGAATTCAGCTGCGTGACGCTGTGTATATGAACGCTCAGCTCTGAATGTAGGTCCGAATGTGTAAATTTTACCAAAGGATTGTGCCATTATTTCGCCCTCAAGCTGACCTGAAACTGTTAAGAAAGCAGGTTTTGAGAAGAAATCCTTGCTGTAATCAATTTTGCCATCCTCTGTTTTCGGAACATTATCAAGCTCAAAAGATGTTACTCTGAACATTTCGCCCGCACCCTCACAGTCACTGCAAGAAATAAGTGGTGTGTGTGCATACATAAATCCTCTTTCCTGGAAGAACTTATGAATAGCGAATGAAGCAACAGAACGAACTCTGAATGCTGCTGAATAGGTATTTGCTCTTGGACGAAGATGACCAATAGTTCTCAAATACTCTAATGTATGGCGTTTTTTCTGAAGTGGATAATCAGGTGCAGATTCACCCTCGATTACAATTTCACTTGCATTGATTTCAAAAGGCTGAGCAGCTTCGGGAGTTAAAATTAATGTACCTGTAACAATAACTGCCGCGCCAACATTGATTTTAGAAATTTCTTTAAAGTTATTGATTTTTGCATCTTCAAAAACTACCTGAAGACTTTTAAAGCAACCACCATCATTGATTTCGAGGAAACCAATTGCTTTTGATGCTCTTTGAGTTCTGACCCAACCGCAAACAGTAATTTCTTTATCGCCATACTGCTCAGGTGATTTATAAATATTTGCTATTTCAATGCGTTTCATCATTATTCCTCCGTAACTTTTGCTGTTTCTTCCTCAGCTTTTGCTCTGCGCTCATTAAGTTCAGCTAAAACCTTTTCTTTCTTTTTACCTGTGTACGTGTTAAAGAGCATTGGTAAAATACAAAGCACAAAGCCTACACACGGAACAATTGTAACCATTGCAAAAAGACCTTGCATTGTACCGGCACTTTGTTCAAAATAATGTGTAACAGCTTCACCGTTAACAACTTCTTCAACAGGTGCTTTAAATGCAATTTTTTCAAGCATAAAGCTTACTATAAATGTTGAAATACCTGCATTTGCTTTACTGATAAGAGTTTGTGCCGCAAAGCAAACGCCCTCTGTTCTCTTACCTGTTTTATATTCATTATAGTCAACTGCATCAGCCACAAGAGCATAAGTAATAACATTAAATATACCAAGCGGGATACCGTAGAAAACAAGCGCAATTAAGAAAATATAAATATTGCTGTAACCAATAAACCAAAGAATTGTTGTAACAATAGCACCCATAACAGCACTACCGATGTAAATTTGCTTTAATGAGAAATGTTTTCTTAAAATTGGTAAAAGAACCATTGCAGGAAGCATACCGGCACCAATAGCAACTGTAAGAACAGTAAGCAAAATGCCTTGAGGGATAATACCGGGGTCCTTAATTAAATACTGACCAATGTAAGCAGAAGCGGTTTGCGCCATTACCATTGTTGAGCCTAAAAGAGAAGCAAAAATAACTAATAATAAAAGCTTATTTTTAACAATTGAACCGAAAAGCTCTTTTACAGTAATATCTTCACTCTTTGTTTCAACACGCTCTTTTGTGCCAAAATAAGCGAGTAATGAAATACCTGCACCAACAATACCAAAAATACAACCACATAAGAAATAACCAGTGCGAAGTCCTGCACTCTTTGTTAAAACAGGAACTAAAACTGTTGGTAAAATACCACCAATTGTGCTACCTATTCTCGCAGTTGAAACGAAAGTTGTTCTTTCCTTTTCATTTGGTGTAACAGCACTTGAAAGTCCCCAGAACGGAATATCCTGAATTGTAAAGCAAACGCCCCATAAAATGTAAGTAACTGCTGCATAAGCTACGCGAAGAGCATAGCTTTCAATGTTTGGAGTAAAGAAAAGTAAAATTGTTGTAATTGCTATTGGAATAGGTGCCCATTTTAAATACGGACGCATTTTACCATTTTTTGTATGAGTTTTATCAACAATCATACCCATAATCGGGTCATTAAGTGCATCAAAAATTCTTGCAACAAAAATAATTGCACCGGCATGTGTAGGCTTAATACCCATATCGGTATAGAAAATAAGAGCAAATGTTGACATAAGAGTGTAAATCATACTTCTACCAAATGCAGAAGTAGCAAACGAAAGCGTTTCACTCTTTTTTAAATATGTTTTTTCCATATTCTTTTTCCTCCGTGGATTACTTCTTTCTTTTTATGATAGCAGGACGAATTTTAGGTTTTTTCTCCCAAGCCTTTTCCATTTCGTCTGAAAGCTGCTTTGCTAATTTTTTTCTGATCTCTTTAAAATTCTTGTCTTTAACAAGATTCATCTTTTCGTTAGGGTCATTATCTAAATCGTAAAGAAAATCTTCGTAATAAACATTAGAATTCTTTCCCAAAAAGCCCGATTTAATTGCACGAACTGAATATTTATATTTTTCAGTTCTGATTGCCCTGCCTACCTGAGATTCACTAATCTGAATAAATACATTATCTCTCTTAGTGCCCTTTTTTTCTTGCTCCAAAATTGAGATACCTGCATAAGTAGACGGAACATAAATTTCGGCAAAATCAAGCATTGTAGGTGGCAAGTCAATTAAGCTTACCAATCGGTCATCAACAGTGCCCTTTTTATAAGCACCACCACCTATAACAAGCGGTGTATGAGTTGCTGACTCGTGACAGCTTCTCTTATATTCCAGATTTCTTGTTTTAAAGTGGCAACCGTGGTCACTTGTGTAAATGATAACAGTATTATCATAAATACCCTTTTCTTTAAGTGTATCAACCAGCTTGCCGACATTGTAGTCAAGTCTGTTAATAGCTGAAAGATAATCGGGATATTCTTTTTTATAGTTTCCCTTTAAGAATGATAAATCCTCAGGAATCGGATATTTTTTATAATTATCAACCGTTTCTTTAAAGCCCTCAAAACAGCCGTGGTCATTCTGATGATGTGGCTCAAGCTGAGAAACAAACATAAAGAAAGGCTTATCTTCCTCAGTTCTGTTGTTTATGTATTCAATTGCATAATCATTAATTGCATCAGCTCTGTAGCCTGTGAACTCTAATTTATTACCATCTTCATCAAACACATAGCCGTCATATCCGTGAGAGGTAAATTCTAAAACATCGGCTGCACGCCAATATTTATAACCACCCTGAAGCTCTTTTGGCACCGCAGTTTTTTCGTAGTGCCTACCGATTTTTGGAATTCTGTCAGATGCTAAATGCCATTTACCGATATAAGCAGTATCGTAACCGTTCTCATTAAAGTGGTCTGCTAAAGTCTTTTCGTCATCCTTTAACGGAACACCATTCCAATAGCATTCACATTGAGTTGCATATTTACCGGATTGCAAGCAAGCTCTTGCAGGGCCACAAACAGGCTGACAGGTAAATGAATTGGTAAAACGCGTTCCCTCTTCTGCTAACTGCCACAAATTAGGCATTATTTCAGGATTTAATGTATCCCAACGCTGTTGGTCTGAAAAGTAAAATATTATATTTGGTTTCATAATTTTTCACTCCTATAAACATTTACCCACATTATCCGTAATATTATAACAAATCAAAAATGATTTGTAAATAATTTTTAAACAACTTTATACACAAATTATACTACTGATTTGTAGGTATTTTGCCCATTTTTCGACGCTGTGTATATTAAAATCAAATTTTTAAATATTACTGTTGTAACATTCAGAGAAATACTGTATAATAAAGAGGTTTAAAAGGTGGTGTAAAAAATGGCATCTGAAATTGCAATTATTGGTGGCGGTGCTTCGGGGCTCAGCAGTGCAATCGAAGCAAAAAGACAAAGTAAAAAGCTTGGGCTAGATTTAAGTGTTACTGTATTTGAGCATTTGAATAAACCTGCTAAAAAAATACTTGCTACCGGTAACGGTAGGTGTAACTTCACCAATACCGATTTAAACATTTCGCATTATTATGGCGACAAAGTACTTATTGAAAATGTACTTTCAAGTGATTACTCTGACACGCTTGAATTTTTTAAATCTATGGGAATTCTCCCCTATTTTGAAAACGGCAGGGTTTACCCCCGTTCAGAGCAAGCTTCTTCTATTCGTGATGCACTTTTAAAAACCTGTGAGATTTTAAATATTAAATTTAAAACGGATTGTGAGATTGATGAAATTAAGGCTATAAACAATAAATTTAAAATTTTAAATGACGAGTTTGATGCAGTTATAATAGCAACAGGTGGAAAATCTCAAAAGGCTCAAGGCAGTGACGGCTCAGGATATAAATTGCTAAGTGATTCCGGTCACAAAATTACAGACATTTCCCCTGCACTTTCGGCACTTAATGTAAGCGAAAAAGGCTTTAAAGATTTAAAAGGATTAAGAATAAAGGGTAATTTCTCTTTGTTCAGCGGTAGAAAGCTCTTAAAAGAAGAATTCGGCGAAATCCAGTTCACTGAACAAGGCCTTTCAGGTATTCCTGTTTTAAATATTTCGCATTTTGCAAATAACAGAAAAAATCTTTTCGCTGTTATTGACACTTGTAACGAGTTCGGCCCAAAAGATTTAGTTAAGCATTTTACAGAATGCAGATATAAAAGCCCTGCATTAAGAACAGAAGAAGTTCTTTCAGGACTTATTCCGCAAAAGCTTTCTTATTTTATTATGAAGCGTGCAGGAATCAAAGAAAACACTTCTGCTGGAAAATTAACTGATAAAGACATAGAAGCCCTTGTTTTAAATTTAAAGCAACTGGAATTTAAAATTGACGGAATTCGTGATTTTGATTATTCACAGGTAACCTCCGGTGGTGCCGACAGTAGTGATTTTAACGCAAAAACGCTTATGTCAAAAAAACAAAGCGGACTTTTTGCTTGTGGTGAAATTCTCAATGTAAACGGTGACTGCGGTGGCTACAACCTGCATTTTGCCTGGACAAGCGGAAGACTCTCAGGTGCTTCGGCAGTAAAATATTTAAACGATAAGGTAGTAAAATGATAAGACTTAACGAAATTAAAATGCCTTTAGGCACAACTGAGCTTGAAGTAAGAAAAGAAGTAAGTAAAATTCTTCATATTAAAGAAAGTGACATTAAAGACTTTTCACTTGCACGACGCTCAATAGATTCAAGAAAAAAAGATAATATATTTCTTGTTTACTCTGCAAATATAGAAACAGAGTTAAACGAAGAAAATCTTATTGCAGGTTTTCTTCCTAACAAAGCATTCATTACACAGAAATATGAATATGTTTTACCCGAAAACAAACGCAAATCTAAATTCAGACCCGTTGTTGTAGGCTTTGGCCCTGCAGGTATGTTTGCAGCCCTGACACTTGCAAAAGCGGGACTTCGCCCTCTTGTTTTAGAACGAGGTGGCGATGTTGACTCAAGAACTAAAAGCGTTAACACATTCTGGACCGAGCACAAATTAGACACCGAATCTAATGTTCAATTTGGTGAGGGCGGTGCTGGTACTTTTTCTGATGGTAAATTAACAACAGGAATTAAAGACCCTAGATGTCGCGAAGTTTTCATTCAGTTTGCAAAATTTGGTGCACCGGAAGAAATACTTTACTCTGCAACACCACACATTGGTACAGATAAATTAAAAACAGTTGTTAAAAATTTAAGAGAAGAAGTTAAAAAGCTCGGTGGCGAGGTTAAATTCAACACAAAGCTCACCGACTTAATAATTGCAAACGGTGCTTTACAAGGAATTTCTTATGAAGATGAAACAGGCTCTTATGACATTGAAACCGATGCAGTAATTCTTGCTATCGGGCATTCTTCAAGAGATACTTTTGAGATGCTTTACAACAAGAATTTTGAAATTACACAAAAGCCATTTTCTGTGGGTACAAGAATTGAGCACCCACAGGAGCACATTAACAAAGCACAATACGGTAAATTTTATAATTCCCCTCTTCTTCCTAATGCTGATTATAAATTAGCGTGTCACCCCCAGCACGGACGCGGACTTTACACATTTTGTATGTGCCCTGGTGGTACAGTTGTTGCAGCCTCTTCAGAAGAAGGCGGAATGGTAGTAAACGGAATGAGCGAATATGCCCGTGACAAAGAAAATGCAAACTGTGCTTTACTTGTAGGCATTGAGCCACCATTCGACTCTGACCACCCGCTTGCTGGTATGTATTTACAAAGAGAAATTGAAAGAAAAGCCTTTAAAGAAGGTGGAAGCGACTACACAGCACCAGCACAGCTTTTAGGTGATTTTTTGAAAAATGAGCCAACCAAAAAATTCGGGTTTGTAAATCCAAGTTGCCCGACAGGTGTTGCACCATCTGATTTAAGAAAGATTTTACCACACAAGGTAACTGAAACTATTGCAGGTGCTATAAATGATTTTGACAAAAAATTAAACGGCTTTAATCTTTATGATGCAGTGCTTACTGCGCCTGAATCAAGAAGCTCGTCACCTATAAGAATTTTAAGAAATGAATTTTACCAGACAACAAAGGTGCAAGGAATTTTCCCATCCGGTGAGGGCGCCGGTTACGCAGGCGGAATTGTTTCTGCCGCAGTTGACGGAATTAAATGTGCAGAAGCAATAATAATGGATTTGAGATAACATAGGACTATCCCTCTGATGAATAAACTTCATCAGGGGGATTTTTTATGAAATGTTTAGTTATAAATTTTAAGAAAACTGCTTTTATATTCGGGTTTATAGTAATACTCGCTTTAATTTGTTTAGCCACTGTAACAGGAATTGCTACAACGAGTGATAATCCGATAAGACGATTGCCGATTTACTGTGTTGAAACCGATGAAAAAAAGATTTCAATTACATTTGACGCCGCCTGGAGTGCAGAAGACACTGACGAAATTATTGAAATATTAAATGAACACAATGCTAAAGCTACTATATTTGTAGTTGGTGACTGGATAGATAAAAACCCTGATGCAGTCAAGAAATTTTATGAAAATGGTCACGAAATTGCAAACCACTCTGACACGCACAAGCTATTCAGCAAGGTATCCCGTGAAGAAGTTGTTAAAGAAATTGAAGACTGCAACAAAAAAATTGAAGCAATTACAAGCGAAAAGGTAAAATTAGTCAGAGCTCCATCGGGTGATTATGACAACAAGAGCATTGAGATTGCAGAGAATATGAATATGAAGATGATTCAATGGTCAGTTGACAGTTTAGACTGGAAGAAGCTTTCGGTTGATGAAATGTATTCAAGAGTTGTGACTAAAACAGAAAACGGCTCAATTCTTCTTTTTCATAACGGAATTGAAAACACACCAGATGCTTTAAGAAAGATTTTAGAAAAATTAAAAAATGACGGCTACGAATTCGTAACCGTCAGTGAGTTAATTTATTGGGATAATTATAAAATTGATTATAGTGGGGAGCAGAAACACTTGAAAAACACTTCAAGTTGATATATACTTATTTTTACTACATCAAAAGAGGTTTAAAGATGACAAGAAAATATAATATCGATATTTTAAGAATCATAAGTGCATTGGCTATTATAGGTATTCATATTATAAGATGCCCCATACATAATTCAACTGCCATTGCCCCCGATTTAGAAGCAAATTTAAGTATGGCACATAGATTACTTCTCTGGGCAGTACCTGTATTTTTTATGATAACAGGTTATTGTCTTATGCAAAAGCAGGACTGTACATATAAATACGCTTTTGAGCATGTAAGAAAATATATTGCTGTTTTATTTACAGTCGGTCTGTTTTTTGCTTTGCTAGAGCTGTTTTTTGCACAAAGAACAATTAACCTCTCAATAATTAAAACAGCTTTTCTTAATGTAATAGTCGGAAATTTATGGGACCATATGTGGTTTGTTTATGCAATAATCGGAATTTATCTTGTAGTACCTCTTTTTCACAACTTTTTCCAGAAAAGCAAAGCAAATGCTGAAATTACTACTCTTTTACTTTTGATTTTCACAGTACTTTTACCACAATTCAAGAGTAAGCTTGCAGTAGCAAACGACTACCCATTTGTTGGCTATCTTTTCTACGTATGTTTCGGAATGCTCATAGCAAAAACAAAACCGGGTAAAATATTTATTCCTATAGCAATTATTGGTGCAATTGTTTCTGCCTTTTATCTGGCAACTAACCCGTTCAATGAAGAATTTAATTATTTAAGTCTTGGCGTGGCAATTAGTGCTACTTCGATTTTCACACTCGCAACATATATAAAAGCAGAAAAGAACAAAACGCTTTTGAATCTTTCAAGCTCAACCTGGGGTGTATATTTAATTCACACATTCTTTATAAATATTGCAGTTAAAGTTTTAAACCTTGATTTACTTTCATCTCTCACTTACTTAAAGCTCGGCGGTTTATTCGTTGCGGTTACAGTAATTTCATTTGCCGTCACCTTTGTATTAAGAAAAATACCATTAATAAAATATCTGTTTTAAAAAGAAAGTGCAAAGACAAAAATCTTTGCACTTTTTTATTATAATAATTTCTTTAACATATCAGGATTTCTTGTTGTGATATTATCTGGGGCGAAATACAGAATTTTATACATATCTTTTTCTTCGTTCACTGTCCAGATTGAAACGAGCAAGTCATTTTCGTGGAACTTATCAACAAGCTCTTTAGTTGCAGAGTCTTTGTTGAAGTTAATACCTACTGCCCCGCTATCTTTTACGATTTTTACAAGGTCGCTAAGGTAGTCGGGGGTTTGTTTATTTTCTTTTAAAACTTCATAGTTTAAATAATACGGCATTGTCGGACATTCTTTTTTTACTGTTTCAACATCCTCTAAAAAGATACCTGTAAAGAAAATTCTGTCAGTAATATTATATTTTTCTGCTAAATCGTAAACAATGTGTAAATCAGTGCATTTTTTAACATCAACATTAACTTTTACATTTTCATAAGTGCTTACTAACTTAAATGCCTCGTCGAGTGTTACTTCATTTCCCTTTGGTTCATCGTGAGAAAGTACTGCTTCGTTCTTTTCGTTAAAATACAAATCAAATTCAACTATATCTGCACCGTTTTCCACACCGACTTTTATGGCTTCAAGAGAATTATCTTCTGTACCGCAACAACCTGTATGTGCGGTGTATGTAAATTCTGTGGGTAAGTTTAACGGTTGATTTTTATAAAAATCTATCTCTTTCTTTTCGTTCATAAAAATCACACCACCGACAATAATAGTTAAAATTAAAAATACGATTAAGCTTATAAAAATAATTTTCTTTAATTTCATAACTCACCTAAATAATAAGAGTTAGTCAGCTTGACTAACTCTTAATTTTTTAATCTAAAAAGTCCTTGAGTTTTTTACTTCTGCTTGGGTGACGAAGCTTTCTTAATGCTTTTGCTTCAATCTGACGGATACGCTCTCTTGTAACGTTGAACTCCTTACCAACCTCTTCAAGAGTTTTCGGGTTACCGTCATCAAGACCATAACGAAGGCTCAAAACTCTTGCTTCACGAGGGGTAAGAGTTTTAAGAACATCTGAAAGCTGTTCACGCATAAGAGCCATTGAAGCCGCATCAACAGGTGCTTGTGCATCATCATCAGGAATAAAGTCACCTAAGTGGCTGTCCTCCTCTTCACCGATTGGTGTTTCGAGAGATACAGGCTCCTGAGCAACACGAAGAATTTCGCGAACCTTATCAACAGGCATATCGAGCTTTGCAGCAATTTCTTCAGCGGTCGGATCTCTGCCATTTTCGTGAAGAAGCTGACTGTTTGTCTTTTTAACCTTGTTAATTGTTTCAACCATATGAACAGGAATACGAATCGTTCTTGCCTGGTCAGCAATAGCACGGGTAATAGCTTGTCTTATCCACCATGTAGCATAGGTTGAGAACTTAAAGCCTTTTGTGTAGTCGAACTTGTCAACTGCTTTAATAAGACCCAAGTTACCCTCTTGAATTAAATCTAAGAACTGCATTCCACGACCAACATATCTTTTTGCAATACTGACAACAAGACGAAGGTTTGACTCTGAAAGGCGTTTTTTAGCTTCAGGGTCATCGCTTGAAATTCTCATAGCAAGTTCAATTTCTTCTTCCGGTGTTAAGAGCGGAACTCTACCGATTTCTTTCAGATAAACTTTAACAGGGTCATCAATTGCAACATTTTTTGCATCGGGAGCTACTTCTTCTTCAACATTTTTAGAAACATCCAAGTCGAATGAAAGAGCATCGAGCATTTCGTCGCCAAGGTCGTCAATGATTTCGATGTTATTGCTTTCAACTGTTTCATAGAGTTTGTCAAGCTCTTCAATATCGAAATCCATTTCGAGAATTACAGCATCAATTTCGTGAGTAGTAAGCTTACCTGTTGCTTTACCCTTTTCAATTAACGCTTTAATTTGTGGTTTCTTGTCTAATCCTTCCATTTTTACACCTTTCTTTTCACAATAATACAATTGATTGTATTAAATATTTACTTTTTATCATCTTCCGATTTCTTTAAAGAAGCGAAGAAATCTAAAAACGCCTGGTCATCCATTGATGACGGTGATTTTTTCTCTTGCTTTTCCTTTTCTGCTTTCAATACATTGATACAATCCACACATTCCTCAATAGTATTTGAAACCATAGAAGTATCAGCAAAAAGTCTTGCAACCACATTCATTTCGTCAGATGTTAAATGCGGTGCTAAAAGAGAAATTTCAACACTCAAGCCATCACTTAAGCGATTTAAAATGAGTGTTAATATTTTTTTATTTAACGGCGTTATAAAAAGCTCAGGAGTCAACTCTTCCTTTAGCTTATTAAAAAACGCTGTATTATTTAACAGAGAAATAAGAATAATATCTTCTGCTTTAGCAGCTCTTACAAACTTTGCTCTTTCGGGGTCGAAGGATTTTTGAGTTTCCCTTTCTTCCTTTTGCGCGGTTTTAAATTCCTCTCGTTTTACTGCTCTGCTCTCTTTATCAGAATTATAGTTAACCGTTGTTATAATTGAATTTTTATCAACACCTAATTCTTCTGAGAGCTTAGAAGCGTAAACATCTCGTTCAATCGGACCTACACGAGAAAGAATTTTTGAAGCATCATTCAGATAATTCTTTTTACCATCTGCAGTGTCAAGATTATATTTTGCTTTTGTTATGTGTAAATAATACTCAACCGCGTTAAGAGCTTCTTCAATAAGGGTTAAAAACTTATCCTTACCGCCTTGCTTTTTCAGAATTTCGTCAGGGTCTTTACCACCCGAAAGCATTATAACTTTCACCTTAACGCCTGTTTTAGAGAACAAGGACAATGCGGCTTTAACTGCCTTTTGACCAGCTTCGTCTGAGTCATAGCAAAGGTAAACCTCTTCAGCATAGCGGGAAATTAAGGTAACCTGTTCGGGTGTTAAAGCAGTACCGAGTCCTGCAATAGCATTAGTAAAGCCGTTTTTATGAAGCGCAATAACATCCATATAGCCCTCACAAAGAATAAGCTTACCGTTATTACCGTTTTTGGCAAGGTTAAGTGCAAAAAGCTCTCTGCCCTTTTTATAAACAGGTGTGTCCCCTGTGTTTATATATTTAGGCTTACTGTCATCTAAAACTCTGCCACCAAACGCAACAACATTACCGCGTAAATCTATAACAGGAAAAATTGCACGATTCCTGAAGTTATCATAATAATTTTTGTTACCATTTTTTTCAGAAAGCTTAATTAAGTCTGCACGGACTAAATCGTCTTTTTTAAAGCCCTGCGAAACCAGATAATTTGTGAGCTCGTGCCAATCGTCTGGTGCGGCACCTAAACCGAAACGGGTAATTTGACTTTTGGTAAGTCCTCTGTCAATAAAATATTGAAGCTGTGCCTTTCCTTTTTCACTGAACAAGGTTTCGTGAAAGAATTTTGCAGCGGCACGGTTAGCCTCATAAGTCAATTTCCGCTTTTCGTGAACTGTATCGTCAAAATTTTCATCGGGCATTTTAATGCCACTTCTGTCAGCTAAAAACTTGACTGCATCTATATAATCTAAATTCTCTATATTCCTTATGAATGTAATTACATCGCCGCCAACATGACAGCCGAAGCAATAATATGATGATGTTTCAGGGTAAACCGTAAATGACGGGGTTTTCTCATTATGAAACGGGCAAAGTCCTGTGAGATTGCGACCGCGTCTTTTAAGCTCAACATAGTTTGAAATTACAGATTCAACATCATTTCTGTCGCGTATTTGTTCTAAAAAATCGTCAGATAACCTAACAGCCACACTCTCACCCCTTATCACTTATTCACTCTTCACTCTACCTATTACTTCTTCACTCTTACTTCTTACTTTATTTATATCCCCAAGTTTTCGGCACAAATAAATCTGTAAAGGTTTTAATTGAATATGCATCTGTCATACCTGAAATAAAATCACAAGCGGCTCTTTCTGACCCCTCTTTTAATGCAATCTGATAGTAAAAGTCAGGCATTTTATCGGGATAAAATGAAAAGTATTTATATAACTGTTTTATCATATCTTCTGCCCTGAATTCTTCGCTTTTGCAAACAGGGTTAGTATAAACATTTTTAAACATAAAGCTGTGAAGCTCTGAAAACGCTTCCTGAACTTCATCTGACATTTTTACATCGTCTTTGGTATTTTCAATAACCGACATAACAAATTTGTTGATTCTTTCGCTTTTGCTGAAGCCTACTGTCATACGGATTTCTAAAGGAATATCGTCCTCAGTTAAAACATTAGCTCGTTTTGCATCGTCAATATCGTGATTTATATAAGCAATTTTGTCGGCTAATTTAATAATTCTTCCCTCAAGAGTTTTTGCCTCAGGTCCTTTTGTATGACAGAGAATACCATCACGGACCTCTTCTGTAAGATTAAGACCCTTACCATCTCTTTCAAGGCAGTCAACCACTCTTAAGCTCTGTTCAAAATGAGTAAAGCCTTTTGGGTAAACCTCGTTTAATGCTCTTTCACCTGCGTGGCCAAAAGGTGTGTGGCCTAAATCGTGACCTAAAGCAATAGCCTCGGTTAAATCCTCGTTTAAAGAAAGTGAACGGGCAATAGTTCTTGCAATCTGGCTGACTTCTAATGTATGTGTCAGACGGGTTCTGTAATGAACATTATCGGGTGACAAGAACACCTGTGTTTTATCCTTTAAGCGTCTGAAAGAAGATGAATGTAATATTCTGTCACGGTCACGCTGATAAGCGGTTCTGACAGGACATTCTTCTTCTAAAAGCTGTCTGCCCTTTGTGTTTGCACAGAGCATTGCATATTCAGAAAGCTCTCTTTTTTCCCTCTCAAGAGTTCTTAATCTTATTTCACCTGACAAGAATATCACCTACCTGCATACATTCCTACAAACTATAATACGCCAGATTTTCTTTTTTCCCTTTAAAAATTTTAAAATATTTCAAAAAAAGTCAAATTTCTTTTTAAAAAATAAAATTTAACCCTCTGCAATGACAGTTCCACACTCAATTGGTGAAACCTTACCGTTAGTTAAATCGGCACAATTTTTAAAAAGCTTTTCTAAAGCTTCATCTTTAATACGAAATTCAAGTGTAACATTTTCACCGAAATCTGAATTTTCAATTACCCCACCTAAATCACGGATTAAAGAGTCCATTTTATTGTAAAAGGTGTAATCTACCGAAACGGAAAAAACTTTCCACGGCATAAGCGTTATAACGCCTGAAGCGTCAACGCCGAGCTTTGCAGAATGAGAATAGGCACGGACTAAACCACCGCCACCTAAAAGAATACCACCAAAATAACGCGTTACAACAACTACACAGTCGGTAATATCTTCTTTAGTTAAAACATTTAAAGTCGGCATACCTGCAGTACCTTGTGGCTCACCATCATCAGAATAGCGTTTAATGTTGCCCTCACGAATGCAGTAAGCATACACATTATGGGTAGCATCCCAGTGCTTCTGTTTTATTGAAGCAATAAACTCCTGAGCCTCCTGCTCAGTTTTAACAGGCTTTGAGTAGCTTAAAAACTTTGATTTTTTTATTATATACTCTGTTTCTGCATATTCTCTTAATGTTTTATAAATATCTGCCAAGCTTACACCTCCTAAATGCTAAAAAGGCGGTGATAACTCACCGCCTGATTCAGCAACACTTATACAACTTATTTTGAAAGATTGTATTTCTTATTGAATCTGTCAACGCGTCCGCCTGTATCAACAAGTTTTTGTTTACCTGTGAAGAATGGATGGCAGTTTGAGCAGATATCAACACGCATATCACTCTTTGTTGAAGCAGTTTCAATAACAGCACCGCAAGCACATTTAACCTGAGTTGGTGCATAGTTTGGATGAAGTCCTTCTTTCATTTATTGTCACCTCTTTAAATAACTTTTAAACTTTAAATATCACATTAGCACGAGAATATTATCACAAACCAACAAAAAAAGCAACCCTTTTTTGAAATTTAATTTAAAATATTTTGAAATTTACACTACATATTCAAAAAAACTGAAAACAAAGTTAAAAAACATACAAATAATTACACCCAAAGCCGTTGGCAACAGGAAAGAAATCAGTAACCATTTAAAGCTTTTAGTTTCTTTAAAAATTGTTATAAGCGTTGTAGCACAAGGGAAATGAAAAACTGAAAACATAATAAAGCAAATAGCAGTTTTAATGCTCCAGTTATTCCCTGCTAATATTTCGCTTATTGCTTGTGCGCTCTCGATTGAAATTAACTCCTTATTTTCAGAATATGTCATTAAGCAAATCGGTAAAACGATTTCATTTGCAGGAATACCTAAAACAAAGGAGGTTAATATTTCGCCATCTAACCCCATCAGCTTTCCTAGCGGTGTAAAAAATGAAATAATGCTGTTTAAAATTACTTTATCGCCTAAATTTAGTAATAACCAGATAATTATACCAGCAGGAAAAGCAACTGCTACTGCCCTGCCCAAAACAAAAATTGTTCTGTTTAAAAGTGAACGGGTTATTACTTTTGTAATCTGTGGCTTCCTGTATGATGGCAGTTCTAAAATATAATGCGATTTTTCGCCCTTTAAAAGCGTTTTTGAAAGAATATTTGAAACAAAAAGTGTAACCGCAATGCTAAACACTATAACAACTGATAAAAAGAGTGCACTTAAAAGCTCACTGCCGGCAGAAACCTGCGAAATAAAAAATATTGAAATAAGCTTTATTATTGCAGGAAATCTTCCGTTGCACGGCGTAAAGCTATTTGTTAAAATTGCAATTAAGCGTTCACGCTTTGAATCAATAATTCTGGCACCCGTTACACCAACACAATTGCAACCAAAGCCCATACAGATTGTAAGCGCCTGCTTACCGCAGGTGTTAGCCTTTTGAAATTTACTGTCTAAAACATAGGTAACTCTTGGTAAAACACCTAAATCCTCTAAAATTGTGAAAAGCGGGAAAAATATTGCCATTGGCGGAAGCATTACAGAAACAACCCAACCTAAAACTCTGAAACCGCCTTTAATCAGCATATTGTTAAAAAACTCACTGATTCCCAAATCGGAGAAAAAGCTAAAAATAACAGCCTCTGCTTTTGTAAAAAAATTCATTAAAGCAGTTGATGGAATATTAGCTCCTACAATGGTTATATAAAAAACAAGAAAAAGAATTACGCCTAAAACTAAGTACGAACTATATTTCCCTGTCATAAATTTATCAATTTTTAAGTCTTTTGAAATATTGGTCTTTGTTTTTGATACGGTAACCTGGTCAGAAATTATCGTCGCATTGTTATATAAATTCTCTGCAACCAGTTCGCTTAATTGTTCTTTATCAATTCCATTTTCATTTAAAAACAGCATTGCTTTTTTAATAGCACTGCCAATAAATTCATTTTCTCTTAAATCGTAGCCTAAATACTCATTTAAGCTCAAAAATAAATCTTCATCACCATCTAAAAGTCTTAAAGAAAGCCAGCGTTTATCCAGGTCTTTTATTGGCATTTTAAAAAGATATGGAAAAATATATTCAAGCGCTTCTTCTATTTCTTTTTGGTATTTAATATTTTTAATTTTTTTAGTATTTCTTTTTTCAAGTGCTTCCTTTATTTCAGAAATACCATCGTTATCTCTGGCACTTGCGCCTACAACAGTAACACCCAATTCATAAGATAACAAATCGAGGTCAATTTCTATACCTTTTTTCTTTGCTTCATCTAAAAGATTAACACAAAGCACTGTTTCTTTATTAAGCTCTAAAATCTGACAAACGAAATAAAGATTTCTTTCAAGTGCTGTAGCATCACAAACAATTAAAATTTTGTCGCTTTCTGAAAAGCACAAAAAATCTCTTGCTACACTTTCTTCCTTTGAATGTGGAATTAACGAATAAGTACCGGGCACATCAACTATTTCGTAGGTTTTATCATTAAATTTATATTCACCTGTAAAAACCTCTACTGTTTTTCCCGTCCAGTTGCCTGTGTGCTGTTTTAAGCCTGTCAACGCATTAAAAACAGTACTTTTTCCGACATTTGGATTACCTGCAAGAGCAATTTTAAGTTTTTCTGTCACAACAAATCCCACCTTTTGAAACGGTAATTTTTTGTGCATCACAATTTCTTAAAGCAATTACGCTACCTCTTATTAAATAAGCTCTTGGATTGCCACAAGGGCTACTGTGCAAAACTTTAATTTCACTTTTCTTTATAAGACCAATATCCTGCAAGCGTTGCTTTAAGCCCCTATCGGTATTTATATCAACAATTATGGCTGTTTCACCAATCTTTAAATCATATAAAGTCATCTGCATTACGCTCAACTCCTATTATTTAATATATGTTGATTTATTTTCTTGGTGAATATTGCATTTTTCTGAAATAATGGTAAAATAAAAGTATGTTTATTTTTAAGGTGTCAGCTTATGAAAACTAATAACAAACAAGGTTTTATTTTTTCGGTGTCTGCATATTTAGTTGTTACATTTTTAGATTTGTATTTTACTTTTATTGCAACGCCTGATTTAGAGCTTGAGGGCAACCCTCTTTATAATGTCTTGTTCTTTGGTTGGACAGGACTTATTACCATCAATGTAATTTCATATTTATTTTACTGCTTAATTGCCTACTATGCTTTTATAGGCTATAAAAGACCAATTACAAATGAAACTGATTTAAGAAAATATCTGGCTTTTATTTCTTACGGTGATGCAGACAAGTATTCTGCTATGATGTGGAAATTCCCGAAATACTGGGCACCGCAAATTGCCTGCCTTTGCTGGTCAGTTGCAGTTATATTGCCATTCGCAAGGCTGTTAATAGTAATAGTCTGGTTTTTGTTGATTTTAGATATTGATGCTACATTATTTTTTAATATCGTTGCTTCAATTCCTATGGGAAGAATTGACTTTGTTGTTGCAATTTTAGGTGCATGGATTTTATCATTTATCTGGATTCAAAAGGAATTCAAATTAAATTTAAAGAATATAGAAAAAAGAAAGAAAGAAGAAGGTAAATTGAGTGACTAACGATTTAAAGCAGATTATTTTTGAACACTTAAAAAAATACCCGAAGCAAGAGCTTCAGGATATTTTAAAAATGCTTTATCAAAATGAATTCGGACCTAAGCATTTGGCAAGTAATGAAATTGAGTCCTTTAAAAGACTCTCTAAAGAAATTCAAAGCATCACTTTTGACAACAGTGCTGAGCTTTTTGAAGATATCGGCTATAATGCTTTAAGGCTTAATTTAAAGGCAATTCCTCAGGGAACCGACTTAAATTACATAAATAAAATAATTGTTAAGTCGGCAAATGATTTTTGTGGTACCAACGAAAAGCTGGTAATAAAATTCGGACTTCTTGTAGTGATGGCAGAAAACAAAGAAATCCCGTTTGATATTCAAAAAGTAAGAGATGAAACAAATGCATTTGCAAGAAACGGATTTAAGCCCATAAGCCACAGTGAAATTTATAAAGAAAGCTATTCACCTGCTTACAGAGTTATAAGCAAAAAATACAAGGCTTTAGTTGAAGCTGTTATTGGTATTCGTAATCTTAACACAGAAAAAAATCATCTTGTAATAAGCATTGACGGAGGTTCTGCAACAGGAAAAACCTCATTAAGTGAAGAATTAGCCTTTCTTTTAAATGCAGAGGTTGTTCATTGTGATGATTTCTTTTTGCCACAAAATATGAGAACAAAAGAAAGGCTTAATGAAGCCGGTGGCAACATTCATTACGAAAGGCTGAAAACAGAGGTTATTGATAATCTTAAAAAGCCAAAAGCTGTTGCTTACAAGGCTTATGATTGTGCGAGTGGCAGTTTTAAAGAAACCAGATTTTTGATGAATAAAAAAATTGTAATTGTTGAAGGTGCCTATTCCTCTCACCCGTACTTTGAAAACTATGCAGATTTCAAAATCTTTTTAAAAACTGACCCTGATATTCAGAAAAACAGAATTTTAAAGCGTAACGGTGAAGAAATGCTGAAGCGTTTTACTGATGAATGGATACCTTTAGAAAACAAATATTTTAATGAATTTAAAACAGAAGAAAATTCTGATTTAATAATAAGGAGTGTTTAAAATGAATTACAGAAGTGATTTAGTTAACAACATTTTGCCTTTCTGGCTCAAGGACGCAATTGACTATGAAAACGGCGGTATTTACACCTGTCTTTCAAAAGAGGGTAATATTTACGGCACAGACAAAAGTGTCTGGTTCCAGGGCAGAGCCTTGTGGGTATTTTCAAAGGCATACAACTGCATTGAAAAAAACGAAGAATATTTAAAGGCTGCAAAAAACATTTATAAATTCTTTCCGAAATGTACCGACACAGACGGAAGAATGTTCTTTACAGTAACCAACGACGGCCGTGAATTACAAAAGAGAAGATATTATTTTTCTGAAACATTTGCTGCTATTGGTTGTGCAGAGCTTTATAAGGCAACTGGTGACAAAGAGGTTTTGGAGTCAGCAGAAAAATATTTTACAGTAGCTTATGAATGCTTTAAGGGAATCAGAAAAAATCCGCCTAAAATAAACCCTGAAAATCAACAGACAAAAGCTCTCTCGCCTGTTATGATTATGCTTGCAACTGCTCAGGTTATGAGAAGCATTGACGGTCTTTATGATAAATATAACGCTATTGCAAAGGAATGTCTTGACGAAATCTTGCACGGCGGTTATTTAACTGAAAGAGCTTTGCTCGAAAGCGTCAGCGTTGATGGTAAATTTATTGATTCGCCTAACGGCAGAATTGTAAACCCTGGTCATTCACTTGAGGCTGCCTGGTTTATTTTAGCAGAGGGACTTGTTACAAATAATGATGAAGCAATTGCTGCTGCAAAAAGAATTATTGATATTACTTTACCACTTGGTATTGATAAAAAACACGGTGGCATTATAGCATTCACAGATTTAGATGGCAAACCACCTGTTCAGCTTGAATGGGATATGAAGCTCTGGTGGCCGCAATGTGAAACAATGATAGCTTTAAGACTTGCTTACACAGTGTTTAAAGATGAAAAATACTTAAAGCTCTATGAAGAATTCAAAGAATATTGTGAAAAGTATTTTGTTGATAATGAACACGGCGAATGGTACGGCTACCTTCATTATGATAATACAGTTTCAACAACCTTAAAAGGTAATATCTTCAAAGGCCCGTTCCATATTCCAAGACTTTACATCATTATGGCAATGATGGACGAGTTTGGTGGAATCCTTGAATATATGAACTAACAAAAAACTCGCGATAGAAAAAACTATCGCGAGTTTTCATTTTTACTTCCAAACTCCCTCGTAAACCAAATCGGGTATTTCTGAAGCTAAGTCATTATAATAATCAACCTGAATGTAATTCTCTTTATTATTAAGTGCAAAAGCCACACTTGCGGTGTGAGTACCTAAAGAGCCTATTTCACCCGGCTCAAAAAGGTTGGCTTGTGGGTAAATTTTAAGTTCCTTACCAGCTTTGTCATACGCTTTGAAGTGTGCAGAGCTTATTACTAAACCATTTGAAATATCGTCATTTGAGTACTCATAAACAACTACAACTACCCTCTCTGCTTCAGGCGCGTTTTCATCGGTTGTTTCAGGAGTAGTTTCGTAAACTGATGTTATTTTCAAAGAATATCTACCCTCAGGTACATCAAAAACACTATCCTCCGAGCCATCGTGCATTACAGCACCCGAATCTAATTTTTCTTCAAGTGTCGGCACTTTTTCTCGTGTAATTATTGCAACAGCAATAGTTGCAACTAAAACTACCGCAATAATGCTAAAACAAATTCTCATTGCTTTTTTACTCATAAAAACACTCCTAAACTAAAATAAACTTACCCATTTTAAAAGAATACAAATAAACTTCTTTAACAGGTATTTCAATACATTCTTCTAAAGCTGATTTATAAATATCCAACTGACCCTTATAGATTGAAACAAGTGTTTCTTCGTCAGTTATTTTATCAGTTTTATAGTCAATTAAAACTGCACCGTCAGGCTCTAAAAATGCACAGTCAAATTTACCCTGAATAACTATTTGCTCATTTTTTAAATTTTCCGGTAAATCCGGGTAAAACTCACCTGCATTTTTGAGAACAGAAAACTCGTATTCTTTATAAACTGTATCTGATTTCAAAAGACGCTTTGCAACATCCTGATTAAAGAAAGTTTTAGTATCCATTTCATCAATTACAGAAGCTTCACTTTCAGTTAATTTATATTCCGCAACAAGCCTTGAAATTTCGCCATCTAAATCTTGCGAAGCATTATTAAAATCACAAAGCTCGAAAAATTTATGAACTGCTGTACCTTTTTTTGCACCAGTTACCTTTTCTTCAACAAACTTTGGCTTTTTACTTGCAAAAAACGCTCTTTGGGCTACATGCTTTTCAACTGATGAAGCATTAAGCTTTGCAAGAACGGTTGAAAGCTCGTCATAAGGGTAAATAAATTGCGCTTTTTCTTTAATTTCTTCTAATAAATTGAGATTAAACGGAACGCGTGAAAGCTCGGTTTCAGCTTGATTTTCGCTTAAATCATCATCATTAACATTTACTACAACCTTTAAATCAAAGTCTGAAGTAAAGAATTCCGTTGTTTCCATTCCTAAATATTCTCTGAATTCTTTTGCAGACTCGTGACGAACAAGAGCAGAGCAAAGCCATTCACTATATGATTGTTGTTTATAAATACTGAATGGGGGTAAATACATTCTGCCATTTTCGTCTTTTAAATATACGCCGTTTGCAATTCGTTCTTTACCTGTTTTAGAGTTTATAGGACAAATCAAAACGAGATGCTCTTTGGCTCTTGTAAGGGCAACATAAAGAATTCTGAGTTCTTCGGATTTATCGCTCAGCTTAATCATCTTTTCGCT
>SVPR01000011.1 GCA_015065785.1 Oscillospiraceae bacterium | reverse complement strand
GCTCTTCTCATCTGGTCCGAGAGAGCATAAGTTTCTTCTTTAGGTAATTTTTTTACGAGTATATAAGTTTCTTTTACTAATTCCATGGCTTTCTGCCACACAATTAAGTCTTTGTAAAACATCAGGTCCGCCACTTCTGTTTCCTGATTTCTGTTTCCTGCTTTCTGTTTCCTGCTTTCTGCGAACTAACAAATCACAAGTGATTTGTTAGTTCGTCCAGATAGTGAAATAATCGTCAACCTCAGGATACTCGATTGGGTCTTCGTTGATGTTACCTATATATTCCCAGTCGCCTTTTACATAAGTTTTTTCGCGTTCACCGAATGCACCCTGCATATAGTTTGCAAAGATTGCAGTTTTTGTATTTGACCAGATCTGCCACCAGCTACCACTCTCGTAAGCTTCCATATTAGGAATATATTCAGTTTCGAGGAAGTAGCCTGTTAAAGAGAAGCCTACTCTTTCTTCTTTTGATTGGCCGTTTGCACCTTTTACAGTTTCTGTGAGGTCTGCATTGAAATAATATGCATCACCGGCATTTGCAATTTTAATTTTTGTAAAGTCTGAGTCACGCTCGTAAACAGTTTCAGCCAAAAATCCTGTCCATGAAGATGATGAGCCATCTTCACCGTAAGGAATAATCCATAAGTAACAGTCTTCTGCAAAATACACCTTACCGGCTTTTACAACCTTGTTTCTATCCTTATTATTGTATTTATATGGTGTGTCTTCAGGTGCCATAAGAACAATTGAGCTCATTCTACGGGCGTCTTCGTTATCACGAACATAGAAGGACATCATCATATCAAGTCTGCCGTTAAACTGAATAGTTGGTGCCTGGAACATCATAACCTTGAAAAGTGAGCCGTTAGGGTCACCTGCACCTAAAATGTAACCGTCACCAAGTCTTTTTGCACGGCATGGGTTTACAAGTAAGTTAATAGGCATATCTACCTGAATTGCATTTGTTGAAGCAAACGCAACGAAGTTGTTCATCTGAGCAACCTCTTGTGAGCTATCGTAGTTAACACCGTCTATAATTGCATAGGTCGGGTCATTGTTTGGTGTTGTATTTAAGCCCGGTTGAATACCGAGAACAAATTCTGAGTTACCCATTCCTGTTTCATACTCATTACCGCTTGCATCTTTAAATGTAACCGGTTTAATAAGCATATTACCAACAGAAGAGTAAACCAAAAGTGTTTGCTTTATATAGTTGTTACCAATTGCATTGTCATATTCAATAGGAATACGGCCAGTAGCTTTTTTAGGGTCAACAAAAACCTGGTTACCACCACTGGCAATTTGTTCGCCGTTTGATTCAATACCGAAAACAAACCAATCCTCATCACTGGGATATGTCTGTAAAACTAAAACACAACTTCTGCTTGTGGTTATTCCATTTACTGTTGCAGTAGAGACAAAGGTAACATTTCTATTCTCTTTTTTAGAAACAGAATAGTCAACAGGCAAATTATTTTTCAAATTACTTTCAAGTTCAGTTTGCTTTGTTTGGTATTCTGATTCAGAAATCTCTGTAATAGCCTGTGTTTCAATATCTGTTTCAAAATATTGAACGCTGTCGTCATAAGTAATTTTACACTGACCCTCACCTACATAAGTGTAAGCTCCATCGGTTGAATATTTAGTGTAATCATCTGTGTTTGCACTTGCATACACGATTTCCTCAATATCACGATTTTCGTAAGTTCTGAGGGTGTAACCGGGGTCTTCTTGCTTACTTGTCATATCTTCGTAAGCAATTAAAAGTGCATCGTAGTCTTTTTTAGAAATCTTGTTTTCTATTTCAACACCGTTTCTCTTAAGGACCTTAAAATACTCTGTGCCCTTTGTCATTGTTGAATACATATAAATTCTTTCGGTGTTAATAAACTCCCTGGTGCCATTTCTCAATTCAGCATAAGCATCAATCAATGGATTAAGCCTTGCTTTTTCCTCAGCAGTAATGCCGGTGTAATTATCTCTTGCAGCTGTGTCAGCAGGATCAATTTTTGTGTATTCTTCACTGTCGAACTTTTTGAAAGCAGCTACTGACATTTCAGTAATTGTTCTTGCAAGATATGAAGAACGCTGACGGTCTGTGCCTGTAACAGCAACTCTTAAAGAGGTGTCAGACAAATTGAACATTGCCGGTATAAATAATGAAGTAATTATTAAAATTGTCATAACTGCAACAAGAGCTATACCGTTTCGCATTTTTAAAAATTTCATCTTAACACCCTTTCTTTTTGAATGCGAAGCATTCAAAAATGCAGAATGCAGAGTGCATAATGCAGAATTGAATTCCTCGTTCTTATTTTTTATTCAAATTTTTATTTGTTGTTTTACAAATCGACATCAATAAAGATATCAGTTCATCAACATCTTTATATAAACTATTAAACTGACTTTCGTCTAAATACTCTGTTTTATATAATAATCTTATCCAATATTCAGTTTCATTAGCTTCTTTTAAAGCAATGCTCATTTTTGAAACAAAATCTGGTTTTGACTGACCACGCTGTGCTTCTGATACATTAGCACCAATACTTGTGCCACTTCGTAACAATTGTCTGGATAAAACATACTCTTGCTTTTCATTAGACAAATACTTATATAAATTCACAATTCTAATTGCAAATTCAAAACTTTTATTTTTAATTGGATTTTCCATCTTCTATTCTCTCACAACTAATTCTGCACTCTGCACTCTGCACTCTGCATTCTGCATTCTAATTTTGCTCGTTTGAGCAAAATTGGGGGACAAACATATTCAGTTCGCCCCCCTTTCTAAGTATATAATAACACTTTTTACCATTTTTATATTGCTTTTTTAGCAATATTTAATGAATAATATATAAATTATACAAGAACACGGAGAACTTCTTCAACTGATGTAGTACCATCAAGGATTTTATCAATACCCTCTTGACGAAGTGTGTGCATACCCTGTTTTACAGCAAGTTCTTTAATTTCTGCTGCACTTGCGCGTTTAATAATAAGCTCACGCATTTCATTTGTAACTTGTAAAAATTCAAATACACCCTGACGACCCTTGTAGCCTGTGTTGTTACAAGCAATACAACCCTTCGCCTTGTGAATTTTAATTGTATCTGTTGGCTTTTTGCCTTCGTGTGGGAAGTCAGGCATACTTTCTAAAAGCTCTTTATAAGTAACTTCAACCAATTCTTTGCAACGAGGGCAAAGAACACGAACAAGACGCTGTGCTAAAACACCTACAAGTGATGATGCTGTAAGGAATGGCTCAACGCCCATTTCATCAAGACGGGTAACCGCACCCGGAGCATCGTTTGTATGCAAGGTTGAGAAAACCATGTGACCTGTAAGAGCTGACTCAACTGCGATTTTTGCAGTTTCGCCGTCACGGATTTCACCGACCATTACTATGTCAGGGTCGGCACGAAGTACTGAACGAAGAGCTGCTGCGAATGTCATACCTGCTCTTGCATTCATCTGTACCTGGCAAAGACCAGCCATACGACGCTCAACAGGGTCTTCAAGTGTAATAACATGCTTTGAAATATCACTAACCTCTGAAAGTGTAGCGTAAAGTGTTGTTGACTTACCACTACCGGTAGGACCTGTAACGAGCAAGAAGCCGTAAGGTAAGTGAATTGTATGCATAAATTTAGCTTCCTGGTCCTTTGAGAAGTTAATATCACTAAGCTGAACAGATTTTGAACCACGCTCAAGAAGACGCATAACGATTTTTTCGCCGTAAACTGATGGCAACACTGCAATACGAATATCGAATGTTCTTTCATCGACCTTAACAGTTGTACGACCGTCCTGCGGAATTCTTCTTTCAGCGATATCCATACCGCCGATAACCTTAACACGAGATGCCACAGAAGCGTGAAGCTTAATAGGCTGAGTCATAACCTCGTGAAGCACGCCGTCAATACGAAGACGAACTCGTAAGGTTTTCTCCATTGGCTCAAAGTGAATATCTGATGCGCCTGAACGAACTGCGTTTGTAATAACCTGATTAACAAGCTGAACTGCAGGCTTTTCATCTAAGTCACTGTCAAGAGCTTCAAGTGCTTCCTCCGGTGCTTCTTCTTCCTCAAATTCATCAACATTGATGTTGTTGAGAATTGAGTCAATAGCTGCGTCAAGCTCTGTATCTGTTACGATAACAGGCACAACCTCCATACCGGCAAGAACTGACAAGTTATCCCTTGTTACAACATCATTAGGGTTTTTCATTGCAACAAAGAGCTTACCATCCTCCTCATAAAGAGGTAAAACACCCTTTTTAACACTATATTCAATCGGAATTAAGTTTGCTATTGCAAAGTTAACACCAATCTGCTCAATTGAAACATATTTGCAACCTGTTTTCTGCTCAATTGCACGAGAAATATCTGCCTCAGTACAATAACCTAAATCAACAAGAATCTGACCTAAAAGGCCTTTTTCCTGTGACTGTAATTCAAGAGCATGAAAAAGTTGTTCTTCAGTTATTATATTTCCCTTGATTAAAAAGTAACCAATGCTACCGGGAATTATTACATTTTTATCAGCCAAAACATTTTTCTCCTTCGTTATAAATCTTTAGCAAGATTTTTTAAGATGGTTTCCACGCCACCTTAATAACATTTATTGTGCTGCTTCTACAATACCTGTTGCACCGTCTTGTGACAACTCTGCAATTGTCATTTTTGCGGTGTAAAGTGAATTTTCATCCGCACTGAGTGAAATTGCATCAACTCTATGAATCTGGCGTAATGTTGACACATATTGCATAAATAAAACTATGTTTGAAAAAGAACCCTCTACACTAAGATTGAATATTGTTTCTTTTGTGTCAGATGATTCTTCAATTGGTGCCTGGAATTCAACTACTGTAAGACTGAAGTTCTCGCATACTTTTTCAACATTTTCAGCAAGAACATAAACATCTCCCAAATCATCAGGAAGAACTTCTTTATAAGCAGTAAGCTGCTGCTCTGCCTTCTGGCTTTGTGCCCTTAATTCTTCTAAGGTTGCAATCTCCTGAAGGTGAGCCTGATATGACTCACGAGTTGAAACAAGCTCTGCTTTTATTCCAATGATTGAGTAAATAGAATAGCCTAAACCACCAATAACAAGAAGAATTACTAATACAAAGCAAGTTAATATAAAGTAAGGCGACCCTTTTAAGTCATTAAATGAAATTTCGTTTATATTTTTACCCATATTGTGTCGCCCCCTTACTGTGCTGCTGTGGTTGCTTCTGTTGTAGCAGGAGTAGTTGTTTCTACTACTGCTACACCACCGCTAACTGAAATACTCACTGTAAATGTTGCTAAAGCACCTTCACCTGCACCAACATTTGATTGGTAATTAACACAGCTGACTGAGGTTACACCCTCAATTTTCTTGAGTGCTTCTTCATAATCCAGATATTGTGAACGAGAATCACAGGTACCTGTAATTGTGCATAAACGGTCAGTTTTCCAATTCACGCAATCAATTGTCTGCACACTCACGCCAGGGTGGTCAATTTTGCTCCAATCATAAATAAATTGGTAAAGCAAAGGTTCGTTAACCTGAATTTTTTCAAAAAGCTCTACTCTTTGTTGTAAAGCCGCGTGAATATCACGATAAGATGAAAGCTTTTCAATTTCTGTTATACATTCCTGGTCAAGTTCTTTAACCTCTTTAAGCTTGTTGTTTGCATAAAGTGTTACAAGAACTACTACAACTGCAAATGCTAAAAGCACTGCTAAAATTGAAAATGAAACAGCTTTGATTTTGGCTATTGTATTTCGCGCATTGATTTGCTTTTTTCTGCTTTCGGGAAGCAAACTAACTTTATATTTCACTTCTCAACCCTCCAATGCGACTTTTGCAAGACTGATACAACCAGCATAACCATCAGGGTTAAATTCAGTGGTCATATAACTTCTATAAAGTTGCGGTAACGCAACTGGAACATACGATTTTTGACTGAGTGCCTCAAGAAGAGTCGGCTCAGCAGAAGAAGATGCAGAGAAAATAATTTTATTTATCTGATAACCATATTGCATCTGGAAATAACTGATTGATGATGAAAGCTCCTGATACATAAAATCTACAACAGATGTAACTTCCTCTTCAGTTAATTCATTAGCTCTTTCAAATACTTTTCTGACATCTAAAGCGGCACGGTCCGGAATACCAATTGAACGAACCATTTTAATATCGCCCTCAACAATAACAACGAAGTTAAGAACATCATCTGTCAAGTTAAGGAAGCCGTAAATTTCATCCTCAACAGCTTCTTCCATTGTTGCACGAATCCACGCTAAAAATGAACTGTCAATTTCCATAACATCGAATTGAGAATCGTTAAAGCAACCAACAAGATTTTCGAGCATCTGAGATCTTGCACCAATTAAAAGGACATTTATAATAGGTTGGTCGTCATCATCTGTTGCCTCATTAATAACAACAAAATCAAGACCTAACTCTGCAACCGGTACAGGAATGAAGTCGCCTGCTTGCATTGTGATTACATTTCTTAATTTATCGTCAGGCACCTTTGGGAATGTTGCATAACGCAAAATAACATTTTCATTATTTACGCCAAGAACAACCGGTGCATTCTGAGTAAAGTTACCGTCTTTAAAAAGGTCGGCTAAAATTGCGGTGAATGTTTCTGTGTCGGCAATCATACCTTCAGTAATTACACCCTCTGGAATCTCTGCAGTAGCAAAAGCACTGACAGTATATCCCCCATCCGGCTTTTTTAAGAGTTCGACCGCTTTAATTTCGTGAGAATTGTATTCAATTCCGATTGCGCTGTTTACTTTTGTCATTATATCAATCTCCTATAACAGGACTTTTCTTTAATATCTAATTGAAAGCTTACGCTTTGTTTTTTCTTTATTAACCTGAAGCTGTTGCTGCCTGGAAAACCGGAAGATAAAGTGCAACAACAAGGAAACCAACGATACCACCGAGTAACATCATCATCAACGGCTCAAGTGTTGAACCTAAGTTCTTTGAAAGTGCTGTAACATCTTCTTCATAGAACTCAGCAACCTTATCAAGCATTGTAGGAAGCGTACCGGCTTCTTCACCGATTGCCACCATGCTTATAAGCATTGGCGGAAACATTTTTGTTTCGTCAAGTGCTTCGTGGATAGTCCGACCATTTTCAATTTGCTCTATTGCGTTTGTAACGGCATTAGCAACAAGCTTTGAACCTGATGTCGGGCCGGCTGTTTCAAGTGCCTTAACTGCTGTAACACCACCTGCAAGAAGTGTTGAGAAAATACGGCAGAAACGAGCAAGAACTGTTTTGTTAATAAGCTCACCGATAAGTGGGAAATGCATTTTGTGTTGCTCCCAGAATGCCTGAACCGGTGGTGATTTAACAATAAATCTGATTGCGAATATTGCTACTACAACACCAAGAATGTAGAAATACCAGTTAGCTCTGATTGAGTCAGAAAGTGCATAAATTGCCTTTGTAACTACATTAAGGTCCTCAACGGTAGCTGTCATTTTTTTGAACATAGGAACCATAAAAACAATCATAGCAATACAAATTATGATTGCCAAGCCACCAACCATTTTAGGATATGAGGTTGCAGATTTAACAGCATCCTTAAGCTGCTTATCTTTATGTAACTGATTTGACATAGCAAGTAAGGTTTTGTCAAGCATACCACCGATTTCACCGGCAGCAACCATTGCGCAGTACAAATCTGTAAATATAGGTCTTTGGTTTAAAAACGCATCTGATAAAGCCGCACCGCCTTCAACCTCTTCTGCAATTGTTCTTACAGAATTTGCTAAGGACTGGTGAGTTGTTTGCGCAGCCAATGTTGAAAGTGCCTGAGTTACGGGAATACCTGCATCAAGCATAGCCGATAACTGACGGCTGAACATTGACATATCTGAAAGAGGAACCTTTTTACCTTTCTTTTTCTTTCCGCCTGCTTTTATCGGTTCAAGCTTGGTTACAACAACACCTGCTTCACGAAGTTTTTCACCAGCTTCAGCCTGATTTTCAGCAGTAACCTTACCGGCAACAGGCTGACCTTGTTTATTTAAGGCTTCGTAAGTAAATTCCAAAAGTGTCCCTCCCGATTAAAAATTTTATAAAAATCAATAAGCTTGCATCTGACGGAGAATATCCGCGCGTTCAATGCAGTTTTCAAGAACGCTTTCTCTTGAGATTCTTTGCTCTTTTAAGAGCTTAAGAAGAGATTGGTCCATAGTTTGCATACCCTCTTTCTGAGCGGTTTGCATTGTACTGTAAAGCTGATGGTCCTTACCTTCACGAATCATATTCTTAATAGCAGGACTGTCAACCATATATTCGACAGCAGCAACACGGCCACCACCTAAACGCGGTAAAAGCTGTTGCGAAATAACTGCCTTGAGTGTGTTTGAAAGCTGACTTCTTACCTGATTTTGCTGTGAGCTTGGGAATGAGTCAATAATACGAGCAATGGTAAGAGGTGCAGTTTGTGTATGTAAGGTTGAAAGCACCAAGTGACCTGTTTCAGCAGCAGTAAGTGCAATTGAAATACTTTCAGGGTCACGCATTTCACCTATCATAATAACATCAGGGTCGTGACGGAGAACAGTTCTTAAAGCATTGTTAAAGCTTAAAGTATCGCTTCCTAATTCACGCTGTCTGACAATTGATTTTTTATGTGAGTGTAAGAATTCTATCGGGTCCTCAATGGTAACCATATTGTACTCAAAGTTAGTATTCATATAGTTAAGCATTGCAGCAAGTGTAGTTGATTTACCACTACCTGTCGGACCTGTAACAAGAATAAGACCTCTTGGTAATGTGCAAAGTCTTTTAACATCAGCCGGTAATCCTAAAGTATCAAGATTAGGAATATCGAACGGAATTGCTCTGAATACAGCGGCAATAGTACCACGCTGAACAATAATATTACCTCTGAAACGCGCACACTTAGGAACTGAATAAGAAATATCAAGCTCTAAGTTTGTAAGAAGAGTTTGCCTTTCACGAGGTGAAAGCACCTTCATAATCATTGCTTCAACATCAGCAGGCATCATTCTTGGGAAATCCTGCTTGATAATGTCACCGTCAATTCTGATACATGGCTCCATACCAACAACAAGGTGCAAGTCTGAGCCCTTTCGTTCAACTGTTAATCTGAGCAAATCCTCTAAAGATACCGGATAATTACTCTCCTGATTTAAAAATTCTAACACGAAATTTCACTCCATCTGTTCAGGGTTGGCAGTCATAACAGGAAAGACTACCCTCGCCCCGAAGAAATAATTCAAAACCGTAAAATTATAAATCCTAATGCAACCCATTAACCGATTGTTGCCCACATATTTGAAATCAAATCAATGTTTTCAGGTGATTCGCAAACATAAACGATGTATTTAACACCTTCTGCAGTTGGGTCAAGGTCTTCTGAAACAATGAATGAATCAATTGTAATACCAGGATTGTTAAGGAATTTAACAACGAGTGCCTCTTTTGTTGCAAGAGCCTGAAGTTCTTCATCAGAAGTGATAGTAGCAATTGGGTAATACATTTTACCGAGGTTACTGTCAAGTGTTGCTATAACATTCTTAACATTTTCAACCTGATTTGCAGGACAGTAAACAATAATTGATTTTGTAAGTTCAGGGTAAGAACCGAAGTAGAATTCAACGCCCTCAATATCCATATTACCAATCTTGTTCTGAAGCTCTGAAGCAACGATATTCTGTAAATCGTAAGTAAATGAAACCTTTTCAGTGTTGTTGCCTGAAATATCGTGTTGCTTAATTTGTTCAATAGCCTCATCAACTTCTTCAGTTTCACCACGGAGCCAGAGAATTTTCTCATAAAGGGCAAGACCAAGAACATCTACCTTGTAACCGAATGTTGAAAGGATGTTCTGAGCAGCAGCCTTGTTTATGTACTGAAGTGTAAGCTTAACGAGTGATGTTTCGCCGTCGCTGATTATAACATCTGAAGCTGTGCCACCGTTTCCGTTTCCGTTTTCATTTTCATTTTCGTTTTTATTATCTGTATTTGTATTGTTATTTTCGTCTTTATTTGTAGCGTCTTCGCCCTCTTCGCCTGTGCCTGTTGAAGGAACCTCTGCATTTACATCCTCAAAGTCAACAAGCTTTTTGATTTTCATAATATCGTTAAGAGCATCACCTGAAACATAAACATAAAGTGTCATTGGGTGAGCTGTCATTGTAATACCGGCGTGAAGACCGAGTGTTGAAAGAAGTGAGCTGAATTCACTTGCAGGAATATGCTTTAATTCAATAGCTGTGAGGCTTGAGCTGATAGCACCACTACCTGTTGTAACATGCTTTTTAATATCAAGTGTTTTAATAAGGTCTTTTACTTTTGCTAATTGCATTGGTGTGCCTGTAAGCCAGAAATCACGGTTATTGTTTTCCATTTTTACGAGTGTTGCAGATACACCAAGGGTTGAAAGCTGTGACATAAGAGTTTCAACTGAGATATATTTAACATTGAACTTTGTAAGCGCTTGCTTATCTGCAAAGCTTGCATTAAGGGTTGATGCGTTACCAACATAAATAATATTATCGTGCTTGATATATGTCATATCAACCATACGAAGAACATAGTCAATCGCAGTAAGCGGAGAAACGCCAGGAAGACTGATAGTAACAGTTGTTGTGTTACCTTTAAAAATCATTGTGTAGCCTGTGTGTGCAAGAATTGTTTCAAGAACACCAACCAAGTCAGCATTTTTAAATTCAGCAGTAATTGTGCTTGAAGAGCCAAAAGATGTTGTTGAGTCCTCGTGAACAGATGTTGCTCCCGGAATGTGAAGAGTCTGACCTGCGTAAAGTGTTGCAGAAGCAGAAATATCATTTTCCTTTACGATGCTTGCAACAGTAACACCATATTTTGCCGCAATAGAAGAAAGTGTGTCGCCTGATTTAACTGTATATGTAGCCATATATTCGTCAGGTGCACTACCTGCAGCAGACATCGGAAGCACGGCACCCATAAGTAAAATGAGTACGAGTGCAAACATGCTTATTGTTTTCAATGCTTGATTTTTAAATTTCATCTCAGTTGTCCTCCTAGTAAAAGACCAGTTTTGATATGTAACATATCTTGTAATCTATAAATTTAATAAGTAATTTTCAAGTTTATTTGGTAAGCTTTTTAGTAGCGTTACCTGCTTTTAATAGCACATAGTCTTCGTTGATTTCAATAATTTCCCAGCTTGACTCGCCAACAGTTTCACCAATCGAAAGCACTAGAATGTCTTTCTGTGAACCTATTTCAATAAGTGCTGTTTTAAGACCGCTTGAGCCACTTGCGTAGCCTGTATATTTCGCAGTGGAAAGTATATCTGCTGAAAGCGGGTTTTTATTGATTATTTCAAGCACCTTCTCGTCGGTAATATCGTTACCACCGGGAAGCACCTCAATAACATTAGAGTTTGGATTCTGTACTCCTGTGCTTGCGTCAGGCTTTTCTGTAAGAACCTTATCTCCAAACACAATCAATAAGAATATCGCAACTATTATCAAAAATCCGATAACCGGAATAACGATTTTCATTATCGGGTTTTTCTGGAAAAACTCCTCAATTTTAGGAAGAATGTTTATTTGCGGTTTCGGTTCCTTGTTGTTACCGCCTTTTCTTGTTAACTCAAGCGCCATAAATAAAGCCTCCGAATTCTCGTAAGAAAATTACTGAATTTTTATATTCCTGTAAATGTGTCGGTATATACATTTACTATATTTCTACTCATAAAATGTGTTAAAAATATCCAAATTAACTTTGAATTTTGGGCATAATACACCTATCTGAGTATATCTCATTCCTTATCATACTACAACTGTTGTAAATAATCAATCTTTTTTTTAGATTTTATGTAAAAATTGTCTTTCGATTTTTGTCGAAATGCTACAAAAAAGTAATGTTTTGCTTAATTACACCGCATTTTTATTCTTTAAAATAAATAACTGTTTACAAATTGTTCACAACTAAAACAATTACATCTCACAATCTGCCTGTTTTTCTATGCGTTTTGGAAATATCCGGAATTCTTTCTTGTTTCCAGCACAAAAAAGCACTCTTACATAAAAATGTAAGAGTGCTCTGAATTTTTATTATTTTGAATTACCGCGTCTGCCTGATGAATTAGAAGCATTCTGACTTCTTGAGTAACTCATAGCATAAGAATTTGCATAACCGTTACCCGCCTTGTGCGAAACGGCATAAGCTCCTGCAAAATAACCACCGCCACGGTGTGAGCCGAGCGAAAGGAATTTTGGATCAGCGTAGTTATAAATACAACCGAGAATATCTGACTTTGTAGTCATAAGGTCAGATAAAGCGTACTCAACCTGAGAAAGAGAAACCTTACCCTCAGAAGCAACGAAAATAATTGAATCGGCGTAGTTTGCAATAATCGCTGCATCGGCAACAACGCCAGCAGGTGGACAGTCAACTACAACATAGTCAAAATTCTTTCTTGCCTCTTCAATAATAGCCTCCATACCCTTTGAAGCAAGAACTTCAGATGGATCTACTGTCTGAGTATCAGAAATAAGAAGATAAAGATTATATCTTTCAACATATTTAACAGCTTCATCAAAGGTCTTCTGACCGCTTACGATTTCATAAATACCACGGTCACCGTCGAGAGTAATGCCAAGAGTTTTACAAACAGCGGGACGCCTTAAGTCAGCATCAATAAGAATAACTGATTTACCACTCTTTGCAAGTGAAAGTGCAATGTTCGCTGAGCAGGTAGTTTTGCCTTCACTTTCAGTAGAGCTTGTAACTGCGAAAACAGAATAACCTTTTTTGAGCTTTGTTGACTCAAGCTTGGTTCTTATAAGCTTAAATGTTTCAATGAATGGAAGACCAACATTTCTGTCAGTGATAAGAAGCCTTGAAATTCCAGCTTTTTTAACATCAATCTTTGAAACGATAGCCATAATGTTAACGCCGTATCTGTTCTGAATATCTTCACTTGAAAGCAAGATGTTTTTTATTTTACTTTGAACAACTAAAATTAAAATTGCTAAAATAGCACCAAAAACAATACCTGCGAGGGTATAAATAAACATTGAAGTGTCCGACTGAAGCTCTGCTGGTGTAGGATTATCGGCAACAGTAAAGTTAGCAGTCGGGAAAACATTAGTTGTAAATTCACTGTAAGTATCTTTAATTGCATTTGAAACAGAGCTTGCTAATTCTTTGTCATCAGAAGTAACAGTAATATAAACCAGCGTACCGTCTGTAAGAAGAGAAACATCAATCAATCTGATAAGATATTTTTTGTCATAAGTTTTGCCTGTTTTCTCTTTAAGATTTCTCTGAATCAAAGAAACAAAGTCGTTACCGTTTTCAACAAGATTTTTAAAGTTGTTAGCAATCATACCAGAAGCCTGTGCGTCCGATTGAGTAACATAAAGTGAAGCTGAGCCTGCAATATCCTTATCCTTATTGGAAACGTTGAAAATAATTTGTGAAGAATACTGCTCTGTATAAGTAAATCTTGAGAAAACGAAACCAAGAAGACCAAAAGCGAGCATACAAATAAGAACTGCCCACCATTTTTTAATAAGAATGGTCATTAATTTCAAAAAGGAATATAGACTGGTATCGTCTTCATAGCTTGTCTTTTCTTCGTAAGCCATTTAATTCACCCCGACCTTATATAAAATATATTCTGAACATACCGACGGATATTATAACACAAGTTATATGGTTTCTACAAGAGGTTTTTAAAAAATTTACAATCCGACATTTTTCAGGAATTTGTCTTGTTTCTGCTTATTATCTTCCTCGACACCTGAAATACCGCTTGCCTCGTTTTTAATTCGGCCCGCCTGTGTAGTTGAGCTTAAAATTCTTATCCCCCAGAACACAGGGAGTAAAGCCTTGCTTTTCTTTAAAACCGGATATCTGTAACACATTGTTTCGTATTTCGGGAAAAGTCTTTTGAGGAAGTAATCTTTTTTACTTTCGCTCATACCCATTCTCAGAACACCGTTTACATAGTAGTTAATATCAGTACCATAAGCACCGCTTAAAATAATATATTCGGTCATTTTGTCGGTAACCTCGTCACCATTTTCGCCCATAAACCAGACTCTTGTAAGCTTTGAAAAGCTTTCGTTAAAGTCTTTAAGACCGCTTTCTTCTAAATATTTATTTAAAAGCTCCTCGTTGCATTGTGGCACAAGATTTTTCATAATATAGTAGTGGTCAATTACACTTTTGATTCCTGTGCCTGCTGTAGCAAAGTGGTGCGCAGTGTGCGAAAGAAGATAAACATAAAATTCTTCCTTCGTCATTGTTTTTTCGTAAGAATTATTTACAGGCACAAGTCGAGAATAAACATTTTTATAAAACTCGTAGCCTAAATCGAAATCATATTTTAACTCTCTGTGTAAATCCACATTTAAAAACGGTTTTTTGCTCAGAGAACAGTCCTTTTCGTCGGTTGAAATTTTTTCGTATCCGCGTTTTTCCATTACTGCAATTGCATCCTCGAATTTTTCGGGATTAACAAAAACATCAATATCAAGCATAAAACGCATTTCCGGCACATCGTAAAGAGAAGAAATTTTTATACCCTTTAAAAAGCAATGCTCAATTTGGGCATCTGAAAATTCACGGGAAAGCTCCGCGACCTCTCTCTCCTGAGCCGTGTGCCTTGCTGCAGTTTTAAAAAGCTCCGCGTTAAATTTATTTAAGAGAGCTTCCTCCAAGTTATATTTGCTTGCACCGTGTGCTACAAATCCGCTTATTCTGTGGGCATAAGAAAGCTTTAAAATTCTTTCAAAATCTGTGTTTTCGGGAATATCTGCCTTTTTGTCATTGATTATCCCCTCAATTATTTTAATCAGCTTTTCGCCTGTATCAAGGCAAGAAGCAGTCTTTTGTTTGGTTATTTCGGTAGTGTTTGGCATAAAAGTCTCCCGCCTTTTTAATTGAAAATTGAAAGTTGAAAATTGAAAATTTCGGAAGTCCTGCGGACTTGATTATAAAGCTTCGCAATTTTTAAAACTTTCTTTTCTTTTTAACTTTATTTTTGTTCCTGTTTTTCTTTTGAGGTTTTTATTATCTTAACCAAAATATTTTCTATTTCTATACAATCTGCCATTATTGATTTTGATTCTTCGTCTGTTAAATAATCTGTTGCATTTAATAAACGAAGCCAATATTTCGTTTCACTTGTTTCTTTTAAAGCTATACTCATTTTATTTATAAAATCAAGATTACTCTGTGCGTTTTGCGATTCTGTAACATTTGCACCAATACTTGTTCCACTACGAAGTAATTGCTTTGATAAAACATACTCTTTTTTGTTTTCGGTTAAATACTTATGTAATTTAACAACTCGGATTGCAAAGCTGAAACTTTTAGTTTCTATTATATTTTCTCTCATATAATTCACCTTAAATGATATATCAAGTTTATTTTTAGCGAAAGCAATTATAATCAACGCGTAGCGTTCCTCAATTTTCAATTTTCAACTTTCAATTTTCAATTCAGGGAGGACTGCTTCCTGTTTCCTATTTCTTAATTCTTAATTTAATCTTAGAAGCTGCATATCTCAACCTCTTATACGGATACCGCACATTTATAAGCGAAAGTCCTCTTTTTACATATTTCTGATATTTTTCATCGGTTACAGAAAAGGTTTTACCGTCACGGGTGATTTCTGAAACAACGCCTATTATCTGTGAAGAAGTAATTCCACGCTCTTTTAAAAATTGGTTGTCGCCACACATTGTAAAACTACCGTCAGAATTGACCTCTACAATTCGGTGAAGCACAAATGTGCCGTCGTTTCTTCTGTATAATGGCAAATCACCTTTTTTAAGAGGCTCTTCACACTTTTTAAGTGTAACAGTATCCCGCCCCTGCACTAAAAGTGGGAGCATACTTGTTCCTGTAATCGGAATGGTGAATGTTTTATTATTCTTAAAAGCTTCTTCTATAAAAGGAAGAAGCTCTTGCATAGTTACCTTGTTATTCATATCAATCAATTAAAATTTCGTATTTACGAAGCCTGTCTAAAAAATAATTTATATCTTCTTTGAGTGTTGCTTCATCAACATCTTTAAAGTTATTTTTCATTGCTTCTAAAATACCGTCAAAATCTTTATTTTCCTCAAGTGCTTCCCAGATTATTTTTGCTGTCGGGTTAAGCTTAATCATTCCGTTGACCTTGCTCACCGCTTCACCTACCGGCATTACAACTGTTGCACCTGCAATTGTCTTTAAAACAAAATTTTCACTAAGCTTCATTTTTAACTCCTTTTCATTGCGTTGTAGGATGTTTCAACTGCTTCGGGTGAAATGTTGCATTTCAGACGGAAAACAGGAACATCACTGAGAATTTTATCTAATGTTTCCATAAAAGAAATCATATAATCTTTTTTACCGGGGCGTACAGTCTGATTTAAAAAGTCAATCATAACATCTTCGCCTGTAACCCTTGTAATTTCATTAGCTTCGCCACGGGAAAGAAAAGTTATTCCTGCAATTTCTGTCATTGTGTTAACGCTTTCATCATATTTACCACTCCAGGGTGTGCCGAAAGCATAATATTTACCATCTATACATCTTATTGCGGGTTTGTCGTCGTTTAAAATTTCTGCACCGGGGAATTTTTTAAGCCACAAATGAGTGTGGGTAGATTTGCCTGTGCCTGAATCGGCAGAAAAGAGGTAAGCAAAATTTTCATATTGCACAGCAGATGCGTGAAGCATTACACCGTCGAATTTTACAATTTCGGTGTAGAAGCAAGAGCCTGTGAAAATATATTCACACTCATCAAGCGATAAATGCGGATTTTCTTTTTGTCTGTCAATAAAAAATTGTTCGCTTAACGGAATAACAATGTCCGGCTCTTTCTCTCCGTTATAAATATAAGGAACCGAACGGGTTTTCAAAAGTTCATATTTTGGGGTTACTTCGACGATTAAATCTGCGACTTTTAATTTCATATTTTTTCCTTTTCATTTATAAGTTGCCATGAGCGAAGCCAAACCTCCTTTGAAAAGGAGGGGGACCAAGCTCTGCTTGGTGGAGAATTGATATTAGAATGCATGATAGTGCAAGGCGAAAACTCACCATTACAATAAGTTTTTTATTTCATTTGAAATTTACTATTATATAAAGAGCCTTACGCTAAAGCGTATCTTAATATCAATTTTCCACCATTCCGTTTTAATTTATTATTTAATTAAATTTACTACTCGCTTAAACATTTAATAATTTTATTGAACTTCTGTGAAGAATGGTCCCCCTTCTTTTCAAAGAAGGTCGGCTTCGCTAAAATTCAGCTCATTCTTCTATTTTACTTTTCAGTTTCCTTTCGGGATTAAACTCAAAATCCAAGCCTAACTGCTTACATTTATTTTTACAATAATCTAATATATAAACAGAAACATTTTTAAAATCGTAAGTTATATCATTATTTGAAAGTCTTAATACCTTGTAACCGAATTCATTCATATACTCTGTACGAATTTTGTCATATATTAAATTTTCATCGGAATTATGCTGCCCACCATCAATTTCTATAACAAGTTTTAATTTATGACAATAAAAATCTGCAATATAATTTCCGATAATTTTTTGTCTGTGAAATTTCGGGGTTATATATCTTAATAAACCATACCAGATTTTCTTTTCTTCATCTGTTGGATTTTTTCGCATTGCTTTAGCAAAACCAGTTAATTGTTTATTCCTTGGTAAATGATTATTATTCAACTAATTCACTTCCTTGCACTTGCGTGCATTTTAATATCAATTCTCCACCACGCTTACGCGCGGTCCCCCTCCTTTTCAAAGGAGGTCTGGCTTCGCTACAATTTAATACATCGATATTATAATTGCGTCGCACTTCTTATAATGCCGACCGCAGGTCCCGAAATTCTCAATTCTTAATACTTAATTCTTAGTTTATTTTAACATAATCCCCACCCTAATTCAATAGGTTAAAAATAAAAGGTTTTGCCTGACGGCAAAACAAAAGCCTGCTACACGAATGTAGCAGGCCGTAAAGGGATCTGTTTATTCCCTACTTCTCAATCAATACCAATCGCCGTATTCAGCATCAGGACCGTCAGTTTGAATGGAGATAGTAAGAACATCAACTAATTCGAACTCTGTAATTTCGAGTTCAGGTTTTGTGTAATTAACCATGAGTTATTTCTCCTTTCAAGATTATATTTATCACAGAATATCATCGAAATCAATGTACCCGTCTCCGCCGGAGCCACCAATATTGATGCTACCACCGGGGGCTGTTGTAACAACTGAAGAGTTAGTTAAAACATCGAGCAAATCAAATTCAATAAGCTTTAATTCTGGTGAAATATATTTGTTCATCATAATTATTTCGCAGCCATGCCGAGAGCAACTGCTCTTGCGTATTCAGCAGCACCTGTTGTCTGAGTTGCACCATTTGCAGCTGTGATTGTCTGGCCGTTAATAACGATGTATGCGTTTGCGTAAAGTGTTTCGCCATTATCATAAGGATAATTGCCAACAACTGCGCGGAAGAAATAACCACCTGTTGTGAAGTCGTAAATTGTCCAAGCAGGAGCAGCTGTACAGTTAGCGCCACCAACAGTTGGGTTAGCGTTGCTCTTTGAGTAAACAACACCCATTTCTGTAATGTCAGCGATTTCTGTTGTTGAACCTGTAGCAAATGATGGAGTATAGCCCTTGATGTTACCACGGAAAGCAACTCTCATAAGACCAGCATCTTTGCTCTGCCATTGAACCTGAGTTGAAATGTTATCAACTGTAACAGTTGGAGCTGGAGCAGAATTACCAACAGTATAAGTAGCTACACCAAAATCATATAAATAAGTTTTGCCATAAGCTGAACCATCATTACCGTAAAGACCACCTGTGTTACGGTCTGTTGCATATGCTGTGTAGTTAGTTTCATAACCATCGCGGTTGAAACCGATTGTGTATGTGCCATCTTGAGCATCTGCAGGAATCTTCATTTTTACAGTGAAGAGAGTAGCTGCTTCATTAGCACAATCCTTATCAATAGAGTTGTTATCAGCTACACAATAAAGGATAACTTCATCCCAACCCATATCAGCAGTAACAGTACCACCGTTAGCGATTGTTGTTTCACTGTAAATAACCTGTGACATTGAAGAGTCGTAAGCTGCACTGAAATAAGGGTCTGCTGCAAAGCCGTGTCCTTCAAGAGTATAGTTACCTTCTACATATGGCTCTAAGCCAGCTGAGTTGTAACCAAGCTCGTATTGACCTGTAAGAAGCATAGGACCTACTTCAGATGTCGCTTTTGTAGAAATTGTAAGTATAACCTCATCGCCTGGTGCATAGTTTGTTTTGTCTGTTGTAACGATAAGAGCACAAGCAGAATCATCTGGATAAGCCGCAAAAACGCTAACAGCAAAAACATTAACAAGCATAACAAGTGTAAGGATTACACCTAAAATTCTTTTAGATGTTTTCATGTTAATTTTCTCCTTTTAATTATTGATAATTATTGTTAAAGGAATTATGTCTTTCTGCAAGAGCAGCCATATTAAGCTTTGTACCACCGATATGAGCCTTAATTGCAGAAGCATCACCTGTAACGATGTTGTGCATCATAGTTGCATTGTTAACGTTTTGAGCGTTAGCAGCAAGTCTTTGAATTGAGTTGTTTGGAATCTTAGTATTATTAACAGAAGCTTTAACTGCGTTAGCATCAGCTGTGTTAATAAGACCATTACCATCAACATCACCGAAAATACAAACAGCATAAACCTTTGCAGTAGAACCATCTGCATTTAAAACAGTAATAGTAGAACCAGTACCGTAGTTACCTGTTGCAGCAGTACCGCCGTCTGAAGCACGAATTACTAAGTCAACATCACTTGTAGCTTCTAAAGCGTTTTTGATGTAATTTGCATTTTTGAATGTGTTGTTAGCAGTTTGGTTAAAGCCATAAACAACGCCATCGTATGAACCAGCGAATGTTTTACTTGAATCAACAACTATGCCTGTAACACCTGATTTTAATTCAAGGTCAGCATCTCCAGCTGGTGGTGTTGCGCCAGGACCTGTAACAGTAACTTTTGGTTGACCAACTACAAAGTCAGAAACGTTAATTGTAGCTGCTGTAGCACGAGCCGCAACAAGTGTACCGTTTGGATTGTTTGCATTTTTAGGGTCATTAGCGATTGAAACTACGCCACCTGCAGCGTTTGTTGTGTAAGTAATAGTAGCAATAGTACCTGAAGCTTCTTTACTTACAACTGTAGAGCTAGTATCAGGAACCATAAGAATAAGGCCTGAATTTGCCTTGTCGGCAAGAGTAGCATCCTTGTAGTAACCGTCTTTTACTTCAATTTCAACGATTGATGTAACACCTTCAAGTTTAAAAGAAACAGGACCAACATTATAGTTAGTTGTAAGAAGAACATCAACAGTGTATGTTGAATCGGAACCACTAGGTGTGCCGAGTGCCCAAGTCTGAGAATAGTTTGCTGCTAATGGGTCATTTTCTAAGTCTTCATAGCTTGTAGCTCCTGCAGCAAAAGCAGAAATGCTAAGAACACTAAGAACCATTACAACAGCAAGAAGGGCACCAAGAATTTTTCTTGATTTAGACATTTGTTTGCCTCCTTAAAGACTATTTAATTCTCTTTCCTTAAGTGAAAAATTTTCACGAAAATTAAAGATAACCTTTGCAACATTTTTCTATTTTAATATAAAATCTTCTGAATTTCAATAGCAAAACACAAAAATTTTATAAAATCAACAGAAAAAGTTTTAGCAAAAATAAACAAAGGTGTTTGCCCCAACCCCTGAAGATTGGGGCAAACCTTTAATTAGTTATTTAATTTTGAATTTTTTAAAATTGCTCAGTGCTTAATCAGCCTGCTTTTGCAAGGTTTGCAACTGCACCGAGGTCTTCAACAGTAATTGCTTGTTCTGCATCGAGATCAAGGTTACCAGCTGCATGGTAAGCACCAGTGAGTGAAGTATTATCAGTAGCGGCAAGCTCAATAATCATACAGTCAAGAACATCGATAACACCGTCACCTGTTACATCACCGTCAACAACAACTTTAATTGTTGAAAGAGGAATTGTAACGCCGTTTGCTTTTGTATAGATTGTAATTGTAGCGCCTGTACCAACAAACTTATTCTTGTTTGTATCAGAAACTGAATAGCTATCGTCGAATGAAATCATAACTTCGTTTGAACCAGCGCCTGTTGCAGTTGAACCTTTGTACTTAGCAACAACACTTTCAAGAAGTGACTTAGCACTAATAGTAGCAGTTCTTACTGTTTCAGTAATGTGGTTACCATCTTCGTCAACACGACCTGTGATAAGTTCTTTATCACCAACAGTTGTGTCGCCATTGTAAGAAGCACCTTTGAATTCCATTCTTGCAAGAGCTTTCTTAAGTTCATAAGCAGCGTCATCAACTTCTTCTTGGTCACCCTCATCATAAGACTTAGCATTTGTGTCGAGAGCAGTACCTGGGAAGAGATTTACACCATCAATTTCATGACCGTAAGCAGCAAGGAGTTTACCAAACTCAACATTTGTATTTTTGTACATTGAAGCGTTGTTGAAAATCCATTGTGCTTGTTCAATGAGTGATTCAAGTTCTGTGTAATCAGCCTCTTCAGTAGTTAATCTTAAGTTGTTACGAGCAACCTGAAGAGCATACTTAGCAGCGAAGATTACGTCTTGAGAATCGCTTGTCATAGCTGTTTGTGCACCTGAAAGAGCTTCAGCGTAAGCGTCCCAGCTACGAGTTGAGTAGCCCTTAGTATTTGTTGAACCGATTTCTGCTTTTGCAGATTCGATTTCTTTTGAAAGGTATGTGTTAACTACGCCACCATCACGAGGATAAAGACGACCAGACATTCTTGTAAGAAGGTTAGACATCTGTTCAACATCAATACCTGTATATGAGTAATAATGTTCTTGTTTTTCAACATAACTCTGTTCTGCAGCTACAAGTTCATCTTCAGTTAAGTCAACAAGAAGAGCTTTTACATAATTACCATATTTAGCATCTTTAGCTGCGAGAGCTTCAAGTTCTGCCTGAGAAATATCGATGTAAGTGAACTTCTTAGTTGGAACACCTGCTCTAACTTCTTTCTGAAGGTTAACGATGTAGTTAGCATCGTTTCTTGCAGATTTGAGGCGATCCCATCTGTAAAGCATATATGTTCTGTAATCTTTACCATTAAGAGAAGTCTGAAGAGCTTCAAGCTGAGCTTCAAGAGTAACAACGCCAGCGTCGATTGAGTCGCCGCCTGCAGCAAGCTGTTCTTCTGGAGTCATTTCAGTAGCTTCAAGAGCTTCAACAGCAGCCTCAAGTGTTACATAACGATCGTAAGCATTTGTCCAGAAGTTACCATCAACTCTTGGGTTATATACTATTGCCATAGCATCTGCAAGAGCAATTAAGTATGTGGTGTATGCATTCTGATCTTTATAAGAACTTGGGTTACGAGCTAATGAAGTTTCGTGGTCAACTAAATCTGCAAGCTGTGAAAAATCTGCACCACTATATACAAAGATAGTTGTTGTGTAACTTTCAGACTTAGAGTTGTTGTCTAAGTCATAGCTGAAAGTATAAGCAGCACCTGCATGACCAACACTTGTATAGTTATTAGGATTAAATGAGAATGGAGCTGTTGCTGAACCAGAAGCCTTAGCACTGGTTGAAATTGCGTTAAGTGTAATACCATTTTGTGTGGTTGTACCAGATGGTTTTACCTTACCAGTTCTTGTAGCAAGGCTACCACCGTAGTAGTAAGTAAAGCATGCATTTGAACTGAGACTTCCAAGATCTTCTTCAGCATAGTAAAGATATTTAGGCATATCAGCATTCTGATCTTGTGTCAAATATGAACCATGGCGTTCATTCATTATTAATGAATCATCGTATGAGAAATATGTGTAGTAGGATTTTGTATATGCTCTACCATTATTCATTAATTTGCCATCTTCGTCTTTAACTGTGTAAGAAACATCGATACGGTCAGAAAGACCTGATGTTGGAACAGAACCTGTAAGTTTAATTGTTTTCTTAGAACCGAAAGGTAAATCACCAGTACCGCCAGCACCAATTGTAACACCCTGTAATGATGTTATAGATGTAACATTGTAGCTGTATTGTTCGTCTTGAACACGAGTGCCGTTTTGCATGTAACCACGCCACCAGCCTCTTGAACCGTTACTAATTGTTAAATCGTAAGAAAGATTACCGGCATCAGCTCTTGTAGTACTTTCTAATGAAAGCTCTGGTGAGCGTAAACCTTGTTCTGCACCCCAGTCTTCAACAAATACAGCAACTACAGGAAGAGCTGCAGGAAGAATAGAGCGTTTTCTTTCATTAAGACCCATTAAGAGATTCTTAATTGTATTACCAAGATTATCGTCTGTAAGAATATTTGCAAGTGTGTTTGAGTCAGAAATAGCTAAAAGGTTTCTACCAAATACGCAAGCAAGAATTTTATTAACAAGGTTAAGAATTTGTTTACCTATATTGGTGGATGTTAAGATGTTATCTGCTCTGCCGTTTCTACCAAATGTAGCAAGAAGAACTTCAAGGTCAAGGTCATCAATAACATCAATAATTCTGTTGAATAATTTTTCAACATCAAGTGCATATGCATCTGAAGATACATTGCAAAGAAGACCAAGTGGAAGAAGGTTGTTAAGAGCTGTTGAAAGAATTGTGAATGCATTACCTGCAAAGTTGTTTTGAAGTGATACAGTATCATTCTTATCATTGTAAGAAACAACACATCTCTTAGCACCAAGTGTATCTGGCTCAAAGCCTTTAAGAACACTGATTGAACCACTACCAACATAGTTTACAGCCCAGTCAACAATTTCTTCGAGAACGCCCATCCATGCAGGTTTGCCTGCTGAAACAGCGTAGCCTTTAATTGTTTGAAGTGTTTGTAAGCTTACATTGAAGTTTGAAATATTATCAAGATAAACAGCAGCTAAATCAAGACCCATATTAAGAATGAGTTCAAACCATTGAGCTGATGTTTTTGTCTGGAATGTTCTGCCTGTTTTGAGAGTAGCATCAACAAAGATTTGGTCATCATAGTTAACCTGTGGTGTAAGGTCTGAAAGGAATTCTCTTACGAGAAGAGCAGCAACCTGTTCAATCTGAAGACCTGGTGTAAACATATCAAGATCATAAACAAGCTGTGGTAATGCATCGCCTAAGAAAGGAAGAAGCATGTAAGCTATAAGACCTTCTCTACCAGTAGCATCGTTGCCGAATGAATCAATCTTAGCTTTGAAAGCATCACTTGCTTGTAATGTATCAAGGTCAACATATTGAGAATTTCTACCAAAGAATTGGAATGTAAAGTTCTTAAGAAGGAACTTAGCTGTTGCCATTAAGTTTTCATTGAACTTATCATTACCACCGTCAGCCCAGAGCTGGTCAATGCTTACAATACCCATTGAGTTGAGGTATGTAGTATCAATAGCAGCTTCGAAAATAACGTGGATAATGTGGTTAAGACAACCGATGATTGAACCGTAGCCACCTTCTGAAACAGGCTTAAGCATTGCATTAAAGTTAAGTGTTTGAGCTGTAAGTTCATAATCCCAGTTGAAGATGTAATAAAGATCGTTTGCATTATAAGCTTCAGCGCGTTGATAACGATGATATGGCTCAACCACAGGGTCACCATCAGCGTCAACGCCTACTTCATGTCTAACATAATCTCTGAAGTACCAAACGCCATCTACTTCCCACATCTGAGCGTTGCAGAAGAAGTTTTTAACGCTTGAAACATCAACGCCATCTTTTTCTACATCAATGTAGTCAGCGTCAGCCTTAATCTTTTTAATTTCTTCTGCATCTGTAACTTCTACAAAGTCAACTTCCATTGCTTCCATAAAGATTTTCTTAACGTCGTGGTTAAGAACAACTGTACCAAAATCTTCATAAGCAAATTGAAGAAGTTTGTCTACAAGACCGAAGATTGAGTTGTTACCGATTGTTAAATCAAGTGAGTTAATAGTAGCTTCTCTTGATTTGTTAATAACTACAGAATCCATATCCCATACTCTTGTAGTGATGAGATTGCCTTCTGCATCATATTGTTTATGTCCTGAAGCATCTAAAACAGGAATATTGTCATAATCCTGTGGAACTGTAAGGAAGTTCTTGAGAGCTGTGTTAACAATAGCATCAAGTGTATTTGCTTCAGCAGGTAAGCCTTGAGTTTCAGTATCCCAAGTCTGATAAGGATATGAACCGTAAAGGAGCATATCAAATACTGTTTTACCAAGGAAACCAGGGATATCTGTAAGAATATCGTTGATACTGCCGAGGTCAACAAGACCACCAACAAGACCGTTAAGACCACCGATGTTAATACCATCAGAAGTAAGAATACCCTTAGGAGCTTTTTTAAGAACGCTTGAAACTGCATCGCAGCCAACGAAGTCAAGAAGAGCATAAACTACTTCTAAGTCACCATCAGCACGAGAATAAGGGTCATTCTTATTGCCGTTAACACAGAGTTTTGTTCTGTTATCAATAAGTGTTTGTGCATCGCCACCAGCAAGAAGACCGAGCAACCAGTTACCTAAAAGGTTAACAATACTTGAGAAAGCACTGTCAATAGATGATAAGTTAAGGTTACCGAGAACCGGAATTTCAATAACACCAAGACCAGGCATAATATCATTATCAAGAAGGTCGAGAATAACCTCTGCAACCTGCTCATGAGTCAAAGCTGGGTTATCGATTGAGTCATAAGCGATTTCATTTTTAGCAAGAGCAGCGTTACCGACTACAGAAAATGAACCGATTAACATAAGTATTGCTAAAAAGATGCTTAACAATTTTTTTGATTGTTTCATAAAGTTTTTCCTCCATCATATTTTTAGTACGCCAATACAAAAATACGCGTGCGTTAATGAATTGTCCGTTACAACCACGCACCAGTTGTAACAAGGCTTTGGGTCGCCTTCGGATAATTTAAAGGTGAATTACCCGAACAACTCGTTGTCGCCGCGATTCCCCTTTTTTTTAAAAAAAGCGGAACCTAACAAATAAGTGAATGCAAACTTTAAACTTTAACTAAAGACTGAACCTGACCAAATCAGTACAGAAGAAAAGTAAAAACTTTGCTAACCACATTGTCAGGCAAAAGGGATTTCGCAGCCAGCTTATATATAATAGTATAAAAATACCATCAAATAAGCAGAATTGCCCCATTACCCCAACCTTATGGTTAACTCAATTTTACAATAAATTTCCTTAAATGTCAACAAAACAAACAGGGACAGATTAACAAAATTGACGCTATAATTTTAGTGAAATTAACAAGAAACAAACAGAGTGTCGTTAAAGCAAAAATGGAGAGGGCTATTTTGAATTAAAAATTAAGAATTAAAAATTAAAAATTTCGGGACCTGCGGTCGGCAATTAAAAGAATGCTGAGTGCTGAGTGCTGAGTGCAGAATTTCGGAACTGCGTTGGCAATTAAAAGAATGCTGTGTGCTGAGTGCTGAGTGCAGAATTCCGGAACTGCGTTGGCAATTATATATTTACTAAAAATAAAAAGTTCTATCATTTAAAGTTTTTCGTAAACTAAAAATGATAGAACTTGTTGTTTTTATTGACTAATAATTATAATCAAGGCGAAGCCTTCCGAAATTTTCAATTTTCAATTTTCCATTTTCAATTAAAAATTCAGCATTCAGCACTCAGCATTTCGCTTCAATTCCGAATTACGCATTCCGCATTCCGAATTAGATAATGCCCTGTGCCATCATAGCGTCTGCAACTTTAATAAAGCCTGCAATGTTAGCACCTGCAACGAGGTCATAACCAAGGCCGTATCTTTCAGCAGCTGCTGCAGAATGGTCGTGAATATCTTTCATAATCTGTTGAAGTCTTGCGTCAACTTCTTCAGCAGTCCAGTTGTATCTCATTGAGTTCTGACCCATTTCGAGCGCAGAAACTGCAACACCACCAGCGTTAACTGCTTTTGATGGAGCAACAACCTTTACATTTTCTTTAAGATATTCTAAAGCATCGTTTGTAGTTGGCATATTAGCAACTTCAATGTAGTACTGAACGCCGTTTGCAACTAATTTCTTTGCTTCGTCCATATTGATTTCGTTCTGTGTAGCGCAAGGCATTGCAACATCAACCTTTACGCCCCAAGGCTTCTGTCCTGGGAAGAATTCGCAACCGAATTTGTCTGCGTAATCCTGAACCTTGTCACGACCTGAAGCACGCATTTCGAGCATATACTCGATTTTTTCGTCTGTTGTAATACCGTCTTTATCGTAAACATAGCCGTCAGGACCTGAAATTGTAACAACCTTACCGCCGAGTTCAGCAATTTTCTTTGCAGCACCCCAAGCAACATTACCAAAGCCTGAAAGAGCAAATGTTTTACCTTTAATATCTTCGCCGAAGTGTTTGAAAACTTCAACTGCATAATAAGTAGCACCGTAGCCTGTTGCTTCTGGTCTAACTAAAGAACCACCGTAAGAAAGACCTTTACCTGTAAGAACACCGTTTTTGAAAGCACCCTTAATTCTTCTGTATTGACCGTAAAGGTAACCGATTTCACGAGCACCAACGCCAATATCACCAGCAGGAACATCAACATCAGGACCAATGTGTCTGTAAAGCTCTGTCATAAAGCTCTGGCAGAAACGAAGAATATCCATATCGCTCTTACCTCTTGGGTCGAAGTCAGAGCCACCTTTACCGCCACCGATTGGAAGACCTGTTAAGCTGTTTTTGAATGTCTGCTCGAAAGCAAGGAATTTCATAATACCTGAATAAACTGATGGGTGGAAACGAAGACCACCTTTATAAGGACCGATTGCACCGTTGAACTGAACACGGTAACCTGTGTTTACATGTACCTTACCCTTGTCATCTGTCCAGGTAACTCTGAAAGTGATTTGTCTTTCAGGCTCAACAATTCTTTCAAGTAATGAATACTTTTCGTATTCCGGATTTTGCTCAATAACAGGCTCTAATGAAGTTAAAACTTCTGTAACTGTCTGAACGAACTCCGGCTCGTTAGCATGTTTTTTTGCTACATCGTCAATTACTCTTTGAACATAACTCATTTCAAATTACCCCTTAAAATAGAATAAATTTTTTTACCCGCTTATTTTATACCCGTTTTAGTCAAATTGCAACAAATTTCTGCTTAAGTTTTGTAATATTGTAACATTGAATAAAAATAAGTGTGAACAAAACAAACTTTTTTTGCAAAATATAGGCAAAATATTACAATTTTCGAGCTTTTTCAGTGAATTATTATTCACTTTTTCACGGGAAACAACCTTTTTATGCACAATTTATTATATGCACAGTTCAGGAATTAGGAAACAGGGTTTCCTGAATGCAGAATGCTATTTTGAATTGAAAATGGAAAATTGAAAATTGTGGGACCTGCGGTCGGCAATTGTAATAGTTATCCATAAAAGCAAGAAATTCTATCATTTGAAGTTTTATATAAACTAAAAATGATAGAATTCTTTTTTCAAGTCTTAAAATTTGTAATTAGTATAAATGAAAAAGTCGGTTTACCATTATAACTAATTATTATAATTACGGCGTAGCCCCGAAATTTTCAATTTTCAATTTTCCATTTTCAATTAAAAACTCAGCATTCAGCATTCAACGAAGACATCAGTCTTCGCCAAAATATGCTCTCGCATACTCCGCAAGTCCCGTAACTAATGATTTAATCTCTTTACCGGAAGTGTTTATCATAAGATGATAGCCCTCTTTGTCGCCCCATTGTGTATCTGCGAGCATTTTTCTGAGGTCAGCTCTGCCCTTGTCAATTTCTTTCATTTTCTTTTCAATATCTTTTTCAGTGAGAGCTTCGCCCGGCTTTGCCCTTTCCTGACAACGCCTGATTTTTGACTCTTTATCAGCGTAAACAAAAATATTTAAAAGATTTTCGTTATTAAGAAGAACATCAGCACAGCGACCAACTATTACGCAGTCGCCTTTACTTGCTAACTCTCTTATAACCTTTGTCTGCTCTGTAAAAAGCTCAACTGACTGGTTAATAAAGAATGTTGAGGTAGAAAATCTTACACCGATAGTTGTCGGATAAAATGCTCTGATATCTCTTTCAGAAGCATTTTCAACATAATCTTTATCAAGCCCCTGCTTTTCTGCAACCATTTCGATTATCTGGTAGTCATAGCAAGGAATGTTAAGCTCTTCTGCAAGGCGCTTACCTAACTCTCTGCCACCTGAACCGAATTCACGACTGATTGTAATAATCTTTGACATACTGATACCTCCCTTGAAAATCTGAAAAGATTTATTTTTCTATAACTATTGTATCATAAAATTTTAAATTTTACAACAAATTATTAAGCTCGCTCAGAAGTGCTTCGTCGCTTTTCTTTGTTTTTGTAATTTCTGAAAATTCATCACAGCCAAAGCCAATTAAAAATTGTGCAGAGCAATCATTTCTTGTGATGTTAGAAGAAAAGATTTTTAACTCCGGTGACTCGCCCAAGGCTTCATAAATAAACCTACTACCGTTAGAAAGCATTTTTTGTGAAGTAGCAACCGCCGATTTTAATTCCTCTATCTGCTTTTTCAATTCTTTTTCTACTATTTCTTTTACAGAAAGCTCTTCTTTTTCTAAAACAGCTTTCATTTCAGAAAGTATTTTCAGAGAAGCACTATTGCTTAAAACTTTAACTGCATCCTCTTTAGATAATGTCATAATTTCATTACCCTTTAAAAATTTTACTGCCTCTTTAATTTCTGCATTTTTTTCTATGCAGTTTTCAAGTTCTTCATTTATGCTGTTAGATAAAAGATTTATAAAGCCTAATTTTTCTTCTATTCCTGCATTATTTAATTTTTCTTTAAAGCTCTCGTCAATAGTCCCGTTTAAAACATCCTTAGGTGAACACATTTCGCTCATCCTTTTAAATGTTTTATAAAAGTCAGAAAAATCCATAGCAACTGTAGGAACCTGGATATACTGAGAAATAAATTCAGCATCTATTTCAATATCCTTTTTCTCAAAAGAATACATAAGTCTTGATAAATCCTCCCAGCCTCTTGCAGTAACAAACTGCTTTCCGTCAGGAGTATTTTCAATAATATAGAAATCAGTAGGCTTTGCATCAAGATATGTAATAATTGACGGGTGAACCTTTTCATTTACCGCATAATCTCTCCACACATCATAGTCTGACTGAATTTCGATTTTCTGAATTCTGTCGAGAGTTGCAATGTCATATTCTTTAACTGATTTGTTATATTCAGGTGGGTTACCTGCCGCAACAATTACCCAACCATCAGGCACAGCGTGTGAGCCAAAGGTTTTATATTGTAAAAATCTCAGCATTGACGGTGCAAGTGTTTCAGAAACGCAGTTTATTTCGTCTAAAAATAAAATGCCTTGCTTGTGACCTGTTCTTTCAATGTATGAATAAACATCTGAAAGAATTTCACTCATTGTAAATTCTGAAACATCATATTCTACTCCGCCGAATGTGCGGGTTTTAATAAATGGCAAGCCCAAGGCACTCTGACGGGTGTGGTGTGTCATAGAATAAGACACAATGCCTATTTTCATTTCCTTAGCAATCTGCTCCATAACCGCAGTTTTACCAATACCGGGTGGGCCATAAAGGAAAATCGGGCGTTGCTTATTAACGGGAATAGTAAATTCGCCGTTTTCTTCTTTTTCAAGATACGCCGTAATAGTATTTTTAATATGCTTTGTAGCGTCTTTAATATTCATAATACATCCTCACACTAAAAGTAAATCGTTTAATAAATCTTCTGTTTCAGAAAAAGCAGTTTTTTTCTTTTTGAGCGACACAGCTTCCTGTAGGTTGCTATATCCTTTTTTAGCCGAAAGACTATAAAGCGTAGCACAGAATTCCGTATCGAAATAAAAATTCTCCAATAAGTATGATAACACTTTTTCATCATTAACTTCAATAGCAAAAATTGCGACATCTTTTTCGTAGCCGTTTATTAATCTATGATATTGCTTTTCTTTTTGCTCATTCAGCTCTTTTGGATATGCAAGTCTGAATGCTGCAACAAAAGGCTTTTCTGTTTCTTCTGCCTTTTCTAATTGACTGTCATACTTTTCAAAATCAAACTCGTTATTTTTTATTATGTAATCACTGTCATCAGTATAAGAGTAATAGGCACTGCTCATAAACACTTTTACCTGCTCTTTTTCCAGCTCCAACACATGATTCGGGCAGGTTTTATTTCTGCCTCTGTAAGCAAAGGGCAAAACGCCCTCAAAGCCTAATGCAAGATAATCAATAGTTTTGGGAATGCTTACTGTTATACAATTTTCTAAATCATCTTTAGATGTAAAAGACGAGCAAAAGGCTGTACCTTTTATTTTGTATTCATCATAAACTCTGTTGTGAAAAACTGCTTTGCCAAGATATTCTAAATCGCTGTTAAACTTGACAAATTTTAATTCTTTTGAATCCTCAAACGCTTTGTCGCCTATTATTTTAAGGCTTTCAGGGAACACTACACTTTCAAGCGCCTGACAGCGTTTAAAGGCATACTCTTTAATTTCTTTAAGATTTTTACTGAATGTAATCTGCTTTAATTTTGTACAGCTGTGAAAACAACCCTCTTCAATAACCTCGACTGTGTCGGGAATTACTATTTCTTCTAAATTAAAGCACCCTTTAAATAGATTTTTAGGTAGCACCTTTATTGGTGGCAAAACTACTTTTTTAAGATTACGACAATCCATAAAGGCTGCTTCGCCCAATAATTTTAACGCATCCGGAATTATTGCTTCTTCTAATGAAACACAGTTGTAAAATGCTTCATAACCTATTTCTTGCAAGTTTTCGTTGAATATAACTGTCTGTAAATTTCTGCAACCTGAAAAAGCCATTCGTGAAATCACTTTAACCCTATCGGATAATTTCAGTTGCACAAGATTTTCATTGTAGCTATATTCATTTATTTTAGTTTTCTTTTTCTTAAAAACCAAAACACCGTTTTTTATCTTCAAATTATCACCTTATCAAATCATTATCATCAATAAACAATGGTGTTGCCCACAAAGGCATTTTTGATTTGTCAAAACAACTATCATTTATTACAAACACAGATTTAAACTTCGGCATCTGCTTCGGGTAAACGCCCTCACCGTCAGTAAAGTATATAAGACCATTAACCTCATTTTGTTGTGAAGAAGTGAAAATTTCATCAACATACTGAAAAACAGGTCTGAAATCTGTACCGCCGAAGCCTTTTAAAGAAAGATTTTTAATATATTCTTCCAATTCCTTTTCATCGTGAAGAATTTTAATTTCTTTAATTTCAGAGTCACACTGAATAATGTGAATTTCTGTTTTACAAGAAAAGAAATCGGTTGACTTTAATATATTATAAGTCTTTTCTATAAAATTCTCAACTATATTTCCCTTTACAGAGCCGGAAGTATCAATAGCAATAAAAAGCTTTTTGACCTTTAAGCTTTCCACATACTCAAGTGGCTCAATTATCGGCATATTTGAATACATCTTCAAGCCGTAAGTATAAAAGATATAGTCAAATTCATCGTCGTTTATTTCCATAGTTTCGTTAAGTGAAATAAACTTTTTTAAGAATTTACTGTAATCATATTTATCGTTATTAACGCCTTTTAAAACCTGAGTATCGACACCTGACATAAGCCCTTGTTTTTTTAAGGCTTCAACATCACTGACAACTGTCGGTGTTACCTTACGCCATTCTTCCTTTTCTTCTTTAGCGGCGTTATTTACAGCATCACGCATTATTTTGTCGTTTGATTTATTGGAAAGACCCTGTCTGTTATCTGCCATTTTATAAATTGACCTTGCTTCAACAGTTTCTTCGTCATCACTAAATTCAAAAAACGCAAAATTTTTGTTTTTGTACCAGATTTTGTGAACATCGTCAGAAAACAATTCAGAATACATTTTGAGAGCTTCTTCAGAAATTTCTGCACCCTTTAAATAGTAGTATATATTTTCTGCCGATAAGTGCTTTACATTTTTTGAAATTTCATTTATCACTGCATTCTGCATTACATCCTTTTCGTGCTTAGTGCAGGAAAGACGCCAGCTGTTTATTGTATTTTCAACACAGATATCTGTTGCTAAATTCCAGAGGGAAGTGTCTTTAAAATCAATATTAAACGGGTGAAGAAGCATACAGTGAAGAATTGAGTGAAGCAACACTCTGTTGACAGAACAGGTATTTTCTTTAAATCTTAAAAGTATGTAATTAGGATTATAAAAAAGGCTTTTTGCATTGGTGAAAACATCCTCTTCATTTGTAGGTACAAACTCTAATGCATTTATAGCTCTTATAAGAGAGTGAATACTTCCTGTTAATTCAGTTTTGGCTTTTAATAAAATTTCGTCTGCTAAAATTTCAGTTTTAGTTTTTTCCATAAAATATTCACTCCTTTCAAAGTTTTAAAATCAGTCTAAAAAGCAAAAAAGGTCGGTTCTTTTGACCGACTACCCTTTTAGAATAACATATTAAATTATCCGTTGTCAATAACTTTTGAAAAAGTCGTTCTGGTGAATGATTATTCTCTCTGTTTTAGCCATAGCAAAGCCTTTAACTTTGTAGATTTTTGCGTATTGCAAAGCGCTTTTTTGTATGCTACTATATAGACAAAGGAAGGGTGAGTCCGATGCCACAGTAAAACACAAAAACAAAAAAGAAAGTGTGGTTCCGATGTACTAAAATCCAGAAATTCAAAAAACGAAAAAATTTGAAAGTGTGGTTCCGATGTATTAAAAAACTATAATTCAGATTTTAAAATTTGAAAGTGTGGTTACAATGTACTGAACATCAATCCTTGGCTTTTAACAAGCCGATGGCGAAACCTTAAAAATTTAAAGAACAAAACAAAAACCAAAAATGTTTAAAGCTTTAACATTCAGGAAGACGCCTGACAAAATCTGTAGAAAGAAGAGGTAAAAGAAAATGATGTTAGATACAAAAAGTGAACAGTAACAACCCTTAGTTCGGATGTTTGAAAAAACATGAGCTAAGGGTTGTTACATTTTTATATAACATCATTTCCAATAATCACCCCAAGCAACTTTATTACATATATTGTTAAGGGGTGAATATATGACAATTTTTAATTGCGAATGTAAAAGAGACTGCTTATTATTTGCAGCCATTTCAAGTATTGTTATTGGCATTATCGTAGCATTTCTTCGCATAACGGGAGTTATTACCATAACACCTGTTTTGCTTATTATTGCTTTCGGTATTGCTGTTTTTTTCCTTTTAGCAACACTTATTGCTACTGCACTGTGGGGACAACGAATTTGTTCTTCTTGTGTTTCAGCGACAATTTCTGCAGTACTCACAGGTATTTTAGGAACACTTCTTTTATCAGTAGTTCTTTTAGCAATTCCATTTGTGGCTACAAGTATCATAGGTGCTATTATCACAGGTGCTTTAGCAGCATTCCTTTCTTATATTTTCACTGCAACTGCTTGCACAGTCAAATGCTTTGTAAGATGTGGCGAATGATTTAAGACCATAAAAAACGAGCAGGGAAATCCCCTACTCGTTTTTTGCATCTACACCTACAATCTTATCATTTTAAAATTCAGACAATATATCACCTTTTAGTCAGTCAAGCCAAGAAGCCAGTCTCTTGCATTTATTCTCCTTATTCCGTCGTAATGAGTTTCCGGATCCTCATCAAGTGTTAATATAACCTTTGGATAATGGTCTTTTATTGATTTCAATGGTCTTAATTCTCTCTCAAGTGTTTTTTCGTCACGCACTGTTAATGCCACTTGATAATAAATAGTACCTTTACTATTTTGTGCAACAAAATCGACTTCAAATTCCCCGACTTTACCTACATATACATTATAACCGCGTCTTAACAATTCAAGGTAAACAACATTTTCTAAAATATGTCCTGCATCTGCTTGTTTTGAACCAATAAGCATATACCTCAGTCCTGCATCTACAACATAATATTTTTCGAGAGTTTTCAGATATTGTTTCCCCTTTATGTTATACCTCTGAGCCTGATAGATAATATAACTTTCGGTTAACGCTTCAAGATATTTTTCAACTGTTTTAGAATCCGTTTTTCTTCCGTTGGATGTCAATGTGTCCGCTATCTTTTTAGACGATAATGGGCTACCTATATTATCAAACACAAATCTCAAAACACTTTTCAGCATCATTGTATCGGTTATTTTTTTCCTGTTCACTATATCTTTTACAACTATAGTGTTATAAAGGCTTTCAAGATAATCGCGAATTTCCTCAGGCTGACCTTTCAATTCGAGTGTATATGGAAATGAGCTGTTTTGAAGATATTCAATATATTTTACACCACGATCATTCATGCTACCTGTGCTTTTCATATATTCTTTAAAAGACAAGGGTAACATTTCTATTTGTACATATCTCCCTGATATAAAAGTTGCTATTTCAGTCGAAAGCATATAAGCATTAGAACCTGTAATATAAATATCTACATTTTCCTTTATATAAAGACTATCCACAACTTTCGGGAAATCCTCAATATGCTGAACTTCATCAAGAAAAATATAGGTAGTTTCATTTTCTGACAAGCGCTCTTTTAAAAATTTATATAGTTTTTTATAATCAGTAAGTTCTTCATAATCAATGTCTTCAAAATTTATTGATATTATCTGCGTTTCCTTTACGCCATTCTGTTTGAGCCAGTCCTGATATAATTTTAATAGTGTTGATTTTCCACAACGGCGGATACCGGTAACTATTTTTATAAGTTTCTTATCTTTAAATGCTATAAGTTTATTCAAATATTCGTTTCTTTCAACAATCATGCCAACACCTCCAATTACTACCATTATACCAAAAACTCACAAAAAATCAATAGTTTTCGGAATACAATCCAAAAACTATTGATTTTTTCATATTTTTAGGAATGAGGTTAATTATTTAAAAAGCCTCTCATACAGCTCAACAATTTTAAATTCAGCTTTAAATTTACCTTTGGAAGAAACTATTCTTTTCCCATCTTTATCTAAATATTCTTCTAAATTAACGCCGTCATCGTTTTCTAAACCACCATTTGCAACGGGAACACAGAGTGGTGGAAACATTACGCACCACCAATTTTTACCCTCTCCGCTACCTAAAACTACTTTTACTGATGTGTAAGTCCCTGCAGGGAATGTTAAATCTTCATAAGCTCTTGTGGTGTAATATTCTTCACCCAAAGTGATTGTTGCTTTATAATCGAAGCCGTTTTCTTTTAAAACTTCATTTGCACATTGCTCTAATTCTTCCTTTGAGCTTTCAAAATACTCTTCAGCGTTTTCGGGAGTTACTTTTTCTGAAAGTAATTCTGTATTTTTTTCTAAAAGTGCATCTCGCACCTTTAATTTTACCTGCTGGTCAATTTCTCTGTCACTATCGGCTAAAATGTGAAGTCTTACTACACTTTCTCTTATTTCGCCCGAAACAGATGCAAAATAAGTAATTGAAAATGCACAGTAAAGAGTGAATGCTATAACTAACGCTATTAAAAAATTTTTATCCCTTTTTTGTTTAAATGCATTGTATGTATAAAATTCCATAAATAAAACCGCCTTTCATTCGTTGCAAATGAATTATTGGCGGTCTTTTTTTATTTATTCAATTTTTTAATTTATTCTTGACTTTTTTCTACACCACTTGTTTTTCCGTCACATAAATATACCTTACTATATTTCTTTTCTAATTCTTTTTTAGCGTTTTCTGCATCTTCCTTTGAAAAGAAAATGCCAAAAATTGCAGAGCCTGAGCCTGACATACAAGCGGCACTCGAATTATTTTTTCTTAAAATATGCTTAATATCTGCCCTGTCGGGAACTTCAATAACCTGTTCAAAAACATTGTCGCAGTATTTTAAGGCTTCTTTAAAATTCTCTTCTAAAAGCAGCTCTAACATTTCGTTGTTTTTAGTGTGCTTCATTCTTTCGCCCATTTCGTCAATTGCATCATACGCTTTAACCGTTGAACTGCCACTTTCAGGCTTTACAACTACAATGCTACATTCATCTATATCAGGAAGTGGTGCAACAACTGTGCCGATATCCTGACAGAGAGCAGTACCGCCCACAATACAGAATGGAATATCTGCACCGACCTTACCACCGATAAACATAAGCGTTCTTTTACTTGCGTTTGTGTTAAAAATCTCATTAAGTGCAACTAAAACTGCGGCACCATCGGCACTACCGCCACCAAGACCAGCTTCGTGTGGAATATTCTTTTCTATATGAATGTGAACGCCCTTATTCTTTTCAATTCTAAAATGCTCAAAAAATTTCACTGCACATTTATATACAATATTTTTAGAATCTGTCGGTACACTCTCATCTGTGCAAGAAATTGTTATTTTTTCACCTTTTGTTTTTTCAACTGATATTACATCCTTTAAGCCTATTGACTGCATTACAGTAAAAAGTGTGTGGTAGCCGTTTTGCTTAACCCCTGTAACATCTAATATTAAATTTATTTTTGCGTATGCGTTATAAGTTAACTTCATTTTTAAACCTGCCTTTAAAGCACTTTTTCTACAAATTAGTTGTATTTTACCATATTATTAAAATTAAATAAAGTTTTTTCTTTTATTTTGCTATATTATTTTTTAGAAGTTTGTGATAAAATAGGAAACTGTAATTAAAATTCAGGGACTAGGGACTAGGAACTAGGGACTAGGATTATACACCTGCCAATTTAATCCTGTTTCCTGCTTTCTGTTTCCTGTTTCCTGTAAAATATAACAGGATGGAAAATTATGAATAATATCGCAATTATCGACTTACACACTCACACAATAAACTCCCCTGACGGTAATCACGAGGCGTTATTTATGGCAGAAACTGCCCGTGACAATAAAATTCACACAGTTGCATTTACAGACCATTGCGAAGTGGATTATTTTTATAAAGATAATTATGACAAGGTTGTAGAAAACAGCTTTAAAGATGTTTCAGAGGTCAGTGAAAAATTAAAAGGTCAGATAAATGTTTTAAAAGGGATTGAGCTTGCACAACCTCACTATATTCCGGAATTGGCACAACAGATTATTGATTCGCATAACTACGATGTTGTTATCGGCTCAATTCACAATTTAAGAGAACAAGAGGACTTTTATTTCTGGAAAAGCTTCGACGGAATTGACATTGAGGCGACAATGAATGAGTATTTTGATGAGCTCATAAAAATGCTCGAATGGGGTAACTTTGAAATTTTAGCTCACATTACATATCCTTTCAGATACATTTATAATATCTGCGGTTATGTTGAAGATATTAATAAATACAAAAATAAGGTTGATGAGCTTTTAAAGCTCTGTGCCGAAAAGGACAAGGCTTTAGAAATCAATATGGGCGGTCTTAAATACCCGATTAACAAGCCATCACCTGATTTAGATACAATAAAAAGATATAAAGAATTAGGCGGCAAGTTAATTTCTGTTGGCTCTGACTCACACTACGCTGAAAGAATCGGTGTTAATATTGATAAAGCGTATGATATTGCAAGAGAAGCCGGCTTTAAATCAGTTGCTATTTTCAAAGACAGAAAAATATCCGAATTTGCTATTGTATAATAATCAACAAAAATTGCAATCATTTGCAAAAACAGCAAAAATTTTATACATTTACAAATTGTCATAATTTGTAAAGTGACTTACTTTACTTTGTTCAAAACTCTGTCAATTTTGTTTATAAGTTGAGCCGGAACACAAAAATATTTCTATTTTGACAAAAAACGAGTAAAGTAACTGACTTTACATTGACAAAGTTATGAACAATTTTGATTTTCAAACTATGTATATACACTTGTATATACAGTTTGTTAAAACAAAAACAAGGAGGCTTTTATGAGAATTTTAGAGTACACAGTACCGGAAGAATACTCAGAAAGGCCTCTTCTTCATTTTTTAAAGGGGCATTTAAAGCTTTCTACAAAAATTGTTCAGTCACTCCGTCACACTTACGGTTCAGTTACTGCAAATGACAGAATTGTAAGAATGATTGATAATGTTTTTGAAAATGAAATTGTTACAATCAGAATACCTGAAAAATCCACTCCACCACTTCTTTGTGAAATGGATTTAGATATTATTTACGAAGACGAAGATATTTTAGTTTTAAATAAGCCTGCAGGAATTTCTGCCCACCCTACAAGACGACACCCGAACGGAACACTTGCAAATGGTGTTGCTAATTACATTATAAAAAATGGCGGAAGTGAAGCAGCGGGCAGAGCAATAGGCAGACTTGACAAAGGCACCTCCGGTGTTATTGTATTTGCAAAAAACTCACTTTCTGCTTACAGATTAAACGGTAAAATAGAAAAAACATATTATGCACTTGTAAAAGGCGATATTTCTGACACAGGCACTATTGACACGCCGATTTACCGACCTGACCCGAATAAAACTCTCAGAGCCGTTTCCACCACGAGAGAAGATGCTTTACCTGCTACTACACATTGGCAGGTTGAAAAAAGAAATGGTGACAGAGCATTATTAAAGGTAAATATAGAAACAGGCAGAACTCACCAGATAAGAGTGCATTTTTCTTCAATTGGTTTTGCACTTATCGGTGACGATATGTATGGTGGAGAAGTTACAGAAAATCTCTCCCGCCCCGGTCTTCATTGTGGAAAAGCAGAATTCATTCACCCGACGAGGAATGAAAAGATGTGCTTTGTGGCAGAGTTGGCGGGAGATATTAAAAAGGAATTGGGAGACTATTGAAAAATGCAGAATGCAGAGTGCAGAATGCAGAATTGAGGGTCTGCGACGCTATTATAATATTGTAAGAGAAAGCTACATTCTATCATTTTGAGTTGGTAATAAAACTGACTTAAAATGATAGAATGTAGTTATTTTTATCCATATTAAAATATAATCAAGGCGAAGCCTTCCAAAATTCTGCATTCTGCACTCTGCATCCTGCATTAAATAAAAATAATTTCACCACAAATAATTACTAACAAACCCTTGACAAACTTCCCCCTTTCTGCTAAAATACCTTTTGCCGCATATTAAGGGCGAGGTATGTCCTCACAAACACACGCGTGTGCCTTGTTAGCGAGACTGAAAGAAAGCAGGTAAAAACTATGTACGCAATCATTGAAACAGGCGGAAAGCAATACAAGGTTGAGAATGGCGATGTTATTTTCATCGAAAAGCTCGACGTTGAAGCTGACGCAGAGATAACTTTTGATAAGGTTATCGCAATCGGCGCAGAAGACGGCATTAAGGTTGGCGCTCCATATGTGGACGGTGCTTCTGTTGGCGCAAAGGTTATTAAGAACGGCAAAGGCAAGAAGATTGTTGTTGCTACTTACAAACCAAAGAAAAATGAAAAGCGCAAGATGGGTCATAGACAACCATATACAAAGGTTGAAATCTCAGCTATCAATGCGTAATGACAAAAGCAACTTTTTATTTTGACTCAGATGTTCCTTACGGCTTTTTAATTACCGGTCACTCAGGTTTTGCTGAAGAGGGCGAAGACATTGTCTGTGCCTCAGTTTCTTCAGCCGCTTATATGGTAGCAAACACCATAACAGAGGTTCTGAAGGTAAACGCAAAAATCGAAGTAAGTGACGGAAGAATGAAGCTTACAGTAAAAAAGGAACAAAGACATATCACAAAGGATATTTTGCTCGGCTTGAAAATCCATTTAGATGGTTTACAGGAGCAATATCCCGACTTTGTAGAAACACTTATGGAGGTGTAACGAATGCTTAAGATTAATATCCAATTATTTGCTCATAAAAAAGGTATGGGTTCTACACGTAACGGCCGTGATTCAGAGTCTAAAAGACTTGGTGCTAAGCGTGCAGACGGTCAACACGTTCTTGCAGGTAACATCCTTGTAAGACAAAGAGGTACAAAAATCCACCCAGGCACAAATGTTGGTAAGGGTAAGGATGACACATTATTCGCTCTTGTTGACGGCCAGGTTCGTTTTGAACGCCTTGGCAAAGACCGTAAAAAGGTTAGTGTTTACACAGTAGAGCAATAAGAAAAAAATACAAAACCACTGGTTTAACCAGTGGTTTTTATTTTTTCAGAAAACAGGAAGCAGAAAGCAGGAAACAGTGCTTCGCAAAATTGAAATTATCCTATCATTCAAAATTGATTTTAACATCAACTGAAAATGATAGGATAATTTTGTTTTTATTATTCTGTTTCCTGTTTCCTGTTTCCTGCTTCCTGTTTCCTGAATATAAAAAACTTACTAAACACATAATTAAGCACAACCACAATAACTGCAAGTAAAATTTTAACTATAAACTGCCCTGTTATTGTAACACCTAAAAGTGTTAAGGATTTTTCACCAAAGCCTAAAACGGAAATAAATAAAAGCATTCCGCCCTCTTCTACTAAAAAACTGAATATTCTCGCACCTAAAAATCCTGTAATCTCTTTAGTTATGAGTTTTAAATCCCAGCTTTTTGACTCAAACACAAAAAGTTTATTTGTAACATAAGCAAATACAACGCCAACTACCCACGCAATAGCATTATTTACTAAATAAAGGTCCTCACCAAATATTTTTGTAAAAAGCCAGAACGCAAAAAAATTCACAAGTGTTGTAAGAACACCAAATATAATATATGTTACAATTTCTTTATATTTATTGAAAATCGTAGTAATCGTTTTCATTCTTATTCTCTTTCCCCAAATGCTCCTTCAAAATGTAAAGCGGTCTGTTTTTAGTCTGAACATAAACCTTTGCTAAATACTCGCCTAAGATACCTAAGCAGAAAAGCTGCATACCGCCTAAAAATAATATCAATACTATTATAGTAGCGTAACCGGGGACATCAATTCCCTCTATGAGCTTCTGAAGAATGACAACTACTAAATATATAATTGAAATAACTGCAGTTATAAAGCCGGCGGCAATTGAAAGTCTTAAAGGCAATGTTGAGAATGCAACAATTCCGTCAATTGCATATTTAAAGAGCTTCAAAAAGCTCCATTTGCTTTCGCCGTATTCTCTTTCTTCTGCTTCATAAGCTATATATTTAGTATTAAAGCCTACCCAACTGAATATACCTTTTGAAAAGCGGTGATATTCGCTCATTGAAAGAACTGCATCTACCATTTTTCTGTTTAAGAGTCTGAAGTCAGAAGCGCCATTTACAAAATCAACCTCTGCTAATTTATTTATAATTGTATAAAATGCAGATTTAAATTTAGTAAGAAGCGCGCCCTCGTTTCGCTCCTCCTGGTAAGCCGCAACACAGTCAATACTGTCATCCGCTTCAATTTCAGAAAGCATTTTTAAAACTACCTCAGGGCGTTGCTGTAAATCAGCATCTATTATGCAGACATAATCACCCTTTGCGGCTTTAAGCCCTGCATAAATAGCAGATTCCTTGCCAAAATTACGACTGAAAGACAACACCTGAATATTGTAAGCAGAATTTTCTTCATAAATCTCTTTTAAATTATCATAAGTTTTATCTTTACTTCCGTCATTGATAAAAACAAACTCGTAATCATCAACATTACACAAAAACACATTATTAACTTCATTAAAAAAGCGTTTTACATTCGCCTCTTCATTATAGCACGGAACAACGAGTGATAATTTCATAGTGTCTGCCTTTCTATACCATATTTAATATATTCTATATTTTACCATAAAGAAATAATTTATGCAACTAAACTTGATTTTTAAACAGTCTATTCACAAACTATTTACAAAAAAATTTGAATAATAGGTTGACAAATGGGAAAAACAGATGTATATTATTAACAGAGTTAGCACTCTCGTGTTTAAAGTGCTAACGAGTGCTAAAAAGTAAAAAGCACTGTTTAAAACGAATTGCTACATTGCAGGAAAGGGTGTGTGATGTGCCGACTTTATCTGAACGCAAACAAAAGATTTTAGCGTTAATCATTGAAAGCTACATTGCAACAGGTGAACCTGTTGGCTCAAAAACACTCCAGAGTGCAATGGGTAACTCAGTTTCATCTGCAACAATAAGAAACGATATGGCAGATTTAGTTGAGCTCGGCTTTTTAATTCAGCCACACACCTCTGCCGGCAGAGCACCATCTCAGCTCGGATATCGTTATTATGTTGACAACTTAATGACCAAATATGAATTAGGTCACGAAGAGCAGGAAAGAATAAAAACCTGGCTTCAAGCGTATTCAGGTGAGCCTGACCAGCTTTTAGAAAAAGCCGGAAGCATTCTTTCAGAGCTTACAAACTGTGTTGCTGTTTCTTCTTCACCGTCTGACAGTGAAGCTCTTATAAAGAGAGTTGAATTAGTACCATTAAGCAGTAAAACCGCTATGGTTGTTCTTCTTGCAACATCAGGTATTTTAAAAAGCATGGTAGTCCGTACTGATAGTGAAATCACAGTAGAGGTCGCAGAGGTTTTTTACAACATAATGCAAACCTACTTTTTAGGTAATTCTGTTTCTAATATTGATATTCCGTTTATTCAGACGCTTGTTGCTTCTTTGGGTGATAAAGTGTTTGTTATGTCCCCTCTTCTTTGCGGTGTGGCAGATTTATGCAACTCAGTAAAATCTACTGAGCTACACTTCAACGGTCAATCAAATATTTTAAATCACCCTGAATTATCACTCGATGCGTTCGAGCTTATGGACTTTTTACACAGAGAAGCACCTATTAAAACACTTCTTACAGCTCACAAAAAGCCATTAACCGTTTCAATCGGTGAAGAAAATGCTTTTAAAGAGCTTCGCAATTCAGCAACTATCTTCTCAAAATACACAGTTGGTGACCGTGACAGTGGCTCTATCGGAATAATCGGGCCAACAAGAATTGATTATGCAAGGCTTATTCCAAGCATTAAATATTTAGCAGGCGTTATTGGAAACCTGCTTTCAGAAACACTTGAGTGAGGTAAATTATGGCAACTGAAGAAAAAATCTTAAATGAAGAACAAAACGATTCTTCAAAAGAAACAAAGGAAACAAAAAAAGCTAAAAAATCAGACAAAAAGACTGATGCTTTAGTGGCAGAAAAAGAAAAGTTAGAAAAAGAGTTAGCAGACACTAAAGATTCATATATGAGAGTTCTTGCTGAATATGATAACTTCAGAAAACGCTCACAAAGAGAAAAAGAATCTGCTTACAATGATTCTAAAGCTGGTACATTAGCACTTCTTCTCCCTGTTATTGATAATTTTGACAGAGCGATAGATAATAAAACTGATGACATTGAAGCGTACAGAAAAGGCATAGAAATGACATACAATCAATTAAAGGATATTTTTAATAAATTGGATGTTGTTTCATTCGGTGAAGTCGGTGAAGAATTTAATCCGGAAATACACAATGCGGTTATGACTACGGAAAACCCTGATTTACCAGAAAATACTATTTCAGCAGTATTTGAAAAAGGCTACAAAATGGGCGACCGTGTGTTAAGATTCGCAAGTGTTCAGATAACTCAATAAAAAATAAACTAAAATAAAACAATTTTTGGAGGAAAACAATTATGGCTAAAACAATTGGTATTGACTTAGGTACAACAAACTCATGCGTTGCAGTTATCGAAGGTGGCGAGCCTGTCGTTATTGCTAACGTTGAAGGCAACAGAACTACACCATCTGTTGTTGGTTTCTCAAAAACAGGTGAAAGACTTGTAGGTCAGGTTGCAAAGCGTCAGGCTGTTGCTAACCCTGACAGAACTATTGCTTCTATTAAAAGACAAATGGGCTCTGACTACAAGGTTACTATTGATGACAAAAAATACACACCACAAGAAATTTCTGCAATGATTTTAAGCAAATTAAAAGCTGACGCAGAAAGCTACCTTGGTGATAAGGTTACAGAAGCAGTTATTACTGTTCCTGCTTACTTCACAGACGCACAGCGCCAGGCAACTAAAGATGCCGGTAAAATTGCCGGTCTTGAAGTAAAGAGAATCATCAACGAGCCCACAGCTGCTGCTCTTGCTTATGGTATCGACAAAGAAAACGATCAGAAGGTTATGGTTTATGACCTCGGTGGTGGTACATTCGATGTTTCTATCATCGAAATGGGCGAAGGCGTTCAGGAGGTTCTTGCTACTGCAGGTAACAACAACTTAGGTGGTGACGACTTCGACCAAAGAATTATTGACTGGCTTGCAGCTGAATTCAAAAAAGAAAACGGCATTGACTTAAAGGGCGACAAAATGGCAATGCAAAGACTTAAAGAGGCTGCTGAAAAAGCAAAAATTGAGCTTTCAGGTGTTACTTCATCTGCTATTAACTTACCATTCATCACAATGACAGAAGCAGGTCCTTTACACCTTGACACAACTCTCACAAGAGCAAAGTTCAACGAGCTTACAGCTGACCTTGTTGAAGCAACAATGGGTCCTGTTCGTCAGGCTATTTCTGACTCAGGTCTTAAAACATCTGAAATTGACAAGGTTCTTATGGTTGGTGGTTCTTCAAGAATCCCTGCTGTTCAGGATGCTGTTAAATCATACACAGGCAAAGAGCCATTCAAGGGCATTAACCCTGACGAATGTGTTGCTATCGGTGCTGCTCTTCAGGCAGGTGTTTTGGGTGGCGATGTTAAAGGTCTTCTTCTTTTAGACGTTACTCCACTTTCACTCGGTATTGAAACACTCGGTTCTGTTTGCACAAAGATTATTGAAAGAAATACAACAATCCCGACAAAGAAGAGCCAGATTTTCTCAACTGCAGCAGATAACCAGACATCAGTTGAAATTCATGTATTACAAGGCGAAAGAGAATTTGCTAAAGACAACAAAACTCTTGGTATGTTCCACCTTGACGGTATTCTTCCTGCTCGTCGTGGTACTCCACAAATCGAAGTAACCTTTGACATTGACGCTAACGGTATTGTTCACGTTTCTGCAAAAGACCTTGGCACAGGTAAAGAGCAATCAATTTCAATCACATCTTCTTCAAATATGAGTAAAGAAGATATTGAAAAGGCTGTTAAAGAGGCAGAGCAATTCGCAGAAGAAGATAAGCAACGCAAAGAAGCAGTTGACATTCGTAACGGTGCAGACCAGATGGTATTCCAATGCGAAAAAATTCTCGATGAGAACGGCGACAAATTAGACGAAGCTGACAAATCAGCTATTTCTGCTCAGGTTGATGAATTAAAAGAAGCTCTCAAGGGCGAAGATATTAATCTTATCAAATCAAAGCAAGAAGCTCTTCAGGCAAAATTCTATGAAATTTCTGAAAAGCTTTACAAAGCTGCTGGCGGTGCACAGGGCTTTGACCCATCACAAGCTCAAGGCTTTGACCCTAATGCCGCACAAGGTGGCACTGATGAAAACGGCTACTATGAAGCACCTTTCACAGATGTAAACGAATAATTTAAAATCATTCAGGCAACAGAGTTTTAAAAACTCTGTTGCCAAAAGATATGTAGAAAGGCTTTATTATGGCAGATAAAAGAGATTATTATGAAGTCCTTGGACTTTCCAAGGGTGCTTCGGCTGATGAAATTAAAAAATCATACCGTCAGCTTGCCAAAAAATATCACCCGGACTTAAATCCTGACAACAAAGAGGCTGAAACAAAATTCAAAGAAGTAAACGAAGCTTACGAAATTCTTTCTGACCCAGGCAAGAAAGAAAAATATGACCGTTTCGGCTTTGCAGGCGTTGACCCAAGCTATGGTGCAGGTCAGGGCGGCGCAGGCGGTTTCGGTGGCTTCGGCTTTGGCGATGGAATGGAATTCGATTTAGGCGATATTTTCGGTTCATTCTTCGGTGGTGGCTTTGGCGGTGGTGCTTCATCCCGTTCAAATCCTAATGCACCAAGACGCGGTAATGATATTCAGATTACAGTTTCTTTAACATTTGAAGAGGCAGCTAAGGGTTGCACTAAAAATGTTGAATTCCCAAGAATAGAAACCTGTGACGAATGTGCCGGTAGCGGTGCGGCTAAAGGTACATCTTCACAAACCTGTCCTGAATGTAACGGACGCGGTCAGATTACTTCACAACAACGCACTCCTTTTGGTGTTATTTCAACACAAAAGCAATGTCCGAAGTGTGGCGGTAAAGGTACTTATAACCCTACTCCTTGTAACAAATGTAAGGGTGCAGGCAGAATCAGACGACCAATAAAGAAAGACATCGCAATCCCTGCTGGTATTGACGATGGTCAGATGTTCACAGTTCGTGGCGAGGGTAACCGTGGCTTAAACGGTGGCCCAAGCGGTGACTTGAGAGTCGCAGTTTCATTAAAACCACATCCGTTCTTCCAGAGAGATGGCTACAATGTATGGTGCGAGGTAGATGTTTCTATTGTTCAGGCCGCTTTAGGTGATGAATTAACAGTTCCTACTCTTGATGGTCAGGTTAAATACAGTATTCCTGCAGGTACACAGCCTGGCGATGTATTTAAGCTCAAAGGCAAGGGTATTCAGGTTGTTAACGGCACAAGACGCGGTGACCAGCTTGTAAAAATCAATGTTGTTATTCCGAAAAATCTTACTGATAAGCAAAAAGAGCTTCTCAAAGAATTCAACAAAGAATCAGGTGGCAAAGATGTTAAACCTGAGGAAAAGGGCGGAATTTTTGGGAAGAAGAAGAAAAAGTAGTTGCAAGTTGCAAGTATGCAAGTTGCAAGTGTTATAACAAATAAAAAATCCTATCATTTCAATCTACGAAAATGATAGGATTTTTTTGTGGTTTTGTTTTCTATTTGAATAAATCAGCACCATCTACATTGAAAGTGCGTATTATTTTGAATACAAATTCGACTGTTAAAGTGGCTGGGATTTGATGATTTTCAAGCATACGGATTGTTCTTGCACTAACATTTAGTTTTTCAGCCATAGTCTTTTTAGTCAGATTGTTTTCAACTCTTAGTTTTTTTACATTCTCACAAAAATTGTTGAATTCAACAGAAATCGAATTGTTATATATCATAGTATCACCACATTTCAAAAAATTAGAGTAGCTGCTCTAATGGCATTATAACTTATATTTTTATAAAGTGGTGATTTTAACTCAAAATGAGTTAAAAAATTTTTTGCACGGTAAAATTAGCAGAATTTTATAACACCTCTGTTGATTATATATTGTTTTTAACAAATGAAAAAGAAGCTTATAAAAAAGATTAAACACCATAAACTCTGTTCAGAGAATATGGTGTTTTTTATTATCTTTTTAATTTTGGATTTTGTTTAAGAAATTTTATTAGTGCTACTATACGAGTTATGAGATAAGAAAATATAAACCACATCAAAAGCAATATTATACCTACATCGCCTGAAGCGTCGAGTTTATTTCCCGGCAACACATCAAAAGGGATATATAAATCTAACGCACACCAAAGGAAATAGAAGTCTATTAAGCTAAAAAAGCTCATTAGTGAAAATATGGTTACTTCTCTTTTCGATTTAATTTTTTGCAATAATTTAGAGTAGAAAAACGCCAATATTACTGTAATTACAGTTGCAACAATTAATGAACTGTACGGCAAAAAACTTATATTCAGTAAACAAACAGCAATTTGTACCGTTACCAATAAACCAATACTTTCTATAAAACCGACGAATATTGCTTTAAATACTGTATTAAATAAAGAATCTATTGAATCTTTTTTCATTATATTTCTTTAAACTCCCCTTGCCAACATTATAATCGCCGACCGCAGGTCCCGAAATTCTGCATTCTGCACTCTGCATTCTGCATTATTTTTTTGTTATCTTTCCACTATTAATTAAAATCACAAACGCCCCTATATTATGTAAAAACGCACCGACAATAGGTGTTACAATTCCTGTTGCTGCGAGGAGCATCATAATAAAGCTTATAGAAAAAGCAATTATAATGTTCTGATAAATTGTAGCCTTTGTTTTTCTTGAAAGCTCAATAACAAAAGGTAAATTGCCGAGTGAGTTATTCATAAGAGAAATATCTGCACTCTGAATTGCCGTGTCTGAGCCCATAGCGCCCATTGCGATTCCGACATCTGCTTCTGAAAGAGCCAGGGAGTCGTTTATGCCGTCACCAACAACTGCAACAATGTGATTTTTTTGTGCCTCTCTCACCTTTTCTAATTTTTGCTCAGGTAAAAGCTCGCTGAACATTGTGTCAATGTCGGCATCTGCCATTACACGCTTTGCTTCCAAAGCATTATCACCTGTAAGCACTGTTATCTCATTAACGCCTAATGCTCTTAAATCTTTAATGGTGTCGTTTGCATCTTCTCTTAAAACATCTCGGAAAACAATAGCACCTAAAACAGCGTTATTTTTAACAACCCAGCTTAATGTACCCTGATTCTCCTGGTTTTCGGGAAGAGTCAGGCCTAAAGAAGAAATATATCTTGAATTACCGACTATAACCTCGTCGCCATTTTTTACACCCTTAACGCCATTACCGACAATTTCAGTAATTTCAAAATCCTTGTCGTATTCAATATCACTGCAAAGTGCCATAATTGATTTTGAAGTCGGATGCAATGAGCCGTGTGCAACTGAGGCAGCAGTTTTTATAAGCTCTTCTTTTGACTCTGCATTTTCGAGTAAGAAATCCACCGCTTCAAGAGTACCGTTTGTAATTGTACCTGTTTTATCAAAAACAAAATAATCAACATCAGTTAATTTTTCAATAAATGACGGGTTTTTAATAAGAATACCGCGTTTTGTAGCACTTGCCAATGCGGCAATAATCGGTGCGGAAGACACTAACATATATCCACACGGACAGCTTACAACAAGAATTGCAATAGCCTTGCTTATATCCTTTGTAAAAAGCCACATTAAAGTAGCAACAACTAAAACAATCGGCAAGTAATAAGCCATAAATTTGTCAACAATCTGAGTTTCAGGCACAGTCATATTTTCTGCACCCTCCAAAAGCTCAACTATTTTTTGGAACGATGTGTCAGAATATGGCTTTGTTACCTTTACTGTTAAAAGACCGTCAATGTTGGTAGTACCTGCAAAAACAGAGTCGCCTGCCTTAACCTCTTTAGGAAGTGCCTCACCTGTCAATGACTTCTGGTCCATATTAGAAATACCGCTGACAACAACACCGTCAATAGGCAGTGCCATACCCGGCTTCACGAGAATCAAGTCATCCTTTTTGAGGGCTTTTGCATCTACTTCTTTTTCCTCACCATCAACGAGAATTATTGCAGTATCTGCCTGAAGCTTTTTAAGTCCCTCAATAGCATCTCGGCCACCCATAATGCTCTTTTCTTCTAAAAAGTGAACGAGTGTTAAAATTATCGGAATAAATCCCGCTAAAACATATTGACCGTCTAAAACCGAAACAAGAATTGCAATAGAAACTAAAATTTCCATTGATGAGTTAATATCCTTTTGCAAAAAGCCTTTAACAGCTGTTACAAATACAGGAATACCGATTATAGCAACACCTATTAAATAAATAATTCCTTGAATTACTTGTTGATTAGGGAAGAATTTGCCATAGATATAACCTGCTAAAAGGAATACTATTGCAGAAACAGCTTCAACAATATCTTTTTTCAGCTTATTCTTTTCTTTGTCTGATATATAGCTCTGAGAATACTCTTTAACAGAATTCTCAACCATATTGTTAATTTTTTTCATAATCTACCTCTTATGGAAGAATTACCTTTGCTCCCTCTTCACCATCAGGAACAATAATTGTAGCACCTGCATCCTTTAAAACCTTGCTGACTCTGCTTCTGAACACGCCGTTTTTAACTACCTCAGGATTTGCCTTATATTGCTCATATAAGCCATTAAATTCAGCAACCTCATCGTTAGCCTTGGCAATTTTTTCAGATTGATTTTTCTTTGCTTCACTTACCAGTGAATCAGAATCCGCCTGTGCTTTAGGAATTTTTGATTCTGTGTAATCATTCGCCTCCTGAATGAGAGTCTGCTTTTTAACTGATGCTGTATTAACTGCATCAAATGCGTCCTTTGTTTCATTAGGTGGAATAACATTTGTAAGCTCAATATTAGTAATTGTAATACCGCAATCAAGCTCGTTCAATACTTCCTGAACATTTTTCTTTAAATCACCTGAAAGCTTTGTCTTTTCAGTAGTAAGCACACTGTCAACAGGCATTGAGGTAACAAGTGGCACTGTTTCGCCACTTACTACACCTGTAACCATTTCATTTATTTCGTTTATATAAAGTGCATATCTTACAGGGTCACTGACCTTATATTTAACAACGCTTCTTATTAAAACAAGATTACTGTCACCTGTAATAACATAACCGCCTGTTTTAATGTTTCGGTTAATTGCTGTGTCAGCACTGTAATGAGTTTCAACAGTTATTTCCTGAACTGTTTCAACAGGCACCTTAATAACCTCATCAATAATATAAGGAAACGCCAGATGCAAACCGGGGTCTTTAATCTGCTCTTCGGTAGTTGTACCTACAAGCTTGCCAAAACGAAGCACAACTGCAACCTCGTTGCTGTCAACCTTATAGACACCCGTCAGCACAATAAGTGCTACCGAACCAACAACAACCCATTTGAAATATTTCATAACGGAATGCATTATGGTTTCAAAAATTTCAATACTTTTATTTTTCATTTTTGCCTCCGTTATTGCAATTCGTCAATTATATCAAATGGTGAATCTTCACTTTTCATAATTACTACTGTATCTTCACTAACTGAATTTTCAAGTGCAATAAGCTTTTTAAGGAATATAAACAATTCAGAATTCTTATCGTAAGCATCGCCGTAAATTTCTGCAACCTTTCGTTCGGTTTCCGCATCAATTTCTGCTGCCTCTAATTTACCATTCGCTAAAATCTCAGCAGCCTTTGCATTTGCTTCACTCATAATAATTGCGGCATCTCTTTCGCCCTCTGAAATAAGCTTTGTAACCTGCTTTTCTCTGTCGGCAATCATTTGCTCAAATACACTCTCAATATTATTTGTAGGAAGTGCAAGTCTTTTAATTTTAACAGTTTCTACTTGAATTCCGTAATCCTTAAGAGCATTTTCTGCTACTGATTTTTCAATAAGGTCTGAAATTTCGTTTATTTTAATATTTTCTAAATCTGTTGAAACCAATGCAGAAAGTTCATAATTACCCATAACACCATTTTTAACATTTGCTGTCAAGTCATTAAGATATTTTTCTGCCTTTTCGTTGTCGCCTACACTTGTGTAGAATTTCATCGCATCTTCAATATGCCATACAAGATAAGTTTGTAAAATAACATTTTTCTTATCATTTGTAAGTGTTTCTGTGTAGCCTGAATCCATATATTGACTTCTTGTGTCGTAAGTGTAAACATTTTCAAAAGGATATGGCAATTTAAAATGAAGTCCTGACTCCATATAAACTGCCCTTACCTCACCAAAACGAGAAACAATAGCACAAGAGCCCTCTTTTACTGTAAATGTAAAGCCGAATACACCAATAATTACTACAAGTAAAAGTGCAAAAAGCCATTTATAAATCTTTTTAATCTTCATTTTTATTCCTCCGCTTCAATAACGGCAATTTCTTCACCGCTATTGCCTGATGAATTTATAATATACTGTGAAAGCTCAGAATCAATGTTAGGTGAAAATACATAAACCTTTCTGCCACCTATTACCTTTTCGTAGGTATCAAGATATTTACTGAGCTCAAATGATTTAGGACTCTTTTTATATGCCTCAAGTGCCGCTAAATAAACTTCCATCTCCTGAGTTGCATCTGCCACCTTTGTGGTCTGATTTTCTTTAGCAGTAATAACGACTGTTTTTGCATCCTTTTCGGCATCTAAAATAAGTGACTGTGCCTGCGCCTCTGCATTTGTAATTGTTGTTGTTTTCTTTACATCCGCACTTACAACAGATTGGTAAACACCTGAAAGCTCAACCGGTGGGTGTATGCTTTCAACTATTACCTCTTCTACTGTTAAACCAACATTATATTCTTTAGTGTAGCTGTTGAGTGCCTTTAAAAGCTCATTTGAAAGTCCTGTTCTGTCAACGCTTAAAATTGTATCCAAATTAGTTGAATTGGTTTTATTCATCATAAACTCGTAAGCTTTTGAACTAAGAATTGACTCAGGTGACGAGCTTTTTGTTATATAAGTGTATAAATCATCAATTTTATAAACCAGCTTTATATTAACAGAAACAAGCTCATTTCCGTTACCTGTTAAAAGCTTATATTCTTCAACTGAATGAGATTCTGTCCACATATTATCCATTGTGTCATTAGCCTCATAGCCAATTGTCATATTCTGAACACGCTGAACCTCATATATTTCTGCTTTTTCAACAGGCCAGGGCAACTTAAAGTGAAGCCCCTCGCTTTTAATTGAATTTGTCCCTAATGAGCCAAAACGATAAACCGCCGCCTGCTCATAAGGCTCTACCTTATAAACACAGGTTGAAATAAATAACACTGCAATAATCGCTAAAACAGCAGCGGGTAAAATTTCACCAACATATTTAAGACTCCAGAGAGATTTAAGCGAAATCCCCGTATGCTCCTCCAATGTATCTAAAAGGCTTTTTTTACTGCCAGCTTCACCATTTTTATTGCGTTTGAGCTTTGGCAAATAAAAATCGTAATTAAAGTCTTTTAAGGTTTCTTTCTTTATTACAGTAATAAAAATATCGAACACTAACACGAGTGCTAAATAGATAGAACAGATTCTGTAAAACCAGAACGCAACATCACAGAAATCCATTTCGAGAATGATATTTAAAACTGCAATTCCTATGTAAAAAATTGACATTCCGCCGATTGTAAAGAATATTGTTGAAACTGTTTTACTCGCTTTTCTTTCTGATTTCTGCAAAATAAAGCTTCTATACACAAAAAGACAAATTGCAAGTACTGCAAGAACACCTATATTACCGAATGTGTACTCGTGCTCTTGCTTGCTCAGAATCTGCAAATTCAGAGAAAATGAGCTTATTGCCATATTAACAATAAAGAAAACCTGAATTATTACATATAAAACCTCTGTTGTAATAAGCGCAATTCTTTTGAATTTAAATTTCTTTTCAGAGTTGTCTTTTTCTTTTTTCTTAGAGGAAAACTTAGAAAAAACTTTTTTAAATTTGCTTTTTTCTTCTTCCTTCAAAGCAACTTGCTCTTCTGTAACTTCATTATTTTCTTCTTTAATATCTGCTTCACCGATTTTGTTAAGCTGTCTGCTTATAAATTCAAACAAAATAATAAAGAAATATATGCACATTAAAAATAATGACATCTGCCCTAATTGCTCATAAATAGGAATAGCCTTTTCACTTTGAAGCAAGCCAATAAATATAAAGCATATAATAAATAATATAAATACCGGTAGCTTTGCTACTTTGGTTAAATTCTTTTTTCTTTTCTTCAAGAAAGTCACCCCTTGAAATAAATTGAGTCGGCGAGAACATTTTAGTTCCCGCCCTCTATATCAGTTTTGGTTAACGCTATCCACAAATCTTAAAAATTGCTGTTTGCCTGTTTCGTTTCGCTCATAAACACCACATTGCTCAAGAATCTGAATGAATGTCGTGCCAATTGCATTTCTTATTATTTCATCGCAATTTTCTTCTGTTACATTTTGTGACAAAATGTATTTTTCTGCCCATGAAGCGTGTTTGCTTATAGCTTCATCCGATTTAATATCTTCACCATTGAGAATTGCTGTTTTTAACATCTGCATTTCTGTTTTAAGACGAGCAGGTAAAACTGCAAGACCCATAACCTCAATAAGACCAATATTCTCTTTTTTGATGTTATGGAATTCAGGGTGCGGATGATAAAATCCGTCAGGGCATTCCTCGGTTGTGATATTATTTCTTAAAACTAAATCAATTTCATATTTGCCATCTCTGAAACGGGTAATTGGTGTAATTGTGTTATGAGGTACACCGTCTTCTGTTTTTGAAATAATAAATGCATCACTGTCACTATAGTCACGCCACACTGAAAGAATTTTACCTGCGAGAGTTGAAAGTCTGTCAGTATCAGTGCCCTTAAGTCTGATTACAGACATAGGCCATTTAACAATACCTGCTTCAATATCACTGAAGCCGTTAAATTCAAGCTCTGTTTCAATTTCTGCTCTTGCCATTGCGAATGTATAATTACCGCCCTGGAAATGCTCGTGTGTAAGAATTGAGCCACCTGAAATTGGTAAATCTGAATTTGAGCCAATAAAATAATGCGGGAATTGCTTTATGAATGAGAAAAGTCTTCTGAAGCCTTTTTCGCTTATTTTCATTGGTATATGTCTGCTGTCAAACACAATACAATGCTCGTTATAATAAACATAAGGTGAATACTGTAAGAAATAATCGTCACCGTCTAAATTAACAGGAATAATTCTGTGATTTTGTCTTGCCGGGTGATTAACTCTACCGCTGTAGCCCTCATTTTCTTTACAAAGAAGACAGGCAGGATATGACGAAGCCTCCATTTTAGCCGCGGCCGCAATAGCCTTAGGGTCTTTTTCAGGCTTTGAAAGGTTAATTGTAATATCAATATCACCATAAGGTGTAGGTGTAACCCATTTCATATCGTTTTTAACACGATATTCTCTTATGTAATCACTTTTTCTTGAAAGATGATAATAATATTCAGTTGCCTTTTCAGGTGAAGACGCATATTTTTCTTTAAATGTCTTAATTACTTCAGACGGACGAGGAAGCACCGCACCCATAATTTTTGTATCGAACAAATCTCTGTAAACAACTGAATCCTCACAAAGACCGTTTTCACAAGCGTAATCTAAAATACCCTTTAAAATTTCTTCAAGGTCTATATTTTCTGCTTTTGCATCTTCATCAATAGAAGAAAGCTTTAAAACCTCTAAAATTTTATTAGTTGCCCAGATTTTATCTTCGCTTAAAATCAAGCCTTCTTTTTCTAAATAAGCAACTAAAGATTTTACTAATATACTGATTGTCATACCACAAAACCCCATTTTAAAAATAGATAACATTATTATAGTAATTTTTTTCGATTCTTTCAACAATTTTTTGTAAATAATATTGAAAATAATACAATAAATAGGTAATATATTAAAGTAATTTTAATTTCAGGAGAAAATTATGGATTTTAATGCAGAAAAAGTAAAAAATGATATTGTAGAATGGATAAAAAACTGGTTCAACGAAAACGGCAAGGGCTGTAAAGGTGTTTTAGGAATTTCAGGAGGTAAAGACAGCTCTGTTGTTGCCGCACTTTTAGTAGAAGCCTTAGGAAAAGAAAATGTCGTTGGTGTGCTTATGCCAAACGGCGAACAATTTGACATTGATGTTTCAGAAGCACTTGTTGAATTTTTAGGAATAAAATCTGTAACAATAAATATTAAAGATGCCTATAATGGCTTCTTGAATGAATTCAAAAATAACAATGTTGAGCTTTCGACTCAGGCAATTACAAATCTTCCGCCAAGGCTCAGAATGGCTTGTGTTTATGCAGTCAGTCAGAGTGTAAACGGCAGAGTTGCAAACACCTGTAATCTTTCAGAGGATTGGGTCGGTTACTCAACCCGTTATGGTGACAGCGTTGGTGATTTTTCACCCTTGTCAAAGCTTACTGTTCAGGAGGTTAAGGCAGTGGGTAAAGCCTTAGGACTCCCCGACAAATTCGTTGAAAAAACACCTATTGACGGACTCCAGGGCAAAACCGATGAAGATAATTTAGGCTTCACTTATGCTGTGTTAGATAAATATATAAGAACAGGCATTTGCGAAGACGAAAAGACAAAAGAGAGAATAGATTATCTTCACAGAATAAATCAATTCAAATTAGAGCTTATGCCCGTATTCAACTACGAGCCGTAAAGCTATATCGAAAGGACTTTTTTATGTCACAGCTTAAAAATTTACAACCCGAAAGAGTATTTTATTATTTCCATAAAATAACAAAAATCCCACACGGCTCAGGTGATACTGACAAAATCGCTTCGTTCTGTGTGAATTTTGCAAAAGAACACAACCTCAGATATTATCGTGACGATGCAAACAATGTAGTTATTTATAAAAACGGAACGAAGCATTTAAAGGATGCAGAGCCTGTTATTTTACAAGGTCATTTAGATATGGTTTGTCAGAAGACTGAAGACAACACCATTGACTTTTCAAAGGATGCTTTAGATATTTTTGTTGATGGTGATTTTATAAAGGCAAAAAACACCACTCTCGGTGCAGATAACGGAATTGCAGTAGCTTGTGTTTTAGCAATTCTTGAAAGTGACACCTACGCTCACCCGCCAATTGAAGCAGTTTTTACAACAGATGAAGAAACTGGTATGATTGGTGCAACAAAACTTGACACATCAGTATTAAGTGGTAAAAAAATGATTAACATTGACTCCGAAGAAGAGGACACAATGACAGTTTCCTGTGCAGGTGGCAGTGATTTTAAAGTATTCTTTAACTTTGAGAGGGAAACTGTAACAGGAACAGAAATTGAATTAACCCTGAAAGGTCTTCTGGGCGGTCACTCAGGAATTGAAATTGACAAAGGCAGAGTTAATTCCAACATTTTAGCAGGTCGTGTTTTAAACCACTTAAAATCAACAGGCTTTGATTTATTAAGCGTTGATGGTGGCAACAAAACAAATGCAATTACAAATCTTACAAAAATAAGACTTTGTGCAAATAACAAAGACGAATTTATAAAAGAAGCAACTGAATATCTTGAAGTTATAAAAAACGAGCTTTCAGTCAGAGAGCCCGACTTCACCTATCAAATAAAACCACTTGAAAATGGCACATTCAGCGCTATAAGTAACGAGAGTGCATATGCTGTTATTTACGCTTTAGCCTGTGTTCCAAATGGTGTAATAGATATGAGTGCAGAAATTCAAGGACTTGTTGAAACCTCACTTAATCTGGGTATTCTTGAAACAGATGAACGCAATATAAAAATGCACATTTCTTTAAGAAGCAACAAGGAAACTACAATGAATGCTTTAGAAGAAAAGCTTTCTGCATTTTTTGAGTGTTTACCTTGTGAGTTTTCTGTTTCTGATAAATATCCGTCTTGGGAATTCAACAATAATTCTACACTTCAGAAGCTTTATAAAGAGGTTTACGAAAACGAAACAGGTAAAGCACTTAAAGTAGAAGCAATCCACGCGGGACTTGAATGTGGTGTTTTTGCATCAAAAATAAAAGACTTTGACTGCATTTCAATAGGCCCTGATATGTTCGATGTTCACACAGTAAAAGAAAGACTTTCTGTTTCTTCTACTGAAAGAATTTTTAAAATTTTACTCAAAGTATTGGAAAACTGTAAGTAATTGTAGATTTAAGGGCTTTTTTGATTGACATAATCTTACATTTATTGTAAAATACTATGTTGATTGTATAAAAACAAAATATTCATAGAAAAAGAGTGATAAAATGCATTGGTCAGAAGAAATTGCTGAAAGAATTATAAGACGAAATCCTAATAAAGAAGAATATGTTTGTGCTGCCGGTATCAGCCCATCAGGCTCAATTCATATTGGTAACTTCCGTGATATTGCTACAAGCTATTTTGTAGTAAGAGCGTTAAGAAAAAAAGGAAAAAAAGCAAGATTACTTTTCTCATGGGATGAGTTTGACCGTCTCAGAAAAGTTCCTGTAAATGTTGCGGCTGTTGACAGCGATATGGAAAAATACATCGGCTGTCCTTATGTTGATGTTAAAAATCCATTCACTGATGCACCTGAATTTAAAACTTATGCAGAATATTTCGAAAACGAATTTGAAACATCTATTGTTAAATTCGGTATTGATATGGATTACAGACATCAGGCAGAGATGTACAGAAGCGGTAAATATACAGAGCATATTCTTCACGCTTTAAAACACCGTGGCGAGATTTTTGATATTTTAGACAGCCACCGTACACAAGAGGCACAGCCGGGTGAAAGAGAAGCTTATTACCCAATTAACATATACTGCCCTGAATGCGGTAAGGACACAACTAAGGTACATTCACTTTCAGATGACTGTACAGTTGCAGAATATTCCTGTGCTTGCGGTCACAAAGGCACATTTGACTTCACAAAGGATTTCAACTGCAAATTGGCTTGGAAAATTGACTGGCCTATGCGCTGGATGTATGAAGGTGTTGACTTTGAGCCGGGCGGAAAGGACCACGCAAGTCCTCACGGTAGCTACGACACAAGTAAAGATATTGCAAAGAAAATCTTCGGTTACGAGCCACCTATTTTCCAGGGCTATGAATTCATTGGTATTAAAGGTACAACAGGTAAAATGTCAGGCTCTTCAGGTCTTAACTTAACACCTGATACACTTTTAAAAATTTATCAACCTGAGGTTATTCTCTGGCTTTACTCAAAAACAGAGCCTCTTAAAGCGTTCGATTTCTGCTTTGATGATGGTATTCTTCGTCAGTACTTTGAATTTGACAAGATGTACAACAATGTTAAAAACGGTACTGCTAATGATAATGAAAAAGCAATTATGTACAACACAACCGTTGGCGACAGAGTATTAGAAACTGTTCCAATGGGTCACCTCGTTCAGTTAGGCTCAGTTGTTGACTTCAATATTCCTATGCTTGAAACAGTATTTGAGAAGATTGACACACCTTACAAATATGAACAATTCGCTGACAGACTCGAAAGAGCTAAATATTGGCTTGAGCACTGTGCACCTGAAAGCGTTAACAGACTCAGAACATTAAGAAACTGGGAAGTTTACGAAACACTTGACGACAATGCTAAAAAAGAAGTTGAGCTTTTATTTAACTTCATTAAAGAGGGCGGTTACGACCTTGATGAGCTTAACAAAAAGCTCTACGCTATTCCTAAGGAAGTTCACGGCACTGACCTTGACGAAAAAGCTCTTAAAGCAATTCAGGGTACATTCTTCAAAAATGTTTACAAGCTTCTTATTGACAAAGAAAAAGGTCCAAGACTTTACTTATTCCTTTTCGCTATTGACCCACAAAAATATGTTGGTCTTCTTGACTTCTCTTACCCAAAAACAGAGGAAGAAGCAAAAGCTCCTGTTGTAGAAGAGGTTGTAGAGAATGAAGATAAGCACATTTACGGCGAGCCGGATGCATTTGTTCCATTCTCTGAGGATAGCATTTCTATTGACGATTTCTGCAAATTAGACCTTCGTGTTTGCGAAATAGTTAAAGCACAGGAAATAAGAAAATCTCACAGCTGCTTAAAGCTCACACTTGATGATGGCAGTGGCGAAAACAGAGTTATTGTTTCATCTATCAAGAGCGAATACACCTGTGAACAATTAGTCGGCAAGAAAATTATTGTTGTTGCAAACCTTGAGCCAGCAAGAATTGCAGGTGTTGAAAGTCAGGGTATGCTCTTAGCGGCAACAAACGGCGCTTGCGGTTGTCAGGTAGTATTTTTACCGGATTGCGTGCCGGCGGGTACTCAAATCAAGTGATAAGCTTCGGAATGTATTTTAATTGAAAATTGAAAGTTGAAAATTGAAAATTTCGGAAACGCTTCGCGTTTGATTATAATTTAATTATCAATAAAAATGAGAAATTCTATCATTTAAAGTTTGCTCTAAACTAAAAATGATAGAATTTTTTATCTTAATATTTAATTCTTACTATTTGTCATTAGCATAAATGAACAAACCAATTAATTGTTATAACCAATTATTATAATTACGGCGTAGCCCCGAAATTTTCAATTTTCAACTTTCAATTTTCAATTAATTTTGCAACTCATATTCCACATCTCACCGGTTATAATATAAGTAAATTTATTCATTGGAGTGAATATTATGGCTAAAAGAGGAATGAAAAGACCTGAGAGAACTCATACAGAAAAACGAAACGATGTACCACCTGTGCCTGAAATTCAAGGCAAGGCAAAAAGTGGCAAGACACAAGCAAACCCGATTATTGCAGGTACGACCGGCGCAAACCAAAAAGTTTTTCACACAAAACCATTTAAAGAAGAAAAACCGATTTCAGAAGCTTATGGGGCAATTGACACAGACCTTGCAAGAGATAATTTAGAAAATGATATTCCTGCGGCTGATTTGCAGGATAATTGAATGTTTCAGAAAGCAGGAAACAGGAAACAGGAAACAGAAATCCTGTCATTTAATGTTTTTCAAAAACTTAAGTGACAGGATATTTTCTGCTTATTTCTTTTTCGGTATAAATGGGTTGTCACCAAACAGAAAAATCACGGCAAGAAAATCTTCTACATCGGGATATTCTTCACCCCTGAATTCTTCATTCCACAAAATTTTTACTTCTTCGTCATCTGACTCATCTATTTCTTTTTTCAGGTTTTTTATAAACTTTGCAATAATTCCTTTTGCTCCATCAAAATCTGTGTCATATTTATTTGCAACCGCAGTGTAATATATCTCAAAAATATTCATTTCACTCTCCGAAATCAATTACTAAAATCTCCCCTCTTCAATTATTCGTTTTATCGCTTCGTCATCCGGAGCAACTTTTAATTTTTCAAGTTCCTCATTACTTATATTAACATAAATGTAACTCTTGCAATGCCCGGTAGCATCAAGTTCAATCTGCAATTTACTGCAATGCCCAATTCTATTAAAAACACAAAATTTATTTGCACAAAACATAATATCACCTATACATATTTTAAAATTTTTAAGGAAAACTAATCCAAATCAAACATCAAGAAAATTATACTCGTTATATCGACAATTGTCAATAGAAAGACAACACTCTAACATATTGTTAGGGGTGATTTTATGATTTCATTTGAGCCTTTTTATGAAACACTAAAAAAGAATAATATGACAACTTATAAATTAATAAAAGACTACAACATAAGTCGTAGTCTTTTAGATAGATTAAAACACAACAAACCTTTAAGCACAGTTACAATTGATGATTTGTGTAAAATTTTACACTGTAAGGTTCAGGATATAATGATATTTATAGATGAATGAACACTTCAAAACAAATCCTATCATTTTTAGTTGACATTAACTCAACTCTAAATGATAGGATAATTTTAATGATTGCGAAGCTCGACCTCGTTTGAAAAAGAGGGGGACCGCGCGTAAGCGTGGTGGAGAATTGATATTAAAATGCACGGTAGTGCAAGGCAATGAGGTTGGGGGTATTGATAATATTAACCTCGTGTCCGTACGCTAAAGCGTATTTTTATATCAATTTTCCACCATTCCGTTTTAACTTGAATTTTGAAAATAACTTTGCTACACGCTTTAAAAAATATTATGGAATATAATTTGTGTTACGAATGGTCCCCCTTCTTTTCAAAGAAGGTATAGCTTTGCTAAAATCAACAAGTTCTATCATTTTTAGTTAACATAAACTTTAAATGATAGAACTTATCTTTTGTTATTTAATTATAATTGCGTCGCAGACCCTTCAATTCCGAATTACGCATTACGCATTCCGAATTATAATTGCCAACGCAGTTCCGAAATTCAGCACTCAGCACTCAGCATTCAGCACTTCATAAACAAATCTTCTTGTTGTTTTGAAAAACTCCTCAAACTCACTTTCACTAAGAAGTTCCGGGAAACTAAGAATTAAAAGCGGTACGCTTTCGCCATTATGATATGACGGTTGTGTGTAACTGTAAGAATTTACTTTGAAACCTAAATTTTCATAAAACTTGATTCTTTTCTTTTGCATTTCGGTTTCAGGTGATTCTGCTTCTAAAATAATCGGTAATTCATATTGCGATTTCAACAATTCAAATGTCTTTGAGCCGTAGCCTTTTCCACGGATTTCTTTATTTATTGCAATATGCTCAACAAACAGAAATTCCTTAAAAACCCAGAACGCAATCAGACCGACACTCTCGCCGTTATCAGTAATCTCACAAAAATTAAATTGTGATTTTAAAAAGCACTTTTTCTCGTCAGCTTCATCGCGTCTTTCTTCATAAGGGAAAGCATCAATAAGCTTTTTATAAACAGAAGAAAAGCTTTCGTCGGTTACCGGTTTTAAGTCTATCATACCAAGTCACTTATTTCTTTAAAATTATTTCTTATTTCATCAGTTGTGCCTGTTGAAATATAATAATCATATTCTTTCGGTTTAAAGCTTTCAAAAACATAATCCTTAACTACCGCAATATAAGAAGTAGGTCCTGCTTTTGACGGGTCTTTTTCAGTTGTTTCACCACGAGCGAATACACCTGTTAAGAATGTGTCGTGAGTCGGCATATAAAGACCAATACCGAAGCTATCAGAAAATTCTCCACGATATGCTGACCACTGCTCAACTGAAGTGAAATTCGGGTAACCCTCATCCGGCCAGAAACCTAATTTATTATTAGTTATAAGTTTATTCTCCTTTGAGAAAGGCTCTACACCATCGTAATAAACAAATGTGTTAAGCGGCTCAATGCAATAGAATGCAGGTAATTCCTGTGTTCTTGGTGTTGCAGGGTAGCCGGAAAAATCTGTAAATCTGCACTTCACATGAACATTATTATTTTCAATTCTGTACCATGCTTCCATATAAGATGGTGTAATATATTCTTTTGATTTTGCCCAGTCGAGCGGTCTGCATTTTACATAAATTTCAGTATCAGTACATTTAATGTCAACAATTTTACTGTTTTCATTATATTGGTTACCACCCTGAACAGGGTTGTAGTTCCAGGTGTTACCCATATAATTGCCCGGCTCATAAGGTGCTCCCACAGTACCGTAATAAGACTGCTGAACAAGTCGTCCTGTGTCGTTACGGTTAATTAAGTTAACATTTTTGTTTACAGCACTTGTATCATAACGGTCTGAAGCATTTGAATCGACTTTAATTTTTCCGTTAACCTTAACAGCCTCAACATCTGAGTCTAAATCTTCAAGATAAGAAAGCGCACCGCCCCAGAGTAAATCTACACCGAGCTTGAATTTTTCAGTTTCAATAAAAATCTCTTGCTTGGGTACTTCCCGTAAAAATACATTTGAAGCTAAAATTTCAAAATTCGCTTTTTCACTATTTAGTGGCTCAACTGTTAATTCAGTAAAATCTTCAGCTTTCACCTTATCTAAAGCATTATCAATAAAGCTATAAAATACTGTTGTTTTTTTTGCTGGCTCTAAAAAGAAATCCTCGGTTACCTCTTCACCCTTTACAACATAATGAAGCGTACATTTCAAATAAGCATCTGAAATATATTTTATGCCGTAATAGTTGAATTTTTTGCCATAGTCTTTTACTGCGAGTTCTGTTTTTTCCGTGATTGTTACAGTACCATTTGTATTTATTCCACCTGCTGAAATCTCAAAATCGGTATCATAATTTTTAAACATAAATCCGCTGAAAACTGATAAAATACTCATAATAAATGCTATAAGCTTTTCAAGCATATTTTTCACCTGTCTTATAATATTATAATTCTATAATGCTTAATCTGTGTAACGCTCTTGTGACTGCCATATAAAGATATGGTTTGTTTTGTTCACCCATAAAGCCTTTACCCTTATTAAACACTATTACGCTGTCAAATTCAAGACCCTTTGTTAAAACTAAAGGCATAATTATTGGCGCTTCGCTTAACACGCAGGATTTATTATCACAAAGACGAATATCAGGAAAATCTTTAATTAAAGCCTTATGAAGCTCTCGTGCCTCTTCTATTGTCTTTGTAATAATTGCAACAGATGAGCTTTTTTCACTTAAGCTTTTAATTTCTTCCTTCAAAGCATTTTCACCTGCTTTATATTGCACCTCGTCACCGTTTCTCGAGAAAATATCATAAGCTTTTTCCTGAGGTAAAAGCGAAATAGCCAGCTTGTTGATTTCTTCTGTTGAACGGTAGCTTCTGTTAAGATAAAGTGAATTTGCACTATAAAGCTCTGCTAATTTTTCTACACTCACAGAATTTATTTCGGGGTTAATTGCCTGGTTTGTGTCTAACAAAAGTGTGTATTTTGCTTTCGGGAACATTGTTAAAATAATTCTGTGCTGTAAAAGACTCAGGTCTTGTGCTTCGTCAATTAAAATGTGCTTTACACCATTTAAAACAGCACTTTCGCCCATTACGCACTTTGTAAAGATAATTCCTAAAGCATCAGGGAAATCTAAAATATTCTTTTCTATTTTTTCTCTGGTAGCTTTTAAAACATCTTCAAAACCGCCGACCATATTCACATATTTTTCTAAAATATCAAGATAAATCCTTGTAGGGTCTGCTAAAACAGAGGCTCTTAGACTCCTGCCGACATTGTGCTTTAGCTCTCTGCGCTTCATTTTATAAAGCTTACTTGTGTCTTCATCAATAGATGATTCCAAATCAATTGTTTCATAGATTTTTTCTCTATGCTCAATAAAATATTCATCTATTACGCCATTCACAAAGCTTACAAGCCTTTCTGCCCTTGCAGATGGTGCATTTTCACTATCTGAAACATATCTGTCTAAAATCTCATCTTTAGAAATTATAATTCCATCAAATAATTTTACATCATCAAATGTTGGCAGATAATTTTCTGCGTGTACCTTTAAGAAATCAATGAATTTTTCATCATATTTTAAAACTGCACTCTTTTTAAGCTCTTCATTTCCTACTATTAAGCTGTTTGCCAAATCATAGTAATCCAATATAGAATATTCAGGAAGCTCCGCTTTAAAAATATTATAAAAGCTTGAATAGTTAATTGGCATTTCGCCAAGCTCCGGAATGATATCCGCAACATAGCTTGAAAAAATATCGTTATTAGAAAACATAACTATTTCAGAAGAAACAAGCTCTTTTCTGTTTCTGTAAAGAAGATATGCAATTCTGTGGAAGCCGACAGAGGTTTTACCACTACCGGCAGGGCCATAAACTATTAAGTTTTTACTGTCAGAATATCTTATTGCTTTATTTTGCTCTCGCTGAATCGAATTAACAATAACTCTTAAATGCTCGTGACTGTTTTCGGAAAGCACATCTCTTAAAATATCATCATCAATTTTAATATCGCTGTTAACAAAGCCCTTTAATTCACCATTCCTGAATTTGTATTGCCTTTTTAATGAAAGCTTACCCTCAATTACTCCTGACGGCGCATTAAAAAAAGCATCACTCGAATTAAAATCATCATAGAAAAGCGAAGCTATAGGTGCACGCCAGTCACAAACCAAGGTGTTATATGTGTCGTGCTCCTGAAGAGTTTTAAGACCGATATATATTTCTTGCTTTCTGCCTGTTCTGTTTGGCGTAAAGTCAACTCTTGCAAAATACGGTGCATTTTTAAGCTTTTCGTAAAACTGAATGTCATAACTCGCATTCAGTGTTTCCTGCATCTGATTCTCCATTTCATAATGAAGCTCAGTAAGCTCCACGCCTGCATACATTCCGCCATTAGGATTGTCTTCATTAAACTTTTCACCCTGAGCCTTAACCCGTGCCTTGTAGGTTACAATAAGGTCTTTAAGACGGATTATTTCATTATTTAAAAAGCCTTTGACTTTTTCAAAATAAAGCTGTTCTTGTTGTTCTTCTTTTGAAAACATTTAAAGAAATTTCCTTTCAAAAATGTAGTTTTACCAAAAATAAATTATAACATAAGAAAAACACTCTATCAAGTGTTGACTTTAAAATATTGAAAGTTATAATAATCTTATAGTTTTTAATAAAGGATTGGAAAATATGAAAATTTCTTATAACCACGAGTCAATCCGTCTTACAGGCAGATGGGACAAACAAAATAAAGAATACGCAACTGCTACTGCAACAGGTAGCTACATAGAATTCTGCTTCAAAGGTACACTTGCTACTGCACTTTTTAATTGCGATAACAACAAATACCCTTTTCCGCATCTCTGGGTGCAGATTGATAATGGCGATTACACCGAAGCAATGGTTGACAATTATTTAAAAATCCGTACAAAAGAAGATAAAGAGCATACTGTTAAAATTATTTTTAAAGGCACAGTTGAAGAATTCAGACGATGGTTCAGTCCTCTTGAAAGCAAAATTTCTTTTTGCGGTGTTATTACTGACACGCCAATTAAAATTGACGAAGATACAAGAAAGACCATTGAATTTGTCGGTGACTCAATCACAGAGGGCGTTTTGACTGACGAAAATTATTACGGCGAAAGCGGCGAAAATAAATTTTCTATCGGACAATTCAACAGAGTTTATCAGGATGATGTTACTGCAACTTATGCGTGGCTTACTGCTGAAAAGCTTAATTTACGACCAATATTTATGGGCTACGGTGCAGTAGGTGTTACACATTCGGGAATGGGTGCTGTGCCTAAAGCAGATGAAGCATATCCGTATAATTTCCATAATTCCCCTATCACTCACAAAAATAGTGATTATATAGTAATTAACCACGGTGCAAATGACCGTGGTGGCAGCTTAGAAAATTATCTTGATAATTACGAAAAGCTTTTGGATGTAATTATTAAAATGAATCCGGAATCTCAAATAATTTCACTTTCTGCATTTTGTGGCGCATTCCACACTGAATTAGGTGAGTTTATTAAGGACTACAACAAAAAGAACAACACAGATATTTTCTTTATAGATTCAGATGGTTGGGTACCCCTTGAGCCACTCCACCCGGACAGAGATGGGCATAAAATTATTGCTGAGAAGCTTGTTGAAATATTAAATGAAATTAAAAATTGAGAATTGAAAATTGAAAATTAAGGGGCAAAGCCGATTATAAAATTGCAAAAAATCATCCTATCATTTTTAGTTGATACTAAAACCAACTTTAAATGATAGGATAAACTATTTTTTATTCAATTATAATGCTAACGCAGTTCCGAAATTTTCAATTTTCAATTCTCAATTTTCAACTATTTTTTACACTTTAATCTTCTTAACTGTAACTCCTGCCATTAAAATTGCCAGAACGCCTGCAACGAGTTTGCCTATAATAACTGCTAAAATGTGCTCACCATTGTAAGAGAGGGTAAACGCTAAGTGGTCGCCGAAAACGAATGCACCGGAAACACAGAATGCTAAATTCAAAACCCTGCCCTTTCTGTTCATTTTATCGGCACTTTCAATTGTTGCAATACTATTTGCAAGTGTTGCTACAAAACCTAAGACAGAAGCTTCATCAAGCCCTGTTTTTTCGCCTAACTTTTTAAATGGCTTGTTTAAAAGCTTTGAAATTATTGCTATGAGTGGGAATGTACCGGAAAGCACAACGCCAATGTGGAATATAGTTTTAAAGCCCTCGTTAATAGGTGTTGTTTTTTCTAAAATAATCCAACCTGTTAAATATTGCAAAATACCAATTGCAAGACCGACTGTAACTAAAATTAAAATTGCTTTACCTAAAACACCAAATATTTTTATGCAGATATCCGGTACTTTTAAAAGACCGACTACAATAATTACTGAGAAAAGAATAATCGGTACTAAATTTAAAATAAGTGTCAACACATTTATTCCCATAGCAAGCCCCGAAACAAAGCAACCAAGAGGAATTGTACTAATGCCACAGAGAAGTCCTAAAAATACATCTTTATGAAATTCTTTATTTATTGAGCTTATAGAAACAGGAATTGTAAATGAAATTGTAGCACCTAACATAGAGGCAACAACAAGACCGTGGAATGAACCCAAAAGTGCATCTTCACAAACAGAGTCAGCAAGTGCTGCACCGCCCATATCGTTTGCAAAAATTATACCTGCTATTGCAGACGGGTCAAATCTTAAAATATTTGCAACAGGCTTTATAACAGGCAGGAGTAAATCTGACAAAGCAGGCGCAATTGTAATCATACCGAGCATTGACATTGTGAGTGGCGCTATGGTATGTATGCCCTTTTCAAATTCTTCGCCTAACTTCAAGTGGTTGCCCGTCATTCTGTCTAATGCACCAATTAAAGCAAAAATCGCCATTGTGACTGATAGTGCGTGTTCCATAAGCATTACTTCCTTTATAAATATTCCACATCTTCATTATTCATCAACGCAAGCGATTTCATCATTCATTATTCATTGAAAATCCGTTCTTAATGAATGATGAATATTGAATAATGAAAAATGAATAATACAAAACAAAAATCCATTCCCTTGCGAGAACGGATTTTTGTTTTGGTGACCCGGACGAGAATCGAACTCGTGTTACCGCCGTGAAAGGGCGGTGTCTTAACCGCTTGACCACCGGGCCATATTTTGAAGAGCAAGCTCTTCTATATTTAACACTCCAGCAGGTAAGAAAGTTGACTTGGTAGCGGAAGTGGGACTTGAACCTACGACCTGCCGGGTATGAACCGGACGCTCTAGCCAACTGAGCTATTCCGCCATATATATGAAAACAACAAACTCACCCGCTGAAAGAGTGATGTCGCTCTCAACTGAGCACGATGATTATAACTTGAAAGCAACTGTTTGTCAATACCTTTTTTTAAAAAATATTGAAAAATAGAAAGTTTTTTGAATTTTAAAGAAAAAACCCTTGACAATGCCTTTTTTTATATGTATAATATGCCTTGCATTTGCGGATGTAGCTCATCTGGTAGAGCGCCACCTTGCCAAGGTGGAGGTAGCGAGTTCGAGCCTCGTCATCCGCTCCATTTTGCGCTGGTAGCTCAGTTGGATAGAGTGACTGGCTACGAACCAGTAGGTCAGGGGTTCGAGTCCCTTCCAGCGCGCCATCGAAAACCGTTGATACCATTGGGTTTCAGCGGTTTTTACTTTTTTCTGAAATCGCAATTTAACCGTTTTGACCACAAATTTGCCCACTTATAGAAATTTTACAGATATTTTTTCTTATTGTTTTCCAGGGTGAATTTCGTGCCTTAAACCTTGTTCAAAAACCAATTGGAAAAGATGCTTAAACAAGCTCTGGAAAATAAAATAACAGGTGGCTCGAATCATTGATTCAAGTCACCTGTTATTTTTCTCTTAATTTTTAACTTCTAGTTTTATTTTATGACTTTGTTTATACTTTCTAATGTTTCTGTATATTCACACTCTTTCAATTCCTTGATTTCAGTCTGATATTTTTCAATAATAAATTTCTTAACATTCGTTTTATCTTGTTTAGTTAGTTTTTCACCATTGATTACTTTTTCAAAAGAATTAAAGAAAGAAACTTCATCTTTTTCAAGTTCAAGATGCTCTCTACCATTTTTTAATAGTAATATTAGATACTCTCTAATGGCATATTGCATTATTAAGTTTTCACTAATTTTTTCATTTAAGACTATTCTTTTTCTTCTTTGCATAGCTTTCAATGCTTTATGCTGAATCAATAACTCTTGATACTTATCTTTACTGTCATCTATCATAGTAATCAATTTACTATTATCGGATTGCAACAATTCGATTTGTTTTTTCGTTTTATTAATTTTAGGTTGCCTAACCAAGAAGCCAAAAAGGAAAGAAAAAACTGCCGATATTCCTGCTATTAATAATGCTATACCTTTTTTCATATTTTCTCATCACCTAAAAATTCTAATAATTCAACAATATTTTTATCTGCATTGTCATTCAATTCCAAAAACTTATCTGCATCTTCAATAACTGGCAAAGAAATAAATCTTGCAGTTTTATCATCTTCCAATCGGTCTACCGCATTGTGCAAAAGTTGAGTGTGGTTATTTAAATTTTTAATTTCTTTGTTTTCTTGATAACAAAACTTTGCAAATGTTGTTGCTATCATTCCTGCCAATGGAACATTAATATACGGAATACCATTCTGTTTACAAGCACCGAATACAGCCTCGCCTAAAAAATTAACTGAATAAGCAATTAATTGTATTTCTAAACAACGAATTTTATCATTGACACCACGAATTTTAAAATAAATATCTGTTGCACCTTTTACAACTACACCAGCAGTTACATCTTGCGCTCTAATTGTCATCATATGAGAATAAATTTCCTGGGCATTGTTCTTAAGACCAGTACTTTCATTAGAAAGGTTTTGCGCAATTTTTATTAAATAGTTAGATGTATTGTTTTTCTCATTTTTATAATCAAAAAAAGAACTCCCAGGTAATGGTAATCCTTGCTTTGAAGTTGTATCAGCTAATAGATGCCTAACAACCTGTAACACTCCAGATATCCCTTTCTGTTCATACATGATTCTAAACGGATTATCTGATTTCAATGAAAATATATCGTGACCCCATAAAAGTCTGTGAAATAAGCCGTATGCATTTTCACCATTTCTATTTTTAAATGTTCCATCAATAAGGTCAATATGATCACCCTCATGGTGAAAAACTCTGCCTAAAAATGATTGGAATTTATCATACTCGCCACTATTTCCACTTGCTGCTTGATGTATTTCTTCTAAATATTTTCCAAAATCTTCGCTTGTTGATATAAATACACCAGCAAGACCACAAGCTATTGCATAACAATAATCCCATGCATCCAAACTTGACTCAGTTTTTAATGCATTGGTAACATCTAATGACTCTAAAATTACAGTTTTATTAAGTTCGTTAGTAATGGCAATTTCAACTTGCAAAAGTGCATCTTCATACATAACATCAAAACTATCCATATTAAATCTCCGGGAATAAAAATGCTATCCAAAGCAATTTTTCAATTAATATATTATCTGGCTCACCAAATATTTTTCTGATGGTATTAATATTTGCTTCGTCGATCTCAACTTTTATTTTATCGTCTTCAACATCAAAATAAATAGGAATATTAAAACCTTTTTGGCACTTCGTTTTATCCAAACTACTCAATACAAAATCAAGCGAATAATTAATATTCATTTTTTCTTCATAATATAATTGTACAAGTTTTTTGTTTATTTCTATGTTCATAAAAATCACCTAATTATTATTTTACTTAATTATATATTATGTAAAATACATTTTCAAGAGTTTGAATATACGAATTGCTTTTTATACATACCTAAAAAAGTATTTTTATGATTTCACAACTAAATAAAATCCGATATGTTAGTTTATAAGTTTACATCAAATTTTTCCATCTATTAATAAAAACAATTGTACTTAAAACTGTTTTATGATATAATTTTATTGAATTAATTATGGAGGGTGAGAAAATGGCATTAATTACATGTCCTGAATGCAACAAAGAGGTAAGTGATTCTGCTAAAAAATGTCCACATTGTGGTTACAAGTTAAAAAAACTTAAAAATATTCCGAAAAGGTCAACAATAATTAAAATATGTATTCTTATATTACTGTTCGCAATGTTTGCAATCGCTATTTACATATTTAAGCCTTGTGAACATGAATGGTTACCCGCAACTTGTGAAAAACCCTTAACTTGTAAACTATGTGAAGAAGAAGCAGGAGAACCCAATGGGCACACATGGACTAAAGCAACTTGTAAAAAGCCAAAAACTTGTTCAATATGCAAAAAAACAGAAGGAAAAGTTCTTGAGCATAAATGGGTTGATGCAACTTGTACTGAAGCTAAAATATGTTCTATCTGCAAGTTAACAGAAGGTGAACCCAATGGTCATACCTGGGAGGCTGCAACCTACTCCAAACCAAAAACATGCAGTGTTTGCTCAAGCACAGAAGGAAGCGCACTAGTTAAACCAGAAACAAAAGTTGTGGGTGTTTATCAAATGACCTACATTGATGGTTTAGATACAGTTACTGAATCTCTTTCATTTAGTTCTAATGGTACTGTTACACATAGGTGTAACGTCAATGATGATAATGGTTACGGAAGTTGGTCTGTAAATGGTTCTACAATAAGTTTCACATTATATTGGGATGGTTCTGATCATACCATGTACGAAACAGCTACAATAGTAAATGGCGGAATAATGTGGGAATCTTCCTTTCTTAAAAAAATTAGTTAAATTAATTAAATAAATAAAATTACAAATATATCAAAAACTTTTTTATTAGATGTTTGCTTTTTATACATTAGAAAAGGTACTGGGTTTCCAGTGCCTTTTCTTTGTTGTTTGTCTTCGGTGCTTTTTATACAGCTAACACCGTTATTCTTACTTCTTTTGGATAAGAAGTTTTCAGTAGCAAGCTACTAAATGATCGGCTTGGTATCTTTTACGATCAAAATCTGACAAAATCCTCCAACAAAGACCCAAACACTTCTTGATTTTTGTGTGTTTATGGCTATTTTTTCATTTCAGCAAAGGAACGGGTGTTTTAAGGTTACGAATCATCTAAAATCGTCAAAACCCTTGAAACAGGTGGCACCGCCGCCTGATGTTTTTGGAAAAGGCACTTTAGCAAAGCCTTTTCTTATTCCTGCCTATAAATCCGTTGCGAAATACCTCTGAATCAGCCCGAAATATCACCACACTCTGACAAACATCTGCTTTCGTATATTTGCCCAAATTCGTTCCAAATTCCGTCTTTTTCTCCTATGCTGGTCTTTACTCTGTTTTCAATTCACTCGCTCAATTTCGTGCTCACAGGTGTCATAAAATAGAGATTTTTGTTTTATTCACAACTCTATTTGCTTT
>SVPR01000010.1 GCA_015065785.1 Oscillospiraceae bacterium | reverse complement strand
GCAAGGTCACTGTCATAATACCAACCTGCAAAAACATAACCCTCTCGTGTAGGGAGTGGCATTGAGTAAACCAACTCACCTGAATCAACAAGTTGTTCTTCAGGAAGTTTTGTTGCCTTTTTGTCTTCTCCTGACATATTGTCAGGGTAAGCAAAAGTAACTTTGCGGTAAACTTTTACATCAGTATTATCACCACCCGAAGAACCGTTGCCTGAGCCCCCATTTGAACCACCATTTGATGGTTTGTTTATTGGTGAATTGGTAGGTTTTTTATCATCTGAATTCCAGATGTTTTCAATCCACAAATCACCATCAGAAAAATCATCCTTTTCGTCCTTTTCATCTTTTTTGTCTGACTCATCATTTTTGTCATCTGTTTCATCAGTATTGGTCTGAATGTTTTCTGTTTCGTCAACTGGCGGAACAGTTTCATTCTTTTTACAACCTGTTAGAACAGATGTAAACATTGTAAGCATAGTACACAATACAAGTACTAAACTTAAAATGCGCCTGGTAGTATGTTTCATACTTTCATCTCCAAATTATATTTTAGGGAAATTGCCACCCTACATTTTACCAGTTACATTTTTATATGTAAATATTTTCTTGAAAATTTCTACATATTACACAAAAAATTATTTTGCTGTGAGGGAGTCAGGGGTTAGGGGTTATGAATCAGTTAAAATAAAAACAGGAAACGGAGTTGATTTTCTCTGTTTCCTGTTTCCTGTTTTCTAATTCCTAGCCCCTGATTATCTCTGAACTCGTCCGCTTGCGTCGCCACCAGCTAATTTCTCAACCTCTGCAACTGAAACTCTGTTATAGTCGCCTTCAATTGAGTGCTTTAATGCAGATGCCGCAACTGCAAATTCAATAGCGTCTTGTGTTGATTTGCCTGTTAATAAAGCATAAATAAGACCGCCACCGAATGAGTCACCACCGCCAACACGGTCAGTAATGTGAAGATGGTAAGATTTTGAGAAGCAATAATTCTCGCCATCATAAAGCATACCTGCCCAGTCGTTATCTGATGCAGAAATTGATGAACGCAATGTAATTGCAACTTTCTCAAATCCGAATTTATCTGCTAATTGTTTAGCAACAGATTTATAACCCTCGTGGTTTAATTTACCACCGTAAATATCTGTATCTTCTGCTTCGATGCCAAATACATCTTTCGCATCTTCTTCGTTAGAAATACAAACATCAACATATTGGCAAAGCTCTGTCATAGCTTTTCTTGCTTCTTCTCGTGTCCAGAGCTTACCTCTGTAGTTCAAGTCGCAAGAAATTTTAACGCCTCTTGCCTTTGCAGCCTTACAAGCTTCAAGGCAGATTTCAGTAACATTTTTGCCTAATGCCGGGGTAATACCTGTGAAGTGGAACCAATCAGCACCCTCGAAGATTGAGTCCCAGTCAAAATCAGATTTATCAGCTTCCATAATTGCAGAATGTGCTCTGTCATAAATGCAAACTGAACCGCGTTGTGAAGCACCTTTTTCAAGGAAATAAATACCAACTCTGTCGCCACCGCGAACAATTTTAGTAGTATCTACACCAAATGCTCTTAATGAATTAACCGCACCCTGACCAATTGCGTGTGCGGGTAACTTTGTTACGAATACACTATCTAAACCATAGTTTGCAAGTGACACTGCAACATTTGCTTCGCCACCACCGAATGTAGCTTGCATCTGGTCATTCTGAAAAAATCTGTAATAACCCATTGGTGCAAGTCTTAACATCAATTCACCGAATGTAACAACTCTTTTCATTTTTAGCCCTCCATTTTTTCAAGTGCTTCTTTTACGAAAAAGCTACCGCCGATTGCCGCAACCTTATCGAATGCTAAGAATTCGTCAATATTATTTCTGTCAACGCCACCTGTTGGAATAAACTTAACCTGTGGGAATGGACCTGAAAGAGCCTTTAACGCCTTTAAGCCACCGTAAATATTTGCCGGGAAGAATTTAACAGTTGTAATACCTAACTCAAGAGCCTGCATAATTTCTGTTGGTGTAACGCAACCGGGGTAATAAGGAATATTTTTCTCTTTACAAATTTCTGCAACCGCAACTGAAAGACCAGGTGACACAATAAACTGTGCACCAGCCTCAAGTGCAGTTTTGCATTGCTCTGCATTTATAACTGTACCTGCGCCAACATTCATTGTCGGGTATTTTTCTCTTGCATGTTTAATTGCTTCTGCCGCACAAGCTGTACGGAATGTAATCTCGGCACAGTTAATGCCTACATTCTGAAGCGCAGTTAAAATTTTGTCTGTCTCAGACATTTCTTTAATAACAACAACCGGAATATTTTTTTCCATCTTAAATCACACTCCTGAATATGCTGAAAATCCGCCGTCAATTGGTAAAACAACGCCTGTTATAAAACCTGCAGCTTCATTATTTACTAAGAATAAAAGTCCACCCTCTAATTCTTCACTTTCACCAAAACGACCCATTGGTGTAGCCGCAAGAATTTTGCCTGTTCTCGCAGTTGGTGTGCCGTCATCGTTAAATAAAAGCTTTGCATTCTGCTTTGTTGAGAAGAAGCCCGGTGCAATAGCGTTAACACGGATACCAACTTTAGAAAAATGAACTGCAAGCCATTGTGTAAAGTTTGAAATAGCCGCTTTAGCACCTGAATAAGCAGGGATTTTTGTAAGTGGTGTGTAAGCATTCATTGAAGAAATATTAAGAATATTACAGCCACTTCTTCCTACCATCTGACGAGCAAATGCCTGAGTAGGAATAAGTGTACCTAAGAAGTTAAGGTTAAATACAAAGCCTACGCCGTCAGCATCTAAATCAAAGAATGATTTTGTATCAGCGTCAATATCGCCGATTTCAAAATATTCTTTATCTGTTGTAGCTTTAGGGTTATTACCGCCAGCGCCATTAACTAAAATGTCGCAAGGACCAAAGTCTTTTAAAACTTCATCTGCTACATTGTAGCAAATTTCTTTATTTAATACATTACAAGCATACGCTTTTGCAACGCCACCCTCTGCTATGATTTCATCTGCATAGCTTTTAGCAGCTTCTTCATTCAAATCAAGTAAAGCAACCTTAGCACCTGCACGGGCTAATACTTTAGCAAAATAACTGCAAAGCACACCGCCTGCACCGGTTACAACTGCAACCTTACCAGTTAAATCTGTGTTTAAAACATTCTTGTTCATATTATTTGTACTCCTTTTCTAAAGCTTCAAATAATCCGTTGATATAAGTAGCACCTAATGCTCTGTCGAAAAGACCATAGCCTGGTTTACCTGTTTCGCCCCAAATCATTCTGCCGTGGTCAGGACGAACATAACCCTCGTAGTTATTTTCAACAAGTGCTTTTACAATATCGTACATATCTAAAGAGCCACAATCTGAAAGGTGTGCTCTTTCTTCAAATGAGCCGTCTTCCATAATTTTAACATTACGGATATGCATAAATGCAATTCTGTCCATCCCTGCATATTTTCTTATCATTTTCGGAATATCATTACTCTTTGCACAGCCTAAGCTACCTGTGCAAAGGCAAAGGCTGTTAGCAGGACTATCATAAAGCTTTAAGAATCTGTCAAGATTTTCTTCATTAGTAATAATTCTTGGAAGTCCGAATATCGGGTATGGTGGGTCATCCGGGTGAATAGCCATTCTGACGCCACATTCCTCTGCTACAGGAATAACCTTTTTCAAGAATTTTTCTAAATTACTCCAGAGACCCTCTTCACCTATTTCACCATAAGCTGTAATAAGCTCACGAACCTCTTCCTGAGTGTAGCTTGAATCCCAACCCGGTAAATGAATATCATCTTTAAGCGGGTCAAGACCTTTCATCTGTTCCCAATACATAACAAGTGAGGTTGAGCCGTCTTTTGCTTCTTTGTCAAGCTGTGTGCGTGTCCAGTCAAAAACAGGCATAAAGTTATAGGTAACGCACTTAACACCGTATTTTGCACATCTTCTGATGTTTTCGCAGTAAACATCTAAAAGCTTGTCCACATCGCCACGACCTAATTTGATGTCTTCGTGAACAGGGATTGACTCAACAACATCAAAAACAAGACCATTTTTGTCGCATTCGTCTTTAAGCTTTTTGATGCTTTCTTCACTCCACACTTCACCTGGCTTTACATCATAAACCGCAGAAACCACGGAACGCATACCCGGAATCTGTGAAATGTACTGAAGTGAAATTGGGTCGTCTTCGCCATACCAGCGAAATGAAAGTTTCATTTTCATAAGTTTTTCTCCGTTCTGAATTTTTTCAATTCTTCAAATCAATCATCAATCTCAAAGCAAGTTTCTCAATCTCTATTTTATATCGGATATCGTTTCTCACTCGATATCCAATATCATTTTAGCAATTTTATATACATCTCCGCAACCTAAAGTTATTACCAAATCGCCTTTTTTGATATTTTTCTTTAAGTAGTCGGAAACTTCATTAAATTCAGGAAACCAAACTGAGCCCTCAATTTCATCGGCTAAATCCTGAGTTTTAATGCCGAATGTATTTATTTCTCTTGAGCCCATAATCTCGGTCATTACAACCTTGTCAGCGATAGAAAGTGCCTCTGCAAATTCTTTTAAAAGCATTTTAGTTCTGCTGAATGTGAAAGGCTGGAACACTGCCCAAACTCTTTCGTAATCCATTTTCATAGCCGCAGAAAGAGTTACCTCTAATTCTTTCGGATGGTGAGCGTAATCATCTGCAATAACTGCACCGTTATATTCGCCTAATATTTCAAAGCGTCTGCCTGCACCCTTAAAGTTAAACAAGCTGTTTTTGCATTGCTCAAAGCTTGCACCGCAGTACATTGCAGTTGCAAGAGCACCTAATGCATTTAAAATATTGTGTTCACCAGGAACATTAAGCTCTATTACACCTAATTCTGCACCATCTTTAAAAACAGTGAACTTAGGGAATGCACCGTGCACCCACTCTAAATTTTTGTAGTAATAAGTATTAGTAGCATCACTGCCGAATGTAATTTTCTCTTTACCCTCAATGCCTTGAACACTCTTAATAGTATTGCTGTCATCACCGTTAAAGATTATAACCTTTGACATAGCTGCAAATTTAGTGAAAGATGCAATTAAATTGTCGAGTGTTTTAAAATACTCCATATGGTCGCAGTCAATGTTAAGAATCACACTGACATCTGGTGATAAATCTAAAAATGTGTCTTTATATTCGCAAGCCTCGCAAACGAGAGTTTCTGTTTTACCTACTCTGCCGTTAGTACCTGTAAGCGGTAATTTGCCACCAATTACAGCAGACGGGTCAAAGCCGTTTTCAATAAGAATCTGAGAAATCATAGAAGTAACTGTTGTTTTGCCGTGAGTACCACAAACACCAATGCAGTTATTATATTTTCTTGTAACTGCGCCGAAAAGCTTACTTCTTTCAAAGGTTGGAATACCCTTTACCTTTGCTGCAACTAACTCAGGGTTATCCGGCAAAAGAGCAGCGGTGAAAACGACCATATCCGCACCATCAACATTTTCTGCCTTTTGACCGAGTGTAACAGGAATACCTAAATTTCTTATTCTTTTTAATGTATCGGTTTCATTGTTATCAGAGCCTGTTAAGTAGTAACCCTTTTCGTGAAGAATTTCAGCAAGTGGGCACATACCACTACCGCCGATTCCGATAAAATGTATTCTCTTTGCATTTTCTAATGCTTGTTCTATAGTCATAAAGGAAATCCTTTCCAATTTTCAAAATACTGATACCACTAATTTATTATACTACAATTCTTTATAAAAATAAACTATTTTTACAAAGTTTTCACAATTTGAATCTGCTTTTTTCTAAACTTTTTAGCAAAATTGTTCCAAAAACGCCACAAGAAATTACTTCCCCTATTCCGACAGTTGCGAAAAAGTAGAAGTAAGTGCCTTCTAAAGAATAAACAAAAAGGAGCACAAACGGAACTATTATTGCATTCGCCAATATCGGTGGCAACACCGCTAAAAGCTTATGCTTTCTTAAAAAATAAGTACCAAGAGCACCAATAAGCGTTGCAAGGCTACCGAACACGATATCCCACAAAGCACAGCCCGTGAGAATATTTGCAATTAAGCAACCGATAAAAAGCCCCGGCACTGCAGAAAATGTGAACACAGGCATAACCGTCAGAATTTCTGAAAGTCTTACCTGAATTGCACCACTTGCAAGACCTAACATATTCGCAAGATATGTCAGCACAACATAAAGAGCGGCAATAACCGCACCTACCGCAATACTGCGGATTTTTTGTTTACTTTTCATTTTTAACAACTCCATAGTTTTGATTTAAGTGAGGATGGTTTCGAACTCACTGAAATTTATTTTAACATTTTTCAAATATAAAAACAACAATAAATATTGACTTATTTTTGTAAAATGTTATTATTTAATTGTACTTTTTTTGGAAAAGTAATTGTACTATTTTTAGAAAGGTGATTTTATGATAAATGTAACAGTATGGAATGAATTCCGCCACGAAAGAGAAGACGACGAAGTAAAAGCAGTTTACCCTGCAGGTATTCACAACTGCATTAAAGAATTTTTAAGTAAAGATGATGAGCTTAATATTCGCACCGCAACCTTAGATGAAGAAAACTGCGGACTTTCTGACGATGTTTTAAATTCAACAGATGTCCTTATCTGGTGGGGGCATTGCCATCACGACGAGGTGCCTGATGAATTAGTTGAAAAGATTTATAACCGTGTTATGTGTGGTATGGGCTTTATTGCACTTCACTCCGCGCATTTTTCAAAGCCTTTTAAAAGACTTATGGGCTCAACCTGTTCTTTAAAATGGCGTGATGGCGACAGAGAAAGACTCTGGTGCGTTCTTCCGTCACACGAAATTGCTAAAGATGTTCCTGAGCAATTTGTTATTCCTGTTGAAGAAATGTACGGTGAACGCTTTGATATTCCAACACCTGACGAGCTTATTTTCATTGGCTGGTTCAATGGCGGTGAAGTGTTCCGTTCAGGCTGTGCGTGGAATAAAGGTCTTGGCAGAGTGTTCTATTTCCAACCGGGTCACGAAAGCAACCCTACATATCATATTCCTGAAGTTCAGAAAATTCTTACTAACGCAGTTCACTGGGCAAACCCGAATTTCATTGCAAAAGAAATTGACTGCCCGTGTATAGAAATTTCTCCGGAGGAGAAATTTCTCGGAATTGAAAATTAAAAGTTGAAAATTGAAAATTTCGGGGCTACGCCGTAATTATATTGTTTATCAATAAAAAACAACAAGTTCTATCATTTTAGTTTACAAAAAACTTTAAATGATAGAACTTATCTTTTTGTTATTTAATTATAATCGCCGACCGCAGGTCCCACAATTTTCAATTTTCCATTTTCAATTTTCAATTATATTTGCGTCGCAGACCCTTAATTCAGCACTCTGCACTCTGCATTCTGCATTTCACAGTGTAAATCGTTCACGATTTACACTGTGATAAGTCCGCAAGTAATACAGAAGTATGCCGAGTAAATACAAACGAGAAGTGCGCCTTGCCAACGCATAAATTTTCTTGTTATAAAAGACGGAACAAGAGTTAAAAGCGTTACCACTGCACAAATAGTAATATCAATCCCCGCCTGCTCCCAGCTAAGTGCAAATGAGCCACCGGAAATGAGCGTGGTTAACGGTAAAATCAAGGTCAAATCAATAATATTAGCACCGACTATATTACCAAATGAAATTGAAGATTGCTTTTTAGAAAAGGCTGTAATTGCAGTTACCAATTCAGGAAGAGATGTTCCTAAAGCTATTACAGTAGTTGAAATAACTCTTTCGCTCACGCCGAAAATTCTTGCAATTTCGCCACCGTTGTAAACCAAAAGCTGAGAGCCTACAAGCACAAAAGCTGCACTTGCTACAAATTTTAAAATGTCTTTTGCTTTATCGCGTCTTTTTAAAATCCGTTCTTCCTCGTCTTCATCTTCTTGTGTTTTGAATTTAAAAACATCGGGCACTGTATTCTGATAAGCAGACCTTATATTTTGAATCAGAAAAAGTGCGAATACTGCTAAGAGTAAAATTGCACTGACAACACCAATTTCGCGTTTTACAGCACAGTAACCCAGAATAAGAATTGCTATTACCATTAAAACACTTTCGTGAACATAATCAAGACGCTTGAAAATTGTCGGCATATAAATAAAAGAGAGTGCAATCATAACACAGAAATTTGCTGTTACACTGCCAACAGAAGTGCCGAATGCCATATCAGGCATACCCTCAATTGAAGCGAAAACAGAAACAAAAATTTCAGGTAAGGTTGTTGCAACGCTTACTAGTGTTGCACCAATTATAAAACGCGGAATTCTTGAAGCAGTTGCAATTCTTGTAGCAACATCAACAAAAACATCGCTACCCTTAACAGTAAAAATCAAGCCTAAGCTAAACAAAAAAACTGCTAATGCAATTGACATTTCAAGCACCCCTTTCACTCTCAGATAAATTACTTTTTCAAGATGTTAACACAAATAAAATACTATGTCAACAGATTACTATTTTTTCTTAAAAAATACTTTAAAATAATAAACTTTCGTGATATTATAGTAATATATTCTTTCAGGAGTGATATTAAAATGAAAACTTTTCTTTTTCAAGGCGACTCTATTACAGATGCTGACAGAATCCGTGACGATATTCAGAATTTTGGCTATGGCTACCCTAATATTGTTGCAGCAAAATATCTCAGTGAAAATGTAAACGAATACACATTTATAAATAAAGGCATAAGCGGTAACAGAATAGTTGACCTTTATGCAAGAATAAAATGTGACATCATAAATCTCAAGCCGGACTATATGAGCATTTTAATCGGCATTAACGATGTGTGGCACGAGCTTTCTGTTGAAAACGGTGTCGCAAATGAAAAATTCAAAAAAATTCTTTCAATGCTTATTGAAGAGGTAAAAGAAGCTTTGCCTGATATTAAAATTATTATGCTTGAACCATTCGTACTTAAAGGCCCTGCAACAGAAGAAAAATGGGACGAATTCTATAGCGAAACAAAATTAAGAGCAAAATCCGTAAAAGAAGTAGCCGAAAAATACAATTTAAGCTTTGTTCCATTACAAGATAAATTTGAAGAAGCAACAAAAAATACAGAAACTACATATTGGCTTCGTGACGGCGTTCACCCAACCGCTGCAGGTCACGGACTTATTGCGAAAGAACTGCAGGAAAAGTTTAATGAAATACAGAATTAAGGGGCTACAGTTTTTAAAGTGCTGAATGCTGAATTTCGGAAGGCTTCGCCTTGATTGTAATTGAAAATTGAAAATTGAAAATTGTGGGACCTGCGGTCGGCAATTATAATAGTTATCCATAAAACAAGAAATTCTATCATTTGAAGTTTGATATAAAACTAAAAATGATAGAATTCTCTATTTTCAAATCTTAATATCTGTAATCGGTATAAATGAAAAGGTCAATTTTCCATTATAATCAACTATTATAATTACGGCGTAGCCCCGGAATTTTCAATTTTCAATTTTCCATTTTCAATTAGCATAATGTTAACGCAGTTTAACTATTATCTATTATCTAATAAAAAAGCACTGCTATTTGCAGTGCTTTTTTATATTAAAATCGGCTTCGCCGTATTCTCTGCCTCAGCAACCTTCAGCTGATAATCCCTGTTCACAAGCGCTCCGAACTCTGTTAATGCGTGGGTTGAGGTTTCGTAAGCTAAATGCGGTGTATTGTTTTCCGGGCTTAAATGAGCCAGAACAAACTGTGTAGTGCCTTTATTCACAAGATTTTTTAAAACCCCGGCACAGGCATCGTTTGAAAGATGCCCTTTATCAGAAAGAATTCTTCTTTTCAAATCCATATAATAAGGGCCATTTTTTAACATATTCACATCGTGATTTGACTCAATATAAACTAAATTACAGCCTGTAATAGCATTCATTATTTCAGGAGTTACGATTCCTGTATCTGTCGCAACTGCAACTCTTGAATGACCGTCACTACCTGTAATTGTGTAACCTCTGCCATCAGCACAGTCGTGAGAGGTCTTAAATGGCTTTACAAAAACTCCGTTTATTTCAACGCCATCATCACTTACTGTTATATCCTTATGACAATCAGTTAAAATCCCCTTTTTTCTTAATGCTAAAAGTGTACCTGATGCGGCATATACAGGGATATTATTTCGTTTTAAAAATACAGAAAGCCCGTTTATGTGGTCACTATGCTCATGGGTTAAAAATACAGCTTTCACAGCATTCTCTTCAACACCGATTTTCAAAAGACTTTCTCTTATTTGCTTGGCACTTCTGCCTACATCAATTAAAATTCCTGCGTTATTTTCGCCTATGTAAACAGAATTGCCGCTACTTGATGAAAATAGCGGACAAAATCTTATCATATTAAATTACCTCAATTACTCTTCGTCAAACACTTCACGCACTATATCTACACCAACAGCGGAAAGCTTTTCAACGATTTTTTCATAACCACGGTCAATTAAATTGACATTTGTTACTGTTGTTGTACCCTTTGCCATCATACCGGCAATAACCATTGCCGCACCTGCTCTGAGGTCATCAGCCTCAACCGGTGCACCATTAAGATTATCAACACCTGTAATAATAGCAGTTTTACCATCAACAATTATGTTTGCACCCATTCTCTTTAATTGTTGGGTGTATTTGAAACGATTATCCCAAACGCTTTCTACAACATGGCTTGTCCCCTTACAGGTTGTAAGTAAAACTGCCATTTGCGGTTGCATATCTGTAGGGAAACCAGGGTGTGGTCTTGTTTTTACTCTGCAAGCGTTAGGTCTTTCAATATTTGAAACAACACGAATGCTTTCGTCACCCTCAATTACAGTAACGCCACATTCTTCTAACTTTGTTGTAATAGACTCAAGGTGCTTTGGAATAACATCCTGAATTATAACATCGCCACCTACAGCCGCAGCAGCTACCATATATGTTCCAGCTTCAATCTGGTCAGGTATTATAGAATAAGTGCAACCGTGCATATTAGCTGTACCGCGGATTTTAATAACATCAGTACCTGCACCACGAACATCGGCACCCATAGAGTTCAAAAAGTTTGCAAGGTCAACAATGTGCGGTTCTCTCGCAGCATTTTCAATGACGGTAAGGCCCTTTGCCCGTACTGCTGCAAGCATTACATTTATTGTAGCACCTACTGAAACAACATCCATATAAACAGATGAGCCCATTAATTCATCTGCAGTAGCTACAACAACTGCACTTTCTGTGCTGACTGTTGCTCCTAATGCCTCAAAGCCTTTAATGTGCTGGTCTATTGGTCTTTCACCAAAATAACAGCCACCAGGCATTGAAACACTTGCATTACCATATCTTCCTAAAAGAGCACCCAAAAGGTAATAAGAAGCTCTTAATTTACGAGTCATTTTATCTGGTATGTTTTCGTTTGCATTAACATTTTTACCATCAATAACAACTACGCCCTCTTCAGGTGTTTCGACCTCTGCACCAATATGGCGTAATATTTTTATCATCATTCTGACATCGCTTATATCAGGAATATTTTCTATTCTACAAGGACCATCAGCAAGGATTGCAGCAGGCATAATTCCCAAAACTGCATTCTTTGCACCGCTGATTTTAATTTCGCCGTGAAGCTTATTACCACCACGGATTACAAATCTTTCCACATGCGGCACCCCAATCATTTTATTTATATATCTGAATTAAGTAAAAATCTTTTTTAATGTACAAAAGCACACAAAGTCACTTTTAATATTATAACACTTTCAAGTGCAAAATAAAAGAGGAAATTCAATATCTAAAAGTAGTAAATGTTATAAAAAAAGTGGTGTTTTTTGTAATAATACACAAAATTTTCTTTTTATTTCCTAAAATGAAATATCTAATAAATTATTGCATTAGTGGTTATGTATTTTACACCCAGATTATAAAGCCATTCAGCTTTTTCCAAATCATCTACTGTCCATGCACAAAGCTTAATTTTAGCCTCACTTGCTTTTTTTATAACCTCCGCCTCATTTTCAGAGTGATTAAAGGCTAATGCAAAATTATTGTTTACACATTCTTTAATTTCACTTTCGGTAATTTCTTCAACTAAATACCAGATTTCAATTTTTTCGTCGAGCTTTCTTACAGTTTTAATCATTTCTATATTAAACGAAATAATTATTGCTTTTTCTCTCAATTCATATTTATCTAATAAATCTAAAATCTCCTGTAGCTTTTCTTCGCTACCGCTTTTTATTTCAATCTGCGGAACAATTTCCATATCCTTACAAACCACTAAAAATTCTTCTAAAGTTGGGATTTTCTGGTTAGGATAGTTTTCGACATTAACGCCATTATCAATTACATATTCCTGCAATTCTTCATAGGTTACCTCGGCAATATTTTTATTTCCGTTTGTTAATCTGAAAATATTATCATCATGATGAATTACCCAGACACCGTCTTTAGTTAAATGCACATCGCATTCTGTTGCATAGAATTTATATTCAGCCGCCTTTTCAAAAGCTGCAATTGTATTTTCGGGTGCAACACCGGAAAACCCACGATGCGCTGTGAGCTTAATTTCTTCAATATTTTTAATATTACTATCACTTAACCTTTTGATTTCTGGTGCCTTATAGCCTAAAAACAAGTCGGCTACATACACCCCGCTACCAATTATTATTGCAATAATCAGCAGTATTGAAATTATTTTAATTCCTTTTTTCATCTTTGTTTCCTCTATTTAAAGCACATCACATTTTAAAACAAAAAGGTGTAGCCTTAGCTACACCTTTCATTTTACGCTATAGCGTTTTTATTTTCATATTCTTCAACGATTCTTCTTGCTTCTTCAAGAGCTGCTTCTTTTTCTGCTTTTCTCTTTTCAACTCTTTCTACGATTTCAGAAATATCTTTATACTTAACAGGTTCATCAGCCTTTTTAATTAAAGCGTCAACTACAATACCTGCTACGAATCCCAAAATAACAAGGAAACCGCCGACTGAAAGTGTACCGTGATACATTTCGCCAAATGCACTTGCCATCTGAGTTGTGAAAATTACGAATGAAACCATACTGATTACAGTAAAAATAATGCCTAATGTTGAAAGTGTAATGTTTCTGTCGCCACCATTGGTTTTTGGTGAGCAAGAAACTGAAACTACAGGAATTCTTATAATTGCAATTATTGCTGCTAAGAATATGTAAAGAATTGCGAGCACATAGAAAATAAATGCTACTCGTGTAACATCAGAGCCTGTAATCATCTCTATAAGAACTTCAAAGTTCATTTCCATTACAACATCCATAACAATATTAAGAATTGAAACATTCATATCAATTGTTTTGAATGGTAAGCTTGCTTCAACATGAACAAGTGGTAAGAAAAGCATACCAATCGGAAGAAAGAGAAGCACTAAACGAACAATTGAAAGCTTTGTACCAACAAATGCGAACTTAATTCTGTCGATTTTTGGTTGCATCTGAATGTGCTCTGCTTCAGCCTTGTCAGCATCTTCAGCAAGTCTTTCCTGATGGTTGTAATACATAAGGTTAACACCACAACCAGGACACTCCGCTTTAATATCGGTAAATTTTAATTTGTAACCACACTTAGGACAGTTAGCCATAACTTTATCCCCTATCTAAATATAATAGTACTAATATCTCGTAACATTATAACACAGGATTTTAACATTTTCAATAAAAATATTGTGTTTTTTGGAAAATTTTTATGTGTTTGAGAAATCAGTTTAAATAATCCTCATTAACATTTACCTTAAAAGCCTTGCCAAGCTCTCTGAAGCCGTCATCGGTAATAGTTTGCTTGATTCCACCCATTGACTGCACTTTCACGAGAATTTCGGCTGCTTTTTCAATTGTATCCATAAGACCGAATGTAAGGTCAAAATCAACACCTGAACAGAATACACCGTGATGTGCCCAAAGGATAGCATCAAACTTTTTCATAAGCTCTGAAGATGCTATTGCGATTTCTTCGCCACCTGGAACCATCCAAGGAACTACACCTACACCCTGAGGGAAAATAATCGGACATTCAGTCATCATTTCCCAAAGCAAGTGCGAAATAACTTTTGATTCAAGCGGGAAAACAAATGTAATTGCAATAGAGTTAACAGGGTGTGCGTGATAAATAACTCTGTGTTCGCCATTAGTCGCATCTTTCTTCACAGAATGATTCATAAGGTGTGCAGGTAATTCACTTGTAGGTCTGCCACCGCTTTCGAGTCCCCAGAGGATTCTGTAGTTTTCACCTGAATCATCAATTTCAATAATAGCAATATTGTTTTCTTCATCACCTTTTATATTTGCGAAAAACTTACCACTACCTGAAACTAAAAAGTATTCATTTTTAAGATTTTTTACGGTAGCACCAATCGGCACAAATTCTTTTGAAAAATCGAGTAATGGTCTCACACTTTCAATTTCTGCAGATTTAATTCTGTAAGAAAGATTGCCACCATTCCTTTCGTGCCATCCCCTCGAATACCCATCGTTTGCAATTTTTGCATAATCTTTTACAAATGGAGCATCTGTCACATGTTTAAACATTTAAAATCAACCTCTACCTTTCAATACTTCATTTTCATATTTTAAGACTTCATTGTACCAATCATTCCTTGCCGGCACATTATTACGGGCACAAAATTCTTCCCAGACATCAAAAAGAGGAAGTGTTTTAAGTTCTTCTGAAAGGGCAAACATTTTTGTGAAATCACCCTTATCCTGACAATTCTTTAATTCTTCAAACGGTGTAAGAAGTGCAGATAAAAGTGCTTTTTGAAGATTTCTGAAACCAATTACCCAAGCGGCAACACGGTTTATTGATGCATCGAAGAAATCAAGACCTATGTAGGTTCTGTCTAAAGCATTGCAACGAACAAGCTCCTTTGCCATTTCTTTTAATTCATCATCAAATGCTACTACATGGTCGCTATCCCAACGAACACCGCGAGTTACATGGAGTGCAAGATTTTCGGAGAATAAAAGAAGTGACGGAATTTTATCTGAACAAACCTCTGTCGGATGGAAATGCCCATTATCAAGAAGGCACATAACATCATTTTTTGCGGCATAGTTCATATAAAACTCGTGTGAGCCTACTGTGTAAGATTCAACGCCGATGCCAAATACCTTTGATTCAACTGAATCAACAAGATATTTTTTATCATATTTTACAGATAAAATTTCATCAAGCGACTCTTTAAGACGCTGACGAGGTCCAAATCTGTCAGCAGGAACCTCCTTATAGCCGTCAGGAATCCAGATGTTATTTAAACAGGTTATTCCCAATTCCTTACCAATGTATGCACCAATTTCACGCATTGCTTTACAGTGGTCAATCCAGAAGCGTCTTATCTTTTCATCAGGATGAGAAAGTGTAAGACCATCTGCTGCTAAAGGATGTGAAAAGAGTGTCGGGTTAACATCAATACCTAAGCCACGCTCTTTTGCAAAATCAATCCATTTTTGAAAATGCTTTGGCTCTAATTTATCGCGGGAAACCTTTTCATCTGTAATAGCATAAATTGCGTGGAGATTGATTTTGTGAGTACCCGGAATAAGCTTTAATGCTTTATCAATATCGTTCATTAACTCTTCAGGGTTTCTTGCTTTACCGGGATAATTACCGGTTGCCTGAATACCGCCTGAAAGAGCGTCATTGCTCTCAAAGCCGTTAATATCGTCACCTTGCCAGCAATGCATTGAAATTTTTGTTTTTGAAAGAGTTTCTAACGCTTTTTCTGTATCAACTCCAAAAGAAGCGTAAATCTCTTTTGCACTTTCGTATCTTGAACTTGCCATTTATAAAGTCCCCTTATTTTTTAGATATTGCTATTTTAGCGTGTTTTACAATATTTTCAGCATCAAGCCCGTAAAGGTGAAGTAATTCTACCGCAGGACCTGATTTACCGAATTCATCATTAACACCAACTCTGACAACAGGAACAGGACATTCTTCGCAAACTGCCTCGCTTACTGCACTGCCTAAACCGCCAATAATATTGTGTTCCTCTGCAGTAACAATGCAACCTGTTTTCTTTGCGGCTTTAATAACAGCATCCTTATCAAGAGGCTTAATTGTGTGCATATTGATAAGCTCTGCTGAAATACCCTCTGCTTCAAGAGCTTTTGCGGCTTCAATAGCCTCATTAACCATAAGACCTGTTGCAATAATTGTAACATCAGTACCCTCTTTAAGAGTTACTGCTTTACCGATTTCGAATTTATAATCCTCATCAAATATTCTCGGTACTGCAAGACGACCAAAACGCATATAAACAGGTCCATCGTGCTCTGCGGCTGCAAGCACTGCGGCTCTTGTTTCAATATCATCAGCAGGGTTAATAATAACCATACCCGGAATTGAACGCATTAAAGCAATATCTTCACAGCATTGGTGACTTGCACCATCTTCACCTACTGAAATACCTGCGTGAGTTGCACCGATTTTAACATTGAGGTGTGGGTAGCCAATAGTATTTCTTACTTGTTCAAACGCTCTGCCAGCGGCAAACATTGCAAATGTACTTGCAAAAACTGTAAAGCCTGTTGTTGCAAGACCACCTGCGAGGCTCATCATATTTGACTCTGCAATACCTGTATCAAAGAATCTTTCAGGGAAAGCCTTTTTAAAAGCACCGGTTTTTGTTGCCGCCGCTAAGTCAGCATCAAGAACAACAACATTTTTATTTTTTTCGCCAAGCTCAACTAACGCCTTACCATAAGCATCACGAGTTGCAGTTTTAATTACTTCAGCCATTTTTTAACCCTCCAATTCCTTAAGTAAAGCATCTAATTCTTTCATTGCTTCTTCATATTGCTCTGCATTAGGTGCTGAGCCGTGCCAGCTAACCTGATTTTCCATAAATGAAACGCCCTTACCCTTTGTACTTTTTTGTACAATTGCAGTTGGCTTACCTTTACATTCACGAGCTTTTCTGAATGCATCTTCAATCTGGTCAAAATCGTGAGCATCAATCTCAATAACATTCCAACCGAATGCAAGGAATTTTTCAGGGATTGGATATGGTGAGTTAACCTCTTCAACGCTACCATCAATCTGAAGATTGTTATTATCAATAACAGCTACTAAATTGTCAAGCTTTTTAGCAGAAGCATACATAGCAGCCTCCCATACCTGACCCTCCTGAATTTCGCCGTCACCTAAAATTGTATAAACTCTGAAAGTGTCACCCTTAAGCTTTGAGCCTAAAGCCATACCACATGCAGCAGAAATACCCTGACCGAGTGAGCCCGTGCTTATATCTACACCCTCTAAATATCTCATGCTTGGGTGACCTTGTAATTTTGAGCCAACCTTACGAAGTGTTTTAAGGTCTTCAACAGGGAAAAATCCACGCTGTGCCATAACTGAATAAAGTGCGGGTGCCGCGTGACCCTTTGAAAGAACAAAACGGTCTCTTTCTTCCATAACAGGCTTCTCAGGGTCAATGTTCATCTCTTTAAAATAAAGATAAGTAAGTGTTTCTGCGATTGACAATGAACCACCCGGATGACCTGACTTTGCATTGAATGTACCCTCAATAATGCCTTTACGAACTTTAGCAGCAATTACTGAAAGCTCTTTTTTAGAGTTCATATCCATTTTTTACCCTCCGTTTTATTTATCGTTTTTAATATATTTGTTTTCTAAATAATTTATAAAATCTGCTACCGCACCTTTATTACAATGGCAAGTAACATATTCTACCAGCGCTTTAATATCTTCAGGTGCCTGACCGCAACAAGCCGGGTGATTTACCGTTTTTAACATTGCCACATCATTATAATAATCACCAATAGCACCGATATTTTCTTTTTCAATTCCTAATATCTCGGCAAGTCGCATAACGCCTTTACCTTTATCAACATCTTTAGCTACAACCTCTACTGTTAAAAGTGAGCTTCTGAATGTGTTGCAGGTGGGCTTAATATCTTCTCTCCCGAAAAATTCTAAAACCTTTTTTAATGTATGAGGTGTGCCGAAGAAAATAATCTTCCCCCATTTGCCACGAGGCACCTCTGAAAAGCTCTTGCAAACTGTATTGTCTAAATTATCTACCCAGGACATTATGTAACCAAAGGTTTTTGGCTTTATATGATAAATCATATCATCAGTGAAAATTGAAACCTCTGCCTTTTTCACCAATTCAGCACATTCCAAAACAGCATTTTCAGCCGCCTCACTGACACCCGTAAAGCTTAACATTTTATTGGTCTTAAAGTCATAAATACCTGCACCGTTTAAAAATATTGCAGGTGTTTCTATAGAAAGCTTTTTATAGTGTGGTGTTAAAGATTGCAGATTTCTTCCTGAACAAAGTGTAAAATATCCACCGTTATCAACATACTCTTTGATTTTGATTTTATTCTTTTTGGGAAGCTTTCTTATTTTATTATTTAATGTTCCGTCAATATCGGAAACAACCAGCCATTTAGAATAGTCCTCTGACATTATTTGATTCTCCTTAAAAAGTCTTTGAAATAATCAGGTAAATCAGATGAAAATTCTAAATATTCGTGCGTTATAGGGTGAACAAAGCCTAACACTGCTGCGTGAAGGCATTGACCTTCTAAACCATAAGTTTTCTTCGGATTACCATAAACTGCATCACCTGCAACAGGTGTGCCTCTGTGTGAAAAATGCACTCTTATCTGGTGCGTTCTGCCTGTTTCTAAAATTACTCTTAAAAATGTAAAACCATTAAAGCGTTCAAGAACCTCATAATGAGTTATTGCTTCTCTGGAGTTTTTGTCTGTAACTGTTTGCTTTTTTCTGTCAACAGGATGTCTGCCTATTGGCAAATTAATAGTTCCTTTATCGTCTTTGATATTACCTACAATTACTGTTCTGTATTCTCTTTTAAAGGAATGGTCTTTAATCTGCTCAGCTAAACCTATGTGTGCAAGGTCATTTTTTGCAACAACTAAAAGTCCGCTTGTATCTTTATCTATCCTATGTACAATACCTGGACGGATTACGCCATTGATTCCCGAAAGAGAATCGCCACAATGATAAAGAAGTGCGTTAACGAGAGTTTTGTCGTAATTGCCTGCTGCCGGGTGTACCACCATACCTTTTGGCTTATTTACTACAAGTAAATATTCATCCTCGTAAGGAATTTCGAGTGGTATATTTTGTGGCTCAAGAGAAAGTGTTTTAGGGTCAGGAATTTCTACATTTAATGTGTCGCCCGACTTTACACTTTCGCTTTTTTTAGCCACCTTGCCGTTTAATAAAATCTTCTTTTCTTCCAAGAGATTTTGTACTGCACTTCTTGATAAATCACCATAAAGTACAGCAATTGCTTTATCTATTCTGAAGCCCTCAACCTCTTCTGTGGCAATAAGCTCAATTACTTTCATCTTCTGCCACCGCATCTTCCTGTAAAAATTCATTATCTTTCACAGACTTTGATTTTTTACTGTCTTTTACAATATCAACAATTAAATAAGCCATCAGAATAAACGCACCAACAGTAATCAAGCAATCTGCAAAATTAAATACTGCAAAATCTATAAAAGTCGGCTCAATATAGTCAACAACATAATGAAGGCGTATTCTGTCAATTATATTGCCTATCCCACCTGCAATCATCAAAAGAAGTGTAACACTGACTAATTTTGATTTATTCTTTTGTGAAATCAAAAAATAAATTGTAACACCTAAAAGGATGATTGAAACAACTGTAAGCAAGGCAGTGTGAGTTGCAAATGACCCAAAAACTGCACCTGTGTTTTCAACATATCTGAATTGAATGAATCCATCGATAAAATCAAAAACACCAATAGGCTTTAAATATTCAATTACAAAATATTTTATTATCTGGTCAATTCCTACAAGAGATAAAACCAGAATAATTGCACCTATAATTGACATTACAAACTCCTATCTTCTTCTAAAAAAGCCTCTTTTTTGTGTATCGCCTGAGTCTTCCGGCTCATCATCTTCTATAATTTCAGCTTCCTTGTCATCCTCGCCATTTTCTGCCGCTAAGAAATCAAGGTAAGAAGAATCAACTGTTACTCGGTTACTCGGTCTTTTCTTCGCATTTACATTTGTCATAACTGAAGAAAATGAAAATGAACCAACATCTTCGCTCTTTTCCATACCTTCAAAATCGTCAACAAATTCAAGACTATCTGTTTCATCAAAAAAGCTTAACGGAAGGTCTGTTTTTACAACTAACTCACCGTCCTGGGTAAGCATTTCTTCATCAACCTCAATTAAATCGTCTTTATTTTCGTTTGAAAAATATTCTAACGCCTCTTTGCGTTCGTTTTCCTCTGTTTTTTCTTTAGATATCATAATATCTTCCGGCTCAGCAAAATCAGTTGCAGAAAGAGTATCTTCCCCACTTACATTTATTTCGATTTTTTCTTCTGCAAAATCGCCAAGGTCAGTTTCTGCATTTGCTTCTATTTCAAAAACACTGTCTTCTTGTTGCTGAACTTCAAAAACATTAGGCTCATTTGAAAATGAAACAGAATCAATAGCCTCCTGAGGATTTTCTTTAATTTCTTCCTTTACCTCTTCTTTAATAGCATTTACTTCTGCTCTGATTTCAGCTACCTCATCCTTCACATCTTCTTGTGTAAAGATTTTGGTATCTTCCTCAATTTCAGGGATTGCAACCTGCACAGTTTCTTCTTTCACAGCTTCCCCCTCAATTTTTTTAGCCTCTTCCTCAGCTATATCAGGAAGCTTTGAAATCAACTCAATGTGTGCCTTATATTGATTAAGAATATCTGACTTGAACTGTGCAACTTCTTTTTTGAGCATATCATAATGAAGTGACTCGCTTGTCATAGTTCTGGTTGCAGCACCCATTGCATCTTTTGCAGATGAATTTGCTGCCAACAAAATGCTCTGAGCCTCTTCTTTAGCTTTTCTTATTATTTCCTGAGCTTTATCTCTTGTCATTGAGAGAAGAAGCTCTGAATCTGCAATGGCTTGTTTTTCAGCATCGCTTTTAATGAGCTCTGCTTCGCTTTTTGCCGCTGCTAAAACTGCTTCTGCTTCACTTTCAGCATCTGCCACTGAGTTTTTAGCATCGCGAACAATTATATCCGCAGCTCGTTGTGCGCTGACAACTGCACTTTTAATTTCATCCTCTTCCTTCTTGAATTTTTCAAGACGGTCTGCGAGAAGTCCTACTCGTCTTACAAGCTCACCATTTTCATGGAACATCTTTGTATAGTTTGCCGCAACTTCAGCAAAAAAATCATCAACATCCTCTGCTTTGTAAGCGTTACGACCCGCAGTTTTAAATTCATATTCTTTTAATTGTGATGGTGTCATCATAATTCATTTACCTGCTTCCATATTTTCTCTGCACTTTGTGATTAGGTTATTTAATCAGTTGCCGAAATACATACCTGTATTTTCAAGCTCATCAATTAAATCACCTGAAATGTCAACATTATAAGGAGTAATAATATATGTATTATTTGCTACTCTCTTAATCTGACCGCCGTTTGCATAAGCCACACCTGAAAGAAAATCAATAAGTCTTCTTGCAGTGTCGCGGTTTGTCCCCTCAAGATTTAACACAACTGTTCTTTTTTCATTGAGATTATCTGCAATACCTGCAGCGTCTTCAAATCTTTCAGGCTTTGATAAAACAACCTGTAATTTTGCAGTTGTATGAATATTAACAATTTTTGATGGGTCTTCCTCCTGAACAGGTTGAATTCTTCTTTGCATTCTACTGCTCTGTCTTACTTCCTGACGATAAGTATCCTCTGCTCTGCTTGAAGCTCTTGGACTCTGGTAAGAAGGAGCAACCTCTTCCTCTACCATTTCTTCATCTTCAAAGCCCTCGTAATCATCATCGCCCATAATTTTGTTAAATAAATTTTTAAAGTCCATTTTGTTACCCTCCGTTATATTATTTATATATTCTTGCTCCATAAATCAAGGAGCCAATTCTTACTAAATTTGCACCACATTCAATGGCTGATTCATAGTCCCCTGACATTCCCATTGAAAGTATTTCCATATTAAAGTTTTTATAGCCTTTTTCTTTAATATCGTTAAAATACTGTGACATTTTAAGAAAATAATTTTTTAATTCTTTCTCGTTGTCACATATAGGCGGTATTGTCATTATACCTTTAACATTTAAGTTAGGTAATTCTGAAATTCTTGAAAGCGACTCAAGAAATGCCGACTTATCAAAGCCTGTTTTGCTTTCTTCACTACCTATATTAACCTCTAAAAGAATGTTACAGATTAAATCATTATTAAGTGCCTGCTTCGAAATTTCTTCTGCTAAGTGAACACTGTCAACTGATTGAATCATATCAACCAAAGGTACAATTTTTTTAACCTTATTAGTCTGAAGATGTCCGATTAAATGCTTACTGACATTATCGAGATGAAGTGTGTCCTTCTTGGATAAAAATTCCTGTACCTTGTTTTCACCAATCAAATCAATTCCGCAGTTGTCAATAGAATAATTTATATATTCGACAGGAACAGTTTTTGTAACTGCCATCAATTTAATATCTTCAAAATTTCTTCCTGACTTAACTGCTGAATCAGAAATTTTTTCGCGTATGAGTTTGAGATTTTCAGATATCGACTGACATCTTTCATCATCAAACGAGCTTGTTATCATACATCTCAACCCCCTTAGTAACTACTTCGTCATAAAGTCTTATATAACCTGAATTACCCTCAGGATTGTCAACAATTGAATATTCACCGTCATTGTAAGCAATGTGAACCTTTCTGAAGCCTATAAGGTTACCGCTTACAACATAAACCCCTGTTTCGCCATCAACTGTTCTTATTGCGGAATTTTTGATTTTATATCCGGTGTATTCTTCTGTAATTATCTGAATATCTTCTATTCTGAAATCTGCAAGTGCATCATTCATAAGATTACACTTTATGATTACTAATGTTTTATCTTCTGTACGGTCACCCAATTTATAAATTCTGCCACTTAATTTTTCCACACCTGAGTAAGGGAAGTTTATAAAAATTTCTGCACCGTCTTTTAAATCTACTGTTTCGTCTGTATCTATTGAACAGAGTATATACCAATCAAAGCTACTGACAGTTCTGCCGACAACATCACTTTTAACCTCTTCAGGCTTTGATTTTATTGCCTCTTCAACATCTTTTACTGTTAACTCATCTATTTTTGAAAAGTCGATTGTTGTTTCGTAGCCGTCTGCACCCTTTAAATAATAACCGGCTCTTTCACTTTTAACCTCACTGTAAGCAGTTTTCTTCGCCTGAAGTGTCTGGAGCTCTGCAGTTAAAGCATCAATTTTTTCATTCAGATTAAGTACTTCTCCTGTTGAAATCTGACGGCTTGTTACATAATTAGTAAACACATTGATGTTTTCACTTGCTTTACTGAAATCGCCCTTATCAATACTGTCAAGATAATCAGAAAGTTTCGTTTCTATTTTATTTGAAAGTGAAGCAACATCAACTGTCTGAATATTAGCTTGACCTGCTAATGTATTATAATGCTCAAGCTCTTCTGTTATTTCAGTTATTCTTAAATAAGTTGTTGCATCCTCATTAGTCTGAAAAATCATTGAAACGGTGTCGCCCTTTGCAACTCTTTGTGCATTAGCGGCAAATGAAATTGTTGTGCCCTTCGCTGAATTCACTATATATTCTTCATCACGCACTACAAAGCCTTTCGTGTCAATTGTTTTATAAACCGTTTCACTCATTGCTATTTGTGTTTCAATTTCTGATTTAGATATTAAAACTATCTGATTTATAATATAAGAAAGGAAAAAAACCAGAACGAGTCCTAAAACTACTAATTTTACCCGTCTGTCCCGCATTGTCATTCTCCTTTCAAAAATTTTTCTACTAACCTTTCAGCTTCGTTAAAAAGCTCTTCTGAATTACTGTATAAATCAGGGTAAACCCAATTGATTTTTTCATTTTTATTAAACCAGGTAAGCTGTCTTTTAGCGTATCTTCTTGTTGATTGCTTTAAATGCTCAACACATTCATCCAAGCTTTTTTCACCATCAATAAAAGGCTTTAATTCTTTATAGCCTATTGCGTTAACAGCAGTCTGTGATGGGTATTTTTTATAAAACTCTCTTGTTTCTTCCAAAAGACCTGCTTCCAGCATTAAATCTACACGCGTGTTTATTCTTTTATAAAGCTTTTCTCTGTCTTTATAAGCTATTCCGATATAAACAGGGTCGTAAATACTTTCATTATCTCTTGAGCGCTTGTTTTGCTCAGTTAAGGTTTCACCTGTCAAACGGTAAATTTCTAAGGCTCTTATTACTCTCACCTCATTATTGGGGTGAATTTTTTTAGCCGCTTCGCTATCTACTGAAAGTAATTCGTTATAGAGCTTTTCTACGCCGAATTCGTTTAATTCTTCATAAAGCTTTTCTCTTACTGCTTTTGAATTTGCATTATCAAAAAATGTTATGTTATTTATAAATGAATCTATATAAAGTCCCGTGCCACCTACTAAAACAGGAATTTTGCCCTTAGCTTCAATTTCTTCAACGGCTTTTTTAGCATCCAAACAAAACGAAGCAACGCTATATTCATTCTCAGGCTTTACAAACCCTATTAAATGATGCTTTACACCTTGCATTTCTTCCTTTGTTGGCTTTGCGGTGGCAATATCCATATTTTCATAGATTTGCATTGAATCACCGGACACAACTTCGCCACCGAATTTTTGAGCTAAATGAATTCCTAAAGCAGTTTTTCCCGATGCGGTAGGCCCGACAACAACAATTATTTTTGTTTTTTTCATTAAACTATCCTTTTGAACTGTTTTTCAAGTTCTCTTTTACTGATTTCAACCATAACAGGTCTGCCGTGTGGACAATAACGGATATCATCTCTCGAAAGTAATTCCTTTACGAATTTTTCGATTTCTATATCAGTTGTTGTATTACCTGCTTTTATTGCGGCTCTGCAAGCCATTGAATGATAAATCCAATCAAGCTTTTCAGGCATTACTGTTTTTGAATTAGTTGAAAGATAGCTTGCTATTTCAGTTATAATTGCAGAAATATCTTCATCTACAAGCTCGGTAGGACATGCACTTACTTTTATGCACCTGTCACCAAAATCTGAAACCTCATAGCCTGCTTTATATAAAAGCTCGGTATTCTCAAGAACTGCGTTATATTCATCCGGCGACAAAGACACGGTAACAGGGACTAAAAGCATCTGCTGAAAAGATTTCATCTGTGATTTAAACTTTTCAAACAACATTCTTTCGTGTGCCGCGTGCTTATCTATCATAAGAAGCTTGTTTTCAAGCTCTGCAAATATATATGTTTTAAATGCTTCCCCGACTATTCTGAAATCAGGAACAGGTGTTGCTTCTTCGGTTGCGATTTGCACTTCTTCATCTTTTTCGGTTACAACCTCTGTTTTTGAAGCTTTTGGTTCTTCGGTTGAAGAAGCATCAGGATTTACATTTATTGAAATATTAAACTGCTTTTCATTCTTATTTACATATTCATCCTTGAGAAAATCAAGCGTTTGGGCTTCTCGTGAATTGAATGTAAGCTTAGTTGAAATCGGCTCTTTAACAACCGTTTCAGGTTTGGGGGTTACCAAAGACGGTGCTTTAGCTTCAGTTTTTTCAGTAATTACAGTTTTCTTTTCTTCCTCGAATTTTACTTCGTCTTTTTTCTCTGTTACTGTTTCACTAATTTTTAATTGCTCACCCTTAACCACCTCAGGCATAAAGGCTTTTGCAACTGAAAAGGAAGCTTTAGGGCGTGTATCTAATGTCAATGCATTAAGTGCCGCACCGTAAACTGCATCAAATACTTTCTTTTCCTCAAAAAATCTTACCTCTGTCTTTGCAGGGTGAACATTGACATCTACTGCTGAAAAAGGAAGTTTTATAAATATTACACACGGAGGAAATTTGCCGACCATAATTGAATTTTTATAAGCAGTTTCGAGTGCCGTAATGCACATCGGACTTTTAATATATCTGCCGTTTACAAAGAAATGCTGACCGCTTCTGCTACCTCTGCCTGCAGTCGGTTTACCTGTAAAGCCTGTAACAGAAATCCCGTTACCCTCATATTCTGCAGGAAGCAAGCCCTCAGTATATTCTTTGCCGAACACTGCATAAATTGCAGATTTTAAATCACCATCGCCAGGCGTTGAAAAATTAAGCTTACCATCTCTTATGAATTTAAAAGAAATGTGTGGGTAAGAAACAGCTATTTTTTCTAAAATAGATGCTATGTAGTTACCCTCCTGAACATCTTTTTTCAAAAACTTCATTCTTGCAGGGATGTTGAAGAATAAATCTCTTACAATAAGCGTTGTACCAACAGGGCAACCTGCCTCTGCAAGCTCAACCTCTTCACCACCGAAGATTTTATAAGAAACACCAATTTCTTCATTTTCTGTTCTTGTGAGAAGCTCTACTTTGGCAACTGCGGCAACAGAAGCTAAAGCTTCACCACGAAAGCCTAATGTACTGATACTGTCTAAATCATCAGCTGAGCTGATTTTACTCGTAGCGTGACTTAAAAATGCTTTTCTTACATCATCTTTCTCTATACCGCAACCATTATCAGTTACTCTTATGTAAGTTTTACCGCCGTTTTTAATTTCTACGGTAATGTTTTTAGAGCCTGCATCAATTGAGTTCTCTAAAAATTCTTTTATTACAGAAGATGGGCGTTCTACTACTTCACCTGCCGCAATTAAATCTGCAATATTTTTTGGCAACACATTTATTCTCGCCACAGCGAACGCCCCCTTTCGTAAATTTTTAATAAATTAAATGTTTTCTGCTTCTTTCTGAAGCTCGAAAAGCTTAGTTAATGCTTCAATAGGTGTAAGGGTGTTTACATCTATGTTTTTTACTTTTTCAATAAAGCTTTCTTTACCACTCTGAGAGAATGAAAGTTGCAATTCTTCCGGTTCTTCTTCTACTTCAACTGCTTTTGGTGCAGTGCCTAAATTAACTCGTTGCTGTTCTTCTAATGATTTTAAAATCACCTTTGCATTTTCAACAACTACTTTCGGAATACCTGCGAGCTTTGCAACCTCTACACCGTAGCTACCATCTGCGGCACCTTTTACAATTCTTCTTAAGAATGTAATATCATCACCGCGTTTTTTTACTGATGTGTTGTAATTCTTAACACCATCGACTGTGTTTTCAAGCTCGGTCAATTCGTGATAGTGAGTTGCAAAAAGAGTTTTTGCACCGATTTTCTTTTTATCTGCTGTATATTCTAAAACTGCTCTTGCAATACTCATACCGTCAAAGGTTGAAGTACCACGACCAATTTCATCGAATACAATTAAGCTTTTAGCTGTTGCGTTCTTTAAAATATCTGCAACCTCGGTCATCTCAAGCATAAAGGTTGACTGACCTTGTGACAAGTCGTCAGAAGCACCTACACGGGTAAAGATTTTATCTACAATACCTATTTTTGCACTGCTTGCAGGAACAAAGCTACCGATTTGTGCCATTAACACAATTAACGCTACCTGACGCATATATGTAGATTTACCTGCCATATTAGGACCGGTAATTATTGCACTTCTGTAATCGCCACAATCTAAATGAGTATCATTTGGTACAAACGGTGCACCGCCGAGCATAAGCTCAACTACAGGGTGTCTGCCGTCTTTTATTATAACATCATCTGATGTGTCAACAGTTGGTCTTACATAGTTATTTGTAACTGCGGTGTAAGCGAGTGAACAAAGAACATCAAGTCTTGCAACCGCTTTACCTGTAACTCGGACTCTTTCAAGCTCGTTTGCGATTTTAGTGCGGATTTCAGAAAATAATTCAAATTCAATTCTTACAATTCTTTCCTGTGCGCCTAAAACCTTTGACTCAAGCTCTTTTAACTCCTGAGTTATATATCTTTCGCAATTCGCGAGAGTTTGTTTTCTTATATAATGCTCCGGTACTAAGTCCTTAAAGGAGTTAGTTACCTCTATATAATATCCGAATACTCGGTTATAGCCTATTTTAAGTTTTTTAATACCTGTCTTCTCTTGCTCAGATTGTTCAACAGCAGTTAAATAGCCTTTGCCGTTTTCAACAATATCGTGAAGAGAGTCAAGCTCCTCATTATAGCCTTTTCTTATCATTCCACCCTCTCTTACAGTGAGGGGTGGCTCGTCAACTATTGCAGAATTTATGAGAGAATTGACATCTTCCAATAAATCAATTTCTTCATAAATCTCATTAAGCATTTTTGATTTTACAGCACTTAAAGATGCTTTAATGCCCTGAAGCTTATCAATAGTAAGGCTTAAGGTACGAAGCTCTTTTGCATTAGCTGTACCATAAACAATTCTTGTCATAATTCTTTCTAAATCGTACATATCAGAAAGAAGTGACATTTCAGTATCTAAAAGAATAGTGTTGTTTGTAAGCTCTTCTACTGCATTCTGTCTTGCAGAAATGAGAGAGTAATTAAGAAGCGGTTGTTCAACCCAGTTTCTTATAAGGCGTTTACCCATTGCTGTTTTTGTATGGTCTAACACCCATAAAAGACTGCCTTTCTTTTCGCGTCTTATCTGTGTTTCTGTAAGCTCTAAATTTCTTCTTGCAGTTAAATCTAAATTAAGGAATTTATCTGCACCAAAAAATTCAACCTCGTTAATATTTTCTAACTTTGTTTTTTGTGCATTTTCTAAATAGTTAAGTGCAGAGCCAAATGCTAAAAGCAATGCATTATTTCTGTTAAACTCTGCAAATTCTTCTGAATTCTCATCAATGTGTGAAACAACTGCATTTTTACAGAGTGCTTCGTTATATTCGTCATCACTTAAAACCTGATATCTTGCAGACAATCTGTCTTTTACAAAATTTACGATTTCTTTAATGGAAGACGCATATTTGTTAAGCAAAACTTCGCTTGGGTCAAAGCAACCTAACTGATTCATAAGACGAGCTGCGTCTGAAGCATCATTAAATGAATCGAGATGAACTTCACCTGTCGAAACATCGACAAATGCCGCACCGCAGGATTTATCTGTAATATAAACAGATGCCAAAAAGTTATTTTTACCTTCATCAAGCATACTGCTTTCAATTACTGTACCGGGTGTTACAATTCTTACGACATCTCTTTTTACAATGCCCTTTGCCTGAGCAGGATCTTCAACCTGTTCACAGATTGCTACCTTGTAGCCACGGGACACGAGCTTTGCTATGTAAGTATCGGCGCTGTGGAAAGGAACACCGCACATTGGTGCCCTTTCCTCCTGACCGCAATCTCTGCCTGTAAGGACCAATTCAAGCTCTTTAGATGCAATTTTAGCATCCTCAAAGAACATTTCGTAAAAGTCGCCTAATCTGAAAAACAACAGAGTATCGGCATATTCTTTTTTAATCTGAAAATATTGCTCCATCATAGGAGAGAGACCAGCCATACTACACCTCAACTAAATTCTGAATAAATTTAAAAATCAATTATTAGTGGCAACCGCCGCAGCTATCACAGCTACCGCCACATGAATGCTCGTGAGCTGGCTCACAGGTTGCAGGGTCTTGTCCGTCAATGCAAAGAGCGAGAATACCCATAATTTCATTCATCATATCATCAATAGCAGTTTTTGCTGCTTCAAACTTAACCATATTACCGTTAAGCATTACTGCACGATAAAGCTCTTCAAATTCTTTACCGTAGTTTTCCATTACCTTTTCGTCAGCCTCTTCGCCTTTTGAAGCTTCTTGCTGGTAGTTGAGCTGAACAAGGTTAATTTTACCGATAAGGTCGTTTAATTCCTTATCTGCATCATTTGCTTTTTTAGCTTCGTCAAAAGCCTTGTAGCGTTCGTCAGCTTGTATTGCTGCGCCTAATTGTCTTGTAAGTTCGATAACACTCATTGTTATACTTCCTTTCTTTTATAAAAAATTTCACAATGAAACATTGTTTATTTAGTAAGCTCTTCCTGAACTTTAAGAAGCTTCATAAACCATTTTGTTTTTTCTTCTTTTGAGATATTGTCTTCATAAGAAGCGGCTTTTGTTCCTTTTCGTTTTGAATAAATAAAGGTAAACATTGAGCCGTATTTCACTTCTTTAACAAGAGAAACTGTATCTAAAAATTCCTCATAGGTTTCACCGGGGAAGCCTACAATAATGTCAGTTGTTATATCGACACCCGGAATTTTTTCCTTTGCATAATTTACTAATTCTAAATAATGCTCTCTTGTATATTTTCTGTTCATCTCTTCAAGAATTCTATTATTTCCGGATTGAACAGGTAAATGTAAATGTCCGCAGAAATGCTTTGAAGAAGCTAAAACATCAATCAGCTCTTTTGTGCAATCTTTCGGGTGAGAAGTCATAAAATCGAATGTATAATCGCCCTCAATTGCATCAAGTCTTCTGACAAGCTCTGCAAAGTTAATTCCGTTTTCTAAGCTTTTTCCGTAAGAATTAACATTCTGACCTAAAAGAGTGATTTTTTTGTAGCCCTCTTTAATTAAGCTTTCGGCTTCTTTTAAAACTACATCTGCCTCACGGCTTCGCTCTCTGCCTCTTACATAAGGTACAACACAATAAGAACAGAAATTATCGCAACCGTACATAATAGGAAGCCAGGCGTTTTCACCGCTATCGCGTTCATTCGGCATACCCTCGGCAATTACGCCATCGCACTCTTCTATTGAGAAAACTCTTTTTTTAGTTTTGAAAACCTTAAAAAGTAATTCCGGTAATTTATGAAGTGCGTGTGTTCCAAACACGAGATTTACATAAGGGTAACTGTTTTTTATCTTTTCAGCTATATGCTCTTGTTGCATCATACAACCACAAAGACCTATTATTAAATTCGGATTTTTCTTTTTTAAAGTTTTTAATGCACCGACATTACCGAAAACTCTGTCCTCTGCGTGTTCACGGATTGCACAGGTGTTATAAATAATTATATCGGCATTTTCTGATTCTTCTGTGAGTGAATAGCCCATTTCTACGAGTTGGCCCTTTATATGCTCACTGTCAGCAACATTACCCTGACAGCCATAAGTGTGAACAAATGCTTTGGGTTCTTTATCTTTAAATCTGCTGGATATAATACTTTTTACTTTTTGTTTAAATTCGTTTTGTTCCGACATTTCTTTTTCGGAAACGAAAAATTTATTTTCTTGCAAGCTTATTAACTACCTTTCAGAATGATGCAGTATTAAGAAAGCCTAAAATGTCAAGGTAAACCTTTTCGTTTGCCTCTTCATTTAAGATTTCGTGACGCATAGCGGGGTAAACTATTACCTCCGGGTCATGACCGCACATTATTAAACTATCTGCACAGGCAACAGGACCTTTACCGTTCATACCAATCGGGTCCTCACCACCTGAAATTATTAAAATCGGAAGCCCTACTCTTACACTTGCAGGCCATAATTTGTCACAAGCCAAAAGAGCGATTGACGCTAAATCTCGCATACCTGCAAGAGTCAACTCAATTCCGCAGAGTGGGTCGTTTTTATAAGCTTCAACATTCTTTTTGTTGTAGCTTAACCAATCTAAATCTGAAGTTTTATCTTTAATACCTAAAGAAGAAACTTTATTGAGCGAGCCTGCCATTATCTTATTTCTTGTTCTTGGTCCGAATTTCACTGTTAATTCTCTTAAAGTGTTAATTGCAAATTCAAGACCATTAGGAGCCTGACCTGTACCGCAGATAATAAGACCTGACAAATCTTCACTGAAGGAAGCGGCATATACTCTTGCACAGAATGAGCCCATACTGTGACCGAACAGATAATATTTTAAATCAGGGTAACGCTTGTGCATAATATTATAAAGAATATGCATATCATCAACAAATCGACGGAAGCCATCTTCTTCTGCTGTAAAGCCTAAATCTTCTGGTGAAGAAACAGATTTACCGTGACCTAAATGGTCATTACCGCAAACTATGTAGCCTCTTTCAGCCAAAAATCTTGCAAAATGGTCGTAGCGGTCAATATGCTCACTTACACCATGAGCGATTTGAAAAATGCCGATAGGCTCAACCTCATCATCTGACCAGATTAAAGCACGAATTTTATTAACACCTGTTGAGGAGTTGTAATAAGCTTCCTTTTTTATAATTGCCATAGTCTGTTACCCCTTTCAGAATTCATAATTCAAAAGTGAAAAAACATTGTAGAAAAAAGTACATAAAGACTAACAAATTCAACATTTTATGACATTTTTAAGCTTTGAATTTTCGCAGAAAAAAGTCACAAAAGCACATATTCCCACAATTAAAAATATAATACCATATTTGCATTATAATTTCAATATTAAAACACCATATATTTTGTATATTTTTTAATATTTTTATTATTTTTTCTTGAATTTCTACAATATGTTGCAATTTGATTCCATCAAAAATGAAAATACTATTGCAGAATTAAATAAAATGTGGTAAAATGGCGAAAGAATTGGTTTAAAAAGGTGTGTTTCATCACATCGAAACGGAGGTAACTAAATGACTACCGAATTCAATACTAACTCAAAAGCAGTTATTGTCGGACTTACTGACACAGGCGAACAAATCCCTGCTGCTTCCGGCAGAATTTCAACACAACCTGGTACTGCACTCGAAATTCTTGAGCTTTCTAAAGATGCAAGTAAGAATGCAAATCTTATTTCTAAGGTAACACGCTCCGGTCACACTTCTACCGTTGAGCACACTGTGTTTAACTTAGCTTTTCAGAATGTTTCTGTTCTTGTTGAGCAATTTGTAATAGAATTCAGACTTGCTTCTTTCACTGTAAAATCAAGAAGATATGTTGATTTTGGTGAGCTTGGTTATTTCATTCCGAAGTTTGAATCCAAGTCAGTTCAGGACAAGTACATAGAGCATATGAATTATCTCTACTCTGAATACCGTGATTTTATTGACAAGGGTATTCCTAAAGAAGATGCCCGTTTCATTCTTCCTTATTCTCTTTACAGTAACTTCTACTGCACACTCAATGCAAGAGAGCTCACAAATATGCTTTATGCAATGATTTACGGCAGAGGCTCTTCTTTCCCTGAAATCAAAAATTTAGGTCTTTCTCTTTATGAGCAGGCTCAGAAATTAACCCCAGGTATTTTCACAGATTTTGAAACCCGCCGTCCAGCTATGCAGGATGTTCCGCGTTTCTCTTACAAGAGAGATGATTCTCTTATTGAAAGTGAAGAAGCAGTTGAATTGCTTAACTACACACCAAATGCTTCACAATGTGTGGCAAGGGCTGCTCTTATTGAGTCATTAGGCTTACCTACTGCTCAGATTGAAAACATCATCAGCGACGAAGCAGAATGTGCAAAAATCATAAAAGAGGTTATCAACTCAAAAAGACAAAGACCTCTTGAGGCTGTTACATTCACATTCAGAATCAACAATGTTTCTCTTTCTTGTCTTACACACTTTGCGCGTCACAGAATTCAATCAATTGGCATTCCGTCACTTACTCTTACTAACAGAAGAAGATTTATTTTACCTGAAACTATTGTTAAAAAGCCTGAGCTTTTAGAACGCTATAAAGCAGCATTTGAGAAAACTGCTGACCTTTATGACAGTTTAAAAGAACAAGGCATCACTGACGGTCTTTTAGCTTATATTCAATTAAGCGGTAACACTGTTGATTTTGTTACAACTATCAACGGCAGAGAATTACTTTTATTTATGAAATTGCGTTCCTGCAACCGTGCACAATGGGAAATCAGAGATTTTGCGGTTGATATGCTCAAAAAGCTCCGCAAAGCAGACCCGACTATTTTCAATTTCTATGGTCCGAGCTGTTATGTTAACAAATGCACTGAGGGTGCAATGACTTGCGGTCAGGCAGTAGAAATAAATAAAATTTTCAAAGAACTTTAATCAATACATCGAGGCAATATGTTTCTCCTAAAGAAACATATTGCCTCGATAACTTTCGGATATTTTAAGAAATTTCTAAAAAATTTCTTAAAATATCAAGTTTAGATATTGCAAGAAAAAGCATTTAGAGTTATAATAATTGGTAGATTTTGTTTTTTATTTGTGAGGTTTATTTCATGTTAGGCAAATTAATAAGACTCAGTATTACTGAGCAAGTGGGCACTCCGTTGGGTGACACGGGCAGAGTTTACAAGCTCAACCACGGTCAGCCGATTGGCAAGTTTATGCCCTACTCTCCCATTAGCGGCGTTCTTGTAATGGGAATTGACAACCCTGTTCAGCACTTTGACGGCAGAGTTATTGCTTCTGTCCGTTTCCTTGATAACGGCGAGGTTAAATTGATTGCGGCACCAAAATCAAAAAGATTTATTGATTGCGAAATCCGTGACGCAATTTCATTCATTACAGAGGGCAGAAAGTACAATTTAGAGTGTAGATATGAACGCTCTTGCGGTGCGGTCATCTACCGAAACATCAACGGTCAGATTCGTTATCTTCTTATAAAAAACAATCGTAGCTCTAACTGGGGCTTTCCAAAAGGTCATATGGAAGATGGCGAAACTGCAGAAGATACTGCAAAGCGTGAGGTATTGGAGGAAACAGGAATTCATATTGATATAATTCCTGACTTTGTTTCAAAATCTGAATATACAATTCAGAACAGAATTCATAAAACCGTTTATGTTTTTGTTGCAAAAACCGATGATACTCAGACAATTATTCAAAAGGAAGAAATTGAAGATTACATCTGGCTCACCTACGAAAACGCTTATAAAAACCTGAAATTTGAGAACGATAAAACAATTCTTCACGATGCAAGAGAGCATCTTATTAAAAACGGATTGATATCCGCTGAAGAGGTATAAAATGGTACAAGAAATAGTAACATCTGTCGTAGAGTTCTTGAAAAATGAAATTCCACCGGAGTTAATTGCCTTTGTTATTTCACTTTTTCCTGTATTAGAGCTCAGGGGCGGAATGATTGCTTCATTCCTTTTAGAAATTGATTTCATTAAGGCTTTTTTAATTTGCTACATTGCTAATATGATTCCGATACCGTTTATTCTTCTTTTCATAAGAAAAATTTTTGCTTTTATGAGAAAGAATAAGCATTTAAAAAAAGTTGTAGAAAAATTAGAAGCTCGTTCTGATAAGAAAAAAGGCACAATGCAAAAATATAAGGAATGGGGACTTTTGCTTTTTGTTGCAATCCCTCTCCCCGGCACCGGTGGTTGGACAGGCGCTTTAATTGCCGCACTTATGGACTTACGCTTTAAAAAGTGCTTGCCAATTATCGCACTCGGTGTGTTCATTGCAGGAATTATTATGTCACTTGTGACATACGGAATCTTTTAATTCTGCAAAACAGAATTAAAAGATAATGCAAAATGCAGAGTGCAGAATGCAGAATTAAGGAAACGCTTCGCGTTTGATTATATTTTAATATAAATAAAAAGACTACATTCTATCATTTAAAGATTATCTAAAAGTTCTAAATGACCAGATGTAGTTTTATTTTATGATATTATAATTACGGCGTAGCCCCGAAATTTTTAATTTTCAATTTTCAATTTTTAATTTTTATTTTTGGTGATAATATGAAAACTTGTTATATATTCGGTGCTTTGGAGTGTTCCATCACTGATTTCAAGCCACAAGAAAACGACTTGATTATTGCGGCTGATGGTGGTTACAGCACACTCAAAAAGCTTAACATAAAACCCGATTTAGTTGTCGGTGATTTTGATTCTCTAGGCAGTGTTCCCGATAGCGAAAGCATTGTAAAGCACCCTGTGAAAAAAGACGATACTGACACACTTTTAGCCATAAAAATAGGCTTTCAGAAAGGCTACAAAAAATTCATAATTTACGGTGCAATCGGTGGCAGATTAGACCACACAGTTGCTACAATACAATCTGCTACTTATGTAGCTCAGAATGGCGGTATTGCTTATATTTGTGATGATAATCACACTGTTACTGCTATAAAAAATTCCGGCATAAAATTCAAGAAAACTGCAAAAGGTTATATTTCAGTTTTTGCTCTTTCGGGTATAGCAAAGGGTGTTACAATAAACGGACTTTTATATCCGTTAGATAACGCAGAAATTTCACCTGACTTTCCACTTGGTGTTAGCAATGAATTTTTAGGAAAAGAAAGCGAAATATCTGTAACAGATGGTATATTAACAATAGTTTTTGAAGGAAAACCGAGTGATATTGTATAAAGTAATATTTGTATTTGGGAGAATTTGAATGCACAAACAATTAGATACCTACAAAAAGCTTTTATTAAATTCAGATTTTAAAGAAGCAAAAAAGAACCCTTTACACTTTTTTAAAAAGGTTACCGAAAAAACTGCCTTTATTGTAAACCTTTCAATAACCAACAATCTAATATCCATAATTTACGGATACTGTTCGACCGCATTTATGATGGGTGATGAAGCATATTTTAACAACTACGGAAAATCGTCTGATGGAATCAATTTAAGGTATTATGCAGAAATAGCATCTATTAGCGATGAAGCATCAGTAAAACAACAGATTCAAGATATTTATAACGAATATAAAAGCATTGAAAAAGATGAATTATTAAGAATTGTAAAAGAAAAACGAAAAGAATTTATAAATCTTTTTTCTAATAGACTTAAACCATTGGGTTTTAAAAAACGCAGTAATCAATGGAGAAAAGAAATCGCCCCAGATACCCTTTTAGTGTTTGGGGTAGATAAAAATTCTTATTCTGACCTTTATTGTTTTCAAATTCAGATACATAAACTATCAGAAGAAGAACTGATATGCTGTTATGACGAAGAATTAGAAACAACCGATTTCAATAAATTTGATTGGGAGCTTTATGCTAAGAAAAATGCTTTGTTTGATTGGCAATTGGAAACACCTGAAAGTACAAATAAGCTCATTGACTTAATAATAGATAGATATTTGTTACCATACAGTAACACACCTTTAGAAATTTTAGGTAAACAAGAAGCAATAAAAAATTATCGCTACTGCACAAAGAATATATGCGAAAATTGTTGGATAAAAAATTGATACTAAAAAAAAGAAAAACACCTTAACAAATTCAAAAATTGTTAAGGTGTTTACTTATTTAATATTTTGTTTTCAGAAAACTTTCAACTTCTTTTATAAATTCCTTTGCGTTTTTGAGTTGTTCTTTAACTTCTTCTTTTGATACAATGTAAAAATCATCATAATCACTACCCTGACGAATTTCTACAAGTGAATCAATAATCAAAGATAGGTCTTTATTTAAAACTCCAGTTTTTAAATAATTCTTTCTGAATTCAGCAATTATGCCAGAATGTTTTTTAGAATCGAAACCATCCAACGCCAAAACTGCACGCATAGCAGAAAATATTGCATAATATGAACGATTGGCAACTGTTTTATAATCACCAAGATTTAAAATTTCCTCTGCGAAAAAAACTCTTTCTTTTGCAATATCAAGACGGGTTTTTGATAAACTGATTTTTTCTTCAGACAGCAATCTTTATCCCCTCCCGCTTCACCGAACTGTAAAAAGGAACAGCATCAAGATAACGATTAAAAGTCTCGGTGTCTTTTAATGTAACAGTAATAACAACATCATACAAAAGCCCTAATTCAGATGTCAAAGCGATAAATGGCTTTTTATACAAAGAAAGTTCCTCTTTCGGTATATTTGCCAAAACCATAATGTCAACATCAGATTCACTTGTTTCTTCCCCTCTTGCATAGGAGCCATAGAGAAGAACAACTTCAAGCTTATTGCCAAAAATGTTTTTTGAAAGCTGAGCAATCTTCGCTGTTATATCAAACAACTGGTTTCTTGTACACATTAAACGACACCCCTTTCACCATTTTCTAATTATATTATAGTTGTTAAATTTTCAGATGTCAACACATAGCAATCAGACTGCTAAAAAAGTGTTTATTCCTCCTGCTTATCTTCACCATCAATTACTTCTTCAGTAACTGATGGAACAGGATTTTCTGTTACATTAACAGCCTCATCTGCCATTTCAGTAGCAGCTTCTTCTGTTTTTTCCTGGTCATTTGGGGTTGTATCTTCTTTAATTTCCTCGTCTTCTTTATCGTTCTCAGGGTCATAGTTTTCATCCATAAGCTCCAAGAAACGAGCACCATTGATTTTTTCTTTCTTAATAAGTGTTTCTGCAATAAGAACGAGCTTGTCATTATGCTCTGTAAGAAGCTGTTCGCACTTATTGTAGCACTCTGTAAGAATTCTTTTAACTTCATCATCAATAGTATTAGCATAAGCTTCTGAGTAGTTCTTTGTGTGGCTGTAATCCATACCTAAGAATACTTCGTCGTTATCCTTACCATAGAGCACAGGACCTAACTTTTCACTCATACCGTAACGGGTAACCATTGAACGAGCAATATCTGTTGAGGTTGAAATATCCTGCGAAGCACCTGTTGAAATATCACCAAAAGTGATTTGTTCTGCAACTCTACCACCCATTGATGTAACAATTCTGTCAATCATTGCAGATTTGAGCATATGAGCAGTATCCTCTTGTTGTCTGTAAAGAGTGTAACCGCCTGCCATACCGCGAGGTATAATAGAAATTTCATAAACAGGCTCACAGTGTTCAAGGTAATAAGCAGAAACTGCGTGACCTGCTTCGTGGTATGCAGTAATTCTCTTATCCTTTTCTGTAATTCTGTGTGATTTCTTTTCAGCACCGACTTCAACCTTAATTGTCGCTTCGTCGATTTCTACCATTGTAATTGCTTTTTTATTACGCTTTGCAGCTAAAAGTGCTGCTTCGTTAAGAAGATTTTCAAGGTCTGCACCAACAAAACCAATTGTACCGTGAGCAATGCTCTTTAAGTCAACATCCGGTGCGAGTGGTTTATTTTTTGCGTGTACCTTTAAAATTTCTTCTCTACCCTTCAAGTCAGGGCGACCAACTGTAACGCGTCTGTCAAAACGACCAGGTCTTAAAAGTGCAGGGTCTAATATATCAGCACGGTTTGTAGCTGCAATAATAATTACACCCTCATTGTTGCCGAAGCCGTCCATTTCAACGAGTAATTGGTTTAAAGTCTGCTCTCTTTCATCGTGGCCGCCACCCATACCTGCACCTCTGTGACGACCTACAGCATCAATTTCATCAATAAAAATAATTGATGGTGAGCTTTTCTTTGCCTGGTCGAAAAGGTCACGGACACGGGAAGCACCAACGCCGACATACATTTCAACGAAGTCAGAACCCGAAATTGAGAAGAATGGTACATCTGCTTCGCCTGCAACAGCACGAGCCAAAAGAGTTTTACCTGTACCCGGAGGGCCAACTAAAAGAACACCTTTAGGAATTCTCGCGCCAAGATCTGTAAACTTTTGCGGGTCTCTTAAGAACTCAACAATTTCTTGTAATTCTTCTTTTTCTTCATCGGCACCTGCAACCTTATCAAAGGTTGTTTTTCTTTTTTCATCGGCACCGAATTTAACTCTTGCTTTACCAAAGCCCATTGCCCTGTTGTTTTCGCTTGTAATGGAATTATTCATTTTCTTCATAAAAATAAATCCAAATGCAATTGCAGCAATAACACAAAGTGCAACAGGAATTATCTGAAGCCAAAATGAATATGACGCACCTGAAACATAGTTATATTTAATTGGTGTGTCAGGATTCTCACGGTTATATTCGACTACATCCTCGTGAATATCATTAATAAACATACTGACATTCGGGACAGAATATCTTCCCTTGCTACTGTCATTAAGTGTATAGGTAAGAGCACCTGTACCTATGTTTAATTCGTATTCACTGACTTCGCCTTTATCAAATAATTCAATTACCTGATAATATTCTAATTTTTCTGTTGAGCCCGAACCGGAATAAAGAAAAATTAAACCGAAAACCATTAAAGGAATAAGAATATAAGGCAACACTGCCTTGAGCTTATCATTGAATTTAATAGTAAGTCACCTACTTTTATTTGCTTTTTATTTTATAAATAAAACTAACACAAATGCTTATATTAGTTATTATTCTCATAAACACTTTCTTTAAGTACGCCTATAAATGGCAAATTTCTGTAATATTCAGAATAATCCAAGCCATAGCCTACAATGAATTCATTTGGCACTAATGAACCAACATAATCTGCCTTAATGTCAGCCTCGCGTCTTTCAGGTTTATCGAAAAGAGTGCAGATTTTTATTGAAGCCGGTTTTCTTGCGGAGAGAATATCTCTTATATAATAAAGAGTTTTACCACTATCTAAAATATCTTCGATAATGATTATATCTTTATCCTTTATATCATTATCCAAATCCTTATTGATTTTGACTCTGCCGGAGCTTTCTGTTCCGCTGCCATAGCTTGAAACTGCCATAAAATCAATATTGCAAGGCAAATCAATCGCTCTCATAAGGTCTGCCATAAAAATAACTGAACCCTTTAAAATACCGATTAAAAGAACCTCTTTGCCTTTGTAATCTGCAGTTATCTGTTCGCCTAAGCGTTTTACAACAGCATTAAGCTCATTTTCGTCAATAAGAACTTTTTTAATATCCTCATTCATTTTTTGTGAAACCATATTTCTCGCCCTTCACAGACAATATATTTTTCGTGTTTTCAGTTTTTGCATTTTTCTTATTAACGCCAAAACCGAAAACCCACACAACTCCGTTATCATCCGCAATAACAGGAATTTTTTCTCTTTCTTCTTTTGGAATATTTTCTTCAATAAAAAGTTTTTTTAAGGTTTTAGTAACATTCCTTTTGCGAAGTGTGATTTTGTCACCCTCTTCACGAGTTCTTAAAACCAAATTTCCATATATTGTATCACAATCTATTAAATTATCCAATAGTAAATCATTAACTTTTTGTGAAATATTTTCATAAAGCTCGCTTTTTATTGAATAACCCTTGAATTCACAATTAAAAACCTTTTCAGGCAATTCAATTTTTTCTTTCTTTTCACATATATTATTGACATCACTAAAAAGCTTTAAAACACCGTTTTTTGTTTCCGCATAACAATTTTTGTAAAGCTGAATTTTAGAATTTCCATCTATGCAATCAAAAACTGCCTGTATTTTTTTACTGTCAGGTGTTTCGCCTGAAAATTTCTCTATTGCTTTAAAAATAACTCTGTTTTTAATTGCTTTATGGAATGAATTCAAAACACTGACGCTATAAGAATTCTCGTTTATTTCTGCTTTTTTAAAAGCCTCCTGTGCTAATTCATCTAAATATTCTGCATCACTTCTGACACTTTCAGAAAAACGGGAAAAAGCAGCTTCTGCATTACTGTTTATTCTCTTCAATTCAGGTATAACAAGATGACGAATTTTGTTTCTCGTGTAGTCATCACTTAAATTTGTACTATCGGTAACAAAAGATAATGAATTTCCTTTGCAATATTCTTCAATTTCTTCACGGCTGCAAAAAATAAGCGGTCTTATAATATTTTCACGCTTTGGAGGAATACCCTTTGCGCCGCTTAAAGAAGCCCCACGGGTAAGATTGAAAATAACAGTTTCCATATTATCATTACTGTTATGAGCAGTAGCAATAACAGAATTTTCGCCATCTGCAAGTGAAGAAAAAAATTCATAACGAATTCTTCGCCCTGCTTCTTCAACGGTTTCGTTATTTTCTTTTGCCTCTTTTATACAATCAACCTCCAAAAGCTTAAATTCTATATTCAGGCTTTCAGAAAGCTCTCTTGAAAAACGGGCATCATTATCTGCTTCGTCACCACGAATTCCGTGATTTATATGAGCAGAAACAATAGTCAAATCATATTCATTTTTTATTGAATTAAGAAAATGCAAAAGGCAAACAGAATCTGCACCGCCAGAAAGCCCGACAATAACCTTGCTCCCCTTTTTCAGCATTGCATATTTCTCTATTGCCTTTTTTGCTTTTTCGTAAACTAATGAATTATCAGTATTCATCACGATACTCCAGGGTTGAGAAGAGTGTAAACTGACCGTCCCAGTGAAGCTTAATTCTTTCTGTTGGACCGTGACGGTTTTTAGCAACATCAACATCAGCTTGTGACATATCTACTTCTTCAGCATTTTGCTTATCGTTTTTATAATAGCCCTCTCTGTAAAGCATCATAACAATATCTGCGTCCTGCTCAATAGAACCTGAGTCACGAAGGTCAGAAAGCATTGGTCTGTTTGAAGCTTTACCATTCTTTTCAGGTCCACGGGAAAGCTGACAGCAAACAACTACAGGAATTTTGAGATCTTTAGCTAAAAGCTTTAAACTACGGGTAATTTCTGTAATTTCCTGAACACGATTACCCTTAATATTTTTATCTGCAGTCTGCATAAGACCTAAGTAGTCAATAATAATACAGTCAACATTTTTCATTCTTCTGATTTTAGCTTTAATTTCAGGAACTGTAATTGTTGATGTATCGTCAAAATAAAGCTCACATCTTGATGCTAAAAGATTTGTAGCTTCTGCTAAACGCTGCCACTCTGCCTGACTGATGTTACCTGAACGAAGCTTGTTGCTTTCAACACGAGCCTCGGTAGAAAGAACACGGGACGCCAACTGCTCGTTTGACATTTCTAATGAGAAGAAAACGACTTTTTTACCGGTCATACCAACATTACGGGCAATATTTAAAGCAAAGCTTGTCTTACCCATAGCAGGACGGGCACCAATTAAAACAAGGTCTGAACGGTTAAGCCCTGAAATAATTTCATCGAGCTTTGAAAAGCCTGTCGGAATACCCTTGAAATCTTCAGCGTTTTCAGAAGTAATATTTGAAAGTGTAGGATAAACTTCATTTGTGATAACATCGCTGAGTCTTTGAATTGAGCTTGTAGATTTACCCTTACGAAGATTATAAATGCTTTGTTCTGCTGATTCTAATAAAACATCTGCCTCAACGCCTGATGAAGCTGAGTCTATAGTATCCTGAGAAATATCAATAAGTCTTCTTATGTAGAAATTATCCTGAACAATTTTACAATAATTTTCAACATTAGCCGTTGATGGTACTGCTTGAGCCAACTGTGCTAAATAGTTCTTACCTGTTTCTTCGTCAAATATACCCTGCTCTTTTAATCTTTCTAAAATTACGAGTGCGTCAATTCTTGAGCCCAAAGTGTCAAGAGTGACCATAACTTTAAAAATTTCTTTATGCTGAGGGTAATAAAATGCTTCGGGTGTAATAATAGAAATTACACGGCTCAAGCATTCAGGGTCAATGAGAACTGAGCCTAAAATTGCTTGCTCTGCAGTGAAGCTGAATTTATCTTTATAAATATCAGCATTGGTTGTTGTTAAATCTTTTTCTGCCATATCTTTTTCACCAATTAGAAAATATACTAAATATAAATTATAATTCTGTTACTTGTACTTTAAAATCTGCAGTTACTTTCGGATGAAGCTTAACCTGTGCGTTGTATGTACCAAATGCTTTGATATCATCAACTAAAATTTTTCTTTTATCTGCAGTAATGCCAAATTTTTTATTAACCTCAACTGCAATTTCTTTTGCAGTAATTGAGCCGAAAAGCTTACCGTTTGCGCCACCCTTTGCTTTAAGAGCAATAGTCTGACCGTTGATTTTTTCAGCATTTTGCTTTGCCGCTTTTAATTCTTCATCTGCTTTGAATTTTTCTGAAGATTCCTTGTTTTTAAGCTCTGAAATAAGCTGTGCATTTATTTCACTTGCTAATTTTCTTGGAAAAAGAAAGTTTCTTGCATAACCCTCAGAAACGCTTACCTTTTCACCTTTTTTTCCAAGACCTTTTACATCACTGTTTAATACTACGTCCATTTTAATTTCTCCTTTACTTTTCTTCGTAATATTCGTCTATTGCACCCTTTAATTTTTCAAGTGCTTCTTGTAAAGACACATCTTCGAGTTGACAAGCAGCCATTGTACTGTGACCGCCACCGCCCAATTTTTCGGTGATGAGCTGAACATTCTCTTCACCTAAAGAGCGTGCCGAAATATTAACTAAATTGTCTTTAATATTTGATATTACAAATGATGCTTTAACACCACTTATATTAAGCATATCGTCAGCAGCTTTTGCAGTTACAACTCTTGCATTTTCGATTTTCTTATCAGCTATTGAAATTATGCAATCTCTGTAAGTAAGAGCATTTTTTATAATTTCATTTTCGCCGTTTATCTGTTCCTGATTAACCGCGAAAAGCTTTTTAACCTCAACCGTATTTGCACCGCTTTGCTTTAAGTAAGCTGCTGCTTCAAAGGTTCTTCTTGATGTTTTTAAAACATAATCCTTTGTATCAAGCACAATACCTGACAGAAGTGCCGTCGCAATTTCAGGTGGCAAATCCATTCTGGTGGTTGAATACTCAAGTAATTCTGCAACCATTTCACAAGCAGAAGATGAAAGCGGTAAATGATAAAATATTTCAGCATCATCAATATGATTTGCCAATCTTCTGTGGTGGTCGATTATAATTTTTGTACCACTATCATTATAAACCTTTTCACTTTCTAAAAGCGAAACGATATGGGTATCGACAATTACAACCAAGGTTTTGCTGTCACAAACGCGTTCTGCTTCATCTTGGTCAATAAATTTATCGTAGCCATTGTTTTCAAGATAACTAATTAACGGCTTTGCAAGTGAATTTTTTTCATCAACAACAATTTTTGCATTGATGCCGTTCTGACGGCAAAAATATTCCATACCTACTGCAGCACCGATTGAGTCATTATCTGAAAACTTATGTCCCATAATCAGTACTTTAGAATGCTTTTTGATTACACTTAAAATACTTGCAGAGGTCTGCCTTGGTGAAACCTTTGAGTTATTGTTAGAAAGGTTAGCCATACCGCCGAAAAATGTGTAGCTTTCATTCATATATACAGCGCACTGGTCACCGCCTCTGCCCAAGGCTAAATCCAAAGCACGCTTCGCCTGATTTTCACAATCTAAAACATCTTCACCTGTACCAACACCTATTGAAAGCGTCGCACCGATTCCTGTGTTTTCGTATTTATATGCTCTGACATCATTTAAAACCTCAAATTTTTCCTTGCACAATTCATCAAGACTGCGTTTTTCACCGATTACCAAAAATCTGCCGTTTGCCGTTTTCTTGAATATCACATTATGATTTTCAAGCCATTTCTCTAAAATGCTTTCAATTCCGCTGGTAATAAGTGCGAATTTACTGTCAGAATATTTTCTGTAAAGCTCGTCTATATTATCAACTAAAATGTGCATAACATAAGGTCTTGTTAAAAGATATTCCCTCTCGGTTGTTTTAAAATATGTATCATCAAGAAAATACATAGCAAGAAGAGGATTGTTTTTATCATGTACCTTTGTTGTAAATACAGTGTAAAAGCGGTCATTATACTCTGTGCAAACAGACTCCTCATTAGAAAAGTCATCAAATGAAAATTTCTTGAAGAAGTCTGTTATTTTAAAATCGTTTGACTCCCTGCCGGATAAAATATCTGAAAGAAAAAGCTTGTTATACCAGACTATTCCACCATAAGAATTACACACCACTGTGGGAAGCGGGAAAGAATCAATATTTTTAATATCTCCTCTTAATGACTTATTGATTTGTTTAACAAGCTTCTTGGTTGAAGCAATGCTGTAAACTGAATACAGTACACTCAGAACAAGTATTACTGCAAAGCCTATAAATGAAGCTATTGCACCGTTTCTATCAATAAACACAAAGCCGACACCGACAAGTAAAAACACTGCTGCCGACAAAAAGCCTATTGGGTTCTGATACAACAAACTTTTAAATTTCATAATCTTTCTCCTTGATTACAAATTGCATAAAAGCAATAACTTTATCAATAAACCTCCATAATGATTGGTAAAATCATAGGGTTACGCTTTGTTCTTTCATACATAAGCCTTGAAACCTCGTCACGAAGCTTATTTGTCATCTGATTCAAGTCAAAGCTGTATGGAGGGAAGCTATTTATAACATTCATAGAAAGCGAAACTGCTTCGCTCATTAAAAGCTCAGCCTCTTTAACATAAACAAAGCCCTTTGAAACAATATCGGGTCCTGTTACGAGCTCACCTGAAGCCGCATCAATAGTTGCAGCTATTATTATAATACCGTCGGTACCCAAATGCTGTCTTTCACGCATAACTCTTGTGCCTACATCACCAACTCCGTAGCCGTCAACATAAACCTTGCCGTGAGTTACTGTTCCGGAAACTGCAATATTCGCTTCACTCAAAGAAATTTCGTAGCCATTATCTGCAATAACAATGTTATTATGTGGTACGCCTACACTTTCAGCAAGTCTTGCGTGGTATCTCAAATGCTTCTGCTCACCGTGAACAGGAATGAAATATTTAGGCTTAACAAGAGAAAGCATAATTTTAAGCTCTTCCTGACAGGCGTGACCTGAAACATGGACATCATACATTTTTTCATAAACGACCTGCGCACCTAAGCGGAGCAAATCATTTATTACTTTATAAACGGTCTTTTCGTTACCCGGAATAGGTCTTGCAGAAATAATTACGCAGTCATTGTAGCCGATTTCAACCTTTCGGTGACTTTTTGAAGCCATTCTGGAAAGTGCCGACATTGGTTCACCCTGACTACCTGTTGTAATAATTACAAGTCTGTCATCTGAATATTTTTTGATATCATCAATACCGATTAAAGTGCCGTCAGGAATATGAACATAACCAAGCTCACTTGCAATAGATGTAACATTTTCAAGGCTTCTGCCTGAAAGAGCTACCTTTCTGCCTGTTTTTGATGCAATATCTATAATTTGTTGAACTCTGTGGATATTTGAAGCAAAGGTTGCAATTATAATTCTTCTGTTACCCGCCTTTGAGAAAAGACTCTCGAAGGTTTCGCCAACCTTACTTTCACTTTGTGTGTAGCCGGGTTGTTCTGCATTAGTTGAGTCTGAAAGAAGACATAAAACGCCCTCATTACCTAATTCTGCAAAACGGGAAAGATTTATAATTTCACCATCTATAGGATTAGTGTCAATTTTGAAGTCACCTGTCTGAATAATAGTACCTGCGTCACATTTAACAGCAAGAGCTACTGCACCGGGAATAGAGTGATTCACATGAATAAATTCAACATTGAAATCACCCAAACGGATTTCTTCACCAGGGTTAATAACTTTAACATCAACTGTCTTTTCGAGCTTATGCTCAGAAAGCTTACCCATAATAAGACCTGCTGTTAAAAGTGTTGCATAAACCGGTACATTCACCTTTTTAAGAAGATAGCACAATGCACCAATGTGATCCTCATGACCGTGGGTTATGAGAATACCCTTTATTTTATCAGCATTTCTTTCAACGAAAGAAAAATCAGGAATAACAAAGTCAACACCTAATTGGTCAGACTCAGGGAATGCCAGACCGCAATCAACTATGAGCATACTTTTTTCATACTCATAAACAGTCATATTTTTTCCGACTTCGTTAAGTCCACCTAAAAATGATATTTTTACAGGGGTATTTTTAACCGGTGGTTTAATTTTACTGTAACGATTATTCTTTTTATTTTGCTCAGCTTTTCTTGAACCTTTATTTTTCTGATTCTGGTTGTTTTGTAAATCGACGCTTTGCTCTATTGGCATTTTGCCACCGCCTTGCTTTTTGCTTTTATTAAAAGGTTTTGTGCTTTTGCGTTGCTTTTTTTGAGCTTTATTTTCAGATTTATTAAATTTTTTATTCTTTTTGTTTGCTTTACCGCCTTTTTTGTTTTGCTTTTCATTTTTGGTAAAGTCTTTGTTTTTTTCGTTTTCCATAATCTCTCCATTTCTTTTGTATTTCTTTTTCGTTTTAATCCACTGTTTATATGTAGATAGTGGAAGTCAACCACTATCAAAAGTTCAACAAGATATATTACGGCATAATAACCTACTTTAACTAGTATATTATACTTTTTTTAAGAGTCAATGTCAATACTGATGAATCTTTCTATTTCACTGCAAAGCTCTTCTGCAAGCTCCATAGTAACGGCTTCTGTAATAATTTTAAGACTTTTACCATTGCTTTCACTTTTGACCTTTGCTACACCCTTTTCATTTTTCAAAGTGATTCCGCCACTCTCATCGGTTTTAAAATCGTTACCGAGCAATTCTTTTGAAATAAGTGTAGGAGAAATGTCAATTTCCATAACCTTTTTTGCAACATAAAATTCAGGTAATTCTTCAGTGAGAGCTTTTAATGATTTATTAGTATCATTCATAATTCTCAGTAATTTAAACAACAAAAAAACAGCATCCCGCGACCACAGTTGATTAACAGTAACACTTTTAATTTTACTGTTTTCATCCTGTATAAATGAAGAATCAGAAAATCTGTAAGTTTTTCTGCCTAATGAATTACCTAAGGTTGTTATAATCTGTGGTGCATCCCAAGGCAAAGCAACATCATTCCCCTGCTTCATTTCACTATGGGCTACAACAGCTAAAATCTTCTCGTGAGAAAAGCTTGTACTGTTTTCCACCACTGTGATTTTAGTGCCGATATTATTGATTTTCACAATAAAATCTTCATTTTCCTGAGTTAAGCCTAAACGCTTAAGGGCATTATTAACACAATCAGAAACAGTTTTATTGCCACAGAAAAATAAAACGCCACCTATTGAAATTTTCACATCCTCAAACTGTCGTGCTATTTCATTTAAATACATCTGCTCAAGGCTATTCATAACGCTTACACTCTGGCAATCACCACCTGAGCAACGGTTAAATTCACTGCGTTTTAAAATCATTTCAATTTTCCTTATTTTTTCGCGTGAAAGAGCTACACCGCCTTTTTCGCATAAGGAAAGCGAAACACCATTTTCGCCACCACTTATGAAGATTGCAACATCAACATCGCAAAAAACAGAGTAATAAAACATCTGTGAAAAAAAGCATTTTCCTAAATCAAAGCTTTTTGCACCAACACTTATTAAACCGCCGAGCATACCGCATTTAAGTGCCAGAGAATTAGTTTCGCCATCAATACCGATTCCAACCCGGATTCCGTCAAAAAGTGTGCCGATTGCCGCACCTAAGCGAGCCGTTTTTTCAGGTGTCAGCTCAACACCGAAATCACCGAAAATAATATCATTTATTTGCAAAGCGGTATTCACAGGCTGAGAATATTTGACATTTTCTGTAATTGTCACGCCATTTTCAATGGTTTTATTAGGCCAGACCAATACACCGTTTGCAATAACAGACTCTTCACCGATAATTGCCTCTTGTCCCAACACGCTGTTTTCAAAAACAGATGCTCCTTTTTTCACTGAAACACCGTCTGAAAGAAGTGCGCCATTAACACTACAGGCTGAGGAAACATATACATTTTTTAAAAGTATGCTTTCTCTTATTTTGCTTCCCTTTGAAATTAACGAGCCTTCACCAATCACTGCAAAAGGTCCGATTACTGCGCCACTTTCAATCTGAACATTGTCACCAAAATAAACGGGTGGGACTATAACAAAATTTCCGTTAGGAACAGTAGAATTTGTAAAAACATTTTCTGCAATAAATGGTGGTTTAAAATTTGTTTTGCCACCTATAATATCAAACTGAACTTTTTTGTAGCTTTCTGTATCTTCTATTTCACACCAATAGTCATCTGCAATAAATGCCTCAAATTTAAAATTTTCTGCGAGTAATTCAGGGAATAATTCTTTTTTGAAATCACATAATTTATTTTCAGGTATTCTCTTTAAAACACGAGGCTCTAAAAAATAAATACCGCAATTTGCAATATTAGTAAAAGCCTCGCTCCAGCCGGGTTTTTCTATAAATTCTGTTATCAGGTTATTTTCGCCCACTGCTACAACGCCGTATTCACGAGGGTCATCGACAGCTTTGCATATAATTGTAGCATCATTAGAACTTGAAATATGTCGTTTTTTTGCTTCTTTCAAGTCGAATTCAAAAAAGCTGTCACCATTTAAAACCAAAACAGCTTCTTCCGTTTCACCCACTGCATTTTTCACACTTCCTGCAGTACCTGAAAATTCCTCTTCTATTACTAATGTGACAGGAAATCCCTTGTATTCATTTTCAGGAAGCATAGCCTCAATTTGCGAGGCTTTGTATTTTAATATAAGTATAATTTCAGAAATTTCTAAATCAAGTAAGCTGTCTAAAACATAAAAAAGAATTGGTTTACCTAAAATTTCTAATTTACATTTGGGCAAAGTGCAGGTTAAAGGACGAAGCATAGTTCCTTCATCAGACGCTAATACAACCGCTTTCATAGAATTACCACCAGAAAAATCATAAAATAGTATAAAGAAAGTATTTACAATAAAGCGGATTTTAAACATATTTTTATAAAAGTATTTCTATTTTTAGTTTTATGTGATAAAATGAAGCTATCAAAAGAAAAGGAAACATTTATGAAAAAAATAGAAATTTTTACAGATGGTGCTTGTTCAGGCAACCCCGGTCCTGGCGGTTGGGGTGCAATTTTAAGATTTAACGGCAAAGAAAAAGAGCTTTCGGGTGGCGAAAAAGGCACCACAAACAACAGAATGGAATTAACCGCAGTTATTAAAGCACTTTCGGCATTAAAAGAGCCTTGCGAGGTAACACTCACAACCGACTCAAAATATGTTTGTGATTCAATTACAAAGGGCTGGGTTTATTCGTGGCAGAAAAATGGTTGGCGAAAAGCCGACAAAAAGCCTGCCTTAAATGTTGATTTATGGGAAGAGCTTTTGCCACTTTTAGAAAAGCATAATGTTACTTTCAAATGGGTAAAAGGTCATAACGAGCATCCGGAGAACGAGCGGTGCGATAAGCTGGCTGTCAGTGAATACCAAAGGTATTTATAAAAAATGCAGAATGAAGAATTAAGGAAACGCTTCGCGTTTGATTGTAAAGGTGGGATTTTATGAAATTTCATTTCAAGGGAATTTATAAAGGCAAAGAGCACGAGCTTGATTATCTTGATGAATACTACATTAAAGAACATAAGCCTAATGCAATAGAAATTCCTAAAAGGAAAAAATTCTTTGAGCTAAAATGCGAGCTCCTTTCTTGTGCACACGTTTTTTTATTTTCTTTTATATTATGTCTCAGATACCCTCTTGTAACAAGCTTTGCTGATCTTTATTTCTTTTTAATAATTCTTACTTTTTTCTGCTTGTTAAGCATTATCTTGCTTCCTGTGCACGAAATTTTACATACTATTTTTAACAAACAAGATTCATTTTTCTATTTATATCCAAAACACTTTTGTGCGTTTGTTATGAATATTGAAGAAAAAACTAAATTTAAAAAAATATTGGGATTTTTATTACCAAGTGTAATATTAGGCATAATACCTTTTATCATAGCTATAATTTTCCCACAATTAAAATTTTTAGGATTCTTTGCAATACCGAATATAGCGTGGGGATCTGGTGATTATATGGATACATTTCACTTTTTGCGTTATGTACCAAATGGTGCAAGGATTTATTCGCATAAAGATGGCATTTATTGGTATAAGCCAGAATAAAAAACGAATATACTTAAATATTAAGAAACGGAGTGACCTATGAGTAATATAAAGAAAGAAACAGTTTTAAAGTATTTAAAAAAATTCAAACTGATAAAGCTCAGGAACATAATAATGCTCACAATAGCAGGAATTATAAATGCGTTTGGTGTTACTGTGTTTTTAGCACCTGTTAAGCTTTATGACAGCGGTATTTCGGGTACTTCAATGTTACTTTCGCAACTCACCCCTGATTATTTAACACTTTCCATTTTTCTGGTGTTACTGAATGTACCGCTATTTATTTTCGGACTGAAAAAGCAAGGTGAGCTGTTCACCTTTTATGCTATATACACCGTTTTTGTTTATTCACTTTTCGCCTGGCTTATAACTGATGTTTTCCCGATAGATGTAAGCATTGCTTCACCGCTTGCAGGAACAGACCTTTTGCTTTGTGCTGTATTTGGAGGTGCAATCTCAGGTATTGGTAGCGGTCTTGCTATCCGCTACGGCGGTGCAATGGATGGCATTGAGGTTATGGCAGTAATTTTCGCGAAAAAATTAGGAATTACAGTTGGCACTTTTGTTATGATTTATAATGTTGTTCTTTATATAATTTGCGGTTTCTTCTGTGATAGCTGGATTTTACCACTTTACTCAATTGTTACTTATGCAGCAGCCTTGAAAACGGTTGACTTTATTGTTGAAGGCTTTGACAGAGCAAAATGTGCTATGATTGTAACAAGTGAGCCAGACAAGGTTTGCAAAAAGCTTTCAACTGTTTTTGAAAGCGGTATGACAAAGGTTGATGCAGAGGGTGCTTACTCTATGCAAAAAAAGACTATTGTTTATTTTGTAGTTAACCGCTTTCAGGTTGCTAAAATGAAAGATATTGTTCATAAAATAGACCCAAAAGCTTTCATAATGATCAGCGAGGTTGCAGATGTATTCAAATCAAATGAGCAACTTGGGAACAAGTAATGCAGGATGCAGAGTGCAGAATTTTTTACAGAATTAAAAATTGAAAATTGAAAATTTCGGAAGTCCTGCGGACTTGATTATAATTAGATATTTATAAAGAAAACTACATTCTTTCATTAAAAGGTTATTGTAAACCTCAAATGATAGAATGTAGTTTGTTTTTAAAGAATAAAGAATAAATGAAACGACAAATTAACTGTTACAATAAATTATTACAATTGCGTCGCAACCCTCAACTCATCACTTTTCACTCATCATTCATCACTCTTATAATGCCGACCGCAGGTCCCACAATTTTCAATTTTCCATTTTCAATTTTCAATTATAAAATTCTGCATTCTTAATTAAACGAAACCCCTTTTCCCCCACGGCGCACTAAAATTGTATCGTCACCTATAACTATAATATCCTTCCAGCAAATTGTGATTTCTTCTCCACGACCTAAAAAGCCACAAATGCCGTGACCGCAAAAGACAATTATGCTCACAAGACAGCCTGTGCAAGTATCAATTTCAACATCGCTGACACAGCCAATTCTGCAACCGTCATCAACATTTATAACTTCTTTTGAGCGCAAATCAGTAATTGAGCATTTCAAAATATTCACCCCAATTGCGACAGTTAATTCTGTACGCCTTAAATTCCAAAATCGTTTTCAATAAGTGAACATCTTTTCAGCTTTTCAAGACCATACTTTTTTCTTATTTTGTCCCTTGCCTCTTCAAGTCTTTCTTCTTTTTCGTGCTTCTGATGTACTTCAATATCAAAAAAAGACACCTGATTAAAAACCGAGAAAGAATCTAAAAGCTTAATTCCTGTAATACTCAAGGCTCTTATCGGGTTTTCTTCTATCTCGACATTTTCTTCTATAAGCTTTAATGCTGCTTCTGCCAAATCATAGGCTAAATCTGTCGGGGAATCTAAAGAACAAGAACGCATTATAGTTTTCATTGAAGTATCTCTTATACCCACCTGTACCCCTGCACACGCCACGTCGTGTTTTCTTAGTCTTGCCGAAACCTTATCAGAGAGGAAGAAAACACAGGTGCGTACATCTGCCCATGTTTTAAGGTCAATTTTAAAGGTCATTCCGTTACCTATTGATTTATATGCATCTCTGTACTGAAAATGATTAACCTTACTGTAATCATATCCATTTGCATATTGAAAAATAACCTTTCCCTGAAGCCCTAAAAGATTTTCTAAAACACCTTCGCCAATTTCTGCTATATCGCCTATTGTGTTTATGCCTACATTTTTAAGCTTCATTGCAGCTTTTCTGCCTACTGTAAAAAGGTCGCCCGCAGGTAACGGATAAAGCAAGGTTTTAAAATTTTCTTTAGTGATTACCGTTACTGCATCAGGCTTTTTGTAGTCGCTCCCCATTTTAGCGAAGATTTTATTAAAAGATACTCCTACCGATATTGTAACCCCGACTTCCTTTTTTATTACTTCTTTTAATTCATTCGCTATTTCTTCACCACTGCCAAAAAGATTTTGTGAGCCCGTTACATCAAGCCAGCATTCATCCATTCCGAAAGGATCAACTAAATCTGTGTAACGGCAGTAAATATCGAATATCTTTTTAGAATATTCCCTATACTTTTCATAATGTGGTTTTACAAGTACAAGATTTTTACATTTTGATTTTGCTTTCCAGATTGGCTCTGCTGTCTGAACGCCGTATTTTTTAGCCTTTTCGTTTTTTGCTAAAATAATTCCGTGTCTGTACTCAGGGTCACCGCAAACCGCAAAAGCATAATTATTAAGCTCAGGCATCATACTCGCTTCAACTGACGCAAAAAAATTATTGCAATCACAATGCAATATAACTTTCTCCACACCTTACACCACCGAACATTTGTTTGCTTAATTATAACAAAACAATCGTTCTTTGTAAAGGGGTATTTATGAAAAAAATATTACAAATTTTTGTAAAGATTTACATTTTAAGTGATTTATGCTTTAATATAATAAAGATATTATTTAGAAGAGGTAAAATATGATTATTCTTATGCTTCTTGGTACAGTAATTTTTTCACTGACCGCTCTTTTCATTTATAAAAAAGCAAAAAAAGAGTTTAAAGACAATAAAAAGCTACTTTCCATTCTTTTGAGCTTTGTTATTTTTGCTTTGGGTCTTGAAGTTACAATTTTCAATGTAAATTTTTATAACACCCGTAATAATGAAGAGATTGCACTGAACCACTATTTGAGCTATCACGAGGTCAATAATAAATATGTTCTGACTTATGAAAATAGTACCCTCTTCTTCCCTGAAATAAATGAAGATGTTGAAAACATTTACTTCGATATTGCAGATATTAACTCATCAAGAAATATTCCTGTTACTGTTAAACTAAGTGACGAGGGAAACCTTGTAACCTACGAAACACCCCACAGAAAGATTTCAAGAGATGTAAGTAAAAGTCACTATATAAATATTCACCCTTACGGCAAAGTCACAGGAATGAGTGTTGTTTTTGATTTAGCAGAAAATGAAACGCTTGTTTTAAATGGAATTTCACTTAATGCCAAAAGACCTCTTTCAATTTCAATTTTCAGAATTTTAGTAGTTGTTTTAGTATTAGGCTTTATTCATTTATTCTCACCGAAATCTGAATTCAACAAAATGAAGCTTTCCCAAAACAGAGAAGTGTACTCTCTTTCAGCAACACTTTTAATTTGCATTTTAAGTGGTATTTTTACTGTTCTGGCGGTAATAAATCCCTTGTTTTTAGGTATAGATATCAGTGCAACGGGAATAGATTTTGTTCCACTGAAAATGGAAAACCATAATATGTATGATGAGCTTGCTTGTGCAATTCTTGATGGCAAAGCATATATTGACTCTGACGATGTGCCGGACTCTTTAAAAGAGCTTTCTAACCCCTATGACACCGCATTAAGACAAATTAAAGCTGACCAGACCGGCGACAAATATCGTTGGGATGTGGCTTATTTTAATGGTCACTATTATGTTTATTTTGGCATTGTGCCACTGCTTTTGATGTATTTACCATTCAGGTTGATTACAGCTTCACCATTCCCGACTGTTTTAGGAATAATAATATTTGCAATTCTTTTTATGGTAGGTGCTTACAAGCTGATAACACTTTTAGCTGAAAAGAAATTTAAAAATCTTACTGTCGGAAATGTACTTTTAATATTCGTTACAACAGTAATTTCCTGTGGACTTTTATTTTTAGTAAAGCGACCCGATTTTTATTCTATTCCGATTATTACGGGAATGACCTTTTCTGTTTTCGGAATTTATAATTGGGTTTATGGGCTTTACAATGAAAATAAACGCAATTTAAGATTTTTAATTGGCTCGGTCTGTATGGCACTCGTTGCAGGCTGCAGACCACAAATGCTACTTTTAACATTTTTAGCAATTCCTTTATTCTTCAGGAAGTATATAATAAATAAAGAGATTAAAACTAAAAAAGGTATCCTGGAACTCGTTTTATTATTAGCACCTTATGTAATTGTGGCAACCGGACTTATGTATTATAACTTTATAAGATTCGGCTCACCTTTCGACTTCGGCTCTGATTATCAATTGACAACTAACGATGTAACAAATCGTGGTATGAATATGGGCAGAGTCGGGCTCGGATTTTTCACATATTTATTCCAGCCACCTGTATTTACAGCAAAATTTCCGTTTTTAGAGAAAGCTGTAATCAATACAAATTATGTTGGCAAAACTATTTATGAAAATTGCTTTGGCGGACTTATTGCCTCAACACCGATTCTTTGGTTTTTAGCTCTTTTAGGAAAGGCTAAAAATACATTAAAAGAAAAGAAGCTTTTAAGCTACACTCTGCTTTTAATTATTTTCGGCTTCACTATTGTATTTTTTGACACCCAGGCAGGCGGACTTTTACAGAGATACACCAGTGATTTCGGATTTATTTTCTTTGGTGCAGCTATATTTATAATATTTGCACTTTCAGAAAAAGCAGAAACAGAGAATGAAAAAAGTATTTTGAATATTTTAACACTCTGTTCATCAATTTTGAGCATTTTTTATTCATTTGCACTTGCATTTTCTGTCTCAGATGTTACAATAGATACTATGAATCCAAGCCTTTTTACCTATCTTTCAGAAATGGTGCAATTCTGGCTTTGATTCAACTAAATTTTAAGGGAAGAGAAAATTTACTATGGCAAAACTCAAAAAAACTCGTTTTATGAAAACACTCTCACTTGTTTTCGCACTCACATTAACTGTTACTGCATTCACAGGCTGTGGTGGCAAGGAAGAAGAACCAACGACCACAGAGCCTACAACAGTAATTACAACTGAACCACCTGTTGTTTACAGAAACCCCTTAACTGGTGAAGCAGGCTACAATGAGGCTCTTTTAGGCAACAGACCTGTTATGGTAGTAGTTGAAAACCACCCACAAGCAAGACCACAATGGGGTCTTACTTCTTCAGATATCGTTTTTGAAATGGTTGCTGAGGGCGGTATTACAAGAATGATTTTAATGTATGCAGATGCTTCTTTGCTTCCTGACAAAATTGGTCCTGTAAGAAGTGCACGACACTATTTCTTAGATTTAGCAGAGGGCTATGACGCAATTTTCACTCACTTCGGTCAAAGCACATACGCTAAAACTCAACTCGCAAACCACGATATTGACAATATCAACGGTTATGTTGACGGCTCTTACTTCTCTCGCGACAGGTCAAGAAATGTTGACTCAGAGCATACTGCCTACACCACAAAAGACAATATTATAAAAGCAATTGAAGACAAGGAATATCGCACAACCTTAAAAGAGGGCTACGATAACGCATTCCAGTTTAATATTGATGGCAACGAGGTTTTAGCAGACGGCTCTTGTGTTAGTGCAACAGTTTCATTTTCAAGCAGCTACACCTACACATTAAATTACGATAAGCAGGAAAATGTTTATTACAGCTCACTTAACGGTAATCCGTTTGTAAGCAGTGACGGAACACAACAAAACTTCCAGAACATTGTAATTCTTTACACCGATATTTCTGCTATTTCAGGCGACGCTAAAAACAGAGTTGATTTTGATTTAAGTAAAGGCAGTGGCACCTACATTTCAAACGGCTCATACTGTGAAATCAAATGGGAAAAAGGCGACAGTACAGATATGTTAAAGCTCTATGACAGTGAGGGCGAAGAATTAAAGCTTAATGTCGGCAGAACTTATATTGCTATTTGTGATGATAGCAGAGAGAGTAAAAATACAATTTCATAAAATAATTTTCACCCACAAAGTGCCAGAATACTTTGCGGGTGATTTTTTAATCTTACGAAATCTTAATTTGATTTTAACCCCTGTATATGATATATTAAAATAAAAAGGCGGTGGTAACTTGTCAGCAAAAATACTTTTGGTCGAAGACGATATTTTTCTTCGTGACGGAATTAAAGAAGCATTAAAAAAAGAGGGTTATTCTGTTTTAACTGCAGAGGACTGTAAAACCGCAAAAGCAGAATTTGTAAAGGAAAATCCTGAGCTTTTAATTCTTGATGTAATGCTCCCTGACGGCAATGGATTTGACCTTTGCACACTTTTCCGTTCACTTAATAAAAATGTGCCTATTTTATTTTTAACTGCCTGTGATGATGAAGTTCAGATTGTCCGCGGACTTGACTCAGGTGCAGACGATTATGTTACTAAGCCTTTCAAATTGCTTGAATTACTTTCGAGAATAAGAGCGATTTTAAGAAGAAGCAACAACACGATTCTCAATTCAAGCGACATTACAATAGATATAAGCAACATGACGGTAAAAGCTAAAGGAGAAACAGTTTTTGTAACACCTATTGAATTCCAGATTCTTTCTACACTTGTCCGTAACAACGGCGTTATAGTTACAAGAAGCGTACTTTTAGAAAATATATGGGACAGTGACGGTGCTTTTATTGACGATAACACACTCTCTGTTCATATAAGCAGACTTCGTGAAAAAATAGGTGCAGAGCACATTAAAACTGTTCGTGGCATTGGCTACAGATGGGAGAATTAAAATGACGACCTTAGAAATTGTTTTAATCTGCATCGTTGCACTTTTGTGCCTTGTGCTTTTACTGTTCATAATAAAATCAATAAAAACTAAAAAGCAAATAAGCGGTTTAACAAGTAGCATTGAAAAATATTTAGAAAATGGTGATTTAACAAAATTCAGTACTGCTGATAATAATTTTTCTTCTCTTCAAAATGCTGTTTGTGATTTAGAGAACGCCCTTGAATTACAAAAGCACAACACCGAAACTGAAACAAAGAAAAATTCAGATTTTATTGCAGATATTTCTCATCAGTTCAAAACACCGATTGCCGGTTTAAAGTTATATATTGAAATGGATAACGAATTGAATCCTACCGACCACACAGAGAAAGAATTGCAGTTAATTGAAAAAATGGAAGAGCTGATACAAAAGCTCTTGCACCTTGAAAAAATTAAAACTGATGCTTACACAATGGATTTTAATATGTGTGAGGTAAGTGAAATTGTAAGTAGCATTATAACTGACTTTAAACCGATTTTCTCTGAAAAGGAATTCACCATTACAGGTAGCAGTAAAATGCGTTGTGACAAATCGTGGCTGTTTGAAGCAATTGGTAATGTAATAAAAAATGCGTGTGAGCATACCGCCGATAACGGAAAAATAGAGGTAATAATAGATGATAGCGAACAATCGACTATTGTAACTGTCAGTGACAATGGTGGTGGAGTTGAAACGCAAGAAATTTCTAAAATTTTCAATCGCTTTCACAGAACTAAAAACGCTAAACCGCAAAGTGCCGGTATAGGTCTTGCAATTACAAAGGCAATAGTTGAAAAGCACCATGGAACTATAAGTGCAGAGAACACTGAAAAAGGCTTAAATATTATAATGTGCTTCCCACATTTAGATGGGTATATTACATATTAAGAAGTATTGTGACTTTAATCTTACGAAAATGTAAGATTAAAGTCACTTAAATTTAATGTTAGTGTTTTACAATAGAACTACAGTAAATTATAAGGAGAATTTTTATGAGTATCATTGAATGCAAAAATTTAACAAAGGAATATTTAAGTGGTGAAAATGTAGTAGTCGCTTTAAATGATGTTACAGTAAGCTTTGAAAAAGGCGAATTTGTTGCAATTACCGGCCCTTCCGGTTCCGGTAAATCTACATTTTTACATTGCCTCAGCAGTCTTGAAAACGCTACAAGCGGTGAAGTTATTTATAATAACGAAAGCTTAAAAAGCTACAACGACAATCAGCTTTCTATTTTAAGAAGAAGACGCTTCGGTTTTGTGTTCCAGGCTTATAACTTAGTTGAAGAATTAACAGGATATGAAAACATTCTACTCCCTATTATGCTCGACAAGAAAAAGCCAGACGAAGAATATCTTAAAAAGATTATTGATATTTTAGGCATTGAAGACAGACTCAGTCACCTCCCCTCTGCCCTTTCAGGTGGTCAGCAGCAAAGAATTGCAATAGCACGAGCACTTGCAAACAAACCAACCATTCTTTTTGCCGATGAGCCAACCGGTAACCTTGACGGTAAAAGTGGCCGAGAAGTGCTTTCACTCCTTAAATATGTAAGTAAAGAATTAGGAGTAACACTTATTCTTGTAACTCACGATTTAAATGTTGCAGAACAAGCAGACAGAGTTATTACCATTGAAGACGGTGCAGTAATTAAAGATAGTAAAAATACTGCTGAATAAGTGGGTGAAAATAATGAAAAAGAAAAAGCTTACTTATAATTCCCTTGCGTTAGGAAATTTAAAAAATCGCAAGAAACAATACACACTTCTTATTATCGGAATAATTCTTTCAATGACACTTTCGTCAAGTTTTACATTTTTCGTTTCAAGTGCTGTTTCCTCTGCTTTAGAAACTCATAATTTTCTTTATGGTAAGCAGTCACATATTATAATTAACACTATAAGAAATGAAGATACGGAAGAATTTTTAAAATCAAATGTAACAACTCAGGGATATGCACACATTTTAGGAAAAATTACTGCAGTAGACGCTGAACCAAACACAGGTGCCGGTGTTGCGTGGTTAGAAAAAGATGCAAAAGACCTTTATTCTCAAAGTCTTATTGAAGGCAGAATGCCTACCGCTGAAAATGAAATAGCCATTGAAAAAAGTGCTTTGACAAGACTTGGTATTGACTACAAATTAAATGATAAAATCACCTTTGATTTTTATGTTCAGAATGCAGACCAGCCAAAAGAAAAACCAATAAAAAAAGAATATACTCTTGTGGGCATTTTAAATGATAAAAGGTCAAATATTGAAAAGCAAAGTTGGGCAACAGACATTCGTATTCCCGCAGCATTTGTTATGGATAACACACAGGTAGAAGCAGGTGGCAAGGAAGCATTACATCTCCTCATTTCAAGTCCTGACGATAAATTTATAAGCGAATATGTTGAGTTAACAAGACCTTTAAGAAAAGGTTATTATGGTGCTAACAATGGTTTAAGCTGGTATCTCACAGGCGGCTATGAAATTATGTACACAGTCGCAGACACTTTTGGTGTTAATGCGCCCTATTTACTTATTCTTGTATTTGTTGCAGTTTTAGCAATTGCCTCTAACATTGGTATAGTCAACGCATTTTCTACAAACTTAAAGGAACGAAAAAAGCAAATCGGTCTTTTAAGAAGCGTCGGTGCTACAAAACGGCAGATTATAAAAATTTATGGTAAAGAAACATTTATTTTATGCCTTATCTGTACACCTGTAAGCATTTTAATTTCTATTGGTGCAGTTGCTTTAAGTGTCGGCACATTTGGTGAAAACTTTATTTTCAAACCAAGCTGGTGGGTATTACCATTAAGTGCCTTTTTAAGCATTTTAATTGTTACACTTTCTTCATTTATTCCGTTGTTTTCTGCTTCAAGAATTACACCAATGCAGGCAATAAGAAACATTTCACTCAACAGAAAAATTAAAACTAAAAAAATTAAAACACAAAAGGATTTTGACACATCAAAGCTTTTAGCTACAAGAAATATTAAACTCTATAAAAGCAAACAGGTTTTCACAAGCATAATTCTTGCTATTGCAGTTTTTGGTTCACTTTTTGGTTTTTCTTTAGTTAGTGGAATAGAAGAACAAAACAGGTCATTTGATGCAGATTATGAAATCAATTCGGATGTAAGCTATGGTACAAGACAACTTGCTAATTACGATTGGATTCGTTATGGGATTTCTGAAAACGATGTTCAGGAAATACTTTCAAATAGCTTTGTAGAAAGCGTTCAGGGAAGAAAAGAAACTAACGGATATATTGAAGTAGAAGAACTTACAGATTACTTAAAGCTATGTAATTACGCAACAGATGTTTACCCCGAAACAGTTGACGGAGTTGTAATAACAGAAGAAAACTACGAAAAATATCAGGAAATGCCGATTGAAAACACCGCAGTTATCGAAAAAGCGGATATCACTTCGCCTATTCTGCCGTTAGATTTTTTGGCTTTACCGGAAGAAAATTTCAAAAATTCAAGTGGCACTGTTTTATGTGGTGAAATAAATATAGAAAAACTCAACTCTGGTGAAGAGGTTGTTCTGGTTTTACCAAAAGCACTTAAACTTACAGCAGATTTTAATGAATACCCCGATGAACCTTTTTTAAATACTTCAAGCCTCTACATTGATGAAATCCCTACCGATGAAGTTATTGGTGAAGCTGATAATGAAAACATAATTACTTCTGCAAAATTAACAAACGAATTTAAAGTCGGTCAAAAAATCAAGTTGGGATGGATAATGTCAAATGATGGTAATCGGCCTATAACTTATGCAGAAGAAGGTGCTGAACCACAAATTAGTCAAGAACCTTTTGACCACGAAAAAATCGAAACAGAAGTTACTGTTGGTACAATTATTTATGAGTATTCAGGTGTCATAGAACCGCTTTTCAATATGTATTTAAACCCTTGCGTGTTAACCACAGTAGATGGCTTAAACACCTTTACAAAAAATGTTCCTTATGAACATATTGAAATAAATCTTAATACTGAATGTAACGATTCAATAAATGAAGAAATTACAATCCTTTTAGATAGGCTCTGTTCAGGTGAAAGTGCAAGTTATACTTCATTGTATGAAATAGAAAAAGAAGATGCTCTTTCAGTAAAAACTATGTATATAATAATCACAGCCATTGCAGTTTTACTCTTTACTTTATGTGGCAGTATGATTAACAATGCACTTACTGCAAGAATAAGAGAAAGCAAAAAAGAGATTGGTACTTTGAGGGCTGTTGGTGCTTCTACTAAGGAGATTTCAAGCTCTTACATCCGTCAGGTGCTTTCAGTTTTGGGTGTTGGTACAATTACAGGTGTCGTTGCTTTCGCCTTGTTTTTCACCATTTATTGCCTTGTTGCTTTAAGCTATAACCAGACTCAAAATGACTTCATTTTAACATTCTGGGAGACACTTGTAGGTTTAATTGCATTAGTAATCGCTTGTGTTCTTAATGTTTACTTAAAGGTCAGAAAAGAAATGAAGCACAGCATCGTAGAAAATATAAGGGAGTTGTAAAAAATGAAAAAGAAAAAGTTAACATATAATTCCCTTGCTTTCAGCACTCTTAAAAATCGTAAAAAGAGTTACGCTCTTATGATTATAGGCATTGTTCTGGCAATGGTATTTTCGTCAGGAGTTCCGTTTTTTGCTTCTTGCTTACAATCTTCAAGAGAAGAAATGCGACACAGAAAGTTAGGCAAACAAACCACTATTGTTACCAATGCACAAAATTATGAATTAAATAAAGCAATAGAAGATGGTTCTGTTGTTGGTGAAATCGGTTACGCTCATATTCTTTCTTATGCATGGAATGAAAAAGAAGAATTTTCTGATGGCACAATGATTGGTTGGCTTGACGAGAGAGCAACAGAGCTTTATTATCCTGTTGTTTTAGATGGCAGAATGCCAGAGAAAGAAAATGAAATTGCCATTGAAAAAAGTGCTCTTCAAAGAATGCGACTTGATACAAAAATCGGTGAAGAAATTACTTTGAAAGCCTTAGTTTGTAATAGTGATAAGTTTTTAGAAGAAGAACGCGAAGTTACCTATAAGCTTGTTGGTATTCTTCACGATAAAAAATCAAATTTTGAGCTTTTCAGTGGTAATTCTGTTGAACGGGCAGGAAAGCTTCCCGCTGCATTAGTGGTGAAAAATTCACACGCAGCAATCGGTGGTAAAGAAGCGTTAGTTGCTTTTTTTAATGAATCCTGGATTCCTGAGAGTTATATTCTTTCAAATATCTCTTTCGATGACCAATTAGACAACTATCTTTATGCTAACAATATGACGGATAGCTACACAAAGCTTACCTACAACCTTGCTACAGTAATTTTCCTTTCAGCTTTACTTGCGTTCATGTCCTGTTTTGGAATAGTTAATGCATTTAATTCTAACTTAAATGAACGAAAAAAGCAGATTGGTATGCTAAAGGCTGTTGGTGCTACAAGAAGACAATTAATTTCTATTTTTGGTCGGGAAGCATTCTTAATCTGCCTTTTTACAACACCTTTAAGTGTTACTATTTCTTTTGGTGCAGTTAAGCTTTTCGCAAAAATTATGGGGGAGAATTTTATATTCAAGCCAAATTTTACAGTTCTTATATTGGGCGCACTTGTTGGTGTTGCTTGTGTTATGCTTTCGGCAATTATTCCACTTTTCAGTGTTTCAAGACTTTCGCCAATGCAGGCTATAAGAAATATTGAAATGATGCGAAAGATGAAAAATCAAAAAATTAAATCAGAAAAATCTTTCGTTGTTTCAAAGCACCTTGCTAAAAGAAAGCTTGTTTTTTCTAAAGGTAAAAGTTGTGCTATAGCGACAGTGATTGCTTGTTCTGTTATAATTTCAGGATTGGCTCTCTCATACCTTAATGAGGTGATTAGCAATCCATACGAATATTACGATGTTGATTACCAAGTTCGAAACCAAGGAGGGATTGGTTCAGCTAATGGTTTTATTAATGATTTAAGCTATCAGAATATTGAATCACCTTTAAACGAAAACAAAAAATATGAGACGCTCGAAATACCACAGGTATCAGATGTATGGGGTAGAAAAACTGCCAATTTTAACATTGTGTTCGAGGGTGAAGTTCCTGAATATTTGCAAGTGAATGAATATACAAATCGTTTCGCAGAGAGTTCACGTTATATAGATGCTGCCGATGTTTATTATGATAATTTAGTAGTAATAAGTGGTGATTATGCAGAATACCAACATCCTAAATTAACAGAAGAAACTGTTAAAGAGTATTTTCAAACTGGACCTAACCAGGATTACACCTACACTAAAGATGTTGCAAAATTCAAGGAAAATGAAGAACTTTTCAATATTGAAATCACGGGTCAAAGTCCAGAACTTTTTGCTACTAACGAAATAACAAAAGGTAATTTAATTGATGGTGAAATAAATATTGATAAATTAAACTCAGGTGAAGAAGTAATTATTTATGCACCAGAAAAAATAGGGTTTGTTTTTGAACCGAATTCTTATGGTGGCTATTCTTCTGGGATTTACAATTTATCTGGAAAAGCGGAACTTGATGACGATATGAAGATGGATATAAAGAACAACTTAACTGCTACAGCAGAAAATCCATTTAAGGTTGGCGACACGTTAAAACTTTCGCTTCTTTGTGATGATGGTAAGGGTAATATAACAAGAGAAGATAAAGAAGTTAAAATCGGTGCTATTGTCGGCAAAAAAAGTTCTCACGGTTATTTCGGAATATATACAACGCTTGAGGGACTTGACACATTCAGCACAAAATTTAATTACGAACAATTAGAAGTAGTATTAAATGAAGAATGTACTTTAGAAATTGATGAAATGATGCAGACAGAACTTTCGAGTATATTCCCAGGTAAAGATATTCTTTCTGTTTTTGCAGTTCACGAAGCTGAAAAACAAGAAAAAATTAACTGGATTACTTCTATTGCTTCATTTGTTCTTGTTTTTCTTTGTGTTTCTATTTCACTTATAAATAACTCTATAAGTGCTCAAATCCGTGATGGAAAAAGAGCTTTGGGAACACTTCGCGCTGTTGGTGCCTCTGAAAAAGAACTTGTTTCGTCTTTCGTTACACAAATACTTTATATTTTGCTTTTAGGCTTTGGAATAGGCTTTGCATTTTATTTGTGTACTAACCCTATAGTTGGCAGACTTCTTACCGGTGAAACAACCTCAATTGTTATATGGCCTATGATATTGATGTTTGTCATATTGGCACTAAGTTCATATATAAACTTAAAACTAAAAATAAAGACAATTACCAAAAACAGCATAGTAGAAAACATCAGGGAGTTGTAAATATGAAACGAATTTTAATATTTTTAATGTGCCTGTTACTCCTTTCGGTAGTTGCTTTACCTTGTTATGCAACAGAAGAAACCTTTGAAATAACAACCGATGCAGTTACAGAAAGCACTACTATTGCAACTACCGAAAATTTACCAGAGCCAACTACTAAAAAAAGCGAACCTACAACAAAAACTGAGCCGACCACTAAAAAGGCTGACTCAAAAGTTGAAAAAGGGGAAATTGAAAAAGTTACAGAAGATAATTCTCAACCCCGTCTTATGGTAGTAAGCTATGAAATAGAAAACGGATTTATAAGTCCTGAAGAAACAAAAATACTTACTATAACCTTAAAGAATATGCATTCTAAAAAGCGAGTAAGCAACATTAAACTTTCTGTTTTTGAAGACTCTGACGAAATAAGACCAACGGGAATGGGCACAAAATATATAGACTCTATTGGAGCAAATAAATATTACACCTGGTCGGTTGAATTAAAGGCAGTACACACTGCGACTATTGGTGAACATAAAATCAGTTTCAGTTGTGAGTACGAAGACCAGAACGGTTCAGGCTACAATGCTGACGATACTTTAAGAATTGAAGTAAGGCAACCCGCACTTTTAGAATTTGACGGTGCAAAGCTACCTGTTAAAGTAGTTCAGGAGGATACTGTAACAGTTAACATAAATCTTATGAATACAGGCAAAGCTCCACTTTACAACTGCAAGGTTGATTTTAACATTAATGGGCTTGACTCCGGTGGCAGTAGCTTTGTTGGTGAAATTGCTCCACAGGAAAGTGCAACGGCAAATGCTAATTTAAGAGTTGACTCTGAGCTTACAGGAAAGGTTACAGGCACAATTATTATTACTTACGAAGACTCTTTCGGTGAAAAGTTTGAACTAAAAAAAGAAGTTGAAACCAAAATTGAAAAGAAAGTTATAAAAGCTGAAAAACAAGAAGAAAAAGAGAAGAAAAACCCATTGTGGTGGTTATTCCTTTTAGGTGGTCTTATTTTAGGTGGCTCTCTTGGTTTTGGTATTCCGTTCTTTATAAATTCAAATAAACAACGAAAGAAAGATGAAGAAAGATTATAAAAATTCACCCACAAAGTAAAACACTTTGTGGGTGAAAATATTTATTAGTTATCAATCAAGTGCGTCTGCTATACCGCCTAAAAGTGAACCTAAAGCACCTGCTGTTTTTGAACCTGCAGAAGCCGGAGCAGATGGTGCTGTGCTTGACACAGGGAAACCGCCGATTGTACTGTCAACAGGAGCAAGAAGCACCTTACCTGTACCGCGGTAAACATTTACAAAGCCTTCACCTGAAGCTGCAGAACCTATAAGAGTTTTGCCTGAACGCTCAACTGTAAAATTCAATGAATCACTCCACGCAATTGCAAAGCTACCATCAACCTTAAGAACATCGTTTTCTAATGTAATCTCAATAAGCTCTTCTTGTGGGCAACGACATTCGAGAACTGCAACACCATTTCCCTGAAGTGCCAAGTTAAATAAACCCTCACCGCCGAGAACTGCAGAAGAAACATTAGAGCGGGCAACTAATTTTTGTTTTATTGAAGCATCACAAGCTAAAAATAAACCATCATCAAGAACAACTTTTCCGTTCCATTCAGATGTATCAAGTAAAACAATGTGTCTGTATGTAGGCTCTAAAACTAAAGTACCATCACCTACATATTCAGGTTTAATAGCACTTTCGCCTGTAACCTTACCTTTAACAAGCTTACCAAGAAAATCCCCTGCACCTTTTACGCCTGTTGTTGCGTTAACATTACCAACAGTCCATTGCATAGCACCAGCCTGACAAGTAATACCATTCGACTTTGAAAGGTCACAAACAACCTGCCTTTTTCTGATATTCATTTCATCACAGAAATAAGCAGTCATTGCAGTAGATGGAGAAACACTTAAATCTCTTTTGTACTGAATAACCTGAAAAGGTCCTTTTTCTGCAATAATGGTTACATCATCATTGTTTGTAAAATTGCTGATTTTGTACATTTTAAAACACCCCAAAATAAAAATTATATTATCATTCAGATAAATTCATCTGAAACAATAATCCTCTTTCAGAACCATAAAATAAATTCGACTTGACAAATATTCTTAGTGATATTATAATATAAATGAAATAAGGCAAACCGATAGACGGTTAGCCCGTGTATTTAGTTAGAAATAACCGTTACATTGGCGTGTGGGCGGTTATTTCTTTTTTGTTATATTTATAATATCTATAACAAGTGCAAGAATCGAAACTATAAGAGTTAATAATAAAAACAACTCGCTATATGTAACCATCAGCACCGCCCCCTTTCAAGAGGGCTAAAAGTGCCCCCTAAAATGAGAGGGCTAACCGCCTATCCGTTATGGCTTACCTTATTCCATGAATTATTATATCGTATTGTTAATTATATTTCAACACAAATTTTCATTTGAAAATCTTTGTAAAACCACAATTCCACGATTCGTGGAGAAATTCCACTTTTAGTGAGTTGTGTTTTATATCTATTTATAGGAGAATTGAATTACAGATTGTAAGTAATCTGCAATTCCTAAAAAAGGAGAAAGAATATTTATGGAGAAAAAGACTATGGGAACTTTTCTTGCTGCGTTAAGAAAAGCCAATGGCTACACGCAACAAGAAGTTGCCGACAAATTAAATGTATCTAATAAAACAGTAAGCAAGTGGGAATGTGATGACGGTTGCCCTGAAATTATGATGTTACCCGCAATTGCAGAGCTTTATTCTGTTACAGTAGATGAAATTTTAAAGGGCGAAAGAATTCAAAAACCAGCTAACGAACCTGAAACACAAAAAGAGCAGAAAGAAAACACAGCTAAAAGAGCAAAATATTTAGTAGAAAAATTATTAACACAATATAAAAACAAATCAATAATTGCAATTACCCTTTCTGTTGTTGGTGCTATTCTCCCCTATTTTGTGAGTATGATTTTCGGTTATGACTTTATTTTCATTCCTATAATTTTAACAATTGCGTTAATTGCAGCAGCTACAATAATTATAATTATTGCAACTAACAACCTTAAATCAAATTTATATTCACAAGACTTTATAGACGAAGAAACTTTAAAAGAGGTTAAACAAATATCCATAAAATATATCTGTCTTATAATCTTCTTCTCGATTATTTCACTCATCGGTTTAGCGTTTATTATAACAGGTTTCGATTATGTGGCATTCTGGTTCTTGCCTTTATCCATATTAGTTGCTACTGCTGTTTCATATACAACATACAAAAACCAGTTAAAGAAAGAGAATATTGAAATTGTAAAAAGCAAAGAAAATATTACCCGCCGAAAGAAGTTCGTAAAGCGAACTGTAATTATAGATATAGTTATTGTTTTAGCCTTTGCTCTTGGTACTGCGGTAGATTCATATTTAAATACACAAAGTAAAACTGGCTTCAGTTTTAAAGATGCAGTCGGTTATCAGTACGAAACACTTGAAGAAGCTGAAAGAGATTATTATAAACTCAAAAAAGCTGTCTCTAATAGTGAAAGTCTTTTCAGGCTTAATTATTTTGATGAACTTGTTTCTGACGAATTTGTTGTAAATGTTTCAGAAATTACTTTTACTATAACAACCAAAAATGGTCATTACTTCGTTTCAGATTATTTTGAAACTCTTGATTATGAATACACCTTTAAAACCAAAGAAGAAGCAGAAAATTACATTATCGAAAATACTTATAATGAATCAAAGGCTATCGATATTGACTCTTTATGTTCTTATGACGAATATCTCGCTTTTGATGATGACACTCTTACTATCACACAACATACCACACTACAGAGTTTTGTAAACGAATTTTTTGACACTTATATTGAGATTTTTGTTATAAGCACATTCTTCGTTTTTGGTGCTACTTTAATTTCAGTAATAATTTATTTTAAAAAGAAAAAATAAACAAAAAACAGTTGATTGGTAAATATCAATCAACTGTTTTCGTTTTTATAAACTATTTAAAAATCCCTCTAAGCCTTCGCAAATATCATTATAAGTAACTGTAAAATCACCTGTGTACCACGGGTCTGCTACATCAGTTTTTCTGTCAGTATAATCCATAAGCTTTTTCACTTTGTTTTCGGGGTCAGAGCCGAATATTCTTAAAATATTTCTTATGTTATTACTATCCATACAAATGAATAAATCATATTTTTCGTAGTCACTCTTTTTCACCTGAGTGGCTCTTTTTCCGTCACAAGAAATGCCGTGTTCATTTAAAATTTTCTTTGCAGGTGGGTAAACAGGATTACCTACGCCCATAAAAATTTCTTCACTGCTTGTAGCCATTGAGCAGACAGAAAACTCATTTTCTCTACCCTGCTTTTTTAGCATATCTTTAAATATAAATTCTGCCATAGGACTTCTGCAAATATTGCCATGACATACAAAGTTAATTCTTAACATAAAACCACCTTAATTTTATCGGCTAATCCGTGTTCGTAACACGAATTAGCCGATAATCATTTATTGCTCATTCTTTGCTCTTATTTCAAGAACTTTTCTGTGTACTTCTTCTTTAGTTTCGCCTGTTAATTTATAGAAGAAGAACGGAACGCCTGCTAAGAACATCATAATACCGTGAACTATTGTGTAGAAGAAGAGTAAAAGAATCTTTGTGTCAAGACTTTGCTCCGGATTCGGAACTAAATCGGTTGCCTGAACATACTGAATAATAGAGCTGTCGCCATAAAGAATTTTTGGTGCTAAAGCAGTAGCAATAGTACCGCTTATAAGTGTGCCAATTGAAATTACAAATGGCAATGTAGCATCAATTCTCTTACCTGTTTTTGCTTCAATATCTTCAAGCACATCTGCCTGGAACATACTTGGAAGCAGATTTGAAGCACCAAATTGAAGTCCTATAAGGAATAAGAAAACAATAAAGACAATTTGTAAAATTGTAGAGCCATTTTTAAAGTATATGTAACCAACCGCAAATGCAAGTACATTAACAACGAGTGAATAAATACCACTTGCAATGTAAAGCACTTTTGAATTGAACTTTTTGAGAAGCATATTTATAAGAAGCATACCAACAGCGGTACCAATGCCGGTAGGCAAGCCGAAGAATAAATACTTATCTGTTGAACCTAAAAGAGCACCTGCAAGGAAAATTCCCATATAGGTTGAAACCTGTCTGAAGTTTTTAAGTGTATCTGAAATAATAATTGCCCAGGCATATTTATTAGTTAAAACATCTTTAAAGCCAACAAAAGGATTTTTCTTTTCAGCTGTATAAGCAACTCTTTCTTTGATATTACTCATACCTAAAAGAACTGTAATAATACCAACAACACTGCAAAGACCTGCACCAATTATGTATTGAAGTGCCTTATTGTCTTTCCATATAAGAGCTATAACAAGAATTACTACAAGTGGTGCAGAGTTACCAACCGCAGAAGAAATGCTTCTGAATGAAATGATATTGTCACGCTCTTTCATATTAGGCGTCATAACATTTGCAACCATATTGATTGAGTTACCTAATGTGCACCAAGCGCCCCATAAAACTGCTACTGTTACAAGGTAAATCATCAAAAATGTTCCGCTGAGCCCTGGTGGCGCCCAGAATGAAAGCATAAGCGTTGCCGCCATAGGAATTATAATAGCCATTGTTAAAGGTCTGAATTTTCCAGATTTACCTGTTTTTCTGCCGTCAATATACATTGAAATAACAAAGCTTAAAACAAATGGAATAATACTGACTAAAGTGTTAAAAAGCGAAACCTGATTATCAGTAAGCTTTAAAACATTTACTAAATATTCGCTTCTGTAAGAGCCTACCATACCTGTCATGGTTGTATAAAAGAATACACCTACTAAGTAAAGCACAAACTCTTTCGTTTTTACATGTTTTGTTTCTTGTTTTTGTGTTGCCACTGAACTCATAAGAAAATTATCCTTTCATCATCGGAATAACCTTTGTTATTGCCGATAGTATTTAAAATCATATCGGTTAAATCTACATTTACACCGTTTTTAGAAAGCTTAGGCTCAACCTTTTTTAATATAAAATTAAATCTTTTCAAAGCCTTAAAAACTGCATTATATTCAGGCGTACCCTTCGTGTAAGGCTGGTCGCCTTTAAAAATAGCCGTGCCTATTTCACCTGCAAAATCAATAAGCTTTTTCTTTTTTAAAGATTTATCAATTCTAATAAACAATATCCTTGCTAAAGTGCCAAGCTTAATTGAGTTAAGTACTTTACCGCCGATTTTCTTTAATATTTTTACAACTCCACTACCGCCCTCAAGAATTTTATTAATTTTATTTTTGACTGAATAGTCAAATCGCCAATCGAAAAATTCTTCGGCTGAAATAAAGCCCTCAGGAAGCGGAAAATCGCAAACAGGAATAGATTTTACATTCATTTCGCCCGCTTCTGAAATCTCTATTTTGCGATATTTTCCCGGTGTGCCAACGGTAGTGCTTGTGCAAATATCAATAAGCTTGTTACCCTTTTCAGTAACAAATTCATTAATGCTCTGAATGTGCATATGACCTGTCAGAACAAGCTCTACACCATTATCTGCAAGAAATGTTGCGATTTCACGCCAGTTTTTAACGTGGGCGTCGCCTACTAAATCAAACACAGGAACAGATGGGATTATCGGATAGTGGCACATAGCAATTGTATATGCTTTGTCTTCTTTTGCTTTGTCAAGTTGTTCTTTCGCCCACTTTAAAAGTCTTTCGTCTATTGTGCCTTTTGTTTCGCTTTTACTGTCACAATTGAGTGCTAAAAGTCGGGTATTTTCCGCTATTTCAGCAATATAAGAAAGTGTTTCTTTATCTACTGAAAGAGCATTTTTGTAACCGAATTCATAATACAAATCATAAAGCTCATCGAGGGTAGTACCTCTCACCTTTACAATTTCATCATTCTTATAGCCTTTACCAAATTCATTATAATCATGACCTGCAGTAAGCACGAAAATCTTTTTACCTGCAGCTTTTAAAGCGTTCAATTCTTTAATAAGACTTTTATGGCTTTCATATTCACCGTCTTTAGAAAGGTCTCCGGGGATTATAATTAACTCGGTTGCTGTGTCATCTTTGAGTTTATTAAAAACCACTTTATTTATAGTGCTGCTCTCTTTTAGGTAAAACGCCTCGGTTTTCATATATTCTTCATACGCTTTACCCTCAGCACCTAAGGACTCTTCAAAATAGTGTGTATCTGTTAACAAATAAAACTTTAAAGGTGTCATATAATTACCATTTATTTTCGCAGTATTCGCAGAATGCGTACATATCCTTTATCTCGATTTTTTTGCCGTCATCAAGTGTAACTGTACCATTCCATGTACCGTGCAACTGATGAGTGTGCATTCTTAAAAGATTAAGTACATTTGTATCTCCGTGATTATCAAAGAATGGTGTCATTGTCATATCAAATCTGCCATCTTCTGAAACGAATTTCCATTCATTCATAAAGCCGTTGGTTTTAGGGAATTTTTCTACATCAACCGCACCGAATTTATGAAGCTTTCCATCATAGAAAATAGCAGTTTCAGTAGCGTAGCTTTCGTCACCGATACCCCAGGTAATTTCAAAACCGACTGTGTGCTCAGAGCCGTCTTCATCTTTAACTTTAGTAGCACCGTTGCCCCAATACCACACTAACTGGTAAGGTGTGTTTACTCTGCCCCAGTCAAGTGCGCAATATGTATCCTCTTTTGAGAATTCAACAACCTTGTCACCAAATTTAAAAGTACCGGAGCAAGGCATGCAGTTCTGCTTTGTTGTCATAAAGAAGCTTTTAGGACTATTTTTAAAAGGTAAGACAGTTGTAATATTTTCGAGACCTTCAGGAATATCCATATGGAAATCCGCTACAACATCCATACCTTTCATTTTGCGTTCAAAATGAAGTGTTCTGCTTGTTTCTTTTGTATCGAATTCAAAATCGGCTTTACCAAATGAACTTTCAACTGTATATTTAAGATTATTTGGCACATCACCCTTAGGTGGTAACGGATACTTTTCTCTTCCGCCTATATAAATTAAAGTAGCGTCACACATTGTGCCTGTGCTGAGCTTTCTGTCGTGTTGTTTGTTTCTTAAATCTATAAGCACAGCACTTATAAAACCACCAAATGAGATATTTGCAAAGTTCAACTGCACTGCATATTTACCATTAGAAATCTGATAAAAATCCCACTCTTTACTACGAAGCTTAGGTGAAACAAGACTTCTGTCATAATCGAAAACCATATGTCTTGCCCAACCTGGTGAAAGAAGAGTGCCATCATCATCAAGTAACCTTGTAGGCTCAGTGTATTCTTTTTGTACACTTTTAAATTCACCATTTAACCAGGTTGGATATGTTCTTTTATCAACTGTCATTGTAAAAAACCTCCTAAAATTTATCGTACAATAATATAAATATAACACAATTTATACAAATAAGCAACTCTTTTTACAGATACTCATTGTATGTAGACTTATAGTATTCACAAGCATTATAATATTAAAATAGGAGGAATGTAACTATGGACATCGTTAAAGTTTTTGGAACCAATCTAAAGAAATATCGCACAGCTATGGGAATATCTCAAGAAGCGTTTGCAGACAAATGCGGTATGCATCGAACTTATATCAGCGCAATAGAATGCTATCGACGCAGTATTTCTCTTGAAAATATTCAGCGAATAGCAGATGCCCTTGAAATAGAAACTTATAAATTGTTTATGGAGGAATAAGTATGGAACATAGAGATAGAGCTACTGGTTGGCAGCATGCAAAATTATCAGGACACAAAAATGAAGATTTAGTTAAAGAGTTATTGGATTCTGATAGAGATTTTCAACAACACTTTTTAAACAGGATTAACCGTGCTCATGCCACTATAAAAGAAACAAGTATCGGCGGGTTACACGAAACCAATGTGCCCAGCGTAAACGGAAGAAAAACTAAATCTAAAACCGATTTAAAAATTTATCTCAACACCAATGAGGTTGTAAATGTATCCATAAAGAAAAGTCTTAGCGGTCAAGTTTATTTTGTAAGAGCCGGCTTGTTTATTGATACTTTTGAAAAGCAGTTTGATGCTAAAATTCCCGCAGATGTTCAGAGAGCTATCAACCTCTTTTGGGCAACGGCAGATGATGCTGTTGACATTATCAAAGAATTCGGTGATAGAAACAATAAGAAAAACTTCGATTTGCAAATGAGGCACGAAAGCGTAAATGCAACTACTCTTAAAGCCTATGACAAACATCTTTATGATGCATTATTAGCGTGGTTTACAGACAACGCATATGAACTTGCAAAACTTTCATTTTCTATGGGAGCTGTTCGCGACAGCAGAGAATGGTCTGATTTTGTATGGTATGTAAATCTTCTCGGTGAAAATGATACCGACGATATTTTCTTCATTGAAGATATTTGTAATGCCGTTCAGGAAATTGCAAGACAAGAAACATATTACGGTTCTTCGTTCGGCGGAACAACCATTCAGTTGCCATTTGGTTTTGTTCAATGGCATCAAGGTCAATTACAGTTCCATCACAATTACGACAAATTAAAAAATATACTCAAATAAGATTGGAGAACAACATGCCATTTGACAGCAGAGACTATAGACGCCAGTTAGGCTTTACCAATCAAGAAAACCTAAAAAAACATTTCAAAGCTACTGATATTATATGTATAAACTGGGATAAAATCGAGCAATGTAATCAACGATTAAAAGATATGTTTCGACAGATAAATCGTACCGTTCATCCAAGTGTTCAATGGATAAATATGGATGAAATCGATTATGAAATTGATAATGCTTATACCATTATGCGTGAGAATGATATTTTACCACACTTGAATAACTATGGTAGATATCCCGAGGACCTATATTATAATTGGATGCGTGGCTATATTGTGTGCAAATATTTTGCCCCAGCACTAGCTAGAATTTTTAATGTTCCAGAAGAACTAATAAGAACTGTCGGACACGATAGCCTTGCAGAAATTGAAACTTTTTCTCAATCTCCAGTTGCAGATTTAGAAATTAGAATAGACAATACAATTATACGACTTGAAATACAATCTGGTTATACTGGTGTAAATGATATAAAAGCCCACAAAGTAAGAGAAGCTCAACGAGCTTTCCGATACGAACAAATACTTTCATATGTTGTTCATTTCGATTTATTTAATGGTACAATGGCTATAGTTGATATAACAAATATTGATGAGAATAGTATTCATTGGGTCACAAGAGCTCAAATGGAAGGTCAACGCGTATTCTCGATTCCTGACGAAGCTTTTCGTTGGTTTTTACCAGATGAACCACCTTACTACTTGGACATACTGTTTTAAAAAAAGAAGCCGCTTTAATTAGAGACTTCTTTTTCTCTTAATGCTTCTAACATTTGTTTAGCTATTGTCATTGAAAGCAATGGCGGCACTGCATTCCCGATTTCTAACCGTTTCATGCCATCAGCACCATAGAACTTATAGTCATCTGGAAAGCTTTGCAATCTTGCACCTTCACGAATTGACATTGCTCTTGAATCTCTAGGATGGATACATCTAGAAGATGAAGGACACGCAAAGTTTCTTGTTATCGTAGTAGAAGGCTTTTCCCACCACAGCTTTGCATAAGTATTGCCATATCCACTCTTTGGTCTGATATCTTCAGGCAAATCATCTTTAGATTGTCCATCTTTTAATGCTTCCATTATTCTAACAAGATGTGCTCCATTTTTTGGCGCACTATGTTCTTCAACAATATCTGTACAGTTTTTTCGAACAAACTTAAGAAACTCATTTGTTGCAGCACTTGCATAATTGGTTTTCCTTTCGCCACTTTTTAATACTGGTAAATCACCAATAGCATCTTTTAAAGTAACATAGGGCTTTAAACCTTCTCCATGAGTAGGTTCAGGATAAACAAAGTTGTTATCGCCTTTAAAACCAACAAGAATTACCCTTTCTCTGCGTTGGGGTACACCAAAGTTTACTGCGTCCAATACTCTATACTGTAAGTTGTAGTCTAAATCTTCGAACTCTGCTTGAATTTGCTTGAAAAGATTACCTTTATCCATGCTTAAAATACCTACAACATTTTCAAACACAAAAGCTTTGGGCTGTAAAATTTTAAGAACTCTTTTATATTGCATAAACAGATTGGCTCTGTCATCCATTCGTCTTTTACCAAGGGTGGAATAAGACTGACAAGGCGGACCACCAACAACAATATCAACTTTTTTACCGTTTAATACTTCTTCTAAAACATCTTCTGTCAAACTCTTGATATCACAGTTGAGCATATTCACATCAGGATGATTTAGCTTGTATGCAATAGAAATATCTTTTTCAATTTCATTTGCGGCAATTATATTGAATTGTGGAAGTTTAGAAAAGCCGTAACTCAATCCACCGACTCCAGCAAACAAATCAACTATGTTATATTGTTTCATCTTTCTCTCCTTATAATAACGCTTTTACAATGTTCTGCACTATTCTGTCAACAACAGGAACACATACTGAGTTACCTATTTGTTTATATACTTGTTTTTCATTTTCTTTTGGAAGAACATAGCTTTCGGGAAACCCCTGAAGTCTTGCGCATTCACGAGGTGTCATAAGCCTGACAGAATAATCATCATAGAAAAATGGTATTCTTTCAAAACGACTTCCCATTGCAGCTAAAAGAGTTGGACATATACCTTCCATACCTCTAGAAAGACCCCAATCGGTAAAACGATACACTCTCTTTCTATCATTCATATATTCCATCATTCTATCCCACATACGATGTCCATTCATATAATACTTATCATCCTGTTTTTCTTTTTCAAATAAGTCAAATGCTGTTTGAGTAAGTGGGATCATCTCAGGAAACTTAAATTTATTAAGATACTTTTTGTTCTTAAATGCAACTATATATATTCTATTTCTCTGCTGGGGAATATTGCCATACTCCTTTGCATTCATAACTTTATAAACAGTATAATATCCTAAATCATTAAGGGTTTTACGAATAACTTCAAAAGTTTTTCCTTCATCGTGTTTTACCAAATTGGCAACATTTTCAAGAAATACTACTTTTGGTTTAACAGCATTAATTACTCTTGCTGTTTCAAAAAACAAGTTACCCCTTGGGTCATTAAAACCTTCAAGTAATCCAACAGAAGAAAACGCTTGGCAAGGAAACCCTGCTGTCAAAATATCAAACTTGGGAATATCTTTTACGCTTATCTTTTGTATATCGCCTTCTACAAGGTATTCATCTCCAAAATTCAATCTATATGTTTTGCATGCGTATTTATCTATCTCGTTTGCCCATACTAATTGACATCCGTTTTGTTTAAATGCTAAACAAATACCGCCAATTCCAGCAAACATACTTCCAACTGTTATCTGATTTTGCATATTTATCTCTTTTCTTTCCTACTTAAAAACTCCGAATATAATGTTACTGTTCGTTTAAGTTGTGACTTAATAAACATTGAACATTCATTATATTTATCTGACTCGATCAATTGTTTAAAAGTATTCTCATCTATGGCATCAATACCTAACATACGACAGATTCTGCCACACCTAGATAGAACATCTTTCGCCGAACGAATACTCATCTTTTTTTCTTCGACAAGCCATTCCACTAATTCGTTAGAAATCATAATAATCCTCCTAAGCAAAGTGTGCTCATTATAACATAATAGTTACGTCAACGTCAAGTCAATTTTTTCGTTTTCAATCTTTTGATTTATAAAAGCATAAAAGTACCCTATTATAAACAAACCTCTATAAATTGACAATACAAAAAAAACATTATATAATATTTGTAAAAACGCACCAATTGAAAGGATTTTTATATGTCTTTAGAAATTTTTATTACAAAATATAAAGCACAGTTACAGGCACTTTTACCGAGTAGTGAGGTTGAATATGAATTATCAACCGAAACTCCAATAAAATTTACTGATTCAGAGAATGTTAAGCTCTCCTTTGCTTGTATTGCTGACACACACTTTTCCAAGAAAGAATACCTTGCACATAATGTAGAAAACTGTTTTAAAGATATTTTTAATTCAGGCGAAAAGTTTGATGCTTTACTTATGGCGGGAGATATTGCTGAACTTGGTAAAAAGGGTGAATACAAGAGATTTTTCGAAGTGTTTGATACATACAAAGACAAATTAAAGCTCTTCATCACTATGGGTAATCACGATGTCCGTTTGCAATATGGCCGTAATCAGAAGATTATTATGAATAAAGTAAACGAATATTTAAATATTGATACTA
>SVPR01000033.1 GCA_015065785.1 Oscillospiraceae bacterium | reverse complement strand
AAAATTTCGGAAGGCTTCGCCTTTTTAAGTGCTGAATGCTGAGTGCTGAGTGCTGAATTTCGGAAGTCCTACGGACTTGATTATAATTATTATTCAATAAAAACAACAAGTTCTATCATTTTTGGTTTATTGCAAAACTTTAAATGGTAGAATTCTTTATTTTTAGAAAATTTATAATAGCAACGCAGTTCCTCAACTTTTCTCTATTCATCATTATCTCTTATCTTAAGCGAAGCCAATATAATCGCGTCGCAGACCCTTAATTCAGCACTCAGCATTCAGCACTTTATAATTGCCGACCGCAGGTCCCACAATTCTTAATTTTTAATTCTTAATTCTTAATTACTGAAAGTTTGTCTTTTTGTATATATAGTTAAAGATTTGCCAACACTTTTTTGTAATTAGTTATTATTGAAAAATTGGAAAAATTTTAATATAATGTAAACTGCGATGATTTGGGGTTCTCAAATCGAAAAAATCAGAAAAGGAAAGATATTATGGAAACTCTCATTAATATCGGCGAAAAAATCCTTGCAATTTTTGAAGGCACAATGTCAATGGATTTCACATCAGAAGTACTTCCTATGATTGTTATGTGGGGTATTGGCGGTCTTCTTATTTATCTTGCAATTGCAAAGGATATGGAGCCGACACTTCTTTTACCAATGGGCTTTGGTACAATTCTTGTAAACTTACCACTTGCAGAGCTGGTAGGTGTTATCAGCGAAGAGGGCGCAATCAGAATTCTTTATGATGCAGGTATTGCAAACGAGCTCTTCCCGCTTCTTCTCTTTATCGGTATCGGTGCTATGATTGACTTCGGTCCGCTTCTTTCAAATCCGAAGCTTATGATTTTCGGTGCCGCTGCTCAGTTCGGTATTTTCTTTACACTTTCAATGGCAACTCTTTTTGGTTTCCCAATTAAAGAGGCTGCTTCTATTGCGGTTATTGGTGCGGCAGACGGTCCTACATCTATTTATGTGGCAAATGTTCTTAAATCAGAAAACATTGGTGCAATTATTGTTGCCGCTTATTCTTATATGGCACTTGTTCCACTTGTTCAACCACCTGTTATTAAAGCACTTACAACAAAAAATGAAAGAAAAATAAGAATGAAATATGAGGGCAAGGCAGTTTCAAAGAGAACAAGAATTCTCTTCCCTATTGTTGTAACAGTTATTGTTGGTCTTGTTTCTCAACAATCAGTTGCTCTTGTTGGTTTCCTTATGTTCGGTAACCTTATAAGAGAATGCGGTGTTCTTGACTCACTTTCAGAAACAGCACAAAAGGTTCTTGCAAACCTCGTTACAATTCTTTTAGGTATTACAGTTGCAACAAATATGAATGCAGCAAAATTCTTAAAATGGGAAACAGCTCTCATTCTTGTTCTTGGTCTTGTTGCTTTCATTTTCGATACAGCAGGCGGTGTACTTTTCGCAAAGTTTATCAACCTTTTCTTACCAAAAGACAAGAAAATCAACCCGATGATTGGTGCTGCAGGTATTTCTGCATTCCCAATGTCATCTCGTGTTGTTCATAAGATGGGTCTTGAAGAGGATAATCAGAACTTCCTTCTTATGCACGCAACAGGTGTTAATGTTTCAGGTCAGGTTGCATCAGTTATTGCTGGTGGTATGATTCTTAATTTCTTTGGTTAATGGAGGGTGTAAAATATGTTAAATATGATTCTTGAACGCCTTACCTCATCTGATTTTATTGAATCTTTAATCTGTGCAGTTGCAGGTATGGCTGGTATCTTTATTGTTGTTGGCATTATCATTTTAAGCATTGTTTTACTTAATAAATTCGGTGCTATGGCTGATAATAAGAGTAAAGAATAAATAATAATTTAAAAAAATGCGACAAAGGATTTTAAAATCTTTTGTCGCATTTTTTATTATAAAGCTTTCCGTTATCTTTTGATTTTGCCACTTGTTGTGTAGCTACTTGCATTTTTGCCGTTTACTGCTCTTACTGTATATCTGTAAGTCTTACCTTTTTTTGCTGTTTTATCGGTATAAGAAACAGTTGTTTTTGCGGTTGTTCCTAAAACTGTCCAATTACTCCATTCACCATTTACATATTCTGCCCGGTAAACCTTGTAATTTTTTGACCCTGCAATTTTGTTCCAGTCAACCTTAATTCCAGTAGTTGCTTTTGAAACCTTTACTGTTGGGTTGACTAAACGAATTACATTCGATGAAGCTTTATAACCGCTTCTTGCTTCACCGCAAACTGCACGAACAGTGTATTTGTAATAAGTTCCTGCCTTTGCATTTTTATCTACCCAAGAAGTTCTATCAGAAGTTAAAGTTCCACGGTTAGTCCAACCAGACCATTTTTTAGTTTTTGCATTATAGGTTGAAGAATATACCGTGTAACCGATTGCATTTTCAACAGTACTCCAAGTAACCTTAATGCCATTGGTAACATTTGCGGTGTTGACTGTAGGTGCTGCAGCAAATATTAAACTCTTTGCTGTGTAGCTACTTGCATTTTTGCCGTTTACTGCTCTTACTGTGTATTTGTAAGTCTTACCTTTTTCTGCTGTTTTATCGGTATAAGAAACAGTTGCTTTTGCGGTTGTTGCTAAAACTGTCCAATTACTCCATTCACCATTTACATATTCTGCCCGGTAAACCTTGTAATTTTTTGACCCTGCAATTTTGTTCCAGTCAATCTTTATTCCGGCAGTTATTTCTGAAAGCTTTACTGTTGGGGTGACCAAGCGAATTACATTCGATGAAGCTTTATAGCTGCTTTTTGCTTTGTCGCAAACTGCACGAACGGTATATTTGTAATAAGTTCCTGCCTTTGCATTTTTATCTACCCAAGAAGTTTTATCAGAAGTAAAAGTTGCACGGTTAGTCCAACCAGACCACTTTTTTGTTTTGGCATTATAAGTTGAAGAATATGCAATGTAACCGGTTGCACTGTCAACAGTATTCCATGTAACCTTAATGCCATTTGAAACATTTGCAACATTAACTGTAGGTGCTACATCAAATTTCAAACCCTCAGTATCCGTATAAGAACTGTAAGTATCATAATTCACAGCCCGTACTGCGTAGCTGTAACAAGTTCCTATCTGACAAGCGTTATCAAGGAAAAAGATTTGTTCATAGTTCGGACCAAATTTCTTCCAACCAGACCATTTTTGGGTTTTTGTGTTATAGGTGCGTCTGTAAACTGCGTAGCTAGTTGCATTTTCGACTTCATTCCAGATAAGAAGTATGCCATTAGGAGTAATTTCTGTTTTTACTACTGGAATATCTAAATCAAAATTTTCTGTTTCGATAAAATTGAACCCATTTTCGTTTGCATACGCTTCTGCACAGCTGCCCTTTTTACCGTAAATTATGAAACCCTCAACTTTTTCATATTCGTTTACCCGTTTTTCGATATAGCCAACAGATTTTTCACCTATATTTGTTACTGATGCAGGAATTGTTACTGCAGTCAATGCTTTACAATTAATAAAAGCTTTATCGGCTATTGATTCTGTTCCGTTTTTAACAATATAATGTCCTTTTATATATTCATTTTCAGCATTAATAAGATAATTATCTATATAAATTACATGTGCACCCTTGCTTAAAGCAATTTTGCTGTAAGAGGTTCTCACGAATGCAGTATTTTGTATGTGCTTTGCGTTACTGTCAATTGAAACGGTGGTAAGATTACTGTTAGCAAATGCATCGGCTCCTACATAAGTAACATTTGCGCCTATTCTGACATTATCGAGATACCTGCAATCACTGAACGCATATCTTCCGATCTCTATTTTTGCATTTTCATCAATTTCAAGCTCTGATAAATTGCTTCTTGCAAAAGCATTTTCCTCTATTACAGAAACATTTTCGTGTATAACAACCTTTTTTAATTTTTTCACTTCAAAAAAAGCAGAGCTACCTATTGAAGTAACTGTTTTTGGCACTTCATAGGTTTTTCCCTCTAAGCCTAATGGATATAATAATAATTTTGTTTCATCCTTGTTAAACAAAATATTATTTTTTGCAGAGAAAGTTGTATTTTCAGGTGCTACTGTTAATTCCTTAAGCTCTGTACAGTATCTGAAGATACCAACATCTAATTCTTTGACACTTGCAGAAAAAGCTACACTGACAAGAGATGAGCAGTTTGAGAAAACACTATCACCAATAACCTCAACACCTTCGCCTATATCCACTTTTTCTATTTTTTCGCAATCGCTAAAGGCATAACTGCCGATTTCCTTTAAGCTCTTATTAAAACTGATTTTTTCTAACTTACTACATTTTTGAAATGCCCCTCTACCGATTTTTTCCAGATTCTCAGGAAGAGTTATTTGTTTCAATTTGCTGTAATAAAAGGTATGGTCACTTATTATCTTTAAATTTTCGGGTAAATCTATCTCTGAAAGATTCATACAATATGCAAAAGCATAACTACCTATTGTGACAACTGTTTCGGGTATTTTTACAGCTTTAAGAGAAACCCCGCAAAATGCAAAAGACTCTATCTCTGTTACACTTGCAGGAATAATGTAGTTCTCTGACTTTTTGCCTTGCGGATAATTTTTTATTTTTGTAACATCTTTATTGAACAACACCCCATCAATTGCTGTAAGGTGTGGGTTTTCTTCAGATACGGTTATCTCTTCAAGTGCTACACAATCGTAAAAACTGCACCACTGAACATTTTTGCCTAAATTTATTTTCTTTACATTTTCACACAAATCTGCAGTATCGCTGTCTTCATATTGCCAATGATAAGCTTTTGTTACGGGTAATCCGTTATATTCATCAGGTATGGTTATTTCTGACACATAAGGATTACGCCAACATGCTTCGTATGATTTTTCATCTTCATTCAAACTAAACGATAAAACATCGCTTTCAAGAGCAGACGCAGTTGGTAACGAAGAAATTAAAAAAACACTTGTTATAAGGCTGATAGCAAATAAACTGAATGATATAATTTTTTTCATAGTTATTCCTCCTCGTTATTTGCAGTAAAATCAAAACTAAGGTCACCGTATTTTACTGTTACTACAATATTGGTGCTTTCTTCCGTAACAACTTCATTTTCGGTTATTTCACATTCCTCTTTTGGAATTTCTTTTTCGGTTCCATCACTACAGATACCTATTACACGAACTCCGTCTGCAGTATTTCCGTTTTCGAAGTTTCCGTAAATTGAAATAACTGATGGCACTTCTTCTGAATTATCACAAGAACCAATGGTTATAAAGGTTTCAAATCCACAGTAAGCAATTCGTATTATAATTTCTCTGCTTTCTGTTTCTTCTAAAACATCTGTAACATCAGTATTTTCTAAGGCATCTTCACTTTCACATTCTTTTATAATTTCTGAAACATCACATTCCGAAAGTGGTATTTCTTTTTCTTCTCCGTTATTATATTCAACTAAAACAAATACATCACAAACCTCGGTTGTGTCTTTGTTATTAAGCCAGTTTAAAATTTCTGACGGAGAAGAAACAATTATATTTTTAATGGAAATTTCATCAACAGGAGAACTGGTTTTGGGTTTAGTTACAGTTGGTTTACCGGGTTTTTTAATTGAGGGCTCTTTTTGAGAAATAAATTCGTCAGCCAAATTACTTGCTTTACCAGTAGTTAAAAGAGTTTGTGATTTGAAAAACCTGTTATTTTGCGAAGCTTCATTTGAAAATGTAAAATTCACTGTACCAATTATAACAAAAAGCAGAACTGCAACGCAAGAGGCGTATAGCATATTCTTTTTTCTCCTTTTATGTTGATATTTTTTTATAACTTCGCAAACATCAGGTGTTTTTTGAGGGATTTTTATTTCTTCACCTTTTTGTGCTTTTATTTGAGCCAAAGCCTGACTAAACTCTTCTATTTTTTCAACATCAACCTCTTCAGCACTTTTTTGCGTTTCCTCGTCAATTTGCTCATACAACTCATTAAATAAGGAATTATAAAACAAATCATCATCCAAATTGTTTTTAATGGAAAAAGTGTTTTTTAATGATTCTTTCAATATTATTCGCCTCCTTCAAATTCAATAGAAATTAAGTCTTTTATTTTTTTACGCAAACGCGAAAGTCTTTTAGCTACTGCCGGAGAAGAAATTTCTAACTCTTCTGAAATTTCTTTTATAGATTTTGCTTCTATATATTTTTTCTTATAAAGCTCTATTTCCTTTTCATCTAAAGTAGAAATGAGTTTTTTCGCTAATTCATCGTAATCTACATTTTGCTGAATTATGATTTGCTCACTTATAAGTATTTCTGCCATTGAATCCCATTGTAAAATATTTTGTTCTTTCTGGTTTTTTCGCCATTGTACTTTTACAAGATTATTTGCAATTTTGTATAAAAATCCACCTACATTTTTAATTTCTTCGCCTTTTAAGAGATGCTCATATAAAACACAAAAGCTTTCTTGAACGCAGTCTTCTGTTTGCTCTTCATTTTTTAGTTTTAAGCAACAAAAGTGATACAGGGTTTTGTAGTATTGTTTATAAGCGGAATCAAGCTTTTCATTTGCTTCTGAATTTACTTTTCTTTTCACCTGATCACCCTTTCTCAAAAAACTCTCTATTATATAGTAACCAAAAATGCAAAAGCTGACATTTTTTTCAGTATATACCTACTAATTTTTTGTGTCAAAGTTTTTTCTTGCAAATCGCCATTCCATTTTTCGCCAATTAGTTTTTTATTCTAAATGTTGTTGGAAATCTCAAAGAATATTTCAGAAAAAGCAAAATAAATTCACAGTTACGAAACATTTAACCCTTGTAATATAGAGGGAATTCTGTTATAATTTTTATGTGTGCGACTTTATATGAGCACGTTGAAAATCTTACTTAAATCAACGCTCTAAGTGAGTATTTACTCATTTCATAAGTCCACCGGATTGGAGAAAACTATGAGCATAATCCACTATGAAACAAGGCATGTTAATAACTTCAAAGAAGTCCTTGAATCAAGTGCTCGTCTCTTCCCTGCTCGTCCTGCATTCAAAATTCGTGAAAAAGACGGCAGTATTTCTGAGATGAAATATCCAAAGCTTTTACAGGTTGTAAATGCTTTAGGTACAGCACTTTGTTCTTTAGGACTCAAAGCAAAAAATATAGCAGTTATGGGTAAAAACTCTCATAAATGGTGTATTGCTTACTTTGGTATCACAAACGGTACAGGCGTTGTAGTTCCTGTTGACAGGGAGCTTATGGCTGAAGATGTTTTAAACATCTTAACTGTTTCTGATTCAAAAGCTATGTTCGTAGATGACAAATCTTACGAAAAGCTTCAGGGAATCAAAGATCGTCTTCCACAAGATTTTACTTTCATAGGCCTTGATGAAATTGAGGGCATCAGAAATATTGATGAACTCGTAAAGCTTGGAGAAGAACTTTTAGAGAAAGGGGACAGAACTTTCTTAGATGCAGAAGTTGACAGTGACGGCCTCGGCTCACTGCTGTTTACTTCCGGTACAACGGGAATGGCAAAGGGCGTAATGCTTTCACAAAGAAACATTGTTGAAGACATTATTGCTGTTAAAAAGGTTGTTAAAATCACACCGGATGATACCATTCTTTCAGTTCTTCCGCTTCACCATACATACGAAAGCTCTCTCTGCTTTGTTCAGCTTATGTACACAGGCGGTTGCTACTGCTTCTGCGAAGGTCTTCGTTATATCACCCGTGATATGCAGGACTATGAGCCGACAATTTTCGTTACAGTTCCTTTGATGCTTGAAAAAATGCACGCAAAAATTCTTAAAAAGGTTCACGAGAAAAAGGTTGGTAAATTCGCTCTTACTTTAGGTAAAATGGTTAAAGACGGTTTCGTTTCTAACCTTATGGAAAAAATCTTTGCTGAGGTTAAAAAGAACTTCGGCGGTAAGTTAAGACTTATTATTGTTGGTGCTGCTGCACTTAATCCTGAAGTTGCAAAGGACTTTAAGACATTTGGTATTCCTACATATATAGGCTACGGTCTTACAGAATGTGCGCCACTTGTTATTGGTAACAATGACCACCTTATGCTTCCTGACTCAGTTGGTGTTCCGCTTCCTGGTGTTGAAGCTAAAATTCATGACCCTGACGACAACGGCGTTGGTGAAATCTGGATTAAGGGCCCAATGGTTATGAAGGGCTATTATAAAGACGAGGCTGCTACAAAAGCAGTTCTTACAGAGGATGGCTGGTTTAAAACCGGTGATATGGGTACAGTTGATGAAGAGGGCTGTTACAGAATCGTTGGCAGATGTAAAAATGTTATCGTTACTAAAAACGGTAAAAACATTTATCCTGAAGAGGTTGAATATCATCTTAACAACCACCCGTTCGTTTCAGAATGTATCGTATTCGGTGCAGACTGTGACGAAGCTGAAGAGGGCACACAGGTTGTTGCTAAAATCTTCCCTGATATTTCTGCAATTACTGCAAAATTAAAGGATAAAACACCTCCAACAAAAGAAGAAATTCAGACAATTATTGGTGATGTAATTAAAGAAGTAAATAAAAAGCTTCCTAAATACAAAAACATTCGTGATTTTGACATTCGTGACATTGAATTTGTTAAAACTACAACAGCAAAAATCAAGCGTCAGGCAAATCTCGAAGAAAATGATGCTTCTACAGAAAATGCAGAAGCAACAGAAGAAACAACTCAAGAATAATTTTTAAACTGAAAGGTCCGAAGAAGTAATGAAAAAAGCAATTTTTAGTAATGCAAAAAGAAAAATTTCTTTTGTTCTTATTATCGCAATTCTTGCTTCTTCGGGCATTTTTTCGTCTTGCGCAAAAACAATAGTCAGCTCTTCGGCGTTAACATTAAATAATGTTTCAATAAGCAATGATGTTTTCACTTATTTTTTAGATGCCGCTATGACAGAGCTTGGTGCTAATGCCGACGAAAACTCTCTTTTTACAAAAACTGTTCATTTAACAGAAACTTATTTTAAAACAAATTCATTAGCAAAAAAATGTGGTGTTACACTTTCTACTGCCAATAAAGCGGCAGTTTCAGAAAAGGTCAATGCTTTCTGGTCTATTTATGGAGAATATTACACATCAATTGGTGTTTCAAAAGAAACTCTTACAAAGGTTTTCACTGCCGATGCTTACAGAAATCAATTACTCGTTCACTTTTATGGCGAGGGCGGTGAAGAGGAAATAGGCGTTGCTACAATGTACGCTTATTTCAAAATGAATTATATCGTTTTCCAGGCAATTAACGGCTATTTTACTTATATGGATGACAACGGAAACACAGTCATTCACACACCAAATGAAATTGAAGAAATTGTTCTGAAATTTCAGAATATGGCTTCACTTATAAATGCAAAAGAAAAAACAATGGAAGAAGCGGCAGATTTCTTGGCGGCTTCGGGTTATTCAAGCTCGGCGGTAACATTGGTTTTAGGTAAAAATGATACATCTTACCCACCGGGATTTTTTGAAAAGGTACAATCTACAAAGGCAAGAGTTGCAACTGTTATTGGTACAAATGAATACATCTTTTTAGTATTGCGTGGCGATGCAGGTGTAACCTCTGATTATTACAACGAAAAAAAGGAAGAAATTTTAACCGCCTTAGTCGGCGATAAAATTGATGTTAAAATAGATAGTTCAATTAAAATTCAAAGCGAATTGGACGATAAAAATTCACAAAGCATTCTTACTTTAGTAAAGCAAGCAAAGGTGGCTTAGAGTGAGTATTATAACGAGGAAGGAGCAGAAATCCGTCTGTAAAAAACACGGTTCGGATAATTCAATTCACCCTAATATGAACGAAGTAATAAAAAATATAATGACTCGTCAGACTATCAGAGAATATACAAGCGAGCAGGTGCCAATGGAGCTTTTAAATGTTGTTCTAGATGCAGCAATAAGAGCACCAAGTGGCAGAAACACTCAGCCCTGCCACTTGAGAGTTTTAAGAAGTAAAGAAAAGCTTGACGAAATGAACACGGATTTTAAAAATATTGTCGGTTGGGATACCCCTGCATATACCGGTTGGGATATTCGTCCTGTTTACCATAACGCACCGACATTTATTTTTATTTTCGCAAAAGATAAGAGCGATATGTCAGCAGGACTTATGGCAGAAAATATTGCTTTAGCTGCAAAGTCTTTGGGACTTGGTAGCTGTATGGTAGGGTCTTTAGGCGGTCTTTTTGATAATAAAGAGGGCGCTAAAAAATGGAAGAAAATTCTTGACATTCCGGAGGATTGGTGCTTTTTACTCGGTATGACCTTAGGCTACCCTAATGAAGAGCCACCAATGAAAGAACGAGAAGACGGACACATTAAAATTATTGAGGAATGATTTATAAATTATGAAATACTTTGCAGGAGAATATGATGTTGCGGTTATTGGCGCAGGTCACGCCGGAATTGAAGCGGCTTTAGCTTCAGCAAGACTTGGTGCTTCTACAATAGTTTTTACCATAAATCTTGACTGGATTGGTAATATGGCTTGTAACCCATCAATCGGCGGTACATCTAAAGGTCATCTGGTAAGAGAAATTGACGCTTTAGGTGGCGAAATGGGTAAGGCGGCAGATGCTACCTTGATTCAGAGCAGAATTCTGAATTTAGGCAAAGGCCCTGCTGTGCATTCATTAAGAGCACAAATCGACAGAAGAGAATACACAAAATATATGAAGCACTGCCTTGAAAATCAGGAAAATCTTGATTTAAAGCAAGCAGAAATTGTTTCTCTTAACCAAACAGATGATGGCAAATGGGAATTAGGTACGCAACTCGAAGCAATTTATAAAGCAAAAAGCGTTGTTATTGCAACAGGCACATTTTTAAAGGGTAAGGTTTATGTTGGTGATGTTTCTTACGAAAGTGGCCCTGACGGAATGTTCCCATCTAATGCTCTTTCAGACGATTTAGGTAAATTAAATGTAGATTTAAGACGCTTTAAAACAGGTACACCACCAAGAGTAAACAGAAACAGCGTTGATTTTTCTGAATTGGAGGAGCAGCTTGGTGACAGTGAAATTACACCATTCTCATTCTCTACACCAAGCGAAAAGCTGGAAAATAAAGAGGTTTGTCACATTACTTATACAAACGAAAATACAAAGAAAATAATTTTAGATAACATTGACCGTTCACCACTCTATTCTAAAAAAATTGAGGGAACAGGTCCGAGATATTGTCCGAGCATTGAAGACAAAATTATGAGATTCTTCGAGAAAGAAAGACATCAGGTTTTCATTGAGCCTTGTGGACTTGATACAGAAGAATTATATCTTCAGGGGCTTTCATCTTCACTCCCTGAAGATGTTCAGTTGCAGATTTTAAAAAGTGTAAAGGGACTCGAAAATGTAAAGGTAATGAGAACTGCTTACGCTATTGAATATGATTGCGTTAATCCCCTCTCATTAAAATCTACTCTTGAATTTAATGACCTCAGTGGTCTTTTTGGTGCAGGGCAGTTCAATGGTTCATCAGGTTATGAAGAAGCGGCGGCACAAGGTCTTGTTGCCGGTATAAATGCTGCATTAAAAGTACAGAATAAAGAGCCATTTATTTTAGACAGAAGCACTTCTTACATTGGTACTCTTATAGATGACCTTGTTACAAAGGGATGCTCTGACCCTTACAGAATGATGACCTCAAGAAGTGAGTACAGACTTATTTTAAGAGAAGATAATGCCGATTTAAGACTTACTGAAATGGGTTATAAATTAGGTCTTGTGAGTGAAGAAGCGCACAATGCACTACTCGAAAAAATTCAGGGAATCAAAGCAGAAACAGAAAGAGTAAATTCCCTTACAATTCCACCGTCAGAAGAGCTTAACAAGGCTTTAGAAGAAGCAGGTACTGCACCACTTAAAACAGGCTGTAGAATGTCCGAGCTTTTAAAGCGACCGCAAGTAACCTATAAATTATTAAAGGATTTTGACAAGACCAGACCGGAAATAGCTAAAGAAATTTTTGAGCAGGTTGAAATCAATTTTAAATATGAGGGCTACATTAAAAGGCAAAAGGCTCAGGTTGATGAATTAAAACGACTTGAGGTTAAGAAAATTCCCTCTGATATTGACTACAAGGCAATTACAAATTTAAGGCTTGAGGCAATTGAAAAATTAGAAAAAATAAGACCGGAAAATGTGGGACAGGCATCAAGAATAAGCGGTGTTTCACCTGCAGATATTTCAGTTTTACTTATACATTTAAGGAGCAATTGAGGAGTAACTAATATGATACCGAGAAATGAACATCCAAACCCTAATTTTAAAAGAGAAAATTACGAAATTTTAAATGGCGAATGGGATTTTGAATTTGACCTTGGCAATTCAGGTGTAAATCGTGAAATGTATAAAGAAAATGCAGAATTCACAAAGAAAATTACAGTGCCATTCTGCGTTGAAAGTGAGCTTTCAGGAATAGGCTATAAAGATTTTATTCCTGCTGTGTGGTACAGAAGAAAAATCACAATTACTAAAGAGCAATTAGAAAACAGAGTATTTATTGTTTTTGGTGCAGTTGATTTTCACGCAAAATTATATGTGAATGAAGTAGAAGCAGGCGAGCATTTCGGCGGTTACACTTCTTTCAGAATTGAGCTTACAAAATATCTTAAAGAGGGCGAAAATACCCTCACTCTTTATGTTGAGGATGATACCCGTTCATTTATGCAGGCTCGTGGTAAGCAAAGCGAAGAATTTTATTCTCACGGTTGTGACTACACAAGAACTACTGGTATCTGGCAGACTGTTTATTTAGAATTCGTAAAGAATGATTATATTAAAAGCTTTAAAGTTTATCCGAATATAGAAAATGCTACTCTTACAATCACTGCAGATTTAGTAGGTAAGGGCGACTTTAAAGCAACTGCTTTCTGGGATAACAAGCAAGTTGGCTTTGTGGAGAGTAAAGCTCTCGGTCAGACTGTTACTGTTACCCTTAACTTAACAGAAAAGCATCTTTGGGAAGTTGGTAAAGGCGGACTTTATTCACTCATACTCAATTTTGGTGATGACGAGGTTACAAGCTACTTCGGTCTTCGTGAAGTAAAATTAGAAGATGGCGTTTGCAAAATTAATGGCAAACCTGTTTTCCAAAGACTTATTTTAGACCAGGGCTTCTACCCTGACGGAATATACACCGCACCTACAAAGGAAGCACTTAAAAATGACATTCTTCTTTCAATGAAAGTTGGTTTCAATGGTGCAAGGCTTCACCAGAAAATATTTGAGCCACTTTTCTTACATTACTGTGACGAATTAGGCTATATTGTATGGGGTGAACACGGTAACTGGGGTCTTAAATGGACTAAATTTGAATCTTTAAGATATTTCCTTTTAGAAATCGAAGAGGAAATTGAAAGAGATTTTAACCACCCGTCAATTATTGGTTGGTGCCCATATAACGAAACCTGGGAAATCGACAGAGCATTCCAGGATTCTGATGTTTTGAAAATTGTTTACCGTACAGTTAAAGCACTTGATAAAACCCGTCCTTGCATTGACACAAGCGGTAACTACCATGTCGAAACCGATATTTTCGATGTCCACGATTACGAACAGGATTATAAAATCTTTAAAGAGAATTACGATAAGCTCTTTAAAGAAAACGAGCTTTATGACAAATTCCCTGATAAACAACAATGGAAAGGTGAGCCTGTATTTATGAGTGAATACGGCGGAATCCGTGTTGTTCTTCAAGAAGAAAATGCAGAAAACACAAAAGAAGCGTGGGGTTATGGTAACGCCGCTCGTTCTCTTGAAGAATTTTACGAGAGATACGAAGGACTTACAACTGCTTTAATTGACAACCCAAGAATGCTCGGCTTCTGCTACACTCAATTAACAGATGTAGAGCAGGAATTAAACGGTATTTATCATTACGACCGTTCAGAAAAATTTGACGCAGAAAGACTTTATAAGATTAACACCAAGGTTGCGGCGATTGAGAAATGACTCGCTTTGCTCACAAGTGCTGAGTGATGAATTAAGGGTTGCGACGCTATTATAATTTAATATAATAAAAACGAAATTGTCCTATCATTTTAGTTGATACAACAATCAATTTAAAATGATAGGATTTTTTTGACTTCTATGGAAATAATAAATTACAGGTTTAGAAAATTATGTGTAAATACACAAAATTTGCGAAAGCTATGTTGACATACATTTAGGAGCATTGTATAATGAAATCGTAAAAGTTGTGTAAATACACAAAATTACCGAAAGAGAGTCGATTTTATGATAGAACGAAAAAAATATCTTGAAAAACTTATAAACAAAAAACAAAATGGTCTGGTAAAAGTAATTACAGGTATAAGGCGTTCCGGAAAATCTTATTTACTTTTCAATATTTACAAAGATTACTTAAAATCAACAGGAATTGATGAGGA
>SVPR01000032.1 GCA_015065785.1 Oscillospiraceae bacterium | reverse complement strand
GGTGCTTTTTTTGCGCCCATACGGCGAAGACGAATTTTTACTGACATTTTAATTACCTCCGAATTAAAAATTATTAATTAATTATATAAATAGCTTACGCTTATTTACAACGAGTTTACATCGGGAAGTTAGGCATATTCGGGAAACCGCCCATACCTTGCATACCGCCCATTCTTTGCATACGCTTCATCATTTTCTTTGAACCAGCGCCATTGAGTTGTTTATAAACTTTCTGGATTTGACGATATTGATTAAGAAGTCGGTTGACATCCTCAACCTTTAAGCCACAGCCTGCGGCAATTCTTCTTTTTCTTGACGGATTGATTATATCAGGATTTTCGCGTTCTTTCATTGTCATTGAACGGATAATAGCCATTGTGTAATCAACCTGTTTGTCATCAACATCTGTATCCTTAAGCTTTTTACCAACACCCGGAATCATTGAAAGAATCTCTTTCATTGGTCCCATTTTTTTCATTTCTTCAAATTGCATAAGCATATCGTTTAAATCGAGCTTATTTTCACGCAATTTCTTTTCGAGCTGTTCTGCTTTTTTCTCATTTAAGGTTTGCTCTGCCTTTTCAATGAGAGAAAGCATATCGCCCATACCTAAAATACGGCTTGCCATTCTTTCAGGGTGGAAAACATCAAGGTCCTGAAGCTTTTCACCTACACCGACAAATTTAATTGGCTTACCTGTAACAGCTCTTGCTGAAAGAGCCGCACCGCCCCTTGTATCACCATCAAGCTTTGTTAAAACAAGACCGTCTATACCGAGTGCATCGTTGAAAGAAGATGCAACTGTTACAGCGTCCTGACCGAGCATTGAGTCAATAACAAGTAATATTTCGTGTGGCTTAACTGCCGATTTTACATTTTTAAGCTCTTGCATAAGCTCTTCATCAATATGAAGACGGCCTGCTGTATCAAGAAATACATAATCATAGCCCTGGTCTTTTGCAAGCTTAATTGCTTCAGTAGCAATTGTTACAGGATTTTCAGTACCCATCTCAAATACAGGAACGCCGATTTGTTCACCGACAACCTGCAACTGCTTAATAGCTGCAGGACGATAAATATCGCAGGCAACGAGCAAGGGTCTGTGACCCTGGTCTTTAAGTCTTAAAGCGATTTTCGCACTGTGAGTTGTTTTACCGGAACCCTGCAAACCACACATCATAACAACTGTTGGTGGATGTGGTGCAGAAGCAATTCTTGACTGAGTACCACCCATAAGAGCAGTTAACTCTTCATTTACTATTTTAATAACCATTTGTGCAGGTGTAAGGCTTTCCATAACCTTTGCACCAATTGCGCGTTCGGTAACAGTATTTGTAAAATCTTTTGCAACCTTGTAGTTTACGTCAGCCTCTAAAAGAGCAAGTCGAACCTCTCGCATCGCTTCACGGACATCGTTTTCTGTAAGACTGCCTTTACTTTTAAGCTTTTTAAATGCAGACTCTAACTTATCTGAAAGACCTTCAAAAGCCATCGAGCGTTCCCCCTTTGTAGATTAGTATGTAAATTAAGATTTATTCAAAAGAAGAAATAACAGATTTAATTTTTATAATTGCATCGTTAATTTCTTTAGAAAGTGCTGAATTCATATTTAATTCGCTGATCTGGTCAGCACATTGAGAAATTGCATTCAAGCCATCTCTTGTGCGACGGGCGCGTTCTGCCATGCCTAACTTCTTTTCCATATCAAAAAGCTGAGTTTCAGCTCTTTTAATAGCATCACGAACACCTTGACGGGTAATGCCCTCATTTTCAGCAATTTCTGAAAGTGAAAGGTCATCGTTATAGTAATAATCGATGAATTTTCTTTGATTTTCAGTTAACATTTCGCCGTAGTAGTCGGTAAGTAAAACTACCTGGAGATTTTTTGCCATCAATTATCACACCCTTCAAGTAAAGTTGTAAAGCATTCACGCTTTACAGACACGCATTATAGCAGAGCATAACGCTATTGTCAATAGTATTTTTAAAAAATGTAAAAGTTTTTTACTTTACACCTTGTTTTAAAATTATTTTAATTCCTTAAATGCCTTAACAAGCGTTGAGGCTGTCTCTTTACCAAATGAGAAAATTTCAAGGTAATGGTTGCCGAATAATTTCTGCATAAGCTTATTTGAGCCTAAGAACATCATTGAAAAATCGTTATCAGGAATTATATAACCCATTGCATCGTTAGTAAGTCCGAAAACGGTTAAATCCTCATACTCAAGAACATCTTTTAATGCAGGTTCAGAAAAATCTTCACCTGAGAAAGAGTATTCTTTTTTAAGTGTATCAGAGCCACTTATAATATCAGGCTCAATTTCACCCGGAATGAAAGCGATTTTCAGCTTGTTACCTAATTCTAAAACACCGATTTCAGTTACAGATTCATATTGCTTATTATCTGATTTAGCAACTGTGTAGTTGCCTACTCGCACTTTTGAAATAAGCTCAAATATTGGGTTACCAACCTTAATTGGCACCTCTTTAGTTTTAAGTTTTATTGCAGGCTCAAGCTCAATTTCTTCAATAACCTCTTCACCCTTTTTCTCTACCCAGGTGCGATAGCTGCTTACTCTGTCAGCAAAAATTACTGAAGAAGCTTCATATTTTTCAGGGCTTAAAAGCTCATCCTTATAAATTTCATCATTTGTTTTTGTCATAGCAAGAGTAATTCTGCCTAATTCATTACCAACTGCTTTTGCCTGATTCTCAAATGTGTAAACATCTGCATAAAGTCTTGTCGGGTAAATTGCCGCAACTGCACCATTAAAGAATATCGCGTTATTACCCGCACTCTCTAAATACTCGCAAAGTGAGTAAACAAAGTCACCGGAAATGTTTTCGCCTGTGCCCTTGCCCTCTTCACTCATTGAGTTAATGTAAGGATGAGCACTGAAGTTCACAAGTACAGTTTCTTTTTTAGATTTATCGGTAGGCTGAAAGCGTAATCTTAAAAGCTGACAAGAGCAATCATTAGGCTCGCGTCTGTCCCAGACATAGCCTTTAATTCCGCGTTCCTTTAAAGTGGCATCTTCACTTACATATTTTTCAGAAGAGCTACCCATATACGCTTTAAAAAGTTTACCCTCGGATTTATCAGCAACCGCCTCTTTAACAGCCTCAATAACCTTGCCATAAAGGAATTCCATATATTCTTCATCGCAGGAATTCATAAGCTCGCCCTCGCCCTTAATCAAAACCTTGCGATTGTTTCTGAAAACCTCAATAATTCTGCCCCAGATACCCATTGTATCAATCGAGCTGTGAGTATGAGTTGAAGAAATATTAACTGATGAAATATTATTTTCCTGCATAAAATCTGCTAATCTCTGACGGATGATTTTAATGCATCTGTTAGAAAGACCTATGCAGTCAACAACTGCAAAAACTGCGAGTGAGCCGTCAGTTGTGCCAAGACAAATAGCACGAACTCTTATATCATCAAGCACACCCTTAGGAAATCTTGCAGGGAAACGGGTAACACCGCCTATACAATATTCTTTGGTTAAAATATCATCGGGGAGAATACTCTTCTGAGCATAACCTAAAACCCATTTTGAATTTTTTGTTGCCTCGCAAATCAATTCATTTTGTTGTGCTGTTGCAACTTCCTCTGAATCGCTATTTACAACAGGCTCAGGAAGTCCGTTTGAAAATTTACTTATAGCCTTAACAAAATTTCTTGAGAACATATCTGCACGCTCTTTGTTCGGCATTTTATAAATTTTTACACCTGCACCTACTACCGCAGCACCTAATGCTAACTTTAAAAATTTACCCATAAATTAAACCTCTTCTGCTTTTTTTACGATTTCGTCAAATCTTTTTGTAATTTCATCTGCTTCTGTACGGTCTTTTATAATGGTATTTTTAAACAATTTATTTACTTCCTCAACCGATTTTAAAAGTCCGTTTTTAACTTCTTCAGGTAAATCCTTTTTGAGTAAATCATCTACTTTGGGAAGAAGTCTGTATTTTATTCTGAAAACATCTCTTGTGCCGTTGAACTGCGGGAAGCGTGGGTCAGAATAAACACTTACAAAGCTTTCGTTTGTAAGAATTTCCTTACAAAGAAGAAGAGCAACATCGTTATAAGCCACATCATCGTGCACCTGGTGTCTGAAACAGAAGGTTGAATCAGGGAAAATAGCTGTGCCTAAATCAACAGTACCCTCAGGTGAAATGTGGTTATGCTCTTTATTCTGACATCTGTCATATTGAGGCTTATAATCCTCAGGCAATTTTTCATTCGGTGCTACTGCGTAACCGCCGAGAGAAGCAGATTTAAAATCAACAATTGTATCTGAATTAAGATTTTTTGTACCTGCAAAAGGTAAAAGGGGTAAATCGTAACCACACACAGCAAAAAATCTTGTGCCTTGCTCTTCGATATTTGTAAGAAGCTCTCTTAAATTGCTCTGAGCCTTATAAAATCTGTCGGTCTTTTCTCTTAAAACCTTGTATTCATCGCCGATTAAATATTTATCGCGATAGCTTTCGTATTTTTCTTTAGGTAAAACCGCCCACATACCAGGGCAATTTCTCAAGAATGTTTCTAAAAGTCCATCTACTAAAGCATCTACAATATGCTCCGCTGTATCTTTATGAAATCTTTTTAAAAGCTTTTCAATCATATCAACAGTTTTTGAATCAAGGAACATCTGTAAAAGTGATGTAGGATTTGACAAATCAAGATTTTTTGAAAATGCATCTGCTATTAATGTAGAGCCGTTTGTTGCAGGTACAAAATAGCAAACTCTGTTTACATCATTTTTACTTCCGTAAGCGTCGAAATAAGCTGTTGCAATTGAGCCACCAAGTGAAACGGGAATTAAATTAACTTTATCGTGACCTGTTTCTCTTTTTACATTCTGAATGTACTCGTCTAATCTTTTTGCTGTTTCGTAAGGCTGTCCAAAAGAATTATAAGCAAAGAAATAAAGATGATCCTCACCTATAACCTCTGCCAGAGGCTCCATTGGCACCATTTTATATATGTATCGTCTGTCGTCAGGCTTGCAATCCTTTAAAGAATGTCCGTCATAATCTACAACACGAAGATTTTCGGTAGATACACCCTCTTTATTAACTCTTAAAGGCTTTACCGCTTCGCTTATAGCACTTTTTAAGCTTTTACAAAATGATTTATCATTCTTTGTAATTAAAAGCTTTATTCCTGATGGAATTATCCTTTTAACAAAAGCTTTGGTATCAACATCTAACGGCCAGGCACATTTAATTCTTTCATTATCTGAGGAATATAAATCGACCTTTGACTGACCTATTCCGGGAACGATTATTGTAGGGCAATAGCTACAATTGCACTTTTCCATAAATAAAAAGTCCTTTCAGGAAATTTCGTACCCTTTATATTACCATAAATTTCATTTATTAGCAACAGCAATTACATTCGTTATATTTACCAAAATAAACCCTGCAACTTTGTACGGAATTAAAATACAATTTTATTGAAATACCTCTTTTGTTAGTGTAAAATTATTGTAATTATATTATTGTATATAGGATTTTACTATGAGTGATATTATTTACACATTTCAAAAGGGGTTTAATTACTCGCAGGACGGACCTGGAAACAGACTTGTTTACCACCTGTCAGGTTGTAATATGTTTTGTCCGTGGTGCTCTAACCCTGAGGGATTAAAACGAACTGAAAATTCTCAACGATATTCAATTGAGGAAATCTATAATGAAATAATTTCCTGCAAAATGATGTTTTTTGAAAATGGCGGTGTCACCCTTACAGGTGGTGAGGTTTCTTTACAGGCAGATGCGGTTTTAAAGCTTTTTGAAAAGCTTAAGAAAGAAAATATTTCTACCTGCATTGAAACAAACGCATCTTTAAAAGAAACTGAAAAGCTTATACCTATTGTAGATTATATGATTGCAGATTTTAAATCCCCCGACAAAGAGCTTTTAAAATCTGTAACAGGTGCAGATATTGAAATTATAAAAGAAAATCTTTTAAAAAGAGCTTCATTAAATAAATATCTTCTTATAAGAATTCCTTTAATAAATAATTTCAATACAGGAAAAGAAAATGCAGAAGCATTTGCAGAATATTTTAAAGAGCTTACCGAAAAAAGTAAAAGCGAAAATATCTTTATTGAAATTCTCACCTATCACGAATTTGGTAAGGGTAAATATGAAAAAGCAAATCTTGAATACAAATTCAAAGATGGATTTGTAACACCTATACAGGTACAAATTCTAAAAGATGAATTATTAAAAAATAATCTTAAAATAATTAAAACTTAAGGTGATATTATGTACGAATTTAATGCGACAAAATTAACAGAAATGGCAAACGAATTATTTAAAGAGGAAAGAGCAATAGACCACCTCGAAGGCTGGTTTATTATAAAAGAAACCGAAAATAAATATGAAGAAGAATATAAAAATTATTCACCAATGAAAAAGGCTGCATTAAAATTTAAAGAAGCAGTCAGGGTTTTACCTCTTTCAATAAGTGATAACGCAATTTTTGCAGGTACTCAGAGAGATGCGTTTGCAAGAAGCTATGCACTTATAAATCCATCATTCAGAGTTGAAACCTTTGCAGGCTACTGCGACCCCACCGCAGTTTATGATGATATTACTGTTACTGAGGAATTCACAAAAGAGCGAATTGAAACTTTAAGAGAAATTGATAAAAACACACCTTATGTAAAAGCACTTACAGAGGTTTATTCTTTTTGCGAAAACTTAACAGGCGAGGTTGCTTTTTTCATAGAGCAGGTTACAGGACATTTAATTCCTGATATGAGAGCAGTTTTGAAATACGGCGTTAAAAAGCTTATTGCAGATATTGATGAAAAATTATCTTCTTGCAATAGTGACAAAAAAGAAAACTACGAAGCAATGAAAATCTCTTTAGAAACTGTTCTTTTACTCGCTGAAAGATATAAAAAGCTTGCAGAAGAAAAGGCGGAAAATTCCGACGACGAGAAAAAAGCTCAATTTTCACTTATGGCTGAAACATTAGGCAGAGTGCCATTTGAGCCGGCTGATAGTCTTTATGAAGCAATTCAGAGTTATATTCTGATGTGGCAGACAATGTGCTTAGAGCAAGCACCAAATCCGTTTGCTTTTTCTGTTGGCAATGCAGACAGAATTTTTGAGCCTTACAGAAAAATGAGTAATTGCGACAGAGAAACTACTGCCGCACTTTTAAAGCATTTTCTTGTATTTTTCAATGTAGGTGACAGAAGCTGGGCAATTTCACAAAACTTAATTGTAAGCGGTCGTGACAAAAATGGTAACGACCTGACCAATGACACTACATACGCACTTTTAGATGCTTATTATGATATGAATTTACCTCAACCAATTCTTTCTGTTAAGCTTCACAAAAACACCCCTGACAAATTATATGAAGAATTAGGCAGATTTTTATTCACACCAGGTTGCCTTACACCATCACTTTTCAATGATGACTCTCTTTACGAAGTTCTTTCAAAATCCGGTGTTGATATTGATGATATTGAAGATACATCAATTGCTGGTTGTCAGGAGCCACTTATTATGGGTAAAGATAACGGCAATACTACTAACAGCTGGTTCAATTTAGGAAAAATTCTTGAGCTTACATTAAATGATGGTGTATCAACCGTAACAGGTAAAAAAATTACCGATTTACCTTGCGAAAAAACTGATGCGCTCACGTTACTTAAAACTGTCCGTGAAAGATTTTATAAAAATGCAGAATATTTCTGCGATGAAATGGTTAAAGCTGCAAATGGTGCATCAAGAGCAATTTCGCATTTACCTGTACCATTTTTAAGCACTGTTATGGGTGGCATTGAAACAGGCTACGATGTAAGAGATATCCATAATCAAGGCACAAAATATAACGGTAGTGGCTGCCTTATTCACGGCACAAGCGTTGTTGCCGATTCATTCGTTGCAATTGATAAATTATTAAACGAACGCCCTGAGGATGCCGAAAGACTTTTAAATGCCTTAAGAAACAATTTTGAAGGCGATGAGGATTTAAGAGAATTTTTACTTTCTGCACCAAAATTTGGTAATAATAATGAAACTGCTGATAACGAAGCAGTTGAAATTACTAACAGAATTGCTGATATTGTTAGAGCCGAAAAGAACTATTTAGGCAATAATTTCAGACCTGACTTCTCCACACCATCAACACACTTGCTTTACGGCTACTGGGTTGGTGCATTACCTTGCGGCAGAAAGTCAAGAGATATGTTAAACTATGGCGTTGACCCGCTTTACGGCGAAGCACAAAACGGTTTAGGCTTCAGAACACTCTCTTTAATGAAGCTACCATTCCATAAAATGTGCGGTGGCTACGCTTCACATTTTGGTATTGACCCTAAATATTTCACAGCTGATACTTACGAAGAAAAGGGCTTGGAATTCAAAAACAAGGTTATGAAACCACTTTTCTTCAACGAATTAAACAAGGCTGTAGCACCTTTCTATTTATATGTTAATGTTACAACTGCTGAAATTTTAAGAAAAGTTTTAGCAGAGCCAAAAAAATATGCACCAAGCGGTGTTTATATTATGAGAATTCACGGAACCTTCGTAAACTTCCTTGATTTATCCCCTGCTATTCAGCAAGATATTATTACAAGACTTGACCCTCAATCAACAACAATTTGCTAATCAGGAGAAGCAGAAATGAATATATTAGGTATTGACATTGGCACAACTACTATTACAGCACTTCTTTTAGATGAAAACAGTGGTGAAGTAATAAATAAATCAACATTAAAGAACGATTCGTTTATTGAGTCAAATCTGGAATTTGAAAAAATCCAGGACCCTGAAGTTATTATTGACACAGTAATCAGTGCGATAAAAGAAATCACCGATGGCAGCAATATTTCTGCTATTGGCGTCACAGGGCAGATGCACGGGATTTTATATCTTGATGAAAACAATTATGCCGTTTCTCCGCTTTTCACCTGGCAAGATTTAAGAGGTAATGAGCTTTATGAAAACGGTCATACCTATGCCGAGTTTTTGACAAAAACAACGGATTTGAAATCTGCAACAGGCTTTGGTCTTACAACTCATTTTTACAACATTAAAAATCACCTTGTTCCTAAAAAGGCGAAGAAAATTGCTACAATACACGATTACCTCGTGAGCATTTTAACAAATGAGGCACCCGTTACTCATTCAAGTGATGCCGCAAGCTTAGGCTTTTATGATTTAAGGCATCATCAATTTGATAATGTTGCACTTTTAGAGGTTGGAATTGACCCTGAGATTTTACCCAAAGTCATAAAAAATACAAAACTTGTCGGTAAAACAAACTGCGACTTTTTGCCTAAAGATATCCCTGTAGCTATTGCTATTGGAGATAATCAGGCAAGCTTCATAGGTTCAATGCTTAATCCCGACAATTCAATTTTAGTTAATGTTGGCACAGGCAGTCAGATTTCCTTTATTACAAGCTCTTTAAGAAGCACAGAATCAGGCGAAGCAAGACCTTTGACTGATGATGAATATATTTTTGTTTGTTCCCCACTTTGCGGTGGCAGAGCTTATCAGATACTAAAAAACTTTTTTGCCTCCTGCAAAGAGCTTTTAGGTGGCAGTGAGGATGACCTTTATAAAAAGATGGACTTACTCTCTGAAAGCATTGATATGATTAAAGACCCGCTTAAAATCAACTGTGAATTTGCAGGCACAAGAGCAAATCCTGAAAAACGCGGTTTTATAAAAAATATATCTACCGAAAACCTTACACCTACGCACTTGATTTGCGGAGTTTTAACAGGTGTTGCCGATGAACTGAAGCTTCTTTATGAGGAATCAAAATCACATTTAGAATTCAGACCAAGAACTCTTGTTGGCTCCGGTAATGGTTTGAGAAAAAGCGAAGTATGGCGCAATATATTCTCGAAAGAATTTGCACTTGATTTGACTTTGCCTAAGCACTCTGAAGAAGCGGCAGTTGGTGCTTGTATTTTCGCTGCTGTTGCAAATGGTAAGTACAGAACTATAAGAGAAGCACAAAAAAGACTTTTAGGAGAACAGAATTATGAATCATAAGGAATATGCTAAAAATCCGATATTTTTTGAAAAAAACCGAGTTTTCAGAGTTTATTTAGGCGGCAAGCTTTTTTCTGACTTTTTCGGCGATGACAGTGAAGATTGTTTTTACCCGGAAGAATGGGTTTGTTCATCAACAAAAGCCTTGAACGAAGGCAGTACTGATGAATTTGAGGGCATTTCAAAAATCAAAGGAACTGACATTTACTTCAATCAGTTAATTGAACAGGAAAAAGACTTGATGTTGGGTGACAGAGACGGACTTGATGTTCTTGTTAAAGCACTCGATGCCGCAATCCGTTTGCCCGTTCAGGCTCACCCGGATAAAGAATACTCAAGAAAATACTTTAATTCTGAATTCGGCAAGGCTGAAGCCTGGCTCATTCTTGCAACAAGACCGGATGCACACATCTATTTTGGATTCAAAGATGGTGTTACAAAGGAAGATTTTGAAAAAGCAGTAAATGAAAGTGAAACTGACAAAATGGCTATGGAGGTTTTACTCAATAAAATACTGGTTAAGCCTGGAGATGTTTATTTCATTCCTGCTAAAGCAGTTCACGCTATTGGTGCAGGCTGTCTGATTTTAGAAATTCAGGAGCCGACTGATTTCACAATTCAACCTGAAAGATATTGCGGTGACTACAAGCTTTCTGATAAACAGATGTATCTTGATTTAGATAAAGACACCGCACTTACCGTTTTTGACTATTCTTACAACAAAGACAGGGTTTTAAATGAATGTCGAAAAACACCGACTATACTTTCTGATGAAAACAATTGTGTTAAAACAGTTCTCATCAGTAAAGATGATACACCTTGTTTTTCACTTGAAAGATATGAAATCAATAAAGGTAAAACCGAAAAGCTTTCAGCTCCTGTTATTTATGTTGTTACAGATGGCAATGGCGTTCTCACAAATGGCGAAAAAGAAATTTCTCTTAAAAAGGGTGATTACTTCTTTATGCCTTATTCCTGCAATAACGAATACTTCGTGAAATCTGACAGTAGCTTAACACTTGCTGCCTGCATTCCACCAGAAAGGAACTAAAGATATGTTCAGTGACCTTTTAGCTTTAAAAGAATGGAAAACTGAAAATGTTGCAGACTTCTATAACAGATTAAAAGATTTCTTTGATGAGGACAAATGTGACAACACTGTTTTTGTTGCAAACGAACTCATTAAAAAGGGCGGACACAAAAACTACAGAACTGCTGAAGAAATTCTGATTAACGCAATAAGAAATTATTTTAATGTAGAGGACTCAAATTATAAAGCAAAAATATATTTTTGCTTAGGCTACCTTTATGAAGTTCAGAAAAATATATTAATAGTTTTACTTATTACGAAAAATATAAATTAAATAATAATATTTACGAAGGAACAAATTCAATTCTTTTAAAAATAATTATTTTAAGAGATAATTTTAAATATTCAGAGGAATTAGAAAATTTATTTTTAAAAGCTTCAGGCGAATATAATTTAGGACTTCGTAACGACAGAATTTATGAAGACATTGCAGAATATTTGATTTTATTAAATAAAAATAAATTAGATAAAGCTGAAGAAAAAAAGAAAGATTTAAAGGCTTTAATTAAATACGGACAGTTACCACTTTTAGATGTAATCATCAAGAAAGATAGCATTTTCAACGCTTTGAGCGTTCCTGATGAAGTAATTGAGTTTGTAGATAGATTATAAAAAATAAATATAATAAATACAAAAAAATAAAACGATGCCCAATGCATCGTTTTATTTTTTATAGCATCAGAGTAATTTATTTTCACAATTTCATTCCTGTGTTTTTAGTCTTCGATTTCATTATTTAAAAAAAGAAACTTTAATTTGCACTTTTATTTTTTATATTCCTATTTTATTTTTGATGTTTTAATTTTATATTATATTTATATTTTGATTCGCTTTAATTTTGAATTTCTGTTTTTTATTTTTTAAGCTTTTATTTTTAAATAATTCTGTGTTTTCTTTTTTTGATTTTAAAATTTTTAAAAAAATGAATTTTTTACATTAAAAATAAATAATCAGAAAATTAAAATTATTATTTTTAAAATAAGCATTTTTAAAAAATAAAATCATTATATAAAAAATGAATTAATAATAAAAATCAAAAAGTTAAATTAACCTTAAAACATTTCCGAAAAACTATCGAAAAAACAAAACATAAATTTAATCAAAACATAAAAACTGACTCCGTTTATTTTTTTACAAAAAGCAAAAAAGAGCACGCAATAAAATTTATTTGAGTTTTATTGCGTGTTCTTTTTATAAGCTTTAAAAACATTTTATTTGTTTTTTTGCTATTTTTTACAATTTAATTTATTTAAGAGTTTTCAATCTTTCTCTTGCCGGAGCATAACCCTGTCGCCCTGCTAAACTGTAGTATTCACGGGCTTTCTCAGAGTTTCCTGTTACTTCGTAAAATACCCCTAAATTATATGAAGCCTTAAATGAGCCACAGCCAATTACTCCATCGCTGTTTTTATTTTCACCAATTTCCAGACATTTTAAATACGATTTTTCAATCTCAGGAAAATAATTTATATATTTATTTACATCAGATAAAACTGCTTTCATATAAAACATTCCACAAGCAAAATAAAAGTCTGCAGAATTATCCAAATTATTTTTTTCATTTTCTATTATTTTAATTCCTTTATCATTTTTATTTAATTCTGATAAATTATAAATATAAGAAATTATACCGGTTTTTCTATATTCTGATTTTTTATTTTTTGCATTTTCATAAAATTTTTCAAAATAATTATCTGCTTCACTAAATCTTTTTAATATCCATAATGTTTTTGCAATCTGATATAAAATATACGGATTATTTTCGTCATTACTTAATTCTTCTAACAAAAACTCTAAATTACGCTCACCTTTACCCTCTTGCATATAACCATCATGGTCAAAAGCGAGTGGAAGTATAATGCCATCCAACTCCGAATCAATCTGTTCGTGAATAGCACCTCTGTACTTTACTCCTCTTGGTATTAAACGTGGTATCTGAATTTTGCTTTTACTTATTTCACCATCTGACTCTTTGTATGAGTTCAGCAGTTCAATATATCCGATTCGCTCTTCACCCAGTAAAAACTTCTCAATATCTTTTCTTTTACCCTCGATTAAGTACTCGTCAGCATCTAAAACCAAATTCCAATCGCACTTAGATTGCTCTAACGAGAAATTGCGAGCTGCTGCAAAATCGTTTATCCAATCAAAATGGGAAATGTGAGCGTTAAACTTCTTTGCAATTTCTACTGTTCTGTCAGTAGAACCGGTATCTGTAATATAAATTTCATCTACAAGGTTTCTTACTGCTTTTAAGCACTTCTCTAAACAGCGTTCCTCGTTCTTTACTATCATTACTAACCCTAAGGTTTTCTTATCTGCCATTTCAAATCTCCTCGTCGATTATTTCCGACTTTCTAAATATTTCTCAGCCTTAAGAATTATAGTCTGTGTTTTAGAATCTTTTATTTCGCCATTCATAACTTTTTCCACCGCTTCAGTAAGTGGCATTTCTAAAACATTTATGAATTCATCTTCATCTAAATCCTGTTCACCGCTTACTAAATCAGTCGCAAGGTACAAATGAATTATTTCATCAATTAAAGCAGGGGTTGTGTACATTTCGCCTAAATAAACTATATTATTTGCAATAAGTCCTGTTTCTTCGCGAAGCTCGCGCTTTGCAGCATCTAAGGGAATTTCACCCTTATCTAACTTGCCTGCAGGTGCTTCTAAAGTAACTTTATTAAATGCATATCTGAACTGATTAACAAATATAACATTACCCTCATCAGTAATAGGAAGCACACAAACAGCACCAGGGTGTCTTATTACCTCCCTGACACCTTGTTTTCCGTTAGGTAATAAAATTTCATCTCTGAATAAATGTATTGCCACTCCATCAAAAATTTCTTCAGATGAAAGCTTTTTCTCTGTCAATTCCATATTAACACGACCTTATTAAGTATTGAAATAATTGTACCATAATATAATTTTTCTTGCAACAATTATAAATACATTATATAATAGTATTTGAAACGGGGTGTAAAAATGTATTTATACATAATAAGACATGGTGAAACTTATGGCAATTTAAACGGAGATGGCTTTACCGAAACCGATTTGACTGATAATGGTTTAAAGCAGGCGTTTCTTTTAGGAGAACGCTTTAAAAATGAAAGAATTGATGCGATTTATACAAGTAATTTAATCCGTGCCGTAAGAACCGGTAACGAAATTTATAAATACCACAAAAACGCGAATTTCAACATTTTTACGACATTGATGGAAAAAGGTACTGACAAAGATTACACAGGCTTACCTGATGATGTATTGTTGAATATTGTACCTGAAGCAATTGTCAGAGAAAGGGCGGCTTTAGGTGAAGAAGACCAGGAGAAAGCTCTCGAGAGAGCAAAAAGAGTTATAAATACAATTCTTTCTGAAAATGATGACAATAGTAATATTGTTATTGTCGCTCATGGTATGTTTAATACATATTTAATATTAGCGGCAACTGGTCTTGGTTTAATTCCCGATTTTAACTTTTCACAAAACAATACTGGTGTTACGCTTATTCGTTATTTATATGAAGATGGGGTAAAAAAGACTAAATTGACTTATGTAAATGATTGTAGTCATTTAAAATAGGAAATGCTTCGCATTATGCGAAGCATTTCCTATTTTATCGGTAAAACTGTAAGCCGGGTTTTGTCGTTTAAGGCAATCATCTATCTAGACCTTGCGTTGCCACAAGGTTCAAGCCACCCTTCGGGGTTGCGAATAAATCGCTGTCCGGCAAACTCCCCATTCGGTGTTGCATCAAGTAGGGTTTACATGGCAGTATTGTCTCCAATACCCCGGT
>SVPR01000031.1 GCA_015065785.1 Oscillospiraceae bacterium | reverse complement strand
GGCAAATCATGCACCGTAAGATGCAAATTATGAACGCCAGTTCAATTTATGCTTTGCAAATCATTGTAGTAGGTTTAGTAATGATTTGTAGGCGATGCCTACATGAATTGAAAACATGAATTGCTACACATGATTTGATTTGCACAACAATGCCGTAAGGCAAATCATGCACCGTAAGATGCAAATTATGAACGCCAGTTCAATTTATGCTTTGCAAATCATTGTAGTAGGTTTAGTAATGATTTGTAGGCGATGCCTACATGAATTGAAAACATGAATTGCTACGCATGATTTGATTTGCACAACAATGCCGTAAGGCAAATCATGCATCGTAAGAAGCAAATTATGAACGCCAGTTCAATTTATGCTTTGCAAATCATTGCTGCAGCAAAGCTACAGCATTTTTATATTCTTCATAAGTTAAAAATGTGTTTATTATAGGTAACAATTTGTTTGCCGAAAGTAACTCCGGTAAATCAAGTGACTTTAAAAATGCCTTTCTTTTTGTGGCACTGTCATCTCTGCCTGAAAGTCCATCTTCATATAAATCAGTTTTAGTCACAAGTCGTCTTTCGGTTTCAGCCGTTTCTTCTGCAGAGACACCTGCTTTTTGCAGTGCTTCTATAAGCTTTTCTTTAGGAACACCCTCAACGCCCAATTTACCCTCCTTTGAGCTTTCGGTTTTCCGCTTTTCCTTACCGAAAATGTCGGGGATATAAGCGTGTTTGATTTCTTCCTGAGGTACCATTCCGCCTATAAAGGAACGGATTTTAAACCCGGCAGAATCACTATCGGTTAAAATAAGTAAGCCTTTTGTTTTTGACAATCTGCGAATAAGCTTTTGCTTTTCTTTATCGTTAAAAATTGCGAAGCCGTCAGTTTCTATAATAACTGCATCTAAAATAGACGCTAATTTAATCTTATCGTACTTGCCCTCGACAATTACAACTCTGTCTGTTTTTATCATTATAAAATCCCTTTAAATCCTTAATAATCTCAGAACAAGCTCTTCAAGAATCTGCTTGTCATCCTGACTTGTGCTTTTTAGTCTTCTATCCGCTTCAGAAAGTGCTTCGAGTGCCTCGTGGAATTGCGAAAGTGAATATCTTGCACCATCTCTTGCGGCGTTAGTAATTACGAATTCCTTGCCCTTATAAGAGGAGGGGAATATGCTTGCTAATTCCTGAGGCTTTACACCTTTTTCTTTAATTGCACACGCTCTGTACATATCAACATACGCTTTGGAAAGTGTCGCAGAAATTATAACAGGCTCTTCACGAAGCTTAAAAAGATTATTAAGTGTTGCATAAGCCTTATCCGCTTCACCGTTTACAATATCTCTTGAAAGTGAGAATATTTTTGCCTCCGTTGAAATAATAACCGTCTTGTCAATATGCTCTCTTGTCACTTTACCCGAACCTGCAAATGAGCATACTTTATCAAATTCATTTCTCAATGTGCTGAAGTCAGTACCAACAAGGTTTATCATATACATTGCGTCTTCTCTCGAAATTTCGCAACCCTTTTTTGAAGCCGAGTCAACGAGTAGCTTTGTTAAAGATTGTACTGAACGCTTATCAATTTTTGCATTGACACCCAATTCATCAATAAGCTTTATTGTTTTATTCCATTTACTGTCCTTTTCATCAACTTCAATTGTGTCGCACCAGAAGATTAAAACAGTAGTTTCAGGCAAATCTCTTAAAATACCCTCTAAATCCTCATCAAATTTTAAACGGTTGTTATCCTGCTTGCGCCAGTATTGCGTAAAAGGAAAATCCTTTACAAGTGTGCAGGTGTATTCACCCATCATAGGAAAGGTAGAAACACAGTCGGCTAAATCGTTTAAGGTGAGCTCTTTACCATCAAGGTTGTGAAAGTTGAAATCCTTAAAATCCTTTTCTACCGATTTATCTACTATTAAATTTACATAATGCTGTTTTAAATAGTTTTCATTACCGTGAATAAGATAAACACGACTGAATTCCCGTGCTTTAATCTGTCTTTTTAAATCGTCTTCTGTAAAGTTAGCCAAAGTTCTCACCAACCTAATTTAATCTTTATATCACCTGAAGTGGAAGTTCTGTAAAAGTTATCAGAGTAAAAGTATCCCGACTTATCATTCTCGTGAATGGTGTTATCATCAGTTGAACAAATTATTAAAGTGTCAACAGCTATATTAAAATTATCAGGAATGCTTTCAGGCAAAACTAAAACATCGATTTTGCCAAACACTTTTTTTATTTCTGCTAAATCGTTGTATTCTGAAAATGAAAGCACAATAATTTTTTTGTTAAACTCTATTATAGCACAATTCTTTTGGTATGTGTCAAAAATTCTGATATTTATTTTATTTTTCAGAGAATACTCAAAATCATTTGAAACCTCTGCCAGAATAAATGCATCTGTGTCGAAATTATAAAGTGTACTGTCAGTGAAGCTCGTTACCATTTTAGAGCTTATGTCAAATGAATCGTTTATGTAATTTACACTCTTTAAATTACGGCTGTTAAGGCTTGTAACAGCAAATAAATCAACAGTGTCATTACTCGTTTCAGGAAAGTGCTTCAGTGAGCCCTGCTCAAAGCTTTCGGGCGCATTTATAATTACATAATGTGTGCCACATCTTATTATTAAATTTGGTGTGCTTGTATTACTTAGAACTGTAAACTCTGTGTTTTGTTTGAAAGGGATTACAGAGAAAATCAAAGAGAGGATTACAGGAAGTATTATTACAAAAACTGAGAGCTTTCTTATTACGGATTTTAAAATCATTTTGTTTAATGCGAAAATATAAACAGCTAAAAGCAAAACTGAAAATAAAATTGCTATATAAACAAAGTTTTCATTTGCAGAAATTGAAGCATATTTTAAAGAGCTTATTGCTTTTATTATTTCAATAAGAAGCTTTAAAATATAATCGGTTAAAGTGAATAGGAATTCTGCTAAGGTTTTAAAAAATTCAAACGGAACAAAGCTTACAGCCAACGAAATCAAAGTAGCAATCATTGAAATGAATGCTATGTTAACTACTAAAAGATTTGTAATGGGTGCAATTATGCTCACAGTACCAAAATAATAAACAGAAGCGGGTAAAGTGAAAAGCGTTGCAAATGTGCTGATTAAAAGCGATTCAAAAATAAACTGTATTACACGCTTTAAAGGGCGAGGGGGATTTATTTTTGAAAGCAACGGATTTATTTTAAAGGTGAATTTTGAGCTTAAAACCACACCGAGAGTTGCTAAAAATGAAAGATAAAATGATGCGGAATAAAGTACATAAGGATTGATTGTTAAAATTATTCCTGCCGCAAGACCTAATGAATTAACGCTGTCAGACCTCTTTTTGAAAATTGGTGCTATTAAAGTAATTCCCATCATAAAAGAGGCTCTTATTACAGACGGTGTGAATCCTGAAATAATAGTAAGTAAAACTAAAATAAGAATTCCGAAAAGATTAGCATATTTTTCTTTTAGCTTAAAGAATTTTAAAATGCCTATAAAAAGACCACACCAAAGCGAAGTGTGAAGTCCCGAAACGGCTAAAAGGTGAGCAACACCACTTGAACGAAATGCTAAAGTGAGCTCATCGCTTATGTTCTGTGTACCACCAAAAAGCATACCCGAAGCAATGCCAAAGGAATCATAATAAAGATACTCTGAAAGCTTACTTATACAACGGCTTTTAAGAGCTAATGCGTAGTAATAAAAATCTTTGTTGCTTTCGCCAAGCTTGTCACTTGCTTTGTAGCTCTTGATACGAAGAAATAATTTTTCACTTGCATCGCTATCATTTTCACTTTTTATAATACTTGCATCATCAATGAAAATGGTGTCATAAATATCATAAACGCTTTTTTCAGTAGCAAAAAATATTTTAATTTCTGCTTCTTCACTATTTATCAGAGAAGTTTTTAATATGTATTTATTTTCATTTTTTTCAATTACTGTCGCAACTATATCCGCAGTACTGCTTTCATATTGCAGTGATTTTTCATACACAAAGTAATTATTAAGGAAAAGCGAAACAACACCAATTAAAATACTTATTGCTATTGTAGGAATTATGAGGCGATTTTTGACACTTTCTTTTTTAGATAAAATATAAATCAAAAGGACCGCCACCGCGATTAGTGAAAGTACAATAAGCGTACTGCTTCCCCAAAAGAGAAACAGTAACGCTATTGTAAAAACTACTAATCCAAAAGCGAGTGACGGTCTTTTCATAGTTTTTTTATAATTAACCAGCAGGCCAGGTAAAATCTCTGCCTGAAAGTAAGTGGAAGTGAATATGCTTGACAGTCTGACCTGCTGAGTCGCCACAGTTGTTGACAACTCTGAAGCCGTTATCCATTTTTAATTCTTTTGAAAGCTTTGCAATTACTTCAAAAATGTGAGCAATAACTTTGCTGTTTTCTTCTGTAACTTCAGCTGCAGAAGAAATATGCTCTTTAGGAATTACGAGAATGTGAGTTGGTGCTTGTGGCTCAAGGTCATTAAAAGCAACAACAGTGTCATCTTCATAAACCTTTGTAGCAGGAATTTCACCATTTGCTATTTTACAAAAAATACAATCCATTTTTTTCACCTTATGCCTTTAAAATTTCTTCTGCTTTGGCTAAAGCTTCTGCGATTTTAGAAATATCCTTACCGCCTGCCATAGCTGAATCCGGCTTACCGCCACCTGAACCGCCTGCAACCTGGGCAACGGCTCTTACAATGTTGCCTGCGTGAGCGCCGTTAGCGATTGCATCCTTACCACAGTAGCAAGCGAATGAGCAAGTGCCCTTTGCACTTTGTTCTGCTGCAAGAACTACAACAATGTCATCGCCCTTATCTTTAGAAGAGTCGAGCATTGAGCGAAGTGCATTAGCATCTGCTTCACCTAAAGAAGCAGTAATGAGCTTGTAAGAACCAACTTCTTTAACATTGTCAAAGAGGTTGCCTGCTTTTTGCTTTGCAATCTCAGCCTTTAATTCTTCTAATTCCTTTTCTTTTGCTTTAAGCTCGTTGTTAAGTGCTAAAGCTTTGTTTGCAAGGTCGTTTACATTAGCAAGCTTCATATTAGAAGCGGCATTCTGAATAAGCTCTTCACGGGAATTGAGGTAGTTTATAACACCTAAGCCCGTAACGCCCTCAATTCTTCTTACACCTGCAGCAACAGAAGATTCAGAAATAATTCTGAAAAGACCAATGTTACCGGTGTTAGAAACATGAGTACCACCGCAAAGTTCAGTTGAGAAGCCGTTACCTGCAGTAACAACTCTTACTGTATCGCCGTATTTTTCACCAAAGAGTGCCATAGCACCTTTTTTCTTTGCGTCTTCAATTGCCATTTCTTCCATTGTAACAGGAAGTGCAGAAAGCACGATTTCATTAACTCTGTTTTCAATTTTTGTGATTTCTTCACCTGAAAGGGCAGAGAAGTGAGAGAAGTCAAAACGCACTGCATTTTCGTTAACGAGCTGACCTGCCTGTTCAACATGAGTACCTAAAATTTCTCTTAATGCAGCCTGAAGAAGATGGGCTGCTGTGTGGTTTTTCATAATTGCTTCTCTACGCTCTTTAGCAACGCTGACTTTAACCTTGTCGCCAACCTTAATTGTGTCGCCCTCAGTTAATGTACCGTGGTGAAGGAATACACCCTCAGCAGTCTTTGTTGTGTTAGCAACCTCGAATGTATTATCGTTTGTTGAAATAATACCTGTGTCACCAACCTGACCACCGCCTTCGCCGTAAAGTGTAGTTGCATCTAAAACAATTACACCGTCCTGCTCAGCACCGATAAAGTCAACCTTTTCACCGTTTACAGCAATAGCCTTAACAGTTGCTTCGCAGGTGAGCTCACTGTAGCCTGAGAATTTAGTAGCACCAATTTCCTTGAATGAAATGTCAGCACCTTTCCAACCCTCTGTGCCTGCAACCTTACGGGCATCCTTAGCCATTTTCTTTGCGTTCTGAAGAAGTGCTTCAAATTCTTCGTTGTTTACGCTCATTCCGTTTTCTTCAAGAATTTCACGGGTTAAGTCAATAGGGAATCCATAAGTATCCTGTAATTTAAATGCATCTGCACCTGAAAGGATATTGCCCTCAGTATTCTTAATCATTTCATTGAGAAGCTCAAGACCACTGTCAATTGTTTTATAGAAGCTACTTTCTTCCATAGCGATAACTTTAGTAATATAGTCCTGCTTTTCACGAAGAACAGGGTAAGCATTTTCGTTTTCTTTAATAACTGTTTCGCAAACCTCTGCTAAGAATGGTCTGTCTATTCCTAAAAGTCTGCCGTGACGGGCAGCGCGTCTTAAAAGTCTTCTTAAAACATAACCGCGACCAACATTTGATGGAATAACGCCGTCACCAATCATAAATGTAGTTGAACGGATATGGTCAGTAATAACTCTTAAAGAAACATCGTGCTTTTCGTTTGCGTGGTATTCGATACCAGCAATTGAAATGATGTGCTTCATAATATTCTGAACTGTATCAACTTCAAAGAGGTTATTAACATCCTGGCAGATAACTGCAAGTCTTTCAAGACCCATACCGGTATCAATGTTAGGATTTTTGAGTGGTGTGTAGTTGTTTTTACCGTCATTTTCAAATTGTGTGAAAACAAGATTCCAGAATTCAACAAATCTGTCGCAGTCACAGCCTACTTTACAGTCAGGTGAGCCACAGCCGTATTTTTCACCACGGTCATAGTAAAGCTCAGAGCAAGGGCCACAAGGACCTTGACCGTGCTCCCAGAAGTTATCTTCTTTACCGAAACGAACCATATGGTCAGGCTTTACGCCAATGTCTTTAGTCCATATATCATAAGCTTCATCATCATCAAGATAAACACTGCAATAAATTTTATCAGGGTCCATTTTAACTACTTCTGTGCAAAATTCCCAAGCCCACGGAATAACTTCTTTTTTGAAGTAATCACCAAATGAGAAGTTGCCGAGCATTTCAAAATAAGTACCGTGACGAGCAGTAATACCAACTCTTTCAATGTCCGGTGTACGAATACACTTCTGACAAGTTGTAACTCTCTTTTTAGGTGGAGTTTCTTCACCGGTGAAGTATTTTTTCATAGGTGTCATACCGGCATTGATAAGAAGAATACTCTTATCACCCTGTGGTACAAGAGGGAAGCTTGGTAATCTTAAATGGTCTTTGCTTTCAAAGAATTTCAGGTACATTTCTCTTAATTCGTTAACGCCTGTCCATTCCATTTTTAACACATCCTTAGATAGATATATATTACATTAAATACGAAAATTAGTATATATTTATAAATATAAAAAGTCAAGAAAAATAAATGTGCTGAGAGGAATATAGTTAATAATATCTAAATAACTGGTGGAATAAAGGCAATTTATTGTAGAAATAGGTCTTGACTTATCTTTAAAAAGTTGTTATAATCTGTAATCGCTGTGGAGTATCTACAGCAATCCTTACCCTTAAATAGAATAAGGGTCAAAGTCCAGAAGGAGGTGCAAACGATGGTAAAATACGAAACAATCATTGTCTATTCTTTAAAGAATGGTGAAGAAGCTGCAAAAGAAGTTGCAGAAAAATTCAAAGCTATGATTGAAGGCGCAGGTACTGTTGAAAGCATTGATGAGTGGGGCAAGAGAAAGCTTGCTTACCCAATCGATGACGAAAATGACGGTTACTATGTACTCTACAACTACGAGTGCAACGCTGAATTCCCAGCAGAACTTGATCGTGTTCTCAGAATTACAGACGGCGTTCTTCGTTCACTTATTATTAAAAAATAATTTAACTTTTATTTAAGGAGAAAGTGTGGCTTTAAGTCATACAGCGAAAAATTATGCTTAACTGTGCAGTTTTAATGGGCAGACTTACTGCTGACCCAGAAGTTCGTCAGACACCATCAGGTGTTTCTGTTTGCAGATTTTCAATTGCGGTTGACCGTTCTTATGTAAAACAGGGCGAACAAAGACAAGCCGATTTTATTAACATTACAACTTGGCGTCAGACAGCTGAGTTTGTTGGTAAGTATTTCCAGAAGGGCTCAATGATTGCAGTTCAAGGCTCAATTCAGACAGGCTCTTACGAGAAAGACGGAGTTAAAAGAAACACATTTGAAGTTGTTGCAGATAATGTAAGCTTCTGCGGTTCAAAAAGTGAAAGCGGTAACGCTGCACCAAGAGCTAATATGGACGCAGCTCCTGCATTCTCAAATGGTAATATTGATGACTTCTCAGCTTCTGCTGATGATGACGAGTTGCCATTCTGATTTGATTTAACGCGTTATTCGCTTCTATTACTATTAAGGAGGAAACTAAAATGGCATACGATAAAGCTGAAAGAGGCTCAGGCCGTCCTAACAAAAAGGGCAGAAAGAAAGTTTGCGCATTCTGTGTTGAAAAAGTTGACACAATCGATTACAAAGATGCAGCAAAGCTTCGTCGCTTCACATCTGACAGAGCAAAGATTCTCCCTCGTCGTGTAACAGGCACTTGTGCTTATCACCAGAGAGAACTCACAACAGCAATTAAGAGAGCAAGACATATTGCTCTTCTTCCATACACAGCAGACTAATTTGTCGGTGTATTTTGCGCAGAACAAAGTCCACATTCGTGAGAATGTGGACTTTGTTCTGCGCAAAATACACTCGACAAATACTGTTTTAAAACTTTAACTCACAAATCTTAACTTGAGCGTAGCGAAACCCTGCTTTCTGCTTCCTGTTTCCTGTTTCCTGAATATTAAATTTCACAATTCGACTTGAAATGTAGTGTGATATATGTTAGTATATCGTCAATAATTGAAATGGGTGACAAATCTTGAAAAAGAAGATTACTTTAAATATATTTTCAATAGCATTTGTTTTAGGTGTTCACGCCTTGCTGTGCTTCATTTATAACAAAATTTGCTTTTTAGATGGTGTATATCTTTGGGGCGACCTCAAAGGTGTTGCTTATGTTATCGTTTTAGTGCTGATGTTTTTATTGGCACCCGTGTGTTATTATATTTCAGGGCGGATTTTCACACGCTTTGCAAACAAGAAGTTTTATATAACAACAGTGTGGGTGATATTTTCTATTCTTTCTGTTTTGGGCGTTGTTGCCATATTTAAACCGGAATTGCAAAGCTTTTACCTTTTTGTTAACTCACCGTCATATATGTATTATTTGTTGTTTAAGGATAGTGTGTTTTACATCTCTGTTCCCGCTATGGCAATTACAGGTCTTTTCCCTGCAATGTTTTCACGAAATGGTTATGTCAGAAAGAAAAGGCAGAAAAACGAAATTACAATGGATGAGTTGAACGAAAGAATAAATGGTGCAAACGAAGAATCTGATGAACTTGAAGGCTATGATGAAATTGTAGAAGTTGAACACTCAGAAGAAAATGAAGAGAGCTAAGACTTAACAAGTCTTAGCTCTTTCTATTTTCATACTTTTATTTGTTATGAAATTCAAAACAAAGTTTAATGTAAAGAGGATAATCCCCACAAAAATTCCGAAGTGGACATTGCCTGTGAAAAGCTCAAGTCCCAAGCTACTGAAATTATTGACTGCAACACTATAAAGAATCGGGGATAAAATAAAACATAATGCAGAGCCCGCACAAAGAACACAGTTTACTGTGGCTTTGAGTGATGGTGCCGAAATTAAAATGAATACAAAGTTTAAAACACCAAAAACAACGGCAAGATAAAGAAGTAACAGTGCTATAAATATCATAGCAAAGCTTACACCGAATTCATCAAGCTTTGTTAAATTAAGGAGTGAACCCCAATTGAGATTTAAAAGCTTATTCAAAGTGAAATCCAACAAGGTAACTTTATTTGTGCTTTCAGATAAAAACGGCAAATTGAATATGTAAGATGCTACAGGTAAAATAAGAACAATAAGCGGAACAAATGTGAAAACAAATCTTGCAATTCTTAATCTGTTGCCGAAGAGAGAGCTCTTAAAGTTACCTGTAAAAATTCTGAATTTTGCCCAGGCCGCTTCAGCTTTTTTAGCATCCGCTTCAAGCATATTTTCCCAGTCGTAGTTTGGTATATTTACACCACAATAGGGACATTCTGCTTTTATGTTCCAAAAATGCAATTGTTTAAAACAATGTGGACAGTTTGCCATAATGGACACCCCTTCATAGGAATTAAGAATTAAAAATTAAAAATTAAAAATTGTGGGACCTGCGGTCGGCTATTTTATTAATTCTTAATACAATTGAGTTTATTTTTCATTTTTAGACTTTGAAGTTTTTATAATACTAGCTAAAAGATTTCCTACTTCTTCACAATCTCTTAATAATGAAGTGCCTTGTTCTTTTGTTAAATAATCTGTTGCTACGAGTAATTCTATCCAATATTTCGTTTCTGATGTTTCTTTAAAAGCTATGTGCATTTTGGTTATAAAATCAGGGGTGCTTTGGGATGCCTGAGATTCAGAAACATTGGCACCTATACTCGTACCACTTCTTAATAACTGTTTAGACAAAATGTATTCCGATTTTTCTTCTGTCAGGTACTTGTATAATTTAACTATTCTTATAGAAAAATTAAAACTTTTTTCTTTTACTGGGTTACCCATTTTTTTCACCATATCTTAAATTAATCGTTAAAAGTTAAAATTTCAAGGCATGGTAAATGAAACTATAATTAACTTATACAACTAGCAAATAAAATTACGGCGTAGCCCATCAATTTTTAATTTTTAATTCTTAATTTTTAATTTATTAATAATCTAAAACCCTGAGAATATTCTTAACTTCTAAATTAAGTGAATCAATTTTCTCTCTTGCGTCTTTCTCGTTCATTAAAGGAGTAACAAAAGCAATTTCATTCTTGTTTTCGTTATCATAATTTAAAATCTGAGCACCATCAAAAGAAGCTTTAACCTTTTCTGCAACAGCATTATAGTCAGAAGCGTCTGCTCTTACATAAAGTGCTGAGCTTTGCTCCAACGGGTTAATGACATAATCATTTTCAGCAGGCTCCCAGCCAATGAGTTTTCTTCTTTCAGTGTGCTTTGCACAGTCAATAACATCTGCTACAACAGCGCTTGCAGTTGGGAATTTACCAGCACCTCTGCCGTAGAAGACAGCATCACCAACAGCGTCGCCTCTTACGAGTATTGCATTGAATACATCAGTTACCGATGCTAATTGACAGCCGTTTTTAATGAGGCAAGGACCAACTGTTGCAGAGATTTTACCTGAAGATTGTTTTTTAGATCTGCCTATAAGTTTAATTACACCGCCCCAAGCCTTTGCGTATTCAACATCCTCTTTAGCGATGTTAGTAATACCTTCAGTCTCAACTTCATCGGGGTAAACATGTTTACCGAAACAAAGTGATGCTAAAATGCAAATCTTTCTTGCGGCATCGTGACCTAAAATGTCAGCAGATGGATCTCTTTCAGCGTAGCCATTTGCCTGAGCAATTTTAAGTGCTTCGTCAAAGTCCATACCTTCGTCAATCATCTTTGTAAGAATGAAGTTTGTAGTACCGTTGAGAATACCTGCAACCTCAAGGAATTCGTTTGCAGCAAGACATTGGTTAATAGGTCTTATAATCGGAATACCGCCACCAACACTTGCCTCAAATAAGAAGTTGACATTATTTTTCTTTGCTAATTCTAAAAGCTCATAGCCTTTTGCAGCAACAAGCTCTTTGTTTGAAGTAACAACGCTTTTACCTGCCTCTAAAGATTTTGAAACGAATTCAAAAGCAGGGTTTAAACCGCCCATAGTTTCAACAACTATCTGGACATCCTTATCATTTAAAATATCGTTAAAATCCTTTGTGAAAAGGTCAGCTAACTGATGTGATGAAAAATCACGAATATCGAGAATGTGTTTAATGTCAAGTGAATTCTGACCACTTCTCTCCTGAATGCTTTTTTTGTTTTTGAGGATTAACTCGACAACGCCTGAACCGACTGTGCCGAAACCCATAACAGCAACCTGCATTTTTTACACCCCTGAATATACTATAAATTACATTTATATAACATTTTACCATAACTTAATTTCAGAATAAAGAGTTTTTTACAAATTTTTTCAGAAAAATTTTAATATTGTTAAAAAATTATGTCAAATGTGTAATTTCCATTGTATTCTTATGAAAAAAGGTATAATATATAATAGTAAATTTTTACAGAGGAAGTTTTATTCGGAGGATTGAAATGGATAATTTAATTGAAAAGAGACGGGCTTTTATAATTAACTTTGTTTATGCAGTTATTTGTATCGGGTTGCTCTTTGTTTTTATGAAATATTGTCTTGGTGTGTTAGCACCTTTTATAATTGCATTTGTTTTGGCTTTCGTGTTACAGCGACCAATTAAGTGGGTTCAAAAGAAATTGCACCTTAAATCTCACGGCATAATTTCTTTTATACTTGTGTTGCTTGTTGTGTGCTTTGTGGGTGGGCTTTTATCTATTGCGTTGTTACTTCTTTTTAATGAGCTTAAAGATTTTGCAAATTATTTAACAACTCAGTTCTCTTCAATTGATGAAGTGATTAATACAATCGAAAATTATCTTATGAGCGTAGTTGTTCGTTTGCCGGAGGGTATAAGAACTACTGTCAGTGAATATTTGAATAATGCATTTGATTCTTTAGGCGAGGGTAAGTCCCAGTTGGATTTATCTATGCTTTCAGCACCTTTAAGTGGTGCCTGGAGTGTTGTTAAAAGCTTGCCGTCAACAATTTTAGCTTGTGTTGTTGCAGTTGTTTCTTGCTTCTTTGTTACAAGCGATTACGACAAAATCAAAGAGTTATTTTTAAGCTTCTTCAGCGAAAATAAAAGAAAATATATCGTTAAAACAAAAAGAACTGCAACTAAAGCTATAGGTAAGCTTTTAAAGGCTTATATCACAATTATGGCAATTACATTTGCAGAGATGTTTTTAGGTCTTTTCCTTCTTAAGCTTATCGGTGTTTATGATGGCAGTTATATTGCAATCATTTCATTCGTTACTTGTATAATTGATATTATCCCTGTTTTAGGTACAGGTACGGTTCTTATTCCGTGGGCACTTTATAATCTTATCTTCGGTAATTTTGGAATGGGCATTGGACTTGTAGTGATTTATGCAGTTGTAACGGTTATAAGACAAATTATTGAGCCAAAGCTTGTTGCAAATCAAGCCGGACTTCCTGCAATTGTAACAATTATGGCTATGTTCCTTGGTGTCAGAATTTTTGGTGCATTCGGAATTATCCTTCTTCCATTTACCGTGATTATATTAAAGCTTCTTTATGATGAAGGTGTTTTTTCATCAAAAAAGGTGAATAATAAATCTGAAAATACTGAAAAAACAGAGGGATTAGCTGAGGCGAAGAAAAATGATTGATTACGGCTACATTGATATGCATTCACACACATTGTGGGGAATGGATGACGGTGCAAGAGATTTGGAAACCTCTGTGGAGCTGTGCCGTTTAGCACATGAAACGGGGACAGATTATCTTTTCTTAACTCCGCACATAATTAACTGGGAGGATGCCGGCGCTCTTTACGATGCCCGTGAAGAAAGAGCAGAGTATTTACAGAATATTATTCATAGCGAGGGTATAGATTTAAGTCTTGTTAAAGGTTTTGAAATTCTTTGCGATGATGATATTTTTGGAATAAAGTATTTTGAGCCATATACACTCAACAATTCAAAGTATATTTTAATAGAATTCAATTTTCACAGAACAACCGAAGATGATGTTAATGCCTGGTGTGATTATCTGATTTCTTGTGGGCTGGTGCCGGTTATTGCACACCCTGAAAGATATGAGTTTGTAAAAAACGATATCAGCGTTATTGAGCGCCTTAGTAATAAGGGTTGTCTTTTTCAGATGAATTGTGGCTCTGCTGTTGGCGTATTCGGCGACAAGGAATGTAATGTAGCTTTGAAAATGCTCTTTGCAGGGTATGTTGATTTCATAGGCTCTGATGCGCACGATTTAAGATGGCGCAATACCGATATGTATTATTTTTTGAGAGATTATCCTGAGGATTTGTCTGATGAAATTTTAGAAAAAGCCTTAAAAGAAAATCCATTAAAAGTTCTAAATAACGAAGATATTAAACAGCAAAGACTTAACTCTTTGCTGATTTACTGATTTAATTGTAAATTTTTTGAAAAAAATTAAAAAAATATTGTTTTAATTCTTTTAAAGAACAATAAATTGCATAATGTGTGTTATTATTGCTTCGACGAAAGAATCAAGGAGGTAATATTGATGGGTGATATGTTAGTTTCTTTATGGTCAATTATGGCAAACTTTGGTTTTGATACAGGTGATCTTGCAAATAAAATAGCTAATATCATTGCTGTTGATGAGAATGGTAATTACACAGGTCTTCTTGCACCTATTGCAGAGTTACCACTTATTGGTACTGTTATTCTTCTCTTCGCTGATATCGGCAACTCAGCAGGTCAAGCAACACCTACTACAATTGCTTAATGCGGAAAGTAATTTAGTTATTTCAGAGAGTGTGGTTTACTGCACTCTCTTTTGTATTTTTAGATTGTTTATATTTATATAATATTTTTAGTATTATATTACATTATAATATATATGTATAATATGTATGTAGTTTATCGTATGGTGAAAGAGGTGTTTTGGTGAGTACTAAAAATAAGCTTGATTCAAAAAGCAAGCATTTTATTTTAGGGATATTTGCTGTATTGATTCTTTTAACATTTTCTGTTGTTATGTTAATAGCTGCTTATAATTACAGTTTGAATAATACAGAAGAAAGCACGGCCGTTGATATGAACAATAATGTTATATATCAGAATCCCGAATCTACAACTGCCGGTAATGCGTTTGTCACACCGCCTTCAACAACAAGTGCTGAAACTGTTCAATCAAACGAAGAGAACTCAACAAGTGACACAACACAAATGCAAGAGCCGATTTCTGTTGAGGGGCTTGAAGAATTCACTAAAACAGGCGACAATCTTATTTCCGATTCGCCGAACAATGAATTTATTAAATTGATTGTGGACGAAAAGGGTGCAAAGGCTGAATACTTGGTAGCGATTTATGCGGTTCCTGATTTGGGTAATAACTTCGTTCTGGAGTTCGATAACAAGCGTGATGAAAACGGCAATATCATCAGAAGTCCGAAAACCTTAAAGAAGATATACCATATTAATAAGGAACGCAAAATTACTGTTGCGACAGGTAAAGCAACTGGTAATGAAGGCGTGAATTATGGTACAAGCATTATGACTTATTATCTTGTAACTGATGTTGTAATGCCTGAATTCCCTGATTATTTTACAGATGTAGGTTAATTTTTACAAACGAAAGCGTTAAACAAATGCTCGATTTGGTAAAAAATACCCACTATACAACATTCACAAAAAAATATTGAAAATTTCTCAAAAAATGCTAAAAAAACTCTTGCATTTTTGAAACTATTATGTTAGTATATTAGGGCACGCGAAAGGGCGTGTCCTATTTTCATGCCCTTTTTCGCGAAAATGATATGCGTTGATGCGGGAGGTGGCTGCCTTTCAGGGCAGGGAATTTCCGCGGAGTATGTCCGATTTTAAACCGGGCGATTAAAAATACTATGCAAGCCGATTTGCTTGACTTAACTGAGGCTTTCGGCGTTGTGTAGAGCGTAAATTTTTCCCGGAAGTTCATTCCGGTTTTTAAATGGATTGAGCGAACACCCCGGGCGAGTTGTTAAAATTTACGAAGCCCGCCAAAATTTTTAGGAGGCGTTACAAATGGCAGTTAAGGAAAAAATCAGAATCAGACTTAAGGGTTACGATCACAACGTTGTTGACAAGGCAGCAGAAAAGATTGTTGAAACAGCAAAGCGCACAGGTGCTCAGGTTTCAGGTCCTATTCCGCTCCCAACTGAGAAAGAAGTTGTTACAATTCTCAGAGCTGTTCACAAGTACAAAGATTCTCGTGAACAATTCGAGCAACGTACTCACAAGAGACTCATTGACATTCTCAGACCTTCAAACAAAACTGTTGAAGCTCTTACAGGTCTTGAGCTCCCAGCTGGTGTTGATTTTGAAATCAAACTTTAATCCGATAAAAGTTTGATTTTGA
>SVPR01000009.1 GCA_015065785.1 Oscillospiraceae bacterium | reverse complement strand
TTCGTTCTTTACCTGTTTTAGAGTTTATAGGACAAATCAAAACGAGATGCTCTTTGGCTCTTGTAAGGGCAACATAAAGAATTCTGAGTTCTTCGGATTTATCGCTCAGCTTAATCATCTTTTCGCTTGAAAATGAAGAAAGCGTACCATATCGCGTGAATCTTTCATCATCACGAATTTTAACACCTAAGCCTACCTCTCTTGAAACGGTTAAGGCACCTTTGCTATCAGTTAAATTAAAGCCTTTTGCACAACCCACCAAAATCACATAAGGAAACTCAAGTCCCTTACTTTTGTGAATTGACATAATTTTTACACCGCCGCTTGAAGAGTTACCTTTGTTTTGCAACGCTTTATTCTCTAAAACAGAGTCTAAATAGCGCACAAAACCTGCAAGTCCATAACGACCGCTATCGCTATAATTTTCAGCACAAGTTAAAACACTTTTAATTCCTTGTGAACGTTCTTCACCATTGTCAGTTGATAAAAATATTTCAGTAATTGAGGTATCGTCAATTAAAAGCTTGACAAAATCATAGATCGGATAAGATGAAGCAATATTTCTGTAAAAATCAAGCTTACGCAAAAATCGTTCTGCTTTTTTATTATTATTAGCATACTCGATTACACAAGTGTAAACATCACTTTTTTTATTAATATTTCTGATTTCAGCAAGTTCGTCAGGTACAAAGCCAAATAATGGCGAAAGCATAATGGCAACCAAAGGAATATCTATAAGCGGATTGTTTACAGCTTTTATCAATGCTACTAAAAGCTGAACTTCTTTTGAATTCGGAGATATTTCATCATTTTCAAAAACTGACGGAATACCTGACTCAAGCAACGCTCTGCTATAAGTATTAACAGTTTTCTTCGGGCTTCGTGCAAGAATACAGAAATCGTCATATCTTACAGGACGCATTTCATCATCACTGCCCTCAGCTTTAACTAATGCACCGCTTTCAACTGTTTTCTTTATATACTCTGCAACATATTTTGCTTCGTAGTTAGTTAATTCCTCGCTATTCATTTCGAGTGCATCTATAATATGCAGCTCTGACTGTGCATCCTTGATTTCAGGGTATTTTGCACCGTGATATAAATACTCATTTTCATCATACCTGATATCACCGCAAGCTTTAGTCATTATTTGCGAAAAAATAAAATTCACACATTCAGTTACACCTTTACGGCTTCTGAAATTCTGCTCTAAAATTATTTGTGTCGGCTTGTTTATTGCACCATCAAAAAGTGGTAACTTATCTTTAAGCGACATAAATAATTCGGGACTTGCAAGTCTGAAACGATAAATACTTTGCTTAACATCGCCCACACAATAGAAATTCTTTTTATCTCTTGAGATAATTTCAAAAATTATGTTTTGAGCTTCGTTAGTATCCTGATATTCATCAATAAGAATTTCTTTATATTTCTCTGTAAGCTCTTCTGCAAGCTTTGACTTTACAGGTACATCACCATCATACTCTACTAATAAATCAATACATTTATGAAGAATATCATTAAAGCTGAATGTATTTTGTTCTTGTTTTTTATCTAATAATCTGCAAGAAAACATATTAACAGCTTCACAAAGTTTTTTCACAATCGGATACAAAATCTTGCAGTCATTTTTAAATTCTGCACTTGTGGGAATTGCTTTTTCTCTTACATCATTTAAATCTTTATTTAATTCTGATGTAAGTGCTCTTAAATTCGAGCGATATTTAGAGCCCTTAGTTCTGGGATAAACAACCAATGGTTTATTATAAATGAGAGAAACTAAATCGTCCCACCTTTTTTCTTCACACGCAGAATGAAGCTCACCCAATATTTTTATATTTTCAGCACAGTTAATTGTAAAATCGCTTTCCGCATTCTCTTCGTCAAGTGTCTTTTTAAGATAACACTCCAGAGCATAATGATAATACTCAAACATCATAAAAAGATATTTAAGCGTTGCTTCAAAAAATTGTGTTGACGCAATTTCATTTTCAGGATTAAAGCTCTCTTCAACCATTTTAAGCCATTTTTCAGGTGAAGGATAAGAGGTTGAAAACTCATAAAGCTTTTTAATTATATCTTCAAGCTCACTGTCATTTCTTTCATTTGTAAAAAACTCTTTAAGTGACCTGAATGAAGAATCTTCATTTTCATAAAGCTCATTTAAAACCTCGTTTACACTATCACTTTTTAAAACATTGTGCTCATTTTCTTCAATTATTTTAAAATCAGCAGTAATAGAAGCCAAATGAAAATTCTCCTTTACTACCTTTGAACAAAACGAGTCTATTGTGCAAATATCAGCAGTTGGCAATAAATTGAGTTGTTTTTTCAAAAACAATTTTTTCTCAGGGTGATTTTTAATTTCATCCTTTAAAGCCTTGCCGATTCTTTCGCGCATTTCAGCTGCTGCAGCCTTTGTGAAGGTAACAACAAGTATCTCTGATGGAGAACACGGATTTTCTTCATCGCAAAGAATGTTTTTAACTCTTTCTGTTAAAACAGCAGTTTTACCAGAACCTGCTGCGGCTGAAACTAAAACTTGTTCACCACGGGCATCAATTGCCCTTTTTTGATTTTCAGTCCACACTCTTTTACTCATTGTCATCACCTTCTAACATCTTCAATGCTTCGCCATGCTTTCCGCCACACAACTTATTGAATTCATCGCCATCTTCAAATCCGCATACAGAGCGATAGCCACAATATTTGCAAGGTAATTCATCATCCTTTGCACCTGTCGGATAAACAGAAAACTCACCCTTATGAAGAGAGTTACCCATACCAATAATCTTTTTGTCAACTTTTTCTGACAATAAATCAAATTGCTTTTGTGAATAATAATTACCGGATATATTATTCTTTTTATCGTAACCTACAGGCAAATAATTATATAGCTTGTCAACGCCCATACCATTCAAAACTACAGGACTGTTGAGCACCATTCCGGAAAGCTTACCGCTAAAGTTTTTTTGTGCTTCAACATGCTCATCTGACGGATTACGCATTTTCAAGTAATCCTTTATGCCAATTCTTGATGGTAAGTAAAGAACACCGGCAGGAATAATATCCCCGTAATAATCGCCACCATTTTTATTTAAAGCCATTAAATAAAGCACCATCTGAAGATTTATACCACTAAACAGGTTAGCTAATTTAAACTCTTTTGTACCCGTTTTATAGTCAATTACTCTTATATATTTAATTCCGTCTTTTTCCATTAAATCGACTCTGTCGATTGAACCATAAACAGAAATATTACCTTTTTCAAGCGGTAATGAGTAAGCCGGTATCTCTTCACCACCAATAGAAAGCTCAAAATCAACCGGTTTAAAGCTTATTGCAGAAAACTCAATTTTAAGGCGTTCAAAAATCATCATAAGTGTACTGATCATTCTGTTATAGATGTACATAAATCTTTTTGATTTATCTTGAATACCACCCATTTTTTCATCTAAGTATTTCTTTAAATATGCTCTTACAAATTCTTCAAGCTCTTCTTCAGGTGCTTCTAAAAACTCTGCCCCTTTATAATTCTTTAAAACCTCTTCTAAAGCACCGTGGATAATCGTACCACTGTCATTCGGTTTAAATTCGGCTTTTTTCAGTTCCTCGATTTTAAAACCATAGCGACACAAGAAAGAAAAAGGACATTTATAAAAGCTGTCTAACCTACTTGCAGAAACCCCAATATTTTCACCAAAAAGTAATTTTGTTTTTTCTTGATTTACAAAATCACCTTTTCTGCCATTTTGTGCATACTCAATACTTGCCAATCTGTCAAAATACTCCGGCTTATTTTTAAAATATTCGTAGAGAGTGCTTCGCAATTCATTGTCAGAATTAAAAATTCTTGCTAATGTATAAAATGCAGAAAATTCGCTTTCTATTTTATCCACTTCATCAATATTATCAGATGAAACAATTGCTACTTGTGGCATAAATTCTTTGATTTGTTCAATTATTTCAGAGGGACCGCTGGTTGTTTCATCATCTGAAACCTCACGATATGACAAATAAAGCTTTTCGCTACCTGCGGTGAGCATACAGTATGCAATAAAGCGTTCTTCATTTATTGTTTCCTCAAACGGTGGACGGATATCCAAATCTAAAGAGGTTAAAACTCGTCTGTCGGAATCTGACAAAAGACCACCAACAGTTGAAACTCTTGGGAACTCATTTTTATTAACACCCATTAAGAACACAACTTTAATATTTTCTGTTCTTATTCTGTCGGCGCTGCCAATTTTAACCTCGTCAAGACCTTGAGGAATTTCGCCAATATCCTTTGAGAAAACAAGAATAGAAAACAACTCAAACCAACGCTTTAAGGTGTAATATTTATCTTTTGTAATCTCTGAAATTGTGTCTAAAATATCAATTAAAGCATCCCACGAATTTTCTTTTTGCAATGCTTCAACAGGCAGACCGTCTTCGTTGAGGGTGCAGGATAATTTATAAAGATTATCGTCAACCCTTGTGTCAATTAAAAATTTGTAAACGAGCTTTGAAATTTCTAAACCCGAAGCACCGTCACATTCTTTTTTTAATTTGACTAACGGCAAAACCGCCTTTTTTCTGAGATTATTAAGATATTCTATTTGCTCTTTAGCGTTATCATCAATTTCACTACCGAAGCCATCGGGATGCATTGTGAAATCGTTAAGCCAAGCATTACCGTTTATATTCCAGACCAAAACATATTTTTCAAGCTTTGCAACATCCTGAAACGGAATTCCTGAAAGCCCTGTTTTTAAGTATCGCATTACATTTTCAGTTTTAAATCCATCAGAAACACATTCCAAAGCAGAGGTTATATGAATAAACAGTGTTTCAAAAGAAAGCGGTCGACGACTATCCTGAAACACAGGCACACCATAGCGCTTTAAAACATCGCACATCACTCTTTTGTATTTATCGCTTGAGCGTTCTACTATTGCAATATCTTTACAGCGATATTTACCGCTTCTTATGAGTTTTTTTATGTGAAGTGCAACTGTATTACATTCATCGGTAATATCTCTGCACTTTAAAATTGTAACGCCATCTGTTTCGTCCTCAAGCGTTTCAACCTCGTCACAATAAATATTTTCTTCAATATGAGAAATACTTTTATTGACTGAATTATTTCTTTTTGCAAAAAATTCTGCTCTTACTTCTACACCGCGTCTGTTTGCTTCGCGTCTTATTCTTTCTTCAACGGTTTTCATATAAGCAAAAGGCGTACCCTCGCAATTACCATCAACAGTACAAAGAGTAATATAAACATCTTTTGCCTGGCTTAAGGCTATTCCTATGCACTTTATTTCTTGTGCTGAAAATGCTTTGAATGAATCTAAAAAGACAATTTTATCTTGAAAATAATTGGTTTCTTCTGCAAATTCATTAAAATATTTCAAGCATTCTGTATCGTCAAAATAGCTTCTGTGCAAAAGTGCATTATATGCTTCATTTATTAAGTTGATTTCATAGAGCTTATCCTTTAAAAGACAAGGCTTCATATTATCAACGATATTTTGTAATTCCTCACTTGTTATTGCACAGGTTTCAAGCTCTTTGTTCAAATCAATAAAAGACTGAAGCCCCGACACATTGTGACGAACCCTTGAAAATACTGTTAATTTATCCTGAAGTGATGACAAAGCCTCGCTCATATAAGCCATTCTTACGCCATCATCGGCAAACATTTTTCCTTTTAAAATTTTGCTGTCGAGATTATAAGTAGCGAGTCTGGGAAAGCTAAAAACATCAACCTTTTTCATATTTTTAGCACCTAACATTGAAAGCATTGCTCTTTCGTTTTCAAAAGAAAACTGGTCAGGCACTAAAAGGAGCGGCTGATTTTCACCCGACACAATAAGCTCTTTAATTTTTTCTCTTACCCAAGCAGTTTTACCACTACCTGCTCTGCCTTTGATTAAGTGAAGCATAGTACACCCTCTTTTAAAATCTTTAATTATTATAACACATAAACGCTTAAATTGAAATAGAATTATCTTCTTTCGTAATATTATCATACAAAATGTACCAAAAATGGAACTTCATCTCTGTTTTTCCTAATGTAATGGTGTATATAATATCGCATAAGCAAAATTTTTTTGAGAATAATATTGTTACCGAATAATTTCGGAAAAGGAGTTGACAAAATATGTTAGACAGAATAGCTTTAATTCTTGTAACTATCGGTGCACTCAACTGGGGTGCAATTGGTTTCTTTCAATTTGATTTGGTTGCATGGTTATTCGGCGGACAGGCAGCTATTATTTCAAGAATAGTTTATGTTCTTGTTGCTCTCGCTGGTATCTGGTGTATTTCATTTCTTTTCAGAGAGCACAACGATGTACTTGAACCAACATCAGTTGAATAAAAAAATCGGTTTAGGGTTTACCTAAACCGATTTTTTATTATTTAGATTCAACATCAATTTTAACAATTTTATAGGTCATTTCGCCTCTTGGTGCTTCAACAACAACCTTATCGCCAACCTTGTGACCCATAAGTGCTTTACCAACAGGTGATTCGTCTGAGATTTTACCTTCAGCCGGATTTGCCTGAGCAAAGCCTGTAATGCGGAATGTCTTTTCCTGAGCACCACGAGTTGTTTCTTTAATTGTAACAACAGAACCAATGTGAACTGTTTCTGTGCTGATATCCTCTTCCATAATCTTAGCTCTTGAAATCATTGTTTCAAGCTCTTTGATTTCAGCCTCAAGCTTACCTTGTTCTGATTTAGCTTCATCGTATTCGCTGTTTTCTGAAAGGTCACCAAAAGAAAGAGCAACCTTGATTTTTTCAGCAGTTTCTTTTCTGCCTACTGACTTAAGATAATCAAGCTTATCCTGAAGTTCTTTAAGTCCCTCACTGGTTAAAATAACATCTTGTTGTGCCATTAGAATTACATCCTCTCGAATATATTTATAATAAGAATTATGCTAATTAATAGATTGTATTATATAAAACCAAAACGAAATTGTCAAGTAAAACCAAGAATTTATTCTATAACGATTGGGAAAGCTGTTTCAAAAACTACCTCTTCGTTATCTGAGCAAATTACACTAATCTTTACATTCTGACCTTCTACAGTGTAAATCTGATAAGCCATTGCCTGAGAAACAATTTTTAAAACAACATCATCAAGAACAGATATTGAGCCTTCGGGTAATTTTTCGCGGTCTGCAATTACTTTTATATTGCGAAAATCGTCATCATAATTAATATCTGTCACATAGTTTTCAGTGTCATTTTTAATTTCATCAAAGCTTTTTATAGCGTCCTTGGATTTTATTTCTTTTAATTTTTTATATGCTTCTTCGGTCATCTGAAGAGTATATTCGTTTGTTTCAATATTTTTGGTATGGAATAAACCGTCAATGCCATCAAGAAGCTCGTAAAACTCTATTTCTGAAAAATCTTCAGTAAAGCTATCTCCACTGATTTTTACAGTGTACTGTGTTGAACTGCCCTTTGTGGTGCTTTCTGTTTCTTCCGCCGGGGTTTTTGAGCATCCGACAAAAACAGAAAGAACTATAATAATTACTAAAGAAAAAGATAAAATTCTTTTCATTTTAAACTCCTTTTTTACTCAATCCCAAAGCTTTTCAGGATAAACGCCGTTTTTAACAAGCTCGTTAATTGAAGCTACAACGCCCGGTTTATCTTCCTTATAAGTAACGCCGAACCATTTATCAGTTGTTTCAAGTACTTTAACCGTGCATTTATTTTCAGCCAACATATCTTTTACTATGAATGGTAAATAAAATTCACCCTTAAGCGGATTGCTAACTAAAGCATCATCTAAGAATTTTTTGAAGTGCTCTTCAATTGCATCAATAAAGCTTGGTGGGAAGCACCAGCAGTTCATTGAAACCTTTACTTCTTCAGGAAGCTCTGTCCAGTTTTCTTCATCTTCAGTAAAATAAATTTTGCCGTCTTCTTTTCTTATAATTTTTGTTCTTTCAACAACATCGGTTAAGAAGCTATCAGCATTTACTGAACAAATACCGCGTGAAACAGTTCCATTTTCAGTTAAAGTATTATTTAACTGATAAGCTGCCATAGCATAATTTTCAGGTTCAGCATTAAAATCAGCTGACTCAATCCACTCAGAAATAACTGAAAAAGCATTTCTGCCATAAAAATCATCTGCATTTATAACCATAAAAGGCTCATTTACAACGCCTTTACAAGAATAAATTGCGTGACCTGTACCCCATGGCTTAACTCTTTCCTCCGGTACTTTATAACCTTTCGGTAAATTATTTACATCCTGGAAAACATACTCTACTTTTACAAGCTTTGCAATTTTATCGCCAACAACTTCTTTAAAAATTTGTTCATTTTCTTTTTTTATTATGAATACAACTTTATTAAAGCCGTTTTTCACAGCATCGTAAATTGAATAATCAATAATAATTGAGTTATTAGGACCAACAGGCTCCATCTGTTTTAAGCCACCGAAACGGCTACCCATACCTGCCGCCATAATTACAAGAGTTTTATCCATTAAATAACTCCCCTTTTTAATTTGTTTTTAATAATATACCATATATTAGCATTTTTATCAACTAAATTTATTGACTTTATTTTTATTTACAATATAATAAATGAAAGGCATTTTTTCAAGAAAGGTGTTTTTATGACAAGGCTTTTAATTAAAATTTTTATTAAGGATACAAATATAAATACGCAAAAAGGAAGAGAATTATACGGCAGACTTGCAGGTGCGGTAGGAATTATCTGCAACTTGCTGTTAAGTGTTATGAAGCTTATTATTGGTACTGTTTCAAACAGTGTTTCAATTACAGCTGACGCTACTAACAATATTTCTGACGCAGGCTCTTCAATTGTTACGCTTGTAGGCTTCAGACTTTCTGGTAAGCCTGCCGACAAAGACCACCCTTACGGTCACGCAAGAATTGAATATATTTCAAGTCTTATTATTTCATTTATCATTTTACTTATAGGTTGTTCAATTTTTAAAGAATCGGTTGTTAAAATTTTTAAGCCCGAAGAAAGTCTTTTTTCACTTGCAACTGTTATTGTGCTTATCGCTTCAATATTAGTTAAATTGTGGCTTGCGGTTTTCAATAGATACTTAGGCAGGCAAATTGACTCTAAGGCACTTGAAGCTACGGCTATTGACTCAAGAAATGATGTTATTACAACTGCTGCAGTTCTTATAGCAAGTACAATTTCACACTTTACAGGCTTCAATTTAGACGGTTATATGGGTGTTATTGTTTCTATTTTCATTTTAATTTCGGGAATTAACCTTGTAAAAGAAACCTTAGACCCACTTTTAGGTCAGCCACCTACTAAAGAAATGTTTCAGACAATCGAAAAGAAAATCTTGTCTTATGACAATGTTTTAGGCGTTCACGACCTTATGGTGCATAGCTACGGACCTAATACATATTTTGCTTCGGCACACATTGAAATGGATGCTAAAATTGATGTTTTAGTCTGCCACGACATAATGGACCAGATTGAAAGAGATTTTAAGAGCGAATTAAATATTCACCTTGTAGTACATTTAGACCCGACAATTCTTGATTCACCTGAAATTAATGAATTGAAAGAAATGGTTAATGACATTATTTGTGAAATTGACAGAGAGCTCACATTCCACGATTTCAGAGTCGTTGTGGGTGAAGAAAATAAAAATGTTCTTTTCGACGTTGTTGTACCACCTGAATATAGATATTCTGACGAAGAGTTAGAGAAAATTATTACTGACAAAATCACTGAAATGAGTAATGGTAAAATATTTACAGTTTTAGTTGTTGACCATAGTTATGGGGTGCTGGAATAAAGTAAAAGCAGTTGCATTGTTGCAACTGCTTTATTTTTTCTTTTTACTTTTGATGAACAACACCAAAATCGTAATCAATTCAATAGGAAGTAACGATACAAAAACGACGCCTAAACCCGTATTCCCCTCAATTTCACATATAAACCCGATACCAATGAAAAACAACATAACCAAAATTATTGTAACAACAATCGCGACTATTTTTGCAGCCTTTATGAGTGCCGGATTTCTTTTATTATTATGAATTAAACCTGAGAACATTTCGCCAAAAATATCAACGAAGATTTCAAGAAAAAACTCTAATATCGCTTCAGCCATATATATCTCCCACACATTATAGTTCTAAGGTTATTCTACACAATTGATGGTTGGTTGTCAAATTTGATTATTCATTATTCATCAGCGAAGCGATATCATCATTCATTATTCATTGAAAATCCGTTCTTTTAATGAATAATGAAAAATGAATAATACAAAACGAAAATCCGTTCTCATAAGAGGACGGATTTTCGTTTTGGCAGGGATGGCAGGATTTGAACCTACGAATGACGGAGTCAAAGTCCGTTGCCTTACCGCTTGGCTACATCCCTAAAAAAAATGGGGTGGAAGATCGGAATCGAACCGACGACCTCCAGGGCCACAATCTGGCGCTCTAACCGACTGAGCTACATCCACCACAATTGGCACGCTTTGAGGGATTCGAACCCCCGACCTACTGCTTAGAAGGCAGTTGCTCTATCCAACTGAGCTAAAAGCGCGTGTTTACTATGGAGCGGGTGATGGGAATCGAACCCACACGACCAGCTTGGAAGGCTGGGATTCTACCATTGAACTACACCCGCGTCTGTTCAACGTGAGATATTTTAACACAACTAATACCTTGTGTCAAGTGTATTTTATAAAAATTTGGTATTATTTTAAAATTTCAAAAACGATTGTGTTTTATTAAATTTACTCTTGATTTTTTTAATAATTATGTTATAATATCACTCGTGTTCGGGAGCATAGCTCAGCTGGGAGAGCATCTGCCTTACAAGCAGAGGGTCATAGGTTCGAGCCCTATTGTTCCCACCAAAACGAAAATCCGTTCTCGCAAGAGGACGGATTTTTGTTTTGTATTATTCATTTTTCATTATTCATCATTCACTATTCATTAAAAGAACGGATTTTCAATGAATAATGAATGATGAAGCCGCTCGTAAACTCGCTGATGAATAATGAATAATTGCTTTTTTAAAAAACTCTGCTATAATATTAACCGAAGAAGGTGTTAAAATGGTCCGAGAAATAAAAGAAAATGAATTGCTCGAATTATTAGAGTTATATTTACATTTACACGAAGAAGCTATACCAGAAACAACAGAGCATTTAAAAGATACTTGGAATACAATAATCAAAGATAAAAATCATCATATCATTATAAATGAAAAAGATGGTAAAATCGTTTCTTCTTGTGTTTGTATAATCATTCCTAATTTAACAAGAAACATAAGACCTTATGCGTTTATTGAAAATGTTGTAACACATTCTTCCTATCGTGGAAAAGGTTACGCTACCGAATGCTTAAATTTCGCTAAAGAAATCGCAGAAAAGGAAAATTGCTATAAAATGATGCTTCTTACCGGTTCAAAAGATGAAGCAACACATAATTTTTACAGCAATGCAGGGTTTAACAGTACTGATAAAACCGCTTTTATACAATGGATTTAATACATCTTCCCCCATCTTCAACAATCTGTCAAAGATGGTGGGGTTTTTTCTGTCATAATCACAATTGACATCTATTTAACAAAATTATACAATAAATATATATTTGCTCAGGTAAATTCTGCAAAAATACAACTGATAAATATTGAATTCTTATTAAAACGGAGGAACAACAATGAAAAACTATGATGTAATAGTAATTGGTGCCGGTAACGGCGGTCTTGCCGCTGCTGCCAACTGTGCAAAAGCCGGTCTTTCTACTCTCCTTTTAGAAAGACACAATATCCCCGGTGGCTCTGCTTCTTCATTTGTAAGAGGTCGCTTTGAGTTTGAGCCATCGCTTCACGAATTGGCAGGTATCGGCGACGAAAAAGAGGTTGGTACTATTGAAGAGGTTTTCAAGCGCATTGATGCTGATGTTGATTGGTGTAAGCACAACTCGACATTCCGTCTTGTAGTACCTGCAAAGGATGGCGACCAAGACACATTTATAAATGAAGATGGTGTAGAGGTTACTGTTGATGCTCGTATGCCTGTAGGCTTTGAGGAATTTTCAAGAAAGCTTGACGAAATAGTTCCCGGCTCTTATGAAAGCTGTCGCAAGGCTTTTGATTTATCTATAAGTATGTTCAAAGCCTTTGAATGTCTTGACGACCCTTCTAAAATCCCCGGTTCTTTAAAAGATGTGCCTGACCTTATGAGAATGATTTCTCATACAGTGAAAGAAGCACTTGATGCACTCGGTATGCCTAAAAAAGCACAGGATATTTTCAACACCTACTGGTGCTATATGGGCTCCCCTGCTTCACAGTTTGATTTTCTTTACTATTTGTGTGTGCTTCACAGCTATGTTCGTAGCGGTACAGGTATCCCTCACTTAAGAAGCCACGAAATGAGTCTTGCAATAGACCAGAAAATACGCGACTTTGGTGGTGAAATCTGGTACAACTCCGATGTAACAAAAATCATAATAGAAGACGGCAAACCTGTCGGTGTTGTTATTAACGGTGAAAAAGAGGTTTATGCTAAACAATTTATTTGTAACTGCTACCCTTACAAGGTTTTCACTGAGCTTATGGATAAAAAGGATGTACCTGAAATTCAGCTTAAGATGCTTAATGCAAGAAAAACAGCTTGTACACTTACTACAGTTTATCTTGGTATGAACAAAACAAAGGAAGAGCTCGGTATTAAAGACTATTCTGTATTTATTGCACCCGATTCTGATTCTGACAAGCAGTATGAAGCTGCGCAGAACTATTTCAGTGGTTATTGTATCATTAACTGCCTTAACGAAATTATTCCTGATTGTACTCCTGAAGGCACAAGCCAACTGTTCCTTACAACAATGACATTCGGCGATGTTATGAAAGACATTAAACCACAGGATTACAAAAAGTTTAAGACAAAGGTTGCAGAAGATATGATTGAAACCTGCGAAAAAGCACTTAACATTTCAATCAAGCCATATATTGAAGAAATTGAAATTGCACTTCCACCAACATTTGCCCGTTATCTTAACACACCACTCGGTACACCTTATGGTTATATGCTTGAAAAGTGGGATAGTATGCTTCCACGCACAATTCAGTACGACAAGGACCAGCCATTTGAGAACTTCTATTTCTGTGGTGCAACACAAGAACGAGGCGACGGCTACGGCTGTGCTTACTATACCGGTGAAAAAGCCGCAGGCATTGTTATTAAAAAGATGAAGGAGGGCAAATAAGATGTCAAATAATTTTAAAAAGCTTAAAGCCTCAAAATTTATAAAAATGCTCCCTGCCCGTCAAGAGAGATTTCAATCTGCAAAAGCAGAGTTACCAACATTCTCTGACAATGCAACTGCACTTGCAAAAGCACTTCACCCTAAATGTCAATATTTAAAGGTTGAAGCTGTTTTAGACAGAAGCGACGACACAAAAAGCTTCACCCTTGTTCCTGACACAGAAAAAGGCACTGACTCACTTGCATATTTTGGTGCAGGTAAATATTTAACAGTATTTGAAACTATTGACGATATGCCAATTACAAGAGCATATTCAATTTCCTCCTCACCTAAAGACGCTTTAAACGGCAAATATGTTCTTACAATTAAGCTTGTTGATGGCGGTCTTATGTCAAAGTATATTTTTGACACCTGGCAGGTTGGCACAAGTGTCAAGGTTTCTGCACCATCAGGTAATTTTGAATATCAGCCATTAAGAGATGCAAAGAATGTAATCTGCCTTGCAGGTGGTAGTGGTATTACACCATTTATTTCAATGGCAAATGCTATTTGTGATGGTGATGAAGATTTTAATATGACACTCCTTTACGGCAGCAGAAATTATGAAAGCATTTTGTTCCGTGAAGAGCTCACAGAATTAGAAAAGAAATGCGATAAAATTAAAGTTGTCCACATTTTAAGTGATGACAGCAATTCTTATGATAACACCGAAAAAGGCTTTATTACAGCAGAGTTAATTAAAAAATACGCCCCGACAGATGAAGCTTATTCGGTATTCCTCTGCGGTCCACAGCAAATGTATGAATTTGTTGACAAAGAATTAGAAAAATTAGAGCTTCCTAAAAAGTTTATCCGCCACGAAATGTTTGGTGAATTTCACAATCCTGCTACACAAGCAGATTACCCGCAGGGTGTTCCTGAAACTGTTAAAATCAAGGTTACAATTCAAGACGAAACTTATGTTGTTGAAGGCTCAACTAATGATTCTGTAATGCAGACACTCGAAAAAAACAAGATTTCTGTTCCTGCTCGTTGCAGAAGTGGTGAATGTGGTTTTTGTCACTCTCACTTGCTTTCCGGTAAGGTTTATGTACCAAAAAATCTTGAATACAGACGACTTGCAGACTTTAAATTCGGTTGTATTCACCCATGCTGTTCATTCCCACTTACAGACCTCGAAATAGATGTGCCTGTTGCAAAATAATAAAAAAGGTTCGATGTTCAAATAATGAACACCGAACCTTATTTTTTTATTCTTCTATTAAGCCGTAGTAACGACCGAACCAGTAAGGAATCAAGAAATTGCCTGTATTAGCTGCTGAGGTGCCTCTACCATTGTTAACTTTATATACATTACTGTCATAATTTGCAACAACTCTTTCGTCGATATCAAGGGCAACCTTAAGCTGCTCACTTCCACCCCATTTTTCTTGACCCATATCGAATTCTAATCCTTTACGATTAGAATTCTTCATTGGCATCTGAATAAAATCAAGTGGAATTTCTCTTAAATGCTTAACTGCATATTCAATATCGCAAACATCATCTGTAAATGCATTGTAAGCTAAATTAAAGAATGGATTTCTTTCAGTTCTTTCATATTCCCAATGCTGACGAAGTCCCATTAAGATATATGCTCTGATACTTGGGTCTTTTTCAAGTCTTAAGAATGTTGTGTTACAAAGGAAGCCTAAATTGTCGTCAATATGGCAAACTCTCGCATCATCCTTTTTAGGTTGTGCTGCATTTAAGAGATAATGCTCATCAATTGCAAGTCTTAAAAATTCTTTTCTGTATTTTTCGTCACCTGACATATGGTAAGCAACATTTAAGAATGTTAAAATTTCAAGTGAGTTAATGCATTTTTCCCAGAGCCACATACTCTTACCATTAAGCTCATCAGGGTCCCAGCAAGCCCATGTTGTTGGCTTGTCGTCAATATCGTGAAGACGATATTTATGCTCAATAATGTGGTCAACAATATCACAGATAATTTCTTTTATGTATGCTTTTTCTTCATCATTAGCACAGAAATCATAGTAAAGAGAGAAACCGAAGAAGTGACCTGTCATTTCGTCACTTGATGTTTCACCTAACCATTCACAGCTACCATCAGGTGCTTTGTGCCATTCGCCACCATCAATCTGCATATCAAGATTTTTGCCGTAGCCCTCGTCACCCTCAAATCTTAAAGCACGGGCAGTAAAGCCTTTTTTACCTGTAATTTTAGTAAGACGAGCACAAGCATTCATTGTTCTTCTTGCTGCTTCTAAAACTTTTTCATCCTTTGTTACCGCATAGCAATAGCAAAGTCCACCTAAATAGTAGTGACTCCAAAGACCGTCATTGTCTGTAATATTTGGTCTGCCTGTAGTAATATCACAATTTGAAATATTACCGACACCTGTAACAAAGCCAGGCTCACGAACATAATACTTTTCGGTATATTCAAACACCTTTTGTGCCTTTTCTGAGAGTGTCATTTCTTCTTCATAGATTCTTGTAACACCTGAATCAGAAGCAGTCCAGATATCATTACCAGAGAAGATAACATCGTTAACCTTTTCGTCTAAAACCCAACGGGTTGCAGGAAGATATTTTCTGACACCGTTTTTAACGAGAATCAAGCCTGCATTTGAAGCAAATGCGATTCTGCCGTCATCACTGAATGCAATTTTATAAATTTCTTCTTGCGGAAGAGCTGATAATTCATCAGGGCCGAACCAAGCGTTATTATTGTCGTAGATATAAGCACCCTTATCAGTTGCAAGCCACAAGAAGCCTGTCTTTTTATCAAATGTAATTGAGTTGATATGGAAGTAAGGCATTGAGGAATGCTCAGGGAAAATGCACATCCAATGCTTTCTTTTACCTACGAAAACTGTGAGAGCAGTGTCGCAGTTTGCCATCAATCTGCCTGGTGCTGAAGAAATGCCCTCTGCCTTTAATTCGTTGTCGTAAAAGAGGTTGAATTTGCCATCTTCAAGTCTATAAATGTTATCTGCTGTAATAAGAAAGGTTTCAGTAGCATAAGTAATGCCTTTTACCTCTTCTTCTAATGTTTGTAATTCGCGGATTTTGCCATTTTCTGCAATATAAACAGTTTTACCTGATGCAAAATAAACTACACCATCTTTACCCTGTGCAATAACGCTTACTGCACCGCAAGAAAATGCACCGAACTCGCCGTTTTGCTTTCTGTAGTTCATACCATTTTCAGTACCGATAAAAATTGTACCGTCACCTGCTGCACCTAAGCATAATGCTTTATCTGCCAAAAGACCTTTCTCGCTATTGAAAGCCTCGCACATTCTTTGTGGGAATTTGTTTGATTTATAAATACCTTTTCTTTCCATATCGGACTCCTGAATTTTATTTTTTATATGAAACTTTAACTTCGTCTTTAACTGCAGTTACACTGATTTCACTTGTTTCTTTTTCTGCTCTTTCAATGAGAATATCTGCAATTTTATCTTCAATATCTTTTCTGATATTTCTTCTGATATCTCTTGCACCTCTGCCACCGTCAACAGATTTTTCTGCAATTATTTCAGCAACACCTTTACCGACAACGAAGTTGATACCCTTATCTTTAAGTGGTTCTTTAAGCTCATCAATAAGAATTTTTGCTATTTTTACAAGACTTTCTTTATTGAGATTATTAAAGAATATAATTTCATCAACTCTGCCTATGAATTCAGGTCTTAAGAAATCCTTTAAGGCTTTCATTGATTTATCCTTAGAATAATCATTAGCATCTCTGTTAAAGCCTAAAGCAGACTCTTTCTGCTCACTGCCTGCATTAGATGTCATAATTATAACAGTATTTTCAAAGCCAACTGTTCGCCCTTGAGCGTCACTTGTTTTACCCTCATCAAGAATCTGAAGAAGAATATTTAAAACATCAGGGTGAGCCTTTTCAATTTCATCAAAAAGAACTACAGAATAAGGCTTTCTTCTTACTTTTTCAGTTAACTGACCCGCTTCATCATAACCTACATAGCCGGGTGGTGAGCCTATAATTCTTGAAACACTGTGCTTTTCCATAAACTCAGACATATCAAGTCTTATGAGAGTTTCGGGTGTTTCAAAAAGTTCATTAGCAAGCTGTTTTACAAGCTCAGTTTTACCTACACCTGTAGGACCAACAAAAATAAAGGATGCGGGGCGTCTTACTGCAGAAATCTGAACTCTGCTTCGTCTTATCGCTGCACAAAGTGCCTCAACCGCTTCGTCCTGACCTATAATTCTGCCTTTAAGCTTTTCTTCAAGTGAAGAAAGTTTTTTAAGGTCGTTTTCGATGATTTTTGTAGTTGGAATACCTGTCCAGAGGTTAATAACCTTAGCTAAATCCTGTTCAGTAACAGCATTGTCAGAAGCCTTTTCTTTAAGCTCAGCTTCGCCTGCTTCAAGCTTCATTTTTTCTGCCTTTGTATTAGCTAATTTTTCGTAATCTATTTCGCCCTCAGTTATATTTACTATATCTTCGATTTCTTCATCAAGTCTTTCTAACTCTTTTTGAAGCTTTTCATAGTCGCTGATAGCAACATTACGAAGATTTGCACAAGTACAAGCTTCATCGAGCAAGTCGATTGCTTTATCCGGCAAAAATCTGTCGTTAATATACCTTTCAGAAAGCGTTACTGCTTTATAAACTAAATTATCGCTGATAGTAACTCTGTGATAATTTTCGTAATATTCCTTTATACCTAAAAGCATACTGTAACAATCTGCAATTGATGGCTCTTCAACCTTAACAGGCTGGAAGCGTCTTTCAAGTGCAGCATCTTTTTCAATATGCTTTCTGTACTCATTAAAGGTTGTAGCACCGATAACCTGAATTTCACCACGGGAAAGTGCAGGCTTTAAGATGTTTGCGGCATTCATTGAGCCCTCTGCATCACCTGTACCAACAAGATTGTGAACCTCATCAATAAAGAGAATGATATTCCCCTCTTGCTTAACTTCATCAACAAGACCTTTAATTCTGCTTTCAAACTGACCACGGAATTGTGTACCAGCAACAAGCGCAGTGAGGTCTAAAAGGTGAATTTCTTTATCCATAAGCTTTGCAGGAACCTCGCCATTTGCAATTTTTAAAGCAAGACCTTCTGCAATAGCGGTTTTACCTACACCTGGCTCACCTATTAAGCACGGGTTGTTTTTTGTTCTTCTGCAAAGTATCTGAGTAACTCTGTAAATTTCTGTTTCTCTGCCGATAATTCTGTCAATTTTGCCGTCACGGGCTTTACCTGTTAAATCGGTACAGTAGAGATCCAAGAACTTACGCTTTGATTTTTTCTTATGTTTTTTTGACTTTTTCTTTGAATCGTTATCCTCATCAATAACATCATCAATATCGTCATCATTACCGCTATCTTTTTTAGATTTAGCGCTATCAGAATTAAAAAGATTTTGTAAGAATGGCATTGTACCAGCACCGCCCGGCTGGAAGCTATCCATATCACCAAACATATCGCCGAATTGTTCGCTTACTGCTTCAATGTCATCATCGGTAATGCCCATATTTTCCATCATTTGTTTAATAGGACCAATGTTTAAATCCATTGCACATTTTATGCAAAAACCCTCCTGAGTTGTTTTTTCGCCATCAATTTTTGAAACAAAAATAACTGCAGGACGCTTTTTGCATTTTGAACATATCATTTTGTTATCCATTAATTTCTCCTGAGAAAAAGTTTATTTTGCTTTATTTGCTTTCTTTTCCTTTGCCTGACGAATAACATCCGGAATATAACTAAAGAAAGCCACCATAGTAAGTATTGCCGAAATTACAACAAGTATCATCATAAGTGGATTCGGAATTGTGAAAAGGCTTCTGAAAGCGCCAACCTCAGGACCAAAACCAATAATGAAAATCATAACAACATAAAATGCTAATGTTGCAACTTTACCATAAATTTCAGCAGCACCCGGACGAAGTCCGATGCTTAACATAATAAGGCTACCTAAAACCATTATGAATTCTTTAGCAATAAACACTAAGAAAACCCAGCTGAATGCTTTAAGCATCTGGTCTTCTGCTTTGTTAAATGTCAAGAACAAAATAACTGCAAGTGTAATTTGTGTTAACTTATCTGCCAATGGGTCAAGTAATTTACCGAGTGCACTTATCTGGTTAAATCTTCTTGCGATTTTACCATCAACACAATCAGAAAGACCTGAAAGAGCAAGAATAATTACAGCTATTACGAATTCACCCTGCATAAAGTAATAAGCGAAAAACGGAATAAGAATAATTCTTATAACACTGATTAAATTAGGCACAGTCCAACAGCCTTTAAATAAATCTTTCATAATTAAAACCTCTTTTTCACCCTAAAGTCCATTAATTAAATATATTTATCAACGGATTGTGATTATTAACAAATTCAAATATTTTTGATGAATTTACAATTGATACAAGCTGCTCGTCATTTGAAGAGGATGCTACAAAGTATAATACAGTACAAACCACTAAAATTATAACTACAGCTTTAACTGCCCCTAATATTGCACCAAAAATTTTATCAGTTTCTTTTATAACAGGGATTCTGTTAATCACACCATTAAGTAAACGAATAACAAATTTTAAAACGAGTGTAAACACGATAAAGAGAAGAACTACTGTAACTGCTTCTGTTAACTGAGGCATAACCTTATCTGTAACATTTGTCATTATGGTTTCAATAAGTGCATCTTTATCGGCAGGGGCACTCTTAATTATTGAATCAGCCACTGCATTTATATTAAAACCAAATTTAGAGGCAAAATTAATAGCGCTCTCAGGGATTTTTTCAATCAACAACGGTACACTTTCATCGAGCGTGCTGAATTCATAAGATGAGCCTGACAAAGTATTAGAAAGTCTGTTTCTTATTGAGTTACTCACAAAAGAATTGTAAGCAAATTGTGAAGCAGGCTCTGCAAACCAATAAGCAAAAAGACCTGCAATTATTGCAGAAAAACCATCAAGAAGTGCTTCAATGAAGCCTTTTTTAGCAGCTAATACAATTAAAGCAACAGCTAAGCCAATAAAAATTAAATCTAATAAATATGCCATAAAATAACCTCCAAATTAAATTGTAAAACCTAATTCAAGCTCGTTATTACCAAAAGAATAACACCTTGAAACACAGCCTAATGAATGAACAAAGCAATATTTATCGGTTGGATATATTCCGTACAGCTTACCGATAATATTTATTGTACCTACATTCCTTCCTTTAAGATTATATACCATTATGCAATTTTCCGCAAGAGCAAAAATATACTTATCGCTCATACACATTGAATTAACCTTATAATCAAGAGAAATTGTTTCTTTTAGTTTGCCGGAAGCGGAAAACACTAAAATTTCAAACACATTTGCACTACCATATTTTGCAAGGCAAACCGAATAATCTCCTTTTTTATTTGAAGCAAATGAAATAAATTCACTGCTGAAATATTCAGTTACCTCTTTGTATTCATCGCCATTTTTCTTGATTTGATAAATTCCTGTATCAGAAAATGCAGTCAGGGTTGTGGAATTGGTAAATTCCAGATCCAACACGGCAACATCCGGAAGCTTCTGCGTGTTCAGAGCTGAGCTGTATTCAAATCCAAAAAAGTGAACTACTGTATATATAGCACCGTTTTCTGCATTCAGGGTTGCAACACCTGCGAATTTACCATCATCAGAAAGAGTGATTGATGCTATATGCTCATAAGCACAGTTCCATTGAAACCTTACCTCGCCTTGCTTATCAAACACCGCTAAAACACTGGTTGATTTTTCGCCTCTCAATGAAAACGCATAGTTACCGTTTTTTCCGTATTCAGCCGTAATTATTACACCTGCTGTATTACCTGAAGAAACCTTTTGTTTATCTGTAATTAGTATGTAGCCTGTGCCATTTCTGTCAAACACTACACCTTTATTTTCGTTTACTGAAAAGGCAGGTCGCGAAAATGTATGTTTTTCACTGAAAGTCAGATTGCCGTTTGTGTCATAAACTGAAACAGCTTTATCTGTCAGCACCAACAAATTTTCACCTATGACACCCATATTTACAACATCATCACTTTCAATTGAAAACGGATAATTTTTACCCCCACCGAAAAGACCTGTTGCAATTCTTGCTGAAATTGCATCTAACGGTAAAATGCCAATTACCGAGAAAAGAAATGTAATTAAAAACACGCTTACAAGCGTTAAAGCAATTATTGAAATCGCTCGTTGCTTTGGTGAAAGCTTTTTTACTCTCTTTTCTAAAGCGTAGCCAGTATTCAATTCTTTAAGTCTTATCTTCATTCATTTCACTTCCGTAAAAAACTTTATTAAGATATAAACCGTCTGGAATTGCGGTAATACCGGCTTTTGTCCGGTCACCGCTTTTTATAATATCAGGTATTTCTTCTGCTTTTATTTTGCCTTCTGCTACATATAAAAGCGTACCTGCCATAATACGCACCATATTATAAAGAAATCCGTTGCCACGAACTCTGAAAATCACTAAATCGCCCTCGCGTTTTACAGATGCCGAATAGATTGTTCGTACCTTTGACTGAACTGTTGCACCCGAAGCACAAAACGCAGAAAAGTCGTGTTCGCCCAGAAAAAACTTTGCAGCACCATTTAAAAGCTTTTCATCTAATTCACGATATTTATAATGACAAGCTCTTTTATACATAAATGGTGATAATGTCTTTGTATTCAAAAAAACATATTCATATTCCTTGCTCACACAATCAAATTGTGCATTGAAATTCAGGGCCACCTCTTCACACGAAACAACAAGAATTTCAGGTGTGAGCTTTGTCATAAGTGCCACCGGGAAAGCATCACAAGGAATTGTTGCTTCTGTTTTTACATTGAAATAATATTCTTTTGCGTGAACGCCTGCATCTGTACGACTGCATCCGTTTATAACAACATCTTCATTTGTTACTGAAAGAAATGCGTTTTTCAATTCGCCCTGAACGGTTTTTAAATCATTCTGAATTTGCCAACCATGAAAAGATGAGCCTTCAAAGGTAATTTTAAATAAAAGATTTCTCATAATTTTATATTAAAGCCTCAAACTGAAAATTCATAAAAATTATAGCACCGCAAATAATTACTGTAATTACTGATGCCACAGCGTCTCTGTAAGTAAACTCCATTTTTCTCATACGGGTTCTGCCCTTACCGCCCACATAGCATCTGCAGGACATAGCATCCGCTAACTCAAAAGCTCTTTTAAAAGAGGAAATTATAAGCGGAATAAATATAGGAAAAAGTGCTTTTATTCTTTTTAAAAGATTTCCGCTTTCAAAATCGGCACCTCTTGCTTTTTGTGCTGACATAATTCTGTCTATTTCGTCAATTAATGTGGGAATAAACCTTAATGCTATTGTCATCATCATAGCAAATGTGTGAATATCCACTTTAAACACCTTTAAAGGTGAAAGAAGTCTTTCTATAGCATCGGTTAAATCTGTCGGCGAGGTTGTGTAGGTAAGAAGTGAGCTGATAACTAAAAGTGTTATAATTCTCACTGCAATAAATATCGCCATATAAATTCCGCCATCTGTTATTGATAATTTTTTATATGACCACAAAACATCACCGTTGTTGTTATAATAAAGCTGTAAAACAGAAGTTAATAAAATAATCGGAAGTAACGGCTTCAGACTTTTAATCATTAGCTTCGGTGAAAGTCTTGTTAAAGCATAAACAAGTGCTACAAATAAAAGCATAAGCCCCATTGAAACAAAGTTTTTGCATATAAATATAAAAATTATCAAAGCAAAGCAAGTTAAAATCTTTGCTCTTGCATCTAATTTGTGTATAAAAGAATTTCCCGGGAAAAACTGACCGATTGTAATATCTTTAACCATTTATGTTCCCCCTTTTAAGAAATTCAACTAACCTTTCTTTACCGTCTTTAACAGTATAAACATCTGTTGGTACATCATAGCCTTCTTCAGAAAGCTTTAAAAAGACACGGGTTATTTCGGGAACATCAAGACCTAATTTTAAAAGCTCATTACCATTTGAATAGACTTCTTCTACTGTTCCGTTCATAACAATGTTGCCTTCACTTAACACTAACACTCTGTCAGCAATTAAAGCAACATCATCCATATTATGTGAAACAAAAATAACAGTACTGCCTGTTGTTTTGTTATAATGCTTTATTAAATCAAGCAAATCGTTTTTGCCGACAGGGTCAAGACCGGCGGTTGGCTCATCGAGTACTAATACCTTTGGTTTCATTGAAATAACACCTGCTATTGCTACACGGCGTTTTTCACCACCGGATAAATCAAATGGTGATTTTTCTAAATACTCTTCAGTTAAGCCAACAAATTTGATTGATTCTAAAACGCGTTCTTTAATTTCATTTTCAGAAAGTCCCATATTTTTAGGACCAAAAGCAATATCCTCATAAACTGTTGATTCAAACAACTGATGCTCAGGATACTGAAAGCAAAGACCAACACCAAAACGGCATTTTCTTACATTTTCTTTTGAAACCCATATATTTTCGTTTTCAAAAAGCACTTCACCGCTTTCAGGCTTTAAAAGTCCGTTTAAATGTTGTAAAAGTGTGCTTTTACCTGAGCCTGTATGACCGATTACGCCAACAATTTCACCATATTCAAAATCTACGGACACGCCTTTAAGAGCACCTATCTGAAAAGGGGTGCCCTTTGAGTATTCGTATTTTAAATTTTTTACTGAAAGTACTGACATAATTAAAATATCCTTTAGTTAAACTTCTTGAATTACTGTAATTTTTTAAATGCTTCTAAAAAAGCATCTTCTGTTAAAACTGCTGTGCCTAAATCATAGCCCTCTTTTTTTAATTCTAAGGCTAATTCTAACGGCTTGGGTACAGAAAGACCGATTTTCTTTAACTCATCTGTGTGAGAAAAAACCTCCTGCGGTGTGCCGTCAAAGCAAACAACACCGTCATTCATAACAACAACTCTGTCAGCATTTACTGCTTCATCCATAAAGTGTGTTACAAGAATAATTGTCATACCCATTTCATCTTTAAGGCGTTTTAAAGCAGACATTACTTCTTTTCTGCCCTTTGGGTCAAGCATTGCGGTAGGCTCGTCCAGAACAATACATTTAGTCTGCATTGCTATTGCACCTGCTATTGCAACGCGCTGCTTCTGACCGCCTGATAATTTATGTGGCTCGTGAAGTCGATAATCGTACATATCGACAATTTTCAAGGCTTCATCTACCCTTTTTCTTATCTCTTCACGCGGTACACCTAAGTTTTCAGGACCGAAAGCCACATCATCCTCAACAATTGTTGCGACTATCTGGTTATCAGGATTCTGAAAAACCATACCAACATTTTGTCTTATTTTAATTTCATTATCTTCATCTGAAGTGTCAAAACCGAAGCTTATTACTTTGCCATCTGTTGGATAGTTTATTGCATTTATAAGCTTTGCCATTGTTGATTTACCTGAGCCATTGTGACCTAAAACACAAGTAAACTGACCTTTATAAAAGTCGATAGATAAATCGTTTATTACTTCTGCTTCTTCATCTGAATATTTATAAGAAACATTTTTAAATTCAATAATTTTTTCCATAATTACTTCATCCAAACTGCAGTTGAACCGCAAGGTAATATAAGACCATTTTCAGAAACCCTTAAGCCAATTTCATCAGCTTCGGCTTTACCGCCGAAATCTTTAACTACTGTTGAATTTAATATGTAGCTCATTACTGCCGGTGAAAGCCCTGCCGTGTATGAATTAACAAGAATAGCTAACGGGTCATCTGATAAAACCTGTTTACACATCTCAATAAAGCCGTAAACCTCATTTTCTAATTTCCAGACCTCGCCTCCGGGTCCTCTTCCATAAGATGGTGGGTCCATAATGATAATATCGTATTTTTTCTCACGACGAATTTCACGGGCTACAAACTTCATACAATCATCAACAATCCAGCGAACAGGTCTTTCTGCTACTCCTGATGAAGCGGCGTTTTCTCTTGCCCATTGAACCATACCCTTAGAAGCATCTACATGGACTACGGAAGCCCCTGCTTTAAGTGCCGAAACAGTTGCCGCACCTGTATATGCAAAAAGATTGAGCACCTTAACATCTTCGCGACCGCTGTTTTTAATTATATCTCTTACCAATTCCCAGTTGCAAGCCTGTTCAGGAAAAACGCCTGTGTGCTTAAATGACATCGGCTTTAAATTAAACTCTAAATCGTTAAATCTGATTTGCCAAACCTCAGGAATTTTTTTATAGAACTGCCACGAGCCACCGCCTGTATTAGAACGATGATACCTCGCGTGTGCTTCATTCCACAATTTATTTTTCTTTTCGGTTTTCCAGATGACCTGTGGGTCAGGGCGGATAAGAATAATATCGCCCCACCTCTCAAGTCTTTCACCGTCAGAACAATCTAACAATTCGTAATCTTTCCAAGAATCTGATATTCGCATTAAACTAACCTCGTCTTTATAACATCTGCAAGTTCCTCTGCAAGAACTTCAATTTTCTTTTCGTCTTTACCTTCAAGCATTACTCTTATAAGTGGTTCTGTACCAGAAACACGAACAAGAACTCTGCCGTCATTACCTAATTCTTTTTCTGCTGAAAGAATAGCATTTTTAATTTCTTCATCGTGTGGAAAACGGGCTTTACCAAAATCTGACACACGAATATTTTTAAGCACTTGTGGATAAACCTTCATTTCACTTGCAAGCTCTGAAAGCTTTTTGCCTGTTTCTTTCATAACCAAAAGAAGCTTTATAGCTGAAAGCTCACCATCGCCTGTTGTTGAATGGTCAAGGAATATAATATGACCTGATTGCTCACCGCCGATATTATAACCGCCTTTTAACATATCCTCAAGAACATATCTGTCACCGACTTTTGCCTTTTCACATTCTATACCATTATCCTCACAGAATTTGAAAAAGCCCATATTGCTCATAACTGTAACAACTGCGGTGTTGTTTTTTAGATTGTTTTTAGATTTCATATGCTTTGCGAAAATAGAAATAAGCTTATCGCCATCAACCTCGTTACCATTTTCGTCAATTGCTAAAAATCTGTCGGCATCACCATCAAAGGCCAAACCCACATCACATTTATTTCTTACAACAAAATCGCTTAAAAGCTCAAGATGGGTTGAGCCACAATTTTCATTGATATTAGTGCCATTTGGGTGTGCACCAATAAATAATGCATTGGGGCAAAGCTTCATAAATATATTTGGTGCTGTAACTGAAGAAGCTCCATTTGCACAGTCAACTGCTATTTTTAAATCGCTTAAACTACCGATGTTATATTCTTTCATATCACTTTCAGCGACATTCAAAAGATATTCACTATAATCACTGACTGCAGTTTTAGCTCTTGTTACTCTGCCTACCTCGCCACCTATTTTTATTGGTGGTACCTGTGCTTTATCCAAAATAATTGCTTCAATCTCTTCTTCTAAAGCATCGGGCAATTTGTAGCCTGTGCCCTGGAATATTTTAATTCCGTTATATTCACACGGATTATGAGAAGCAGAAATCATTACTGCGGCGTCATATTCGTACTTCCTTACAAGGAATGCTACTGCAGGTGTTGGAATTTCACCTAAAAGCATTACATCTGCACCTACTGAGCAAAGCCCGGCGGTAATAGCAGATTCAAGCATCTCAGAAGAAGCTCTTGTATCCATACCAATAAGAACCTTGGGCTTTTTATTTGTTTGCTTAGTTAATACCATTGCGGCTGCTCTGCCGATTTCCATACTAAGCTCACAGGTAAGCTCTGTATTTGCAACACCTCTTGCACCATCTGTACCGAATAATCTACCCAAAACAATCACTCCAATTAAATCAATAATTTTTAAATGTGTTTTGTTCGCCGTCCTCTAATGGTACATTAAATCCTAAATGTTTATATCCTAAAGGTGTAACCTTTCTGCCTCGCGGTGTGCGGGTTAAGAAACCTAACTGCATTAAGTACGGCTCATACACATCTTCTATTGTAACCGATTCTTCGCCGATTAATGAAGAAGCTCTTGTATCCATACCAATAAGAACCTTGGGCTTTTTATTTGTTTGCTTAGTTAATACCATTGCGGCTGCTCTGCCGATTTCCATACTAAGCTCACAGGTAAGCTCTGTATTTGCAACACCTCTTGCACCATCTGTACCGAATAATCTACCCAAAACAATCACTCCAATTAAATCAATAATTTTTAAATGTGTTTTGTTCGCCGTCCTCTAATGGTACATTAAATCCTAAATGTTTATATCCTAAAGGTGTAACCTTTCTGCCTCGCGGTGTGCGGGTTAAGAAACCTAACTGCATTAAGTACGGCTCATACACATCTTCTATTGTAACCGATTCTTCGCCGATTAATGCAGAAATTGTTTCAAGCCCTACCGGACCACCGTTATAATTTTCAATCATAGCGGTTAAAAGATTGCGGTCTGTCATATCAAGACCTAATTCGTCAATTTCCATACTTGCTAAAGCATTTTGCGCATTTTCTACTGAAATAATGCCGTCACCGATAACCTCAGCAAAATCTCTTGCTCGTTTTAAAAGTCTGTTCGCAATTCTTGGTGTTCCTCGTGAACGGGATGCTACTTCTAGTGAGCCGTCATCATCAATTCCGACACCTAAAATATTTGCACTTCGTGTTACTATTTTTGCTAATTCCTCCGGAGTGTAAAGCTCAAGCTTTAATATAATTCCGAATCTATCTCTCATTGGTGCTGAAAGCTGACCTGCACGGGTTGTAGCGCCAATAAGTGTAAAGCGTTTTAAGTCAAGTCTTATTGAACGGGCTGATGGACCTTTGCCTATGATAATATCTAAAGCAAAATCCTCCATTGCAGGATAAAGCACTTCTTCAATGCTTCTTGAAAGGCGGTGAATTTCGTCAATGAAAAGAACATCGCCATCATTAAGACTTGTTAAAAGAGCTGCTAAGTCGCCCGGCTTTTCAATTGCAGGTCCAGATGTTACTCTTATCTGAACGCCCATTTCGTTAGCGATAATTCCTGCTAATGTTGTTTTACCGAGTCCCGGTGGGCCGTAAAGAAGAACATGGTCAAGTGGCTCTTTTCTCTTTTTAGCGGCTTCAATATAAATTTTTAAATTTTCTTTTACCTTTTCCTGACCTACATATTCGTCTAATGCGTGTGGTCTTAAGGATGTTTCTATATCATTATCATTCCCTGTGAATTCGGGAGTAATGATTCTTTCTTCGTCTGCAACAAAAAAATCGTTCATTTTTTCACCTTAAATTTAATTTCTATTAAAATCTTAAAGTCATATTTTTAAGAGCGCCTTTAATAAGCTCTTCAACAGAAAGTGATTGGTCTAATTTACTGATAGCAACTGAAGCTTCCGTTTGTGAATAGCCCAAAGCGGTCAACGCAGCAATTGCTTCCTGAGCGTTACCCTTAGAAGAAACCTGAGAAACTGCATTTGAAAGGCTACTGCCTTCTTCACTTATAAAGCTTACATTTGCGATTTTATCCTTAAGCTCTAAAACAATTCTCTGTGCAAGCTTAGGACCAACACCATTTGCAGCGGTAATTGCTTTAGTGTCCCCCGAAGCTACTGCAACTGCAAATGAATCAGGCGTAAGCTCTGAAAGAATCGCTAAAGCGGCTTTTGGACCAACACCGGAAACACCTAAAAGTAATTTAAAGGCATCTAACTCTTCATTTGTGTAAAAGCCGAATAAATCTAAAGCATCTTCACGGACATTTAAGTGAGTAAAGAGTGTTTCTTCTGAATTATCAGAAGCATTTATTCTGGCAAGTGTTGAGCGGGTTGTAAAGCACTTAAAGCCCACACCACCACACGAAATAGCTACTGATTGCTCATCTTTAAAAATTATTTTTCCTGTTAAGCTGTAAAACATTTTTATATTCCCCTATTTGTAAGTAATAACGAGCCACTTGAATGGCCGTGACAAATTGCAAGAGCCAATGCGTCAGCGGCATCGTCGGGCTTTGGAATTTTATCTAAATGCAAGAACATTTTTGTCATTTCCTGAACCTGAGTTTTTTCAGCTCTGCCGTAGCCTACAATACTTTGCTTAACCTGAAGCGGTGTATATTCAAAAATTGGTATTCCTTGATTTTCTACCGCTAAAACGATTACGCCTCTTGCTTGTGCAACATCAATGGCAGTTTTTTGGTTAGTGTTAAAGTAAAGTCTTTCAATGCTTACGGCATCGGGCTTGAACTTTTCTAAAAGCTCGGTTAAATCGTCATAAATCTTTTTTAACCGTTCATTAAATGGCATATCTTTATCAGTAGTAACAGCACCATAGCCTAAAAGTCTGAAATCATTTTTTTCATAGCGGACAACGCCACAACCGACTATTGCGTAGCCCGGGTCTATGCCGAAAATTACCACCAGATTCACCACCCGAAAACAAAAGATTTCAAAGAGCAACACTACTCGATTTTATAATCGTTTTATTATATCATATATTACATATATAATGCAAGTTTTTATTACAATTTTTACCATTTAAAACCGCCTTAAAATACAAGTATTTACAATAAAGTTGATTTTTGTTTACAATATTGCTATAATTCACTTAAATTAACTTATGAGGTGCATTATGAACAAGCTTTTTGAAAACAAAAATTTATTACTTTCGTTAATTTCAGTTATTATTCTTATTGCTGCAATTATTATATCTTCAATCGCGATTTCTACCGGTAAAAAGAATAAAGAGGCTGAAATTTCTGAATCAATCAGAGTTTCAAGAATGGCAGAGCTTTCTTCTCTTGCAGAGCTTGAAAATAAAAACGAAAAAAACGAGAGTGGTAATAAAACCTCTAATTACAGCATTGGTAATTACAAGATTGCTACAAAAGACGACCCACTCGGTTTAAGACTTGAGCCTAATACATCTTCTGCGAGAATTATTGATATCCCTAAAGGTGAAGAGGTCAGAGTTATTGCCGTCTGGAATGACTGGGGTTATGTAGTTTACAACCAGAACGGCGGTTGGCTTTCTATGAAATATCTCGAAAAAGTAAAATGAGTATGTATATTTGTAACGACTGCCCAAGGAATTGCAACATCGACAGAACTACAGAAAAAGGCTTTTGCAAGGTTGGTTTAGAACCAAAAATTGCAAGGGCTTCTGTTCATTTGTGGGAAGAGCCACCTATAAGTGGTGGTAATGGTAGCGGTACTGTATTTTTTAGTGGTTGTAACTTAAAATGCGAATTTTGTCAGAATAAGTCTATAAGTAAAGGTTTGTTTGGTGAAACGGTTTCTGTAGAAAGACTCAAAGAGATTTATAAAGAGCTGATAAATCAAGGTGTAAACAACATAAATCTTGTAACCCCCACCCACTTTTTAGATGCTGTTTTAAAATCGCTCGACGAGCCTTTGGGGGTACCCGTTGTTTATAACTGTGGCGGATACGAAAATGTTGAAAGCTTGAAAAAATTAGAGGGAAAAGTCAATATTTATATCCCTGATTTAAAATATGCAGACGACAGCTTGGGCTTTAACTATTCCGGTGCAAAAAATTATTTTGAAACTGCTACAAATGCAATAAAAGAAATGTTCAGGCAAGTCGGAAGATATAAAATTAATGACGACGGAATTATGCAAAGCGGTGTTATAATCCGCCATCTTGTTCTCCCCGGTCAACTTGAAAACTCTAAAAGAGTTATTGATTGGGTAAGCGAAAATTTTAATGATGGTGATATTCTTTTTAGTCTTATGAGCCAATTCACACCTAACGGTGAATGTGTTAAAGACGAGCTTTACAGAAGATTGACCGAGGAAGAATATGACGAAATTGCTGATTATTTATATGACTCAGGCATTGAAGACGGATTTATGCAGGAGCTTTCTTCGGCAAAGGAAGAATATACGCCACCTTTCGATTTAACTGGGGTTAAATCGAGTGCTGAATGCTGAGTGCAGAATGCAGAATTGAGGGTCTGCGATTATAATTAAATAACAAAAGATAAGTTCTATCATTTAAAGTTTTTTGTAAACTAAAAATGATAGAACTTGTTGTTTTTATTGATAATTAATCATAATCAAGTCAGCAGGACTTCCGAAATTCTGCACTCTGCATTATGCATTCTGCATTTCTTTGAGCACTTCAATCGCTTCTGGCAAGTCGGCAAAGAAATCGTCTGTTCTTGCTTCAATTGTGCAGGTTTCGCAACCTGCTTTTTTTAATGCCGAGAAAAATCTTTTATAAATATCATCTACACCAATATCTGCATTTTTGTTAGGGAAAACGCGTGTCTGAGGCTCTGCAATATGAGCGTGTTTTATTTTTCCTATGAAGTCGCCTATTCCGTCAACATCATCTTTATTATTGCAAACATGGAATAAATCTGCAAGTCCGTAAATATGGTTAAAATCTGCTTTTTCTGCAAAGTCAACGCCATCTTTTACAGTATGAATCATTGAGGTTTCAGGAAAGCTTAATGGCTCTATAACAACATTAACATCATATTCTGAAGCGAGTGGCGAAACTATTTCCTTTAAAAATTTCACCATATCTTCATTTGCTTTTTCTACTGTGTAATCATCTCCAAAGCTTCTTGCTCTGCCACTGCCGAAAACTACACTCTGTATTCCTAATTTACTTGCTCTTTTTAAGCCTTTCTCTAAAAATTCAGTTAAAGCTTTATAATCCACATTTTCACCAACAACTTTTAAGTCACCTGGTAAAAAATGGTTAGCAGACAGAACAGGAAGTCCGAGTTTTTTTATATTTTCGCAAAAACTATTAAAATCTTCATCACTTGCAAGAGTGATATCTGTAAAATCGGTTTCGCCATAGTCTAAACCGCATTTTTTGGCATATTCAAATTTACTGAAATCGCCATATCCTAAACAAGCACCTAATTTCATAACAATCAATCCTTACAAAACTTTATTTTAAAGTGAGCATTTCTTCTGCATTTTTAAGCTGTGTTTCTGTAATTTCGCCACCGCCAGTAATACGGGCAATTTCGTACTTTCTTCCGTCAAAATCAAGCGGTGTAACATTTGTGTAGGTTTTGCCATTTTTAGCAGATTTTTCTATAAGATAATGGTTATCTGCTAAAACAGCAAGCTGTGCTAAATGAGTAACACAAATAACCTGTTTTCCGTCTGACACTTGCTTTAACTTTTGTGCAACTTTTGTTGCGGCTCTACCACTGACACCTGTGTCAACCTCGTCGAAAATCATAGTAGAAATTTCATCTTTATCTGAAAGAACATTTTTGAGTGCTAACATAATTCTTGATAATTCACCGCCACTTGCAATTTTTGCTATTGGCTTTGGTGGCTCACCAACATTGGCACTGATTAAAAATTCAACTGAATCTTTTCCGTTTTCGCAAAGGTCAACCTCTGTAAATTCAACATTAAACTGAACGCTTGGCATATCTAAAAAGCGTAATTCCTCCATTACATTCTTTTCAAAAGCTTTTGCAGTTTCTTTACGGCAAAGTGAAAGCTTTTCTGCTATTTCTGTAGCCTTTTTGAGAATAACTTTTCGTTCCTCTTTTAATGCATCTAAAGTTTCTTCTGAAGAAGTCAAAGAGTTTAATTTTTCTTCTGCTTTACTTAAAAACTGAAGCATTTCTTCTTCATCTGCACCATATTTTTTACTTAATCTATAAAGCAAATCAAGTCTTTCTTCAATCATTTCAAGGTCGTTTCTTGAATATTCACTTTCACCGTCGCTAAAACGCAATGTATCAGCAATATCATTTAATTCATAGTAAATATCATTTAATTTCTCTGAAAGCTTTCCGGCATCTTTTGAGAAGCCTGAAACGGCTGACAATGCTTTCCCTGCACCCAAAACAAGCTCTACTGCACCGGAAAAGCCATCGCCACCAGAAAGAGCATCATTTGCGTTTCTGAAGCCTTCGCTGATTTTTTCAAAATTTTGTATTTCGGTGCGTTTCACTTTAAGCTCTTCCCACTCACCCGGTGTGATTTCAGCTTTTTTAAGCTCATCAATCTGGAATGATAAAATATCAATCTGACGAGCCTTTTCAGCTTCGTCTGTCATAAGTGATTTTATTTTAGAGGTGATTTCACAAAGTGAAGAATAAGTTTCTTTATATTCTTCAAAAAGCTCACTATTACTTGCTACTGCGTCTAAATAGCCAATGTGAGTTTCGTTATCTAAAAGCTCACGATTATCCTGTTGACCGTGGATGCTAATGAGCGTATTACCAATTTCTCTTAATGTTGAAACTGATGACAAGGCATTATTTACTCTGCAAACATTTCTGTCTGCATTTATTGTTCTTGTAATTAAAAGAGAATCATCATCACTTACAGGTAAACCTAATTCTGATAATTTAGCTTTTGTCTTTTCACCTACAAAAGAAAACAGCGCCGTTACCTCTGCCTCCGTTTCACCCGTTCTTATAAGCTCACGGGAGGTACGGAAACCAAGCACAGCGTTAATTGAATCGAGTATTATAGATTTACCTGCACCTGTTTCACCTGTAAGCACATTAAAACCCTTTGAAAACTCGATTTCTGCGTTTTCTATTATAGCAATGTTTCTGATTTTTAAAACAGAAAGCATAGTATAAAACCTACCTTAGTTTTTAATCATTCTCTTGAGTGCTTCTGCAACACCTTGTGCTTCGTCAGTTGTTCTGCAAAGCATAAAGATAGTATCATCACCTGCTATTGTACCAACAACCTCTGTAACATTCATTGAGTCAATAGCCGCACAAGCCGCCTGAGCAAGACCGGGAATGCATTTTATAACACAGATATTACCTGCATAGTCAACCTTAAGCAACGAGCCTGAGAAAAGTGCGTTGAACATATCAGTGTAATTAGTTGTGTTATTTGTTTCAACAGAATAGCGATAAACACCGTTAGGACCTAATGTTTTTAAAAGTCTTAGCTCCTTAACATCTCTTGAAACTGTTGCCTGTGTTACCTTGTAGCCTCTTTCGAGCAATAATTCAAGTAACTCGTCCTGTGTTGCAACATCTTGTTGTTCAATTAAATCGAGAATTAACTTATGTCTTGTCTTTTTCAAAGGTTATACATCCTTTCAAAATAAATTATTTTGACATTTTTCTGTTTAATATATCAATAAAAGTATCATTCTTTACTTTTATAAATTCCGCTTTTATAGCTGAGGTTTCAATTTTTACTATTGCCCCATCAGGTATTACAACTGCCTCTTCACCATCGCAAGAAAGCACTGCTTCACCAGAATTGTCGTGAGCGATTTCTAAAACTGAATCCGGTCTTAACACTACTGAACGAGAGAAAAAGCTGTGACAACAAACAGGTGTTATTAACATACTGTCGATTTGTGGCTCAATAACAGGACCACCTGCTGAAAGTGAATAAGCTGTTGAGCCCGTTGGTGTTGAAACAATAACGCCATCTGCCGAATAATCCATCAACGGTGCGTTGTTACAGTTAATTGACAATTTCATAATTCTTATATTACCGCTTCTTGAAACCACGGCATCGTTAAGACAATTTGAATGATATAATATTTTGCCATTTTTGTCAATAATTGTAGCATTAAGCATCATTCGCTTTTCGGTTTTATATTCACCTTTTACAATAGCTGATAAATGTGAAAGCTCGGTACTTTCAAGACCCGCTAAATAAGCAAGCTTACCTGCATTCACACATAAAAGTGGCTTGTTTTTTTCTGCTGAAAGCTTTGCTGATTTTATGAATGTTCCGTCGCCACCAACAGTAACAACAATATCACTTTCGGTTAATGATTTTTCAACATTACAATAATTTATGTTATCTGAATTACCGAAAACTGAACTGAATTCATTATCCAAAAGCACAGTAACATTTAACTTTTCTAATTCTTTTAACAGCTCTTTTGTTACATCAGGCGTATTTTGCCTTGTCATATTAGGAATTAATGCTATTTTCACTTAATCACTCCTTTTTATCAAGTGCTTCGTGAGATATTTTTGCAAGTTCTTTTGCAAAGCATATAAATTCTTCGCAATTCGTTACTTCATTTGTTTTCTTTAAATAAACTAAATATTCTATATTACCCTCAGGTCCTTTTACAGGTGAATAAGAAAGTCCCATAACCTTAAATTTCTGACTTGCGGCAAAGCCTACAATGTTTTCAATTACTTCAGTATGAACATTCACATCTCTTACAACGCCTTTTTTGCCAACCTTTTCTCTGCCTGCTTCAAACTGCGGTTTAATAAGGCAAACCGCTTCACCATCTGCTTTCAAAAGCTCATACATTACAGGTAAAATAATTTTAAGAGAAATAAACGAAACATCTACAGAAGCAAAATCTATTTCCTCGGGAATTTGTTCACGGGTTACATAACGGAAATTTGTTCTTTCTAAATTAACAACACGCTCGTCACTTCTTAATTTCCACGCTAACTGACCATAGCCAACATCAATAGAATAGACTTTTTTAGCACCGTTCATAAGCATACAGTCAGTAAAGCCACCTGTTGAAGCTCCAATATCCATACAAATGCAGTCTGTTAAATCTATCGGGAATTCCTGCATAGCCTTTTCAAGCTTTAAGCCACCACGACTGACATATTTTAAGGTAGCCCCTCTGACCTCAACAATATCATCTTTTTTGATATCGCGACCAGCCTTTAACTCTTTCTGGTCATTGACATAAACAATGCCTGACATAATAAGCGCTTTTGCTTTTTCGCGACTTTCAGTAAAGCCGTTTTCTACTAAATATAAATCAAGTCTTACTTTTTTATCACTCATTATCCTTGACCTTTCCGAAGTCCTTTAAAATAACACTGCACATACCCTCTGAGTCCAAAAGATATTCGTGTAATATCTCGTTAACCTTACCCTGTTTCACAAAACAATCAGGGAAAGCTACAAGTTTAAAGCGAGGTGCCAAACCATTTTCGAGAATATAACTGCCAAAGGTTTCACCGATACCGCCGTTTTTAACGCCCTCTTCAAAGAAATAAACCTTTTTAACATTTTCTAATTCTTCATAAACAGTAGTAGAAATCGGGATAATTTCATTAAGCTTGATAATTTTTATGCTTATTCCCTGTAATTTTAATTCTTTGTAAGCCTTTGCAGCTTCACCAAAAATTCTGCCATAGGTTACAAGAGCATATTCCGCATTACTATCACCATAAATATCATAAGCATTGCCTGTAATAACGAAATCATCGGGACAATAAGGCTCACTGCCTCGTGGATACCTTACAACAACAGGTGTTGTTGAATGATAAAGTGCAGAAACAAAATCCTTTTTAAGCTCAGAATAATATGCAGGTGAATAAACTAAAATATTAGGCACACCATTGAACATTGCGGCATCGTAAATTCCGTTATGAGTTTCACCGTCATCGCCTACTATACCGGCTCTGTCAACTGCAATAATCATTCTGCCCTGTTGCAAAGCAAAATCGTGCATAATCTGGTCATAGCACCTTTGTAAAAATGTTGAATACACAACAAAAACAGGTACCATTCCGTTTTTTGAAAGACCTAAAGCATAAGGTACGGCGTGTTCTTCCGCAATACCAACATCAAAAAATCTGTCTTTGTATTCTTCGGAGAACTTCTGAAGTCCCGTTCCCAAGGACATTGCGGCAGTTATAGCGCAAAGACGCTTGTCTTTAGCTGCCTGATTATAAAGGAAATCGCCGAAAACCTCAGAAAAATTATCATTTAAAGCTTTATCTAAACCTTTTTCTACCTCAAACGGTGCGACACCGTGATAATCTGTCGGATTTTCTTCTGCTAAAGTGTAACCCTTACCCTTAACTGTGTTTATATGTAATAACACAGGGTGATTTAAGTTTTTTGCACCCTCTAAGGCTTCACAAAGATGCTCAATATTGTGACCGTCAATTGGTCCCATATAACGAATACCCAAATCCTCAAAAAGATTACTGCCATAAATCATATTTTTAATATCGGTTTTGGTTTTTAAGATTTTATCTGCCAATTTTGTACCGATAAGCGGAATTTTAGAAATGATTCTTTCTGCCAAGGATTTGAATTTGAAATATTCTTTAGTTGAACGCATTACAGCAAGTTTTTTTGCTAAATTACCTACATTCTTTGAAATAGACATTCCATTGTCATTCAAAATAATTATAAGACGGGTGTCTTTTAAAGCTCGTGTATTATTAAGAGCTTCATAAACAAGCCCACCTGTTAAAGCACCATCACCTAAAACGGCAATAGCTGAGTCTTTTTTGCCACTGACCTTATTGGCGGCGGCAATGCCCATTGCAGTAGAAATTGAAACACTGCTATGACCGCTGAAGACAATATCGTGTTCACTTTCGTTAGGTCTTGAAAAGCCTGAAATACCGCCCTTCTGGCGTAATGTTTTAAAATCTTCATATCTGCCGGTTAAAAGCTTGTGGGTATATATCTGATGACCTACATCCCAAATAATTTTGTCGTGTGGTGAGTTAAACACTCTATGAAGTGCTATTGTAAGCTCTACTGCACCTAAGTTAGACGCTAAATGGCCACCATTTTGTGAAACTGTTGAGACAATAACATCTCTGACCTCCTCAGCTAACTGAGGAAGTCTTTCTGCGTCAAGACTTTTTACATCTTGCGGAGATTTAATTTTCTCTAACAATTCGTGTTTCATAAAAATCAATACTCTCTGTTCTGAAGATAATTCGCATAATCTTTAATAGCTTCATTATTCGGGAACACATCTAAAGCCTTTAACGCTTCATCTGTAAGCTCTTTAACGAGCTCCTCGCATTTTTCTACACCTAAAAGTGTTACATAAGTTGACTTATTATTTTCTTCATCGCTACCTGTCATTTTACCTAATTTTTCGAGCGAGCTTGTAACATCTAATATATCATCTTTAATCTGGAAAGCAAGTCCTAACTTATTTCCAAATGTTTTTGCAGCATCTACTAAATCATCTGAAGCACCTGCGGCAATGCAACCTAAGGCACACGCAACTGAAATAAGGCAACCTGTTTTTAAGCTATCCATAAGCTGTAATGTATTAAAATCGGCATCAGGATTATTTTCGTTTCCGATATCAATAATCTGACCACCAATCATACCACGGGCACCTGCGTGAATGGATAATTCATTTATAGCTTTTATTGCAATCTCTGCATCATAAAGACCAGCCATTGACCAGGTTGAAATTCTTTCAAAAGCGGCAGTTAAAAGTCCATCACCTGCCAAAAGTGCAACAGCTTCACCATAAACCTTGTGATTTGATGGCTTGCCACGACGGTAATCGTCATTATCCATACAAGGTAAATCGTCGTGAATCAATGAATATGTGTGAATATATTCAACAGCCTCTGCCATTGGCATTGCTTTTAAAACATCATCCTTACCGCAAGCGTTATAAAAAAGAAGTGTTAAAAGCGGTCTTACTCTTTTACCGCCGTTTTTAACGCTGTATTCCATTGACTCAAAAAGAGTTTTGTATTCAGGAATTGAGCCTTTAAAATATCTGTAAAGATTTTCTTCAATAAGTGAAGAATATTCTTTTATCTTTTCGTTCATACTATTCACCCTTGATAAGACTTGTAATTTTCTGCTCTGCTGAATCAAGATATTTTGTGCAATTACTCAAGATTTCAGTTGCTTCTGAAAAGAGCTTTAAGCTTTCATCAATAGAAAGCTTACCATCTTCAAGCAAAGCAGTAATTTGTTCTAATCTTTTTATTGATAATTCATAATTCTGTTCCATTTTTACACCTAATTAACAGTTGCGAAAAATTCGCCATCAGTTACCTTTATTTTAATATTATCGCCTTTAGTTACATCGTTTACGCTTTTAATTGGTAAATCGTCAGTATATACAATTGAGTAACCACGGGAAAGCACCGCTAAAGGACTTAAAGCATCTAACTTACTTGCAAGTACAGACACCTTTGCCTTTTCCTCATTAAGCTTTAAATTCAATGAATTCACCGCTTTTTCATAGAGGTTTGAAAGCTCCTGACGAGAATTCAGAATTTTATTTACGGGACTTAAAAGATTTAGTCTTTTTTCTGTATTTTCTAAATATTCACGCTCAGAATTCAAGCGATTTTTCATTAATACTGCTAAATGCTGTTTTAACCCCAACAAATCTGATTTAAGTTCAAAAATATCAGGTACAGCTAATTCTGCCGCCGCAGACGGAGTCGGCGCTCTTAAATCTGCAACAAAATCGGCGATTGTAAAATCTGTTTCGTGACCTACTGCGGAAATTACAGGGATATTTGACTCGAAAATTGCACGAGCTACAATTTCTTCATTAAACGCCCACAAATCCTCTAAAGAGCCACCGCCTCTACCGACAATTAAAACATCGGCAGCATTTTTTTCATTGAAAAGCTTTATTGCTTTTGCAATATCAGGTGCAGCAGCTTCGCCTTGCACTGCAACAGGGCAAAACACGATTTCTGCTACGGGGTATCTTCTTTTTAAAACTGAAAATATATCACGGACGGCGGCACCATCGGGTGCAGTCATAACGCCTATTTTATCCGGGAAAACAGGAATTGCCTTTTTAAATTCAGTGTTAAACAAGCCCTCTTTTCCGAGTTTTTCTTTTAATTGCTCATAGGCTAAATTCAAAGCACCTATGCCATCCGGCTGCATATCTGTAATGTAAAGCTGATAAGAGCCATCTTTGTTATATAATGAAACACTACCAAAAATTATAACCTTCATTCCGTTTTCGGGAACAAATTTAAGACGGGAAGCATAAGACGAAAACATTACTGCTTTAATTGCTCCGCCCTCGTCTTTAATAGTCATATACATATGGCCACTATAATGATTTTTAAAATTGGAAATCTCACCTGTCACAAAGACATTTTTTAAATTGTCATCATTATCTAAAAGAGCTTTTACATAGTTATTAAGCTCGGTTACACTATAAACAGTTGGTGAAACAGAATACATTCACTCACCTACTTTTTTCAAAATTCAATTTTGCTAACACAGCAATTCCAGCCGCATTATCACAAGAAAACTCAGGCTGTGCAAAATGTGCAGAATAGCGTGAAGTAACAATTTCTTTTATAATGGTGTTTGACATTACACCACCTGCAAAAACAAGTGGTAATTCACCATATTTTCTGAAAATTTCTTCGACCATTGCACACAAGGTATCTGCAATATAAGTCAACAAAAATTTAGAAACATCTTCATAAGCTTCGCCACTTTCAAGCATTTTCAAGCATTTATTTTCAAGACCCGAAAGAGAACAGTCACCATCATAAAGCTTAATTTTGTTTTTATATATCTTTTCGCTTTTTAAAGCTAATTTTTCTAATTCTTTACCGCAAGGGAATTGCAACCCCATTTTAACACCAATTCTGTCAACCGCCTGACCTGCTTTTAAGTCATTTGAGGAGCTGATTGGTGTAATTTTCAACTCATCATTTTCATTCTCACAAAGCACTGCATCAGTTGTGCCACCTGAAACATGAAAAGCAATGAATTTTTCTTGCAGGAGAGCTAATCTGTTAACAGAATAAAGAGCCGCCGCAATATGACCCTGTTGGTGCGAAAATTTAAAAAGCGGAATATTTAAAACATCTGCTAAAGCTTCAGCAAAGCTTTCACCAACCAAAAAGCACGGCATATATGAGCCTTTTTCGGTTGTTGGCGCAAACGAAACGCCAATTGCATTAGGAGTTTCAGAAACACCTGAAAATAAATCTTTAATAAGCTCAGGGTACGCCTTAGTGTGATGAAAAACCGCATCACTCTGTCTTATTCCTCTTTCACCTTTTTTAACAGGTAAAAGGCGTTTTTTACTTATAACATTGCTACAAGAATCAATTAAAGCAACAGATGTTGTGTAGTTACTTGTATCTATACCGAGAAAAATGCTCATTTACTTATTTTTTTAACAACAGAAGATAAAACCCCGTTAATATATGAAGCGTCTTCCACTGTACCATAAGTTTTAGCAATTTCAACTGCTTCATTAACGCTTACATTAGCAGGTACATCTTCATTAAAAATTATTTCAGCAACTGCAAGGCGTAAAACAGCAAGACTTACTTTAGGAAGTCTTTGTAATGTCCAGCCAACCAGGTTTTCTAAAATAACCTCGTCAATTTTTTCGATATTTTCTTCTACTGATTTTAAAAGTGTACCCGCAAAGCCATTGACCTTAACTAAGCCACACTCCTCTGCAGCATCAATAATCTCTTGAAAAGTTGCACTTTCATTGAAGCTTTTTTCAAATATTACCGCAAAAGCTTGTTCTCTTGCCTCGTGTCTTGTCATAACTACACCTCATTCATATTTTCTAATATTATAGTATAACATATAAAAATACTTTTCGCAACAATTTGTGCTTTAATTTTGTATAAAAATACATAAAAAATTACATAAAAAGAGCAAGGCTTTCACCTTGCTCTGATTTTGATTTTAATAAACGAAATCTGTATAAACAGCAGTATCTGTAACAGTACCAACTGCTTGTTGCCCTGAAATGAAGAACAAGGCTGTGTAATCAACAATACAGTCATACTGAATTGTTTGTGTCGCTGAAACTATCTTGCCTGTTTTTGGCATATAAACAATTTCTAATGTGCAATCGTGATATAAAAGATTTACATCTGTTATAGAAGTTAACAAGCCCTGACGAGCCACAAGCTTTGTTTTGATATCTTCTTTGTCAAGCACAGGGAATACAGCACTTGTGTGGCTTAACGGTGTTTTTTCATCAGCAGGTGTAATAGCAGGATTTTCTTCATTACGAAGAACGATCGTAAGCTTTGTTGAGCCATCACTCTGTGCTACCTTTTCAACCTTTCTGATTGCTTCTGAAGCGTTTTTGTCAGAAAGTAAGCAAGCATAGTTTTCATTTTCAATTAAGAAAAGTGTCATATCAGAGAATTTTGCTGCAACAATTGGAGCTGCCTCTGCATCACCCTGGCTGATGAAATAACCAGGATAATTCTTTTCAACATCTTTCAAAACAAGCTTTGCGTTGCTATCCTTCTCCATTGTTCTGTACTGAACCTTTGTAAAGCCCGGTTTAGTAGCATTAGCTGTGTTAACAACCTTTTTGTATGTATTTAACATTGTCTTTTTCTCTTTAATCATTGCAGGAGAATCTGTTAAAGGCTCGGTTGTTGTAGGAGCAGTAGTAGTTGTTGTGGTTGCTTCTTCTGTTTCAGTCGAAGTACCAGATGAAGCTGTTGTTTCAGGGGCTTTTGTAGTTGTTGTGTTCTGAGCCTGAGTTGTCGGAGCCTGAGTTGTAGGAGCCGCTGTAGTACCCTGAACATCAATACTTGCAGATGTTGTGTCAGGCTGGAAAATCTGACCCAAGCCACCGAAACCTGAATTATTGTTATTTTTGTTATTCTGAGCATTGATATTAGCCTGAATAGCCGCCGCTCTTGTTCTTAATGCACCCGGAATTGCAGTAAGTCTTAAAATACTTGAAGAGAACATTGTAAACACTAAACTGCAAACGAATAAAACAACGAGTGCTTTAAACACACCTGATGAAGTAAAGCTTTTTACTGCAGCTTCAAATGCAAGCTTTTCTTCAGGTGTCTGAACTTTCTTTTCCTTTACCTTTTTCTCTTTTTTTGCTTTAGGTGCTTTTTCTTTTTTGATTTTATCTTTTTTCATAAAAGTCTAACCCCTTTCAATTAGGGTGAACGCAAATATTCATCCTAAAGGATACACAATATAATTCATCTTATTTTACACAATTTTTCTTAAAAAGTCAACACAAAGTTTGTAATATTATTAATGTTTATTTTTTTGTATAAAATTACTAAAGAAATTTGCATATTTTAGCAATTATAAACATTGAAAGAAAGTGTAAAAATTTGTATAATACAATGGTAAGATTGTGTAACTATGCATATACGCAATCACATCTAAAACGAAGGAGATATTTCTTATGAAAAAAAGCAAACTTACAAAAGTACTTGCAATTGTTCTTGCTCTTACACTTGTTTTTTCAACTGTTGGTGCAACTACAGCAAGTGCCGCTTCACTTATTGCAGCACCAACTACTCTTGCTGCCGGTGGAGGTAATATTTTAACAAGCTTTCTTGACACACTTTTAAGAATAGTGTTCGACTGGTTTGCAAGCCTCTTCCCTAACGGCCCTGGTTTTGTTCAGAGAGATGATGCAAACATTGCCGCTGAGAATTTCTATGAAGGCACTACCGGAAGATTCAACACTCAGCCTGATGCTAACGCAAAATGGTATTTAGGTTACTCAAATGCAAGTCTTGTTCCTGATGATGTTACAAACGGTGAATATTACATCGGTGGTTATATCGCTCCTGAAAACGCATTCACAAATGTTGTTGAAGGCGTTATTGACGATATGAAGGTAAGATGTATTGCACTCAAAGATGGTGCAAATGGCGAAACCGTTCTCTTTGGTACAATCGACTGCATCGGTATTACTAACGGTGACATTCGTGACATCCGTGCTTTACTTGAAGATTTCGCAGCAGAAAACAACATTGTTTCAATCAATGTTGCTTCTACACACTGCCACAGCTGTATTGACACTGAGGGTCTTTGGACTAACAACTTAGTTAAGCTTCTTACAAACGGTATCAACAGCGGTACAGGTAACGGAAAGGATTTACAACAAGGTACAAATCCTAAGTATATGGAATTCCTTAAAGATACAGTAGCAGAAGCTTTCAAAGAAGCATTTTATGATATGAAAGCCGGTACTCTTACTTATGCTCAAAAGGATATCGGTAGAGATTATTTCAACAATAAAAACAGACCTTCCTCTAACACTATTATGTCAGAGCTTAACAGATTTGTTTTCACTCCGGATGATAGCTCATATCGCCCAACAATGATTATTAACATTGCTGCTCACCCTGATGTTGCAGGTCTTCCTACATCTTCAAACTCAGGTAGAGAAATTTCAGGCGACTATGTTTATTACTGCGGTGAGTTACTTGACAAAGCAGGTTATAACTTTATGTTCTTTAACGGTGCTATTGCAGGTATTTATATGAGCCGTTCAATTACCGGTGACGGTGTTGATACTCCTAAGAGATATCACGAATCAATGAGATATGGTTACGAAATTGCAAGAATGGCTCTTGCTTTAACAATGACCGAAGCAGAAATTAAAGCAGACCCGCTCCTTAATTGTGCTGATGAGGTTGAAAAATATGGCGCTGGCAAAGTGGGAGAAAAAGATAATGGTTACTCTCTCTGGTATAAAACATATAGTTATGCTAATATGACCGATGAAAATGGCGAATCCTACAGACAAATTGTTGCAATTGGAGATTGGGTTAGAGTTTCTGAAACTGTTGTTGAGCCTTACCTCAACTTAGCTATTAAGAGAGTTGAAGTTCCTGTTTCAAACGACCTTATTCAAGCAGTTGGTAAGCTCAATATGGCAAACTACGATGTGTTTGAAAGCAAAGACATTCACGGTAAAAAGATTTACACAACATTCACAGAAATTGGTTACATTGAATTTGGTAGCAAGTTCAAGGCTGTAATGCTTCCTGGTGAAATTTGCCAAGACCTTATTGTTGGCGGTTCTTCAGTTGATATGGGTGTTACAGGCGAACCTTTCACACACAGCATTGTTCGTGACATTTTCGGTAGCGGCACAATGTGCTTTGGTCTTATGAATGACGCTATTGGTTATGTTGTTCCTGATAACGACTACACAATGGGTGACCCTGCTAACCACTACCACGAGCTTATTTCTCTCGGTCAATATGTAGCTTCTACACTTATGGACGGACTTGAAGAGCTCAAGGAAGAAATTGACGCAAGATAATATTTAAAAATTAAATAACAAATGGGCACAATCGTTTGTTAAAATGATTGTGCCCTATTTTATGATTTGGAGTGTTTAATTATGTTAAAAGTCGCTGTTGTTGGTGTTGGCGGAATAAGTGGTGCTCACATTCCTGCCTGGGATGAAATTAAAGATGTAGAATTGGTTGCTCTTTGTGACATTCGCCAGGAGCGTTTGGACAAATACCCTGATAAACGCCATTACAATGATTTTAAAGAAATGCTTGAAAAAGAGGAAATAGACATTTTAGATATTTGTCTTCCTACATATCTTCACGCAGATTACGCTGTTGAGGCAATGGAAAAAGGCATAAATGTTATTTGCGAAAAGCCGATTTCTTTGAAAGAGGAAGATGTTGAAAGAGTTTATTCTACCGCTAAAAAGAACAATGTTAAATTTATGATTGCTCAGGTTTTAAGATTCTGGCCTGAATATGAAGTGCTTAAAGAAATTTTTGAAACACAAAAGTATGGTAAGCTTCTTTCGGGTACAATGACAAGACTTGGCTGCTACCCTCGTTGGAGCTGGGACGGCTGGATGATGGACGAAAAAAGAAGTGGTTTAACACCATTTGATTTACACATTCACGACCTTGACTTTATGGTTTACGCTTTTGGTGCACCTAAAAGAATAGCTCATCAATTCCGTTCAAAGCTTCCCGACCAGGATTTTATAAGCGTTACTTATGATTTTGGCGATTTTTCAATCAATTCAGAGGCATCATGGTATGCAACAAGCTACCCTTTCACTGCAGAATTCCGTTTCCAATTTGAAAATGCAGTTGTAGCTAACGAAAACGGTAAAATGATGATCTATTTAAGAGATGATGAAAAAATAGACCTTTCAAACACTCAGGAGGGCGACACAGGCTCAATCAACTTACCAAAGAGCGACGCTTATGCAAATGAAATCAAATATTTCCTTGACTGCGTTGTGAATGACAAGGAAGTTGAAAAAGTTAAGGACCACGAGCTTCTCTCTGTGCTTAAGATTTTAAATAGCCTTTAAAGAATGCAGAAGGCAGAATTATAATTTAAAATTAAAAATTGAAAATTAAAAATTTCGGAACTGCGTTGCATTATAATTCAGTAACAAAAAGATAAGTTCTATCATTTAAAGTTTTTTGTAAACTAAAAATGATAGAACTTGTTGTTTTTATTGACTAATAATTATAATCAAGGCGAAGCCTTCCGAAATTTTTAATTTTCCATTTTCAATTTTCAATTTAAAATAGCATTCAGCACTTGAGCGAAGCGAACCGCTTTCTGTTTTCTGATTCCTGATTCCTAGTCCCTAGTCCCTGATTGTCCGTAATACGCATTTGCGCCGTGTTTTCTTAAATAGTGCTTATTGAGTAAATTCTGACTTATTCTTGCAACATCGGGATTAATAAGAAGAGTATTGAAATTCATATTTGCCACTTCTTCTAAAACTACTGCGTTATGTACAGCGTTAAAGCAATCTGTACCCCACGAGAATGGGCCGTGGTTTTTAACAAGTACACCGGGAATATCATCCGGGTTAATATCTCTGTTTAAAAATGTTTCAACAATTACATTACCGGTTTCTGCTTCATACTCACCTTTTATTTCTGCTCCGGTCATTTCTCTTGTGCAAGGAATTTCGCCATAGAAATAGTCAGAATGAGTTGTACCTAAAGGCATAATACCCCTACCTGCCTGTGCGAAAGAGGTTGCCATTCTTGAGTGAGTGTGAACAATACCGCCGATATTTTTAAAAGCTCTGTAAAGCACTAAATGAGTTGGTGTGTCGCTTGATGGGTTTTTATTCCCCTCAACAACATTACCTGTGTCAAGGTCAACGACAACCATATCATCGGGTGTCATAGCGTCATATTCAACGCCGGATGGCTTAATTACTATAACATTTTTAAATCTATCCACCGCAGAAACATTACCCCAGGTGAATGTTACTAAATTATATTTTGGCAAAAGCATATTTGCTTCATAGACTTGTTTTTTTAATTCTTCTAACATTTTATCACCTTATTTCGCTAACATATCAAGAAGCTTTAAATTCTGCTCAAATGTTACTAAATCTGTTTTTTCATCAATAACAACAAGCTCTGTATCTGTAAATTTAGAAAAGAGTCTTATGTCATCTACAGTAAGACAGGTTGAAACAACCGCGTGGTGAGCACCACCTGCATAAATCCAGGCAGCAGCACCTGTTTTAAAGTCAGGCTTAAGCTTCCACATAAGTCTTGCAACCGGTAATTTTGGCATTTCCTGGGGTTGCTCTACTAACTCAATTTTTGCACAGATAAGTCTGAAACGATTACCCATATCAACTAAAGAAACGGCAATACCCTCACCGCTTATACCATCAAACACAAGTCTTGCTGGTGCTTCTTTGCCACCGATTGAAAGCGGATGAACCTGAATTTGTGGTTTGTTTTTCGCAAATACAGGTGAAACCTCTAACATATGAGAAGCTAATTCTAACTCTTCGCCATCTGTTAAGTCGTAAGTATAATCTTCAGTAAAGCCTGTAGCGCCGTTTCTGCCCTCTGCCATTTTAGAAAGCACAGCACCTAAAGCAGATGTTTTGTAGTCACCCTCAGGTCCGAAGCCTGTGCCGTTTTTCATAATATTCTGCACTGCAAGACCAGGTAACTGCTTTAAGCCGTGCAAATCCTCAAATGTATCGGTAAATGCACTGATATTCTCTTTCTTTAAAAATTTTTCGAGTGCAACTTCATACTTTGCCTGTTCTTTAACTGACTCTATATTATCAGTATCCATTATGTAGGAAGTGTTATATTCATTAAGCTTTGCTTCTATTTCAGCATCTGTCACACAATTTATAATATCAACTAAATCGCCTATACCATAATAATTGACATTCCAGCCAAAATGAATTTCACTTTCTACTCTGTCGCCATCGGTAACTGCAACATCACGCATATTGTTACCGAACATAGCAACGCGCATACCTTTTGAAAAATCAATGGTTTTAGCTACAGCTGCAAATGCTCTGATTTTTTCAATTACACCTTCATTTTTGTAGTAGCCTACAACAACCTCGCGGTTTATATTAAGACGAGTGCAGATAAACCCGAACTCTCTGTCACCGTGAGCAGATTGGTTAAGATTCATAAAGTCCATATCTATGCTGTCATAAGGTAACTTTTCGTTGTATTGAGTATGTAAATGAAGCATTGGTTTTTGAAGGCTTTTTAAAGCTCTTATCCACATTTTTGCAGGTGAAAATGTGTGCATCCACATAATAACACCAACACATTCTTTATCGCTATTTACTTTTGCGCAAGCATCAACCGCTTCGTTTGCATTTCTGATAATCGGTAAAGCCTCGACTTCTACCGTATCGCTTAATTTATCATTAAGAAATGACGCCATCTGGTAACCGTCATTCTGTGCTTGTTTTAAAGTTTCATCACCATATAAATCCTGACTGCCAATTAAAAAATAAAGCTTTTTCATAATAAAACGCTCCTTAATAAAGTCTGTATTTATTTTACCACATACACTAAAAAAAGTCTATAATTTAAATTGTAATATATATTTATTTATGTTATAATATAAAATAATATCGGCACTTGCCAGAAGAAATGGGGTTTTATTATGATAAAATACAAAATCGAAGGAGAAAGCTTACCTGTAGTTATTTGTTATCCTGAAGCAGGTCAGACTCTTCAGACTGAATCCGGTGCAATGAGCTGGATGAGTCCTAACATCAGAATGGAAACAAATTCAGGTGGCGGAATTAAAAAGGCTTTGGGCAGAATGTTTTCAGGTGAATCAATTTTTATGAATGAATTCACGGCACAGGGTGGCACAGGTACTATTGCATTTGCTTCAAGCTTTCCGGGTTCTATTATTCCCTACGAGGTTTCTCCGGGCAATGCAATTATAGTCCAGAAGCACAGCTTTTTAGCTATGGAAAAAGGTCTTGACCTTTCAATATATTTCCAAAAGAAATTAGGCAAGGGCTTTTTTGGTGGCGAAGGCTTTATTATGAATAAAATAAGCGGTAACGGTTTAGTGTTCATTGAAATTGACGGTTACTGCAAAGAATACACATTACAGGCTAATGAAAGCATTATTATTGGCACAGGTTATTTAGCCGCTATGAGTGAAACCTGCACTATGGATATTGAAGCAGTACACGGTGCTAAAAACATCTTTTTAGGCGGAATGGGGCTTTTCCACACTAAAGTTACAGGTCCTGGTAAAGTGTATCTTCAGACTATGCCTATTATAAAAACTGCAAAGGCAATTGAGCCTTACTTAACTTTCCCCACTACCGACGGAAACGGTGGCGGAATTAACATTCGTTTAGGCGAATAAATAAAAAATGCAAGGAGAACATTAAATGCAACCTTTAGTCAGTGTTGTTGTTGCAACATATAAGCGAGATGAAATATTATTAAGGGCGTTGAATTCCCTTGCTACTCAGACTTATAAAAATTTTGAAATTATTTTAGTTGACGATAATGCTAATGAAGAATGGAATTCTCGTGTCAAAAAAATAGTTGATGAATTCAGAGAAAACAACAAAGATATTTCTTTTAAGTATATTGTTAACATTCAAAATCAAGGCTCTGCAAAAACGAGAAATACAGGAATTGATGCTTCTTCGGGTGAATTTGTTACATTCCTTGATGATGACGATATTTATTTGCCTGAAAACCTTGAAAGCCAAGTTGAAAACATGTTACAAACAGGTGCTGATTTTGGCATTACAGACCTTGATATGTTTTACGATGATGAAACTGTTTGCGAAAAAAGAACACGCAGTTTTATAAAATCAACCAGCAAGGAAGATTTAATAAAATATCACTTAAAATACCACTTAGCCGGTACAGACACAATGATATTCAAAAAATCCTACTTAGAAAAAATAGGCAAATTTGACCCTATTGATATTGGTGATGAATTTTATTTAATGTTCAAGGCAATTGAAAATGGCGGTAAATTTACATATTTAAAAGGCTGCTTTGTTAAGGCTTATGTTCACAGAGGTGAAGGAGGACTTTCAAGCGGTGACGGAAAAATTGAGGGCGAAAACAGACTTCACGAATTCAAGAAAAAGTATTTTAAGCTTCTTACAAAAGCAGACAGAAAATACATTATTACAAGGCACTTTGCAGTTATTGCATTTGCTGAGCTCAGAAGAAAGCATTACCCCGGCTTTTTTGTCAATGCGTTCAAGGCGTTTTTTGCTTCACCTGTTTACTGTATGAAAATTCTCAAGGAGCATAAATAGAGAATGAAAATTGAAGTTTTAATTTCAACTATGCATCAGAAAAACACAGATTTAATTAAAAAAATGAATCTTCGTACTGATGCTATAATTATAAACCAGACAGACAATGTAAATTATCAGGAAATCGCTTTAAATGATAATACAGTCCGCTTCTTTTCTTTTAACGAACGAGGTGTAGGTCTTAGCAGGAACTCTGCTTTAATGCGTTCAGATGCTGATATTTGCGTTCTCGCTGATGATGATATGGTATTTTGTGACGGATATGAAGAAAAGGTAAAAAAAGCTTTTTCAGAAAATCCTCAGGCAGATTTAATTATTTTCAATTTAATTGAAGATGAAGAAAGCTTGAACAGACAAAATGCCACTACCACAAAAATCAATATTTTAAACTATATGAATTACGGTGCAGCAAGATTGGCTTTCAGGCGCAAGGCTGTTTCTTATAACGGAATTACATTCAATCTGAATTTCGGGGGCGGTACCACTCATCAATGCGGTGAAGACACTCTGTTTTTAAGAGATTGCTTGAAAAAAGGCTTAAACATAATTGCTTTACCCGAAGCAATTGCCGAGCTAAAAGACGAGAGGGACTCAACCTGGTTTAAAGGCTACAATGAAAAGTACTTTTTTGACAAGGGCATTCTTTTAGCACTCGCCCACCCCGTTTTAGCAAAACCATTTTCATTTTACCTTACATTAAGACACAACGAATACACTGAAAACGGAATGAGCAAAACAAGGGTTTATAAAGAGATTTGTAAGGGTATTAAATTTGTAAAAAGCCAAAAATATAAATAGAGGAATGCATTTATGAAAAACAATCTTTCTAAACGCTGGTTTTATCTTTTTGTCGGCGTTTTCTGTATGTTATTTTCAGGTGTGTTGTACGCCTGGTCAATTTTGAAAATACCTTTTAAGGAGAGCTTTAATTGGAGTGACTCAACACTTGCTTTTAACTTCACCTTAACAATGTGTTTTTTCTGCCTTGGTGCATTCTTTGGTAGCTTAATCTGCAAAAAAGCAGGTCCTAAAATTACACTAATAATTTCAGGTGCATTGGTAGGAATCGGCTTTGTTTCTACGGGTCTTTTAAACGCTACAATGCCTACACTTTTGTATTTGACATACGCTGTTTTAGCGGGTACAGGCATTGGTATTGCTTACAATGTTGTAGTTTCAACTGTTTGCGCGTGGTTCCCTGACAAAAAGGGTCTTTGCTCAGGCTCACTAATGATGGGCTTTGGTGTAAGCACCTTGCTTTTAGGTAACATAATCAGCATTCTTTTTGAAAATGAAAGCTTTGGTTTCAGTAAAACATACATAACATTGGGTTTAGTAATTGGTGTTGTAATTATCATTTCAGGTATCATTCTTAAAAGACCTGATTCCGACACAGTATTCCCTGCACCAAAGCTAAAAAAATCTGCTTTTAAAGAAAATTTTGAAACGCGCGATTTTACAACAAAAGAGATGCTTAAAAGCTTCACATTCTGGAGAGCATTCCTGTGTATGGCATTTATTACCGCAGTTGGTAACACAGTTATAAGCTTCGCAAGGGATTTGATGCTTTCGGTTGATGCAATACCGACACTTGCAACTACTTTAGTTGGTGTGCTTTCAGTTTTTAACGGCATTGGCAGAATTATTACAGGTGCATTTTATGATGCATTAGGCAGAAGAATTACTATGATTTCTGCAAATGTTCTCACAATAATTGCCGCAGGTGTCACACTTTTGGGTGTCGTAATTCATTCGCTACCACTTTGCATTGTAGGGCTTTGCCTTACAGGTATTTCTTACGGCTCCTGCCCTACTGTAACCTCTGCATTTTCGGCATCATTTTACGGTCAAAAGCATTTTTCAACAAATTACAGTTTAACAAACTTTAATTTAATAGTTGCTTCATTTATTGCAACATTCAGTAACTCGTTGCTCATTTCAACAGGCAGTTACATAGCACCATTTATTTTGTTACTTATATTAGCAGTGGGCGCTATGGGACTTAATTTAAGCATTAAAAGACCATAGGAAGTGAAAATAATGAATACAATAAAAATACCACCATATAACTGGTTTATAAATAAAAGTGATAATAAACCTGTTTCTAACATTTACACAGGCTCTTGTGACACAGATTCACATTTAGGCTGTGCTCATAAAGCAACCTTTAATTATAAGGTTTATGTTGTTGACATTGGCACAGAAAATGCTCGATTTGTTGCAGAATGTTATTCTGTTAAGCCTTGGAATGATGGATATAAAAAAGAAGACATTGCAACTAAAGAAGCCGCTTGCTCTGATGAGGGGTTAATAGAGCTTAATGAGTGGTTAAATGAAGAGCATAAAAAGTTTATTGAGAATTAAAAACAAAAGAACTGAGTTGCTGAACTCAGTTCTTTTATTTTTATTCAATTTCATCAGCATAAGGAATGGATTTTGAGGCACCCAAGCGACTGACTGTTATTGCAGATGCTTTGGTAGCATAGAAAATAGCATTATTGAGTGTTTCATTTTGTGAAAGCTTTGAAACTAATGCACCTATAAATGTGTCACCTGCTGAAGTAGTATCTACTACCTCTGTTTTTATTGCAGGTTTAAACAAAACACTGTCACCCACATTATAAGCACAACCACGCTCGCCGAGAGTTATAATTACATTTTTAACACCCATTTGGTTTAGTTTTAAAACTGCTTTTCGGGTATTTTCTTCGCTATCCGGGTAAATACCTGTTAAATCGTGTGCTTCGTGTTCATTCGGGATAATATAATCAATCTGAGAAAATAAAATCTCCGGTATTTTTTTATAAGGTGCAGGGTTAAGTATAATTTTTGTGTCGGAATTTTTTGCAATTTCACATACTTTTAAAACAGTTTCTACAGGTATTTCTAACTGCATAACACAATATTCACATTCAGCTATTAAATCACTGTAATTTTCAATTACTTCGGGTGTAAGCCTTGCGTTTGCACCAGAATCGAGAATTATAAAATTATTACCATCTACAACTGTAATCATTGCAATTCCCGTAGGGGCTTCTTCGGTTTCAAATCCTTTAAAAGTAACATCATTATTCTTTAATTCATTCAGTAGCAGTTCACCATTTGCGTCATTGCCGACACAACCACAAAATGAAACATTACCACCTAATTTTGCAATTGCAACTGCCTGGTTAAGTCCCTTTCCCCCTGCATTCACTTGAAAATTACTACCTGTAAGCGTTTCGCCAATCCGTGGCATTTTTGGAGAATGAATGACTAAATCAGCATTGGCGCTACCTATAACAATGATTTTAGATGACACTTTAACACCACCTTTTATAATTCAATTGATTATAAATTTTTATTTAACCAAATATTCAAAACCCAGAATAACAACACCTAACACAACCAACACTACGCCAACTGCTCTGTTAAGGGTTTCAGGTTTTGCTTTATTTGCAAACTTAGCGGCAATTCTTGCCCAGATAAATGTAAACAAAATACAAAGTGCCATTACAAGAACATCTGGCGAATCACCAAGAGAAAAATGAGAAACAGCACCTGTTAATGCGGTAAATGTCATAATAAATACACTTGTACCAACTGCGGTTTTCAATTCATAACCAAGTACACCGGTAAGAATAAGAAGCATCATCATTCCACCGCCAGCACCAACAAAACCGCAAATAAAGCCAACAAATACACCACTTATTATTGAACCGACAATTTTTCTCTTTTTACTTACTGCTTCCATCTCTGCTTTGGTGGTCATTACAGGTTTTAAAATAAATTTAACACCGAGCATAAGTGTAACAAATGTACTGAAACCACCCATAGTCTGTGACGGAACTTTGCTCGAAATATAGCTTCCGACTATGGTAAAAATTAAAATTATTCCCATCATCAGAAGTCCGTTTTTTACATCAAGATTTTTATTTTTACGGTAAGTAAAAGCTGAAACACCACTCGCCAAAACATCAGAAGCAAGAGCTATACCTACAGCAGTATATGGGTTAACGCCAAGAAAAGTAACAAGCATTGGTGTTATTACAGCGGCGGCACTCATACCAGCAAAACCGGTGCCGAGTCCTGCACCCATACCAGCCAAAAATGTTACAATAAAAATAATTAAAAATTCCAAAAAATCACCTCGATTTCAACATTGTATCACAATTACTTTAAAAAGTAAATCTGACAAGTATAAATTCCATTTAATCTCAAATACTAACAACATAATTTGATATTAAGGAGAAGATATATATGAAAGCGACAGGAATTGTCAGACGAATTGATGATTTAGGCAGAGTTGTTATACCTAAAGAAATCAGAAGAACTTTAAGAATCCGTGAGGGTGACCCGTTAGAAATTTTTACCGCAAGTGATGGTGAAGTAATTTTCAAAAAGTACTCACCTATGGGTGAAATTTCAGAATTTTCAGGTCAATATTCAGAGGTTTTAAGCAGAACTTCAGGTATGGGTGTTTTAATTACAGACCGTGACCATGTTATTTCTGTTTCAGGTCTTTCTAAAAAGGATTTTTTAGACAAACGAATTTCTAATTCACTTGAAGAACTTATGGAAAACAGAATGAATTATATTAAATCCGGTACAGAAAAGCCACTCCACCCCATTGAAAGCTCTGATGTAGAAGCATCAATTGCGTTCCCTATTATTGGTGCCGGTGATATTTCAGGTGCAGTAATTTTTGTAAGTGACAGCACAAATGCAAAGCCTACTGAAACAGAGGTTAAATTAGCACAGGTAGCTGCCGCATTTTTGGGCAAACAAATGGAAGAATAAATTTGTAAATTTTATCACATTTGAACTGTGCAGAAATTACAAACTTTTTTCCAATTGTATTTTATTCATTGATAATTAAAACACCTTGTGGTAAAATTAAATTGTATATTTTACTACAAGGAGTTTTTTATGACTTCAAGAGAAGAACGCACCGAAAAATTAGCAAAGAATTTAGAAATTTTCGTTAGCCACGCGCATATATTTACTTCTGATGCTATTCTTTTAGCTGACTTTTGTAAGCCTCGCCACAAGGATAAATGTTGTGACCTTGGCACAGGCAACGGAATTATTCCGCTTTTATGGTTAAGAGATTTTAAACCAAAAGAAATTTATGGTGTTGAGTTAAGCGAAACCGCAATTGAGCTTTTTAAAAAGACTTTAAAGCATAATAATATAGAAGACGCTGTCAATTTATTTCATTTAGATTTAAAGAAAATTAAAGGTGTTTTACCTAACGAATACTTTGATATTGTCAGCATTAACCCACCTTATAAAAAGGTTGGCACAGGAATTGTGAACGAGGGTGAAGATTATAAAAACGCCCGTCACGAGTTTAACTGTACTCTTTATGATGCCGCAAAAGCTGCTAATTATCTTTTAAAATATGGTGGCAGATATTGTATGTGTCAAAGACCTGAAAGACTTCCCGAAATGTTTGATGCAATGAAAAAAAATAAGATTGAGCCGAAAATTATGCGTGAGGTCATTCAAAGAAGCGGCAAAGAGCCAAGTCTTATTTTGCTTGAGGGTAAAAAAGGCGGTGCAGAGGGCTTCAGAATTATGCCTCCGCTTTATATTGAAGACGAAAACGGTAACTATTCCGAAGAAGCAGATGCATTATTTAACGCTTATAAAACTAAAGAATTATAATTACATAAAGAGGTTTTTATATGAATTACGATGTTGTTATTGTTGGTGCAGGACCTGCGGGTATTTTTACTGCACTTGAGCTTATTAAGCTTGGTAGCAAGAAAAAGATTATTATTATTGAAAAAGGTCAGCCTGTTGAAAAACGCAGTTGCCCAAAATCAAAGACCCAGCAATGTGTGAACTGTAAGCCTTATTGTCACATTACAACAGGCTTTTCAGGTGCAGGTGCTTTTTCAGACGGCAAGCTTTCATTAAGCTATGAGGTTGGTGGCGATTTGCCAACACTTATTGGTGAGCTTTATGCACAGGATTTAATAAATTACACTGATAAAATTTATCTTGAATTCGGTGCAGATGAACACATTGAGGGCATTAACGCAAGTGAAGAGGTAAAAGAAATACGCAAAAGAGCTATTCAGGCAGGTTTAAAGCTTGTTGACTGCCCTATCCGTCATTTAGGTACTGAAAAGGCTCAGACACTTTACTATGAAATTGAAAAATATCTTCAGAATAACGGAGTTGAAATAATTTTCGGCTACGAGTGTACTGATATTGAAATAACTGACGGAAAATGTCGTGGTGTGTATATAACCAACGGGAAAGATTCTAAAGAAATCAAGGGTGAAAAAATTGTTATTGCAACTGGTCGCCGTGGTGCTGACTGGCTCGAAAAGCTTTGCTCTGAACACGGAATTGAACACCAGGCAGGTACTGTTGACATTGGTGTAAGAGTTGAAGTAAGAAACGAGGTTATGGAAAAAGTCAACAAGGCACTTTATGAATCAAAGCTTATTGGTTACCCAAAGCCATTTAAAAATAAAGTGCGTACATTCTGCCAGAATCCCGGCGGTTTTGTAAGCCAGGAGAACTATGATAATGATTTAGCTGTTGTTAACGGTCACTCTTACAAAGAAACAAAATCTGACAACACTAACCTCGCAATTCTTTGTTCTCATAACTTTAACTATCCATTTAATCAACCTATTGAATATGCTCAAAAGGTTGGCGAATTAACTAATATGCTCGGTGCAGGTCACATTCTCGTTCAGAGATATGGTGATATTCTTGACGGTAAGAGAACCTGGCCAAAAGAGCTTGCACAAAGCAATTTAAGACCTACGCTCCCTGATGCCGTTGCAGGTGATATTACTGCGGCAATGCCATACAGAGCGATGACAAATATTATTAACTTCATTCAGGCGGTTGACCATGTTGTGCCTGGCTTTGCTTCAACTGAAACATTGCTTTACTCCCCTGAGCTCAAATTTTACAGTAACAAAATCAAGATGGATACAGACTTTAACACAAGTGTTGACGGACTTCACTGCCTTGGTGATTCTTCCGGTTGGACCCGTGGACTTATGATGGCATCGGTTATGGGAGTGCTGATGGGACGAAAAATAAATGCTGAGTGCTGAATTCTATTTTGAATTGAAAATGGAAAATTTAAAATTTAAAATTGTGGGACCTGCGGTCGGCGATTATAATTTAATAACAAAAGATAAGTTCTATCATTTAAAGTTTTTCGTAAACTAAAAATGATAGAACTTGTTATTTTTTACTTGTAATTAACTGACCACTGACTTACTGACTTACTGACTCACTGACCACTGGTACAAATGATAGAACTTGTTGTTTTTATTGATAATTTATTATAATCAAGTCCGCAGGACTTCCGAAATTTTCAATTTTCCATTTTCAATTTTCAATTATAATTGCGTCGCAGACCCTTAATTCTGCATTCTGCACTCTGCATTCTGCATTTGATAAAAAACACCCTGCAGAAGCAGGGTGTTTTTTATCAATATTTGTCATCGTAGCTATCGAAGTTATAGTCTTTAGATGAGTCGTAGTTATTAATCTCCGGGATTTCCATTGAAGCCTGTGTTGAAACATCTTTAAGTTGGAATGCACCAATGATTTGTTTAAGCATCTGAGCCTGACCTGAAAGCTCTTCTGAAGCAGAAGCACTTTCTTCTGAAGTTGCAGAGTTTGTCTGAACAACTGCAGAGATTTGCTCAATACCGCCTTTAAGCTGTGTAACTGCGGTTGCTTGTTCTTCTGATGCTGTTGCGATTTCGTCAATTTTTGCTGAAACATTGTTAACCTTTTCAACTACATCAAGAAGTGAGTTTGCTGTTTCGTCTGCAATCTTTGTACCATTTTCAATAGCTTTAATTGCACTTTCAATAAGAACTGTTGTGCTCTTAGCTGCTTCTGCAGATTTACCTGCAAGGTTACGAACTTCGTCAGCAACAACTGCAAAGCCCTTACCTGCCGCACCTGCTCTTGCTGCTTCAACTGCTGCGTTAAGTGCCAAAATATTTGTCTGGAATGCAATGTCATCAATTGTCTTGATAATCTTGCTGATTTCGTTAGATGTATTTGTAATGTCGTTCATTGCAAGTACCATTTCTTGCATCTGAGCGTTACTTTCATTGATACCATTAGAAGCAATGTTTGCTTGTTCAGTTGCTTCAACTGCATTTTTAGCAGTGTGATTAATATGTTCAGAAATTTCAACGATTGTAGCTGAAAGCTCTTCTACGCTACTTGCCTGTTCAGTAGCACCTTGTGAAAGTGCCTGAGCACCACTTGCAACCTGGTCTGCACCATTTGCAACCTGTTCTGAGCCCTGATAAATCTGATACATTGTATCTGTTAAGTCAACAACAATCTTTTCGAGTGACTCAAGAAGTGGCTTAAATCCACCAACATAAGCATCAGGATGTTCGGACTCAACATTTAAGTTACCCTGAGCAATTTCTGAAAGAATGTTGCCCTGGTCGTTAACAATTGTTTTTAAGTTATTTGTAATTTTAAGAGTTGCGGCGTAAACCATACCGGTTTCGTCTTCAGTCTTGACTACAGGAACATCTGACTCAATATCACCATCTGCAAGTTTTTCAAGTCTGTCTGCACAAGATTTAAGTGGATTTGCAATAAGCTTAGAAAGAACAACACCATAAATAATAGCAATCAAGCAAACGAAAAGAATGCAAGCGTACATAAAGTATTGTGTAATATTTGCACGGTATGAAGCTCTTCCCGATGCATAGTCAGCTGCTGCTTGTTTATAATCCATAAGCTCATAAACACCATCAAAAAGAGGGTCATAGAGTGGGTCAATTTTTTCAACAAATTGTCCTTGAATTTCAGCAGTTTCTACTTCGCCAATTTCAGCTAAAATGCCATCAATTGCAGTACAATATTGCTCATAATAATCCATTGTTGTATTGTATAACTCAATTTCTTTAATAGAAATCTCTTCGCCATTTTCATCAACACCAACTACATTTTGCTCACGCATCAATGGTTGTGCCATAGTCATATATTTTTCAAAATCTGCTTTGTAAACATCAATTTCACCGACTGCTTCTTGTCGAAGTTCTTCATCCTCGAAGCCTACTGCATCGTGCAAGTATTCGTCAACAAGACAGAAAGATGATAAAGCTTCACCTAAATAGCCTTGTGCCGCAGCATCGTTTACGACGATATCTGTGTAAGTCTGGTCAATTGTTTTCATTGCTGAGCCAATCAAAGCACTAACTATCATAAGAAGCACAGTGATTACAATAAATGAAGATAAGATTTTTGCCCTGATGGACATTTTGTTTGCTGCTTTCATTTTAGGATACTCCTTGATTTTTAATTTTATATAATACTAAAAAGTAATCTATAAACACTATCAATACTTATCATCGTAAGATGATTCATAGCTTTGTGGTGCCTCGTAAGAAGCGTAATCAACAAGCGAAGTAGAAGATGTGTCAACATCCTTGAGCTTGAAATTACCAATAATTTGTTTAAGCATCTGAGCCTGACCTGAAAGCTCTTCTGAAGCAGAAGCACTTTCTTCTGAAGTTGCAGAGTTAGTCTGAACAACTGCAGAGATTTGCTCAATACCGCCTTTAAGCTGTGTAACTGCTGTTGCTTGTTCTTCTGATGCTGTTGCGATTTCATCAATTTTTGCTGAAACTGAGTTAACCTTTTCAACTACATCAAGAAGTGAGTTTGCTGTTTCGTCTGCAATCTTTGTACCGTTTGCAATAGCACTGATTGCACTTTCAATAAGAACTGTTGTGCTCTTTGCTGCTTCTGCAGATTTACCTGCGAGGTTACGAACTTCGTCAGCAACAACTGCAAAGCCCTTACCTGCCGCACCTGCTCTTGCTGCTTCAACTGCTGCGTTGAGTGCCAAGATGTTTGTCTGGAATGCAATGTCATCAATTGTCTTGATAATCTTGCTTATTTCGTTAGATGTATTTGTAATGTCGTTCATTGCAAGTACCATTTCTTGCATTTGTGCATTACTTTCGTTGATACCATTAGAAGCAATGTTTGCTTGTTCAGTTGCTTCAACTGCATTTTTAGCAGTGTGGTTAATATGTTCAGAAATTTCAACGATTGTAGCTGAAAGCTCTTGAACGCTACTTGCCTGCTCTGTAGCACCTTGTGAAAGTGCCTGAGCACCACTTGCTACCTGGTCTGCACCGTTTGCAACCTGTTCTGAGCCCTGATGAATCTGGTACATTGTATCTGTAAGATCATTAACAATCTTGTTGAGCGAATCAAGAAGTGGCTTAAAGTCACCACCATAAGCTTCAGGGTGTTCAGACTCAACATTTAAGTTACCCGATGCAATTTCACTTAAAATGCCACCCTGATCTTTAACTATGTATTCGAGACGCCACTTGATATTTGCAGTAGCATCAATCAATTCGCCAACTTCATCTTTAAGGTTTGTCTCAGGAACATCTGATGATAAATCGCCATCCGCTAACGCTTTAAGACGCTCTGAACATTCTTTAACAGGCTTAGCAATTTTACCAGAGATTACAGAACCTATAATAATGCCTGTAATTGCAATAACACCAATCAAACTGGCAAGTGCAATACCTGTAATATTAGCATTAGAAAGCATTGCCATTGCTTTAACATCACCTGTAGTCTGTTTTAACTCAACAAACTCTTCCATATCAGCATAAACTTTTTCATAAACAGGTGCTGCGTCGTTATTAAAACGAGCTTCTGCTGCTGCAACTGCTTCTGCAGAGCCACCGCCCTGATGCAAACCTGTTAAAATTTCTGTTAATAAATTTCTGTATATATCGTGTTGAGCAACTATATCGTCATATAATGCTCGTTCTTCTTCTGTTACTATGTAAGGCTCAAGTTCAGCCATATGTTCTTTATAAAGATTCATATGTGCCTGCATTTGTTCACCTGCAGTCTGTTTTTGCTGTGGATCTGTTGAAGAAATAGAAATTCTTGCAAATTCTTCAACACGTGTAAGCTCTGTAAGAGCCTGACCACCATAGCCTTGTGAAAAACCGTACTCGTGAACAAGGGTGTTCCAGTTATTTGTAATAGTAGTGAGCCCTATCGCAGTAACGCCACTACAAAGAAAAGTTAATACACCAACTAGAATGAACACGGTAAGTATTTTTTTACGAATACTCATTTTTGCGTAAAAATTCTTCATAAAAGTTCGCCTTCTTTTTTTATTGGGATTCACCTTTTAAAACCTTAAAAGGTACTAATATGCCACAATGTGCATTATAGATAATTAAATTATAGCAATCCTTGCTTTATTAGTCAATATTTACAAGTAAATAAATTAACAAAAAATCCAAAATTCGTCAAATATCTCAAAAAAAGGTATGTAAAAACAGCACATTTCACATAAAAACCATATAAAATGTGCTGTTTAATATTATTCGTGGTAGCTTTCTTCACCAATTCTTCTGATTATGACCTCAACATCTACATTCAAGTTACTGTTATTAAAACTATTTTGCCAATCCTTACCCAGCTTCACATAAGCATTTTTATTATTTTGTAAGAGTCGCCTGCCAAATCGTAGAACATCAAAAGAGCCATATTGTAAAATTGTTTCGTAGGTATTTAAAATTTCTCTTTCTGTGCTAAATTCAATATTCTCTTTAAAGATTTTTACCGTTTCATCTTTAATAGATTTAAATTTGTCACCCTCATAAGCATTCAGGTCGCAATACATTTTAACCTTTACATTGAAATTCACAATATCGTTATTTACTGTGACATCATAGCTTGTTTTGCCGTCAACAATTATAAAGGTTGCTTTGTTACCATCTTCATCTTCTGTAACAAGCGTACCGTTCTTTAATTCACCTAATAATTTAACTACGCTTTCAGAAGCCTCTCTGTTAAGAAAATAAGAAAACTCATTCTTGTAATCAAAGACAGCTAAATTTTCAACAAAGAAGGTTTTTGTTTTTCCATTTTTTTCTAATGTTACTACAGGTAAAGAAATGCAAGCAGTTTCATCTAAAATTGTATTTATAACATCTATTAAGCGTGTTTTCGGAGTAATTGAGCTTAACGCACTCTGATTTAAGATTTTTTCTAAAACCTCGCTTTTTGAAATATCCTTACCGATATCCGCCTTTAAAACTTCCCCTGCCTTTTCACCTTTAGCCACACACAAAAGAGTTATGGGCTGAGTTGTATAATCTCTTTCAAAAAAATCGAGTACCTTTGAAATATCGGTTTTCGCAACCTCTTCGCTCAGAATTACTAATTTATTATGAGTATAGGTCGGCACAGTACCCGTTTTATTTATAATGAGGCGCAACGCTTCTGCAACAGTCTGACCTTTTGCAGAATAAATAAGTGTCATTTCGTCACCAACATTGCTGGCGTCTGCCGATGCACTTTGCTTATTGTTAAGCATTTCAATTGTTACTTCAAAATTATTTCCGCTTTTGTCAACTGCTACACCCTGAATTATCATCATATCTTCAACTTCTGTTCCATAGCGTTCACAAGAACAAAACGAAACAAACGCAAACAACACAAAAAAGAGAAGTCCTACTTTTTTAACTGTTTTCATTTCCAAGTGAATCGCCCCTTTTCTGTTTTAAAATTGATAACAATGCAATAATCGGTAAAACAACAACTAACAGAATATAAGTTAAAGTAACCTGAAACTGTGACGACATAAATGAAAAGCGTGTAACACCTTTAGAAATATAAAGTAAAAAACCGGTGGTGATTATTCCGACTAAAACATTAGGTGTCCACCATTTTACTTTTTTGAATAAATGACGAATACAATTTGAAATAATCATAATCTGAAAAGTTGTTTTAGCAACTATACAAACAGTCCAGACAGAGCTTTGAATTGATTCAAAGCGTTCTAAAACCCTGAATTCGCCAACTGAAGAAATTGCAAAAGCAGGGAAAAGCTGTGTGTTACTGAACTCACCCAGCACACCTACAACTGTAAATGCTACGGTTGATAAAGATAACACTAAAAAAAGAATATAAGCTAAATAGCCTTTTTTTATATTACCTTTTATATTACTTAGAAATAATATAAGACACGCAGACTCAGGAAAGAACATAGAATACGCCAACGCCTGTTTAAAAAATTCCTCACTGCCATTCATAAATAACGGAACAAAATTTATCGTGTCAAAATTACTGAATGTAGAAGCAACCACAACAGAAACCGTGACCGTTACTAAAACTAAAAATATTGTTGAAGCTCGGGACAAAGCTCCAATATCTAACAGCGAGAGTGCAGTAGAAACAATTACTATTAAAACAATCAGGAATGTCATTGTATTTTCAGGGAAAATCTCTGAGCTTACGAACAAATCAAGACGAGCTAAGGTTCTTAAAAGAAGAATAAAAACTAAAACCGAATAGCTAAAAGCAAGAATGTTTGAAAAAGCTTTACTGCTTTTACTTACTGCATTAAGCACACTTACGCCATTTGACCTTTTATAAAACAGAAAGGTCGGAATTATTGTTATTAAGCTTAAAACGCCGAACACCACCGGGAAAAGAACTGCATCGGTTACACCTAAATCTATTACTGTTGTTGAAACGAACATAAATGCCGCTACAACTGAGCAGATATATAGCAATGAATAGAATTGACCTGTAGTTACTTTGTTTTGTGTCATTTACTGTCACCTTTTAATTTATTAATATCAAATATATTCTTACCCAATTTTTCCATACTTAAACGGGTTACTGTATCTCTGAATAAAGATTTGTTATATGGTGCAAGCGGTGACAAAAAGTAAACACCGTAATCTGTAATTGATGAAAGGTTTATTATTAAAATTGCTACGCCTACCATAATGCCGAAAAATCCGCTTGTGCCACCGATAATAATAAAAGCAATTCTTAAAACAGCAATAGCGTGATAAAGGTCAGTTTCTACAAGTGAGGTTATAGCCGTCATTGCGACAACTATGAGCATTGGTGCATCTATAAGCCCGGCAGTTACGGCGGCATCACCAATAACTAATGCACCGACTATGCTTACCGCGTGACCAATAGATTTTGGCACACGAAGCCCTGCTTCACGGACAATTTCATAAATAAAGTGAATTATTAACGCTTCTACTGTCAGAGTGAATAAGGTATTACTTTCCATTACAACGAGATTGTAAAGCATTTTTTCGGGCAGCAGCTCCTGATGAAACAAACCTATTGCCACAAAGGAGCCAGGCAAAAATACACTTATAATAAATGAAAGAATTCTGATAGTACGCATAAACGCTGCGTAATATGGTCTGTTTAAATAATCGTCAAAGGTCTGAAAATTCTCAATAAAAAGTCGTGGTACAATTAGCGCATAAGGTGTACCGTCAATTAAAATTGCGATTTTACCCTCGTTTATTTTTGCACACATTGTGTCAGGTCTTTCTGTTTTACCGACCATTGTAAACATTGATTTTCTTTTTGTGTCGAGTGTTTTCCTTAAATAAGTTTCGCCCAGAATGGTATCCATTTTTACTGAATTCAGTCTGTCTTTAACTTCCTGCAAAACAGCCTTATCTACCTTGCCATCCATATAACATACAGCAATTTTGGTTTTTGTAGAAACGCCTACCTCCAGCACCTCTATTTTAAAATTGACATTAACCAGTCGTTTACGAGCTAATGTCATATTGGTTTTTAAAATTTCAACAAAGCCCTCACGGGAGCCGTTTTCCTGCACCTCGTAATTAGGCTCATCAACAGAACGGCCCGGAATATTCTGAACGCCTACCATCAGACATTCTTCTACACCGTCAATAAAAACCAAGAGACAACCTCTGAGAAGGCTTTCAATAGCTAAATCTAAGCTTTTTTGAAACCGAAGCTCTGTATTACAGATAATTTGTGATGCTACAAATTTGGTAACATTCTTTTTGGGCAATTCACCTTTAAAGCTTAAAATAGGTTTAACTACGCCTTCTATAATTGTTCTTGAATTAGTTAAGCCGTCACAATTTGCAAAAACGACCTTTCGGTCACCGCAAACGCCTTCTTTAACTAAAATATCGAAGCAATTCAAAAATACATCTTTAATTATTTTACCGTTGTCATTAGCATAAAATTTGACATTGCCGAATCTTACATCCGGCAAATCGTTTACATCTATAAACGGACTTATATTTTCATTCATTAAAATCACCTGCTTTTAGTATATCCTAAATTTTTCAGGTGATTATAAAAATGGTGATTTTATGATTATAACAATTATAAGAGTTGTAATTCTTTATTTATTTGTTTCTGCCGCAATCAGAATTATGGGAAAAAGAAACATTGGCGAACTGCAACCGACAGAATTAGTTATTACCCTTTTGCTTTCAGAATTTGCAGCAATTCCTATTGAGGACATCTCGGTACCTTTATTAAGCAGCTTAATTCCTGTTATGATTTTAATTAGCCTTGAGATTATAAATTCGGTAATATCAATGAAAAGCACAAAATTCAGAAACTTAAGTGATGGAAACGCTTTAATAATTATTAAAGATGGTAAGTTAGACCAGAAGCAATTAAAAAAATTACGCTTTACAGTTGATGATCTTCTTTCGGCATTAAGACAAAAGGATATTTTTGATATTAACGAGGTAGCGTACGCAATAATTGAAACAAACGGAACACTTTCGGTTTTATTAAAGTCTCAATTTCAGAATGCGACAAAGCAGGATGTAAAGGTTAAAAGCAGAACTGACGGCTTCACCTGCCCTGTTATTATTGACGGTGTTGTAGTTAAGAAAAATTTAGACTACTGTGATATAAACAGAGATGATATTGAAAAAATATTGAAAAACAAAAAGGTTCATAAAAACCAGGTTTTTCTTATGAACATCGACAAAAACAAAAATGCTGAAATAATTTTGAAAGAGTGAGAAAGTGAAAAGAGTTATTATTGCAATTATTTTTATTGGAATTTCAATTGCAATTGGTGTGTATTCACTGAATGAAACTACACGCATTTGCAACAATATGATTTTCAGAATTGAAAACGCAACTGAAGATAATACAGAAATTTTAGAAAACGACAGCCACGACAAGCGTGTTGAATTTTACAGCACATTGGTTAATTTAAGCGATGCGTGGGAAGAAAACTCTGAATTCTTTTACCTCTTCTTTAGCAATGAGGATTTAAAGATGATTGAAACAAACATTGAAAAACTGCCAACCCACGCAAAAAACGGTGATCTTGAGTCAACATATCTGTGCCTTGTTGAGTGCCTTGAAGAGTTTGAGTATATAAAAAACAACGGTACGCCGAGTTGGGATAATATTTTTTGAGGAATCAGGAAACAGGGACTAGGGACTAGGGACTAGGGACTAGGGACTAGGGACTAGGGATTAGGGATTAGGGATTAGGGATTAGGGATTAGGAATCGGGGAAAATAAACAATCCTATCATTTTAGTTTTGCTAAGATGGTAGGATATACTATTTATTTTACAGTTTTGTCTAATTTTGTAGAAGATTTCAGAATTGCTTGATTTAATTTTAGAATTTTGATATATTTGAGTTAAGAAAATACAATGGAGGGCGTAGGACATAGAGCCCTCCCCCTTGAGTTAAGCAGATTTTTATACGGGAGTTGATTCTGCATTGAAGTTAAAAAAAACTCGGCGGTTATTTGTTGCTATATTATTATTTTTACTTAGTCATAATGTGATTTGCTTTGCATCAAATCCCGACCAAATTATATTTGATGAAGAAATTGCTTTACCAGAAAATCTTGAATTTACTGAAAGTAATGTATGTTCAACTCACAGTTACTTTGAACAAGCTGCTGCAAATGATTTAGGGCAATTTTTAATTTATTCTCATCATGCTGATTTCGAAAACCCCTCTAATACTGATTGGGAAAAAGTTTATATAGATATATACAATTCTGATGGAACATTTTTAAAAGAATTAGCTTTTAAAACATCATTTGATTTTGCAGTAGAATTCAAAGAAGAGTTTATCAATATATACTTTTATAATTTTGCTTTAGTATATAATTTAAACACTTCTGAATTACACAACTATACAATTCCTGATGGAATTGCAATAGATAATGGTACATACAAGCAACTAAGAAATAAAAATTTTATTGCTGGCGATTGGGAATACAATTGCAAGAAAAGTTTTGCAGGTTTTGTAAAATTAACCCGTAGTAATGGCGAGCAAACACAGATATTAGTAGAGATCCCAAGCACCTATAAGTCTGTATCAAAAATTGCAATTCCTAGCGGAATAATCGGATTGTTTGCTGTGGCTTTTACTTTTTATTATACAAAAAAGAAACAGTCAAAAGACGGCTGATTGAGGTAAGAAGTGAAAGTTGTATTGCGAACAATCAGGGACGGGATAAAGAATGCTGAATTAACAATAATTTTTAAATATTTTCAAAGAAATTTGTTGAAAAAGTAAAAACAACAGTGTATAATTATATTAATGAAATAAAAAGAGAATTATATGAAAAGGAGTGATTTCTATGATGGTTTGGGTTTGGCTCGGACTTTTAGCACTTTTTGTTATTGTTGAAGCCGCAACCGCTAACCTACTTACAATTTGGTTTGCAGCAGGTGCTCTTGTTGCATTCATTTCGAGTTTCTTTATTGAAAACCCGATGATTCAAATTGTAATTTTCGTTATTGTTTCTTTAATTGTTCTTGTCGCTTTGAGACCTATAGCAAAAAAATACACAAGAACAAAAAAGCAACCTACTAATGCAGATATGTATATAAATGCAGAGGGTGTTGTTACAGAAGCAATTTCTAACCTTAACGCACAAGGTACTGTTAAGGTTCGCGGTTCAGTCTGGACTGCAAGGTCTTTTAGTGACGAAGTTGAAATTCCCGAAAATACAACAATTGTTGTTGAGCGTATAGAGGGAGTTAAACTTATTGTAAGACCGAAAAATTAAAGTAATTTATAATTTATATTAAAGGAGAAATTTATTATGGAAGCTATTATTGCTGTACTCGTACTTTTAGTAATCGCTATTTTACTCATTGTTGCAAATATCAAAATTGTTCCACAATCTAAAGCCTATGTTGTTGAGCGTTTAGGTACTTTCCACGGTACTTGGGAAACAGGCTTACACATTAAAATTCCTTTCATTGAAAAGGTTGCTAAAATCGTTTCTTTAAAAGAACAAGTTGTTGACTTCCCACCACAGCCTGTTATTACAAAAGATAATGTTACAATGCAGATTGACACAGTTGTGTTCTTCCAGATTACAGACCCTAAGCTCTTCACTTATGGTGTTGAATACCCTATTGCAGCTATTGAAAACTTAACCGCAACAACTCTTCGTAACATCATTGGTGAGCTTGAACTCGACCACACACTCACCTCTCGTGATACTATCAACGCAAAAATCCGTGGTATTCTTGATGAAGCTACTGACCCTTGGGGTATTAAAGTTAACAGAGTTGAGCTTAAAAACATTCTTCCTCCAAAAGAAATTCAGGAAGCAATGGAAAAGCAAATGAAGGCTGAGCGTGAACGCCGTGAAGCTATTCTTCGTGCTGAGGGTGAAAAAGAATCACAGGTTCTCGTAGCACAAGGTCAGAAAGAAGCACAAATTCTTGCTGCTGAAGCTGACAAGGAAGCTAAAATCCTTGCTGCTGACGCTGTTAAGGAAGCTAAAATCCGTGAGGCAGAGGGTGAAGCAAGCGCTATTATTGCTGTTCAGACTGCTCAGGCAGAGGGTATCAGACTTATTAATGAGGCTGATCCATCAAAAGCATATCTTTCACTTAAAGGTATGGAAGCATTCGAAAAGGCTGCAGACGGCAAAGCAACAAAGATTATTGTTCCATCAGACTTACAAAGCCTTGCAGGTGTTACAGGAAGCGTTAAAGAATTTTTTAAGGATTAAAAAATTCTTTAATGCAAAATGCAGAATGCAGAGTGCAGAATTTCGGAAGTCCTACGGACTTGATTGAATTTTAATACGAATAAAAATAGTTTATCCTATCATTTAAAGTTACAATAACTAAAAATGATAGGATATAGTTTTTTATGTTTACTTATAATCTGTAAATTATAAAGCATTGGAACAATCAATTCGCCACCAAGCAGAGCTTGATCCCCCTCGTTCAAAGAAGGTCAGGATTCGCTATAATTTTAACCTATATTATAATTGCCAACGCAGTTCCGAAATTCTGCATTCTGCACTCTGCATTCTGCATTCAGAAAATTCTATTTCTTAATTTTTATTCATCTTACGCTGACGCTCTTCACAGATTTGTGCCCAGGTTGGCATTGTTTTTAAAAGCTCTGAAAGATTTTCTAATTCCTTTGGAACATCAATCTTTTGTGGGCAGTTTTGTGTGCACATTCCGCAAGAAATACAAGCCGTTGGTTGTTTTTCTTCGGGAAGCCCGTCTAATCTCATCCTTACACTTATTGCCTTTTGAATTCTCAATTCATTATAAATAGAAAGCATAAACGGAATATTGAGCTCCATTGGGCAATCTTTAAGGCAATAGCCACAGCCTGTGCAAGGCACAGAGTTTTTCAGCGTTTCTGCAATATCTAATAAAGCGGTTGTTTCTTCGTCATTCAATGGCTTGTAATTTTTAAATATTTCAATATTTTCAGTTACCTGTTGAAATGCTGACATACCGCTTAAAATCATTTTTATATTTGGCAAATCAAGAAGAAAGCTAAAAGCCCACTCGACAGGTGTTGTGTTTTCTCTTAAAGCGTTTAATTTTTCAGTTGCTCTTTCAGGTAAAGACGCTAACTTACCGCCTCTTAAAGGCTCCATTATATAAATTGGGATATTTCTTTCAGTTAACAAATCATACTTTTCTTTACCGTCCTGCAATGTCCAATCTAAATAATTAAGTTGAATCTGGCAGAATTCCATTGCACCGTCGCAAAAATCTAAAAATTCTTTTAAAAGCCCGACGCTACAATGGCAAGAAAAGCCTAAATGCTTGATTTTGCCTAACGCTTTCTGCTCTTTAAAATACTCTAAAATGCCCCACTTTTCATCCATATAAACCTTTATAGAATTTTCATTTATATTGTGAAGCAAGTAGTAATCGAAATAATCTACTTTGCATCTTTCTAATTGTTCTTTAAAGGTTTCCTCCGGATTATATGAATCGCAAATCTGGTGGCCTGGGTATTTATCTGCAAGCATAAAGCTTTCACGAGGATATTTTTTAAGAATATCCCCTAAAACTGTTTCAGATTTACCAGCGTGGTAAACATAAGCAGTATCAAAATAATTAACGCCGTTTTTTATGGCATAATCAATCATTTTTTCGGTTTCTGCGATATTTATGCTTTCATCACTATTAATAGGAAAACGCATACAACCGAAACCAAAGCGTTTTAACTCGTTCACATTAATCACCTAAATACATTTTACTAATCTGTCTTGCGCGTTCTTTAATATCGTGTCTTAAAAATTCAGGCTCTATAACCTCTACTCTGTCGCTGTAATGCAAAGCCCAGTTAATCATTTCACTAGGTGAGCATTCTACTGTTACAAACTCGTCACCCGATTTTGTTTCTTTATAATCGTAGCGACTGCCAAAGGTATCGAATAAAAATGTGTGTGAATATTTATCACTTTTTGTAATATCATCTACACGGGGTAATTCCAATAATTTTAAAGTGACCGTTACAGGTGCGTCACTTGCCATATTAAGATGTGAAAAATGGAAATCATCTGACCATTTTAAAGGCAGGTTTTGCACTTCTTCTTTTTTAGTTACCTCTTCCCCTGCACTACTGTTGGTTTTGCCGTAAATTCTGACCTCGGTCATTAAATCGACACGCCAGAGGGACATTACCTTTTTGTAATTTTTACCCATAAAGCTATCTTTACAAGCAACAACATAATATTTGCCTTTATTTGCAACGAGGTAATAAGGGCTTATAATTTCTTTTGAAAGACTTTCTCTTTCAAGCTTCTTTTCGCTGTCAATTCCGTTATAATAAAAGGTGATTTTTACATTGTTTTCAATTGCTTCTTCAATTGTTTTTATGTTTTTGCGATAATATTCGGAATCAACTATCATTTCCGGCTCAATTTTTGATATTTTAGAGGACTGTTCCTCATAAAAAACCGTGCCTAATTCCTCTTTGACTTTCTTAATAAGCTTTTTAGCGGTTCTTTCGTCTAAAGTATCTGACAAAGAAATGCATTCAATGATTTTATCTAATTCCTCATAAGAAAACTCCTGATTATAATAAAGGTTTCTTATTGGCAATTTTTCAATATTGGTGTATTCTGTTTCGATTTTAGATTTTTTCTTACTGCCGTGCACCTCGGTAAAGGCATCGAAAACAACCTTCCAATCCTTTTCTTTATTTAAAGCACCGTCATAGTTTGTGTTAAGTGCTAACGCTATCTGGTTTATATAACTGTTAGAGGTTTCTTTTGCACCGAGAAACTCTGCAACAGAGTCATCCTTACGCATTGCCGCCTGTGTTGTCGGATGGTCTTTATCGGTGTTCTTTTTTAAATACTCCACAATTTTGTAGCAGCTTTCAAAAATTGGTATTTGTTTTCTTTCAGCCATAATATCACCTTTTGTTATAATATAATTTTATTTTAACACAGTCTGTTGAAATTTTCAATATTTTAGTTTTAGGTCAGGAAGCAAGATTACTTAATTGAAAATTGAAAGTTGAAAATTGAAAATTAAAGGGTCTGCGACGCTATTATAAAAAATTAAGAATTAAGTATTAAGAATTAAGAATTGTGGGACCTGCGGTCGGCAATTATAATTGAATAACAAAAAGATAAGTTCTATCATTTAAAGCATCTTGTAAACTAAAAATGATAGAACTTGTTGTTTTTATTGAATAATAATTATAATCAAGTCCGTAGGACTTCCGAAATTCAGCACTCAGCACTCAGCATTCAGCACTTTATATGCCAAACTTACTCACTAACAGCACCGGTTTTAACTGCTTCAAAATCTTCTTCAATTTCTTTCCCTGGTGCTTTTGTGAGAAGAGAAACAACCACAATGCAGATTGATGAGAAGATAAATGCAGGAAGAAGCTCGTAAATTGCAAAGACACCGCCTAATTTACTGATAACTAATTTCCAGAGGAATACCATAGCTGCACCACTTACCATACCTGCAATAGCACCTGCACGGTTTACACGCTTCCAGAAAAGAGAGAAAATCATAATTGGTCCGAATGTTGCACCGAAGCCTGCCCAGGCAAATGAAACAATCTGGAAGATAACGCTATCTTCATCAAGAGCGATAATTATAGCAACAACTGAAATTGCAAGAAGTGTAATTCTTGACATTGTCATAACTTGCTTATCAGATGCATTCTTCTTGAAAATACCCTGATAGATATTTTTTGCAAACGCAGAAGCGGAAATAAGAAGATATGAGTCTGAAGAGCTTATTGTTGCAGCGAGGATACCAGCCATAACAAAGCCTGCTAAAATTGGTGGTAAGAAGCTTGTTGAAAGTGTAATGAAGATATTTTCGGCAGTTGTTTTTGTGAGAAGTGCATCGCCTATCATATCAGGATTATTCATAAAGAGAACTCTACCAACAATACCGATAAACACTGCAACTGCAAGTGAAATTACAACCCATATCATTGCAATTCTTCTTGACATTTTTAATTCTGATTCTTTTCTGATTGCCATAAATCTTAAAAGAACCTGTGGCATACCGAAATAACCAAGACCCCAGGCGAGCATTGAGCAAACTGTGAGAATACCGTAATCTGAACGCTCACCGAAGAGTGCAACACCTTGTTCACTAACAAACTGAACGCCTGCTTCATCAACTACCGGATTTGCAAGACCAAAGAACTCTAAGAAGCCCGGAATGCTCTGAGCATTTTCTGCAACTGCAGAGAAGCCACCTGCTTTAATAGTACTGATAATAACGATTAAAGTGAGTGCTATAAACATAACAATACCCTGCATAAAGTCAGATGCACTTTCTGCTAAGAAGCCACCTAAAATTGTGTAGAGAAGAACGAATACCGCACCTAAAATCATCATAGGAACATAGTCCATACCGAAAAGTGCAGAGAAAAGCTTACCACAGGTTACAAAACAGCTTGAAGCGTAAACTGTGAAGAATACAAGAATAAATATAGCTGCAATTGAAACAATTACTTTCTTTTCTTCTCTGAAACGATTTGAGAAGAACTCTGGTAAAGTAATGGAGTTATTTGCTCTTATGCTATATCTTCTGAGTCTTTTTGAAACAATAAGCCAGTTGAAATATGTACCAACTGCAAGACCGATTGCAGTCCAGGCAGCATCTGCAAGACCGCACCAATAAGCAACACCCGGAAGACCCATTAAAAGCCAACCACTCATGTCTGAAGCCTCGGCACTCATTGCAGTAACCCAGGGACCTAATGAACGGCCACCTAAAAAGTAGTTTTCTGAGCTTTTGTTTGCTTTTTTAGCAAATATTAAACCGATTACAATAACAACCGCCATATATGAAATCATAGCGATTAAAATTTGTAGTGTATCACCACTCATAATTTCATCTCCTAATATAAAATACCGCTTTATAATACTATAAAAAGTATGAATATGCAATAATTTTTTAAAAAAATATGAGTGTTTTTGCATTTTTTATAAGATTTATGTATAAATTCTCTTAAATTCTTGAAAAATCTCAAAAAAAGTGGTATATTGAATAAAATTAGTTTTTGAAAGAGAGTGATTTTTATGGCAGGTCCAGGAGGCGGCTCAAGAGGCGGCGGATTTGGTGGAGGCTCACGCGGTCCAAGTGGTGGTGGCTCCAGAGGAGGTTTCGGCGGAGGTTCTCGCAGTCCAAGTGGTAGTGGCGGTTCACACAGTGGCGGTGGTTTCCATGGTGGTCACAGAGGTGGCGGATTCCATCACGGCCCACATCATCCACCACCAAGACATCATGGTCATTATTATGGCGGAGGTGGTTACCATCATCACCATCACCATCATCATCGCGGAGGTATTTTATCAAAATTAATAGCACTTATTATTCTTGTAGTTATAATCCTTGCTATGTGCAGATTTACATTTTCTGATGTAAGAGGATGGATTGACGATTTTAAATACGATGCTACATATAACGAAGAACAATATTATGACGATTACAACGATGGTGAATATTCTGAATCATTATTCCAGGAATACACAAACAACCAATATAAAAAATTGTTTGGTGAAACCACCTGTTATGAGGATAATATTTTAATAGTATTCTTAACAACTGACGCAAACGACGGTTATTACACTATTGCGTGGGTTGGTGACAACCTTAACTATCAGATTACTGATATGTTTGGTAATGAGCAGACTGAATTAGGTGACGCAATGTATAATTCTATCAGCGATTATCACGGTTATTCATTAGGCAGTAATTTATCAATGGTTGTTGATAAAATGACCGATAGTGTTGTAAATCTTGGTTTAGAGTCATCTTTTAAAACACAGGCAGACCGCACAACAGTTGCAGAATCTAAGGTTTACAACTACTCAAATTGTGAATTCACAGAAGATACTGTTAACGCTTCGCTTGAGAATTTCACCGAAAAAACAGGAGTTACCCTTTGCATTGTTGTTGATAATGAAGCTAATGTATTTGGTGGCACTACTGTTCCGGAACAGAATTTGCCTGTTACTAATGCAAATCAGAATCCGACTGAAGCTTATTCGGTAAACCCACAGCAAAATCAGGTTCAGCAACAACCGCAATATAATGAACAACAAAACAGTTCGTCAATAGGTATTATTGGTAGTGCTGATGGCCCTACATCAATAATTGTAGGCGAAGAACAAGACGGCAACGACGGGGAAGGAAGTTCAAAAATCCTTTCAGTTTTAAAGGTTATTCTTTATGTAGTTGTGATTGGTGGAATTATTGGCGGTGCGGTAGTGTTTACTGTTTACTGGATAAAGCGTTCTAAAAAGAAAGAACAAGAGTTAATGGACCAAGGCAAAATTGCAATACATAATCCTAAGGATAGCGATTTACAATAAATAACAAGCAGTCCTAACAAATTTCAAAATTTGTTAGGACTGCAGTTTTTTTATTTTAATGTTTCACTGTTGTTTAAAACTGATGTGCTATAAATAAAAAGGACATCCTGATTATTGAATTCTATGAATTTTTCCAGCATATTCGGGTGAATATAACGGATATCCACAAGGGTAATTTTTTTATAAGCCTCAATAAAAAGTGGTGAAAGACTGCTACCGAAAGAATCGCGGAATATAACTAACTCTTTATCTGTTGTAGCATTTTCATTTTCAACAGTAACAAGAGATAACGGCCCACCTAAAAAGACTTCGTACGGGTCGCGTAAAACACCTTTTGAATTTTCGTAAACCCTTATATTATTTTGATTCTGATAATCAAAAACAACTGCATTTTTTGTTATATCATTTTCTAAAAAATACATTGGTTCGCCGGCAGCGGGCAATGCATATTGACCATAATAAACTCCATAAAACTCCTTTTCAAAAGGTGTTTTAGTGTAAGTTGCTTTTAACTCAACACCCATTTCCCCTGCTATTTTTTTAGCTACGGGAAGAATTTTTTCCTGACGCCAGTGGCTATCTGTTTTATAATAACTATCTATTGATAATTCGCTGAAAATATCAATATATTTCATATAACTTGTTTTTGAAGTTATATTTGTTACTAATTTTTCATAATCAAGTGAAAGATAGTTGCTGTCATCACCGATTAAATAGTAGTTTTTATCGGGAATAATTGAAAAATAGACATTTGTGTTTGTATCTTTCAAGTATTTGTCATAAACATTTTTAAATTTTTTTGAAGCATTATTTAGTGAAGCTTCATTTAACGGATATTCGATTTTTGTTATATATCCGTCTTTTTCAAAGATGTCATTATTACTCTTTTTGTTAAAAAGACTTATTTCGCTTTGTGCTTTGATAGTTCTGAAAAGCTCTCTTAACGGGAATTGGTCGAGGGTGTAATTTTCAAAATTTTTCATAAAGCTACCGGAAACGAGTGTATTAAAGTTAAGCTCTGGAAATTTTGCTAATTGTCTTCGTTCATTCAATGAAAATTCATCATTGGGCTTAACCCAAGCAAAAACAGAAAGTGCTAAAATGAATGCAGAAATAATTACGCTGATTGCAATATTTTTAAAATTCTTCATAACAGCACCTCCTAAAATCTGAAATACAAGAACGGGTTAAATGAGCCGTCCACTAAATAAGCTGTTACTAAAACGAGTAAAGCAATTAACACAATTGGCTCTAAAACGCCCACTACAACGCGTAAAGTCTTAGTTTGAGTTAATTTACTACAAGCACTCTTAACAAGCGGTGTAGCACCAATTAAGCCTGAAACAAGGATAACTGAATACTCTTTTAAATAATATATAAACTCTGTTGAAATTATTGGTGCTGACGAGAAGCCGAGCATTGCCTTAATATAATAAAACGCTTCTCCCATATTCACTGCATCAAAAATTACAAAGCTTATAATAACCACAAAAAGTGTATAAATGTGATTTATGACTTTTGTTTTTGTTATTAAGCTTACAAGCTTTGTTTTTTCTAAAATTAAGAAAATTACAAAATACAAGCCCCAGATTATAAAATTCCACGCCGCACCGTGCCAGAAGCCTGTTAAAAACCACACGACGAGAATGTTAAAAATCCATCTTGACTTTTTTACTCTGTTGCCACCGAGTGGAATATAAACATAATCTCTGAACCAACTACCAAGAGAGATATGCCATCTTCTCCAGAATTCTGCTACGCTCTTTGAAATAAACGGGAAATTAAAGTTTTCCATAAATTCAAAGCCGAGAATTTTGCCAAGACCTATTGCCATATCGGAATAACCCGAAAAATCGAAATAGACCTGTAAACAGAAGCTTACAGCATAAAGCCAATAAAACAAAAGAGATTTATCGTCAGATGCTTTAAAAGTAGCGCACAATTCCCCTAAAGCATTTGCTATTAAAACCTTTTTAGAAAGACCTACTATAAATCTTCTTAAGCCTGTTGCAACCTTTGAGAAATCCGTTTTTCGCTCCTCCAAAGAAGAAACAATGTCTGAATATCTTACAATTGGCCCTGCAATAAGCTGTGGGAACATTGAGATGTAAGCTGCAAGATTTATTAAATTCTTTTGTGCTTTTACAGTACCGCGATAAACATCTACTGTATAGCTTAAAATCTGGAAAGTGTAAAAACTGATACCTATTGGTAAAGCGATATTTAATAGCTTTACAGAAAGACCTGTTAAATTATTAAAGTTTTCTATAAAGAAATCTGAATATTTAAAGAACCCTAAAAAGCATATATTCACTAAAACATTTATTGTCAGAAATATTTTCTTTTTAGATTTTTCATTTGTAGCCTCAATTAGTAAACCGGAAAAATAACCGATTATAATTGAGGCTACCATTAAAATTAAATATTTAGGCTCTCCCCAACCGTAAAAGACTAAGCTGCTTAAGAGCAATACAGCATTTTTAAGCTTTTTGGGGACAACAAAGTAAAGTATCAGTACACTTGGCAGAAAGTAATATAAAAACGGTATGCTTGAAAAAAGCATTACTATTCCCCTTTACTGCTGTGTGTATATAATATCAAAATCAAGCAACTGCTTCTTCTGTTACAAGAGTTGCGCTTTCACCCATTACTGTTGTGAGCTGAGTTTTGTAGTAATCAATTGCTTCGCCGTTACCGATAGCATATACAACATAATCGCCACCGTTAACTGTGAAAATAACAATCTTTTCAGGGAAACCGCACATCCATTGTGTTGCTAAAACGCTGTCTTTAAGTGATGTGCAGAATGCATCTGCTGAACCTGCATCCTTAAGCTTAAATGCGCCACTTGTGAATGTATTTGCATTCATAGCGTGAACGAAAGATGCAATTTCATCTGTTTGTGCAACTAAATCGTCTGTTGTGTGAAGCATATAGTTAATTGTTTCTGTATCAGTAAGATTCATTAAACCAGCTTTACCATCAACAGGATTTTCTAAATCGCCACCCATTGATGCAAACTTTTTATCTTCTGCGTAGGTTTCAACAACCTTATTGATTACATCTGCTGTATCAGCAAATTCTGTTTTAGGTGCACTGTTACCACAACCAACAGCAATAACACCAATAGCAACAACTAACGCTACTGCTACAATTGACATAATAACTTTTTTGTTCATTTTAAAGCTCCTTAATTTTAAATAATTTAATTTGTTTTATATTCAAAAGTATAATCTGAAAAGCCGTCAGAATAAATCTGTTCGCCGTCCGTAGTAACCCACATAGCTTCAACATTCTCTAAGCTTTCTACCAGCTTTTTGCCCTCTTCAATATCCATTAAAAATAATGAGGTTGATAAGGCATCTCCCAAGCCTGAATGGTTTGTTAAAACTGAAACAGATAAATACTTTTCACCAGGATATAAAGTATTCGGGTCAATTATATGATGATAGCTTTTACCATCGACCTCATAGAAGCGTTGATATGAGCCACTTGTCACAAGTGACATATCGCTTATTTTCAAATACTCAATATGCGGTATTTCTTCCTGTTTTTCTAAATTCGGATTTTCAATTCCGACCTTCCACGGTTCATTATCTTTGCCCATACCGATTGTACGGACATTGCCACCAACATTTAAAAGAACATCGGTAACACCTTTTTCAGTTAAAGCCATAGCAATTCGCTCTACTGCGTAGCCCTTTGCTATCGCACCTACATCAAGTGTCATTTCGGGGTCAGAAAGAAAAACGGTACTGTTTTCCTCGTCTATGATAACCTTATTAAAATCAACATACTTATTAGCCTCTTGTAGCTTCTCTATTGGTGGCAATTCTGCTTTACCCGGGTCAGAAAGACCTGAGTTGCGGTATTTATGCCAGATAGAAAGCACACTACCCATTGCAACATTGATTTTACCGTTTGTCAGCTCATACATTTCCTTTGAATAGAGCAACAAATCAATTATTTTTTTATCTACCTTAACTACATTATGTTTCCCATCAGTTAATTGATTTATAACGCAAATGTTATTAAGGTTATCGTACCTGAAATAAATGTCATAAAGTTTATGATATTCATTTAACTCTGCTTTAACATCTTCACAAACAGCTTTAAATTCTTCTTCGGTTTCCATATAAGCAGTAATTGTTGTTACTGTATCAAAATAATCAAAATAATAGTCAGAAAACTTTGTTTTAGAGGAATCAAAATTACAAGAAGTGAATAAGCTTACTTGTGAAAAAAGCATTACACTAATTAAAAATAAAGAAATATATTTTTTCATAAATCACAAAACAACAGGGATGTTGCCGCGAAACAACATCCCCTGTAAAACTTTTCGCTTATATTGGCGACTTAATTATTTTGTAGCAGCTGTTGCAGCAGCAATCATATCGCCGATAGCCATTGTACAACCTGCTGTTGCGAGGTCGCCTGTTGCATAGCCATCATCACCTGCAAGACCTGCAAAATCAGCAGCTGTTTTGCCTACAAGAGCAGCATCGAAAGCAGCAGCTTGTGCATACCATTCTTTTACTTCGCCTTCAGTACCGTCATGTCTTGTGCCGAATTTAGCCATATTGTAATCATCGCCGAGTTCAAGCTTTGTTTTGATTGCAGCTGTTGCATCAAGTGTTGATTTACCAGCAGCATCAAATGGCATTTTGCCTTGAACGCAGTCTGTCTTAGAAACTACAACTTTGCCTTCTGCATCTGTAACAGCAGCAACAACAGTTGTGTCGATTTGTGCAAGACCTTCTTTTTCGTCAGTAGCGTCTGCACTTGAGTGTGAGTTAGCAGCTACGAGAGCAACTGCGAGTTTGTTTTCAGCAGTAGCTTTTGAATCTGCTGCAGAATTAACTGCTTTTTCAAGAGCTGACATGAAATCGCCAACTTTGATTGTGCAACCTGCTGTTGCAAGGTCGCCTTGTGCATAACCATCTTCAGCCATTAAAGCTTTAACTTCAGCAAGTGTTTTGCCTTTTGCTGTTGTCATAAATACATCAGCTTGTTCGTTCCACTCTAATGGTTTGCCTTCTGAGCCGTCGTGTTTTTTACCGAAAGCAGCCATATTGTACTCAGTACCTTTTTCGTACTTTGTTCTTAAATCTTCAACTGCTATAACTTTACCTGCTGAAGTCCAAGCAGTTTTGATTTGAGCGGTGTCAAGGTCGATTGCTGCGATTTTACCTTCAGCATCGAGAAGAACTGCAACTGCTGTTGTGTTGAATTCGCCAGCGCCGTTTGTGTCGCCATCAGCGTCTGTTGCTTCGCCGAAGTTTGAAACAACACCTAAACCGAATTTAAGTGTAGCTGCTGCATCGTTACCTGCAGGCTCTTTGTCGCCTGTACAGCCAACTAAAGCTGCTACTGATAATACCATTACTAATACGAGTGCAAGACTGAGAATCTTTTTCATTTTGAGCCTCTCCTTTAATAATATTTTTTCTTGCATAAAGAGTTTTCACTCTTGAATTGATTATTACAAATTTTCCACTGTTTGTCAATACCATTGTTAAAAAATAAACAATATTTTTATAAATTTTTAAAAATCATACAAGTTTTTCCAATTTTTTTACAAGTATTGAACTGATAATTCCTATTAAGACACCGGCTATTGTACCAGTTATTGCAAGAACTATCATATAATACCCGATTTGTATTGTATCAAACAGGAAAATTGCAACCAGAATCTGACCGAGATTATGAGAAATACCACCGATTATGCTGACACCAATCGCAGAAAAGAGATTGAGCTTTTTGAAAAGTGTCATCAAGGCAAGGCTTAACACTGCCCCTGCTACGCTATAAGCCAAAGTCATTACATTACCAAAAAGCAACGAAACGATAAACACCCTTATAAGTGAAACAATTATTGCTTCTTTTAAACCGAATTTATATAATAAAAAGATTATTATAATATTAGGTAGTCCCATTTTAATTCCTGGAACTGCGGTAGATATTGGTGGTAGCATTGCTTCTAAATAAGAAAGCACTAATGCTACTGAGGTTAATACACCTAACAGTGCGATTTTTCTTGTCTGTTTTCTCATAATTTCTCCGGGTATTAAACTACTACATCTAAATCGTCAGCAGTATCTTCTGCAACAATTTCAATTACAACCTTGTGTGGCAGGCACACGATTGTTTCGCCTTTATAAGAAATTTTATTGTGACCCTCGCAGATTTTATCGGGGCAATTTGCATCTCTTATAAACGCTTTGCCGTCTTCAATAACCAGGGTATTTTTAAATTCTTTATTATCCCCTGTTTCAATTACAGCTTCTGTATTAACCGAAAGCGGATAACGCTCTGCTTCTGCACCGTCAATTTTGACTACTGCAAAAGCACCCTCTGTTCTGAAGATATTTAATAAAAGAATACCTCCTGCCGCTATTACTAAAACAATAACGGCGAGGATTATATCATTTTTAATTTTTTTCTTATTGCTCATATTAACCAATCTTATTATTAGCAAAATCAATCGGTTTCAAGCACTTTGTAGGACAATTCTGTTCACACAAGCGACAGCCTGTGCATTTGTCATAATCAATTCTTGCGAGGTTGTCGATAACTGTAATTGCCTTTTCGGGACAATTAAGCTCACACTTTTTACAACCGATACAAGCATTTTTACAATTTGTACGGGCAACTGCACCCTTTTGAATGTTGCTACACATAACTGCAGTTTTTGTTTCCTTAGGAAGAAGCTTAATAATGTGCTTAGGACAAGTACCTACACATTTACCGCAACCTACACATTCTCTTGGGTCAACATGAGCAAGTCCGTCGTGAACACAAATTGCATTAACAGGACAAACTGAAGCACAGTCGCCACAGCCTACACAGCTGTATGCACAGTCAAAAGGTCCGCCGTAAACCATACTTGCAGCTTTACAGCTTTTAATACCATCATAAACTGCACAAGAAGATGCGTTTTCACAGTCACCGCCACAAGCAACAAAAGCAACCTTTGGCTCAAGTGTCTGAATTTTAACACCCAAGATAATTGAGAGCTGTGCAGCGGCAGTTGAACCACCGGGAATACAAAGATTTGGCTCAGCCTCACCTTTTGCTACTGCTTCTGCATAACCATCACAGCCTGTGTAGCCACAAGCGCCACAGTTAGCACCCGGAAGCACTTCACGAACAAGCTTTACCTTTTCGTCTTCGTCAACTGCAAAGAACTTTGAAGCGAGTGCTAAAACGATGCCTAAAACAAGACCAACGCCAGCAACAACGCCTAAAGCTATTAAAATTGCATTTATATCCATTATTTTCACCTTTATTCAGCGACAGTAAAAACTGTACGCCTTAAATTTAATTTTCACCCTACGCGAATAAATTATCAACAACGCCTTCAAATCCGTAGAAAGCGAGTGACACGAATGAAGCCGCAATCAATGTTGCAGGAAGACCTTTGAAGTGCTCCGGAATATCACTCTCATCAATTCTTGAACGAACACCTGAGAAGAGTACCATTGCAAGCATAAAGCCAAGACCGCAACCTAATGAGCTAACCATAGACTCAAGGAAATTGAAGCCATCTGTAATATTGTTGATTGTAACGCCTAAAACAGCACAGTTTGTTGTAATAAGTGGCAAGTAAACGCCAAGGCTCTTATGAAGTGCAGGAATGAACTTCTTTAAGAAAATTTCAACAAACTGAACTAATGCAGCAATAACTAAAATGAAAACAATTGTCTGCATATATTCGAGCCCTAAATTATTAAGGACAAAAATCTGAATCGGCCAGGTAACTGCAGTTGCAAGTAACATAACAAATGTAACCGCAACACCCATACCAACTGCCTGATTAAGCTTTTTAGAAACACCTAAAAACGGGCAAATACCAAGGAATTGTCTTAAAACATAGTTGTTAACTAAAACTGCTGTTAATAAAATAGCAACTAAGCCTTTAAAAGTATCCATTATTCACCCTCCTTAACTGCATTAGCCTGACAACCGCCGTTGCACACGCCTGCTGACGGGCAACCTGCACAGTTGAATTCTTTTTTCTTAATTGCTTTACCCTTTGTAATAACATTTACAGCCGCAATTAAAAGACCGTAAACCATTAAGCCACCCGGTGCTTTTACAAAGAATTCGATTTTATGGTCAATCATAAACGGAATTTCGATACCTGCAAATGTACCTGCACCAATAACCTCACGGACAACTGCCATAAAGAAGATTGCTAAAGTAAATCCGAGACCCATTCCGATACCATCTAAAATTGATTTACCAACTGTATTTTTACCTGCGAACATTTCTGCACGACCTAAAATAATACAGTTAACTGTAATAAGAGCGAGGTAAACACCAAGACTCTTATAAAGCTCTGGTAAATAAGCGTGAATGAACATTTCAACTAAAGTAACGAAGCCTGCAATAACAACTATATAGCAGGGAATTCGTACTGCGTCAGGAATAAATTTACGGAACAAAGAAATAACTGCATTTGAGCAAATTAAAACTGCTGTTGCCGCAAGACCCATACCAACCGCACTTGTTACTGAGTTTGACATAGCAAGTGTCGGGCAAGTACCTAAAATAAGAACGAATACAGGATTTTCTTTGAGAAGGCCTGTAATTAAGATTTTCCAGTAATTAGTCTTTTTCATAATTTAGGCCACCCCTTCCAAAATTTTTACTGCTTCAAATACCTTTGAAACTGCTGTTTTATAACCGTTTGTTGTAATTGTTGCACCTGAAATTGCTTCAATATCGCCATAATCTGCTTCTGTTTTATCATTAAATTGAGTGTAGAATGAAGCATCAGCACAAGCTGAACCAATTCCGTCGGTTTCATATTGAGCAACTGTTAATACTGCAATAATTTTACCATCACTTGTTGCAGAAGCCTTTAATTCAATTGGCTTGCCTGATGGATTATAATAATGGTCACCATTGATACCGAAGCCCTTTGCCTCTACATCAAATACATAGTTACCGCTTGCAGTTTTATATGCCTTTTTAATATGAGTTGGCATATCGCTATAGCCTGTAATATCAATTTCTTCAATTGAAGAATTTAAAATCAACTGTGCGTTAGCTTCCATAACTGCTTTTACATCGTCAGCAACAGCAGTAAGAACTGCACCTGATTTGTCAATTGCAATGAATTCTTCACCTGAAACGAGAACATAGCCTGTACCGTTTTCAGCCTCATAAACAGCAGTAACATTCTCTAATGCTTCTACCATAAACCAGGAAACGAATTTGCCCTCGCCTGCCGGTAAAGCTTCGTTTAAGTTATCGTTAAGAATTTCTGCTTCTGAACGAATATCTACTGAGCCACCGCCGAGAATAATTGTAGCATTAAGTGCATCTTTAACTGCATTTTTATAACCTGCAGTTGTTTTTGTTGCACCTGAAATTGTTTCTACTGCATCAATATCTTCTACAGTCTTGCCTGTTAAAGAATCACCGTAGGTTTTTTCGTAGCCTAATGTTTCTGTACTTGAAAGACAAGTAGCACCTGTAACAACGCCATTAGCATCAATACCACACATAAGCACCATATCTGCACCGTAGCCTGATGTAAGAAGCTTTATAACATAACCACCGTTACTTGCGGTATATGCTTCTGTTACAGTTGCAGGAAGCTCATAGGTTGATAAATCTACTTGTGTAAAATCGCCACCATCAGGGTGAACAATAAGAAGTGCTGCATTCGCTTCTGCTGACGCATTTTGTTCAATAAGCGGTTTTGTAATTGAATTTGTTAAAGCGAGAAGCACTGCTACAAGAGCACAAATAACTGTTAAAGCTATTACGCTTTTAATATATTTCATTTCTTCACGCCTCCAAACAATTTACGAGCAGTTAATGAATCAATATATGGATTTAAGATGTTCATTATAAGTATTGCGAATGAAACGCCTTCAGGGTAAATACCCCATTCACGAATCAACACTGTAATTAAACCTGCACCAATACCGAAAATGATTTTACCGAGTGGTGTTGTAGGTGATGTAACATAATCTGTTGCCATAAAGATAGCGCCTATAAGAAGACCGCCTGAAAGCACTAAGCTTAAAGCTAACATAGGATCAAAATCCTTTAATGCCAATGTAAATAAGAATGTTGTGCCTATAAACGCAACAGGAATGTGCCAGGAAATAACCTTTTTAATTAAAAGGTAAATACCACCGATAAGAAGTGCAACTGAGCAAGTTTCACCGATTGCACCACCAACATTACCTAAGAATAAATCCTGTAAGCTGACTACATTACCCTCTGCTAAATCAACAAGTGGTGTTGCACCGGCAGTTGAGTCAAGCGGGAAAGCCGCAGTTGTGAGTGAAGAGAATGCAATGAGCATAAACACTCTTGCAGTAATTGCAGGGTTTACAACATTTCTGCCGATACCACCAAAAAGGCATTTAACAATGATAATTGCAAAAAGTGAACCTACAGCCGCTTGCCAGAGAGGAACATTTGCAGGAAGATTTAAGGCTAAAAGCAAGCCTGTTACCGCAGCACTTAAATCCCCTACTGTTTGTTGTTTTTTAACTATAATATTAAAAAGTAATTCTGAAAGAACTGAAACGCCAACACAAACGCCAATAACTGCTAATGAGCTGATTCCGAAAATTACCACACCTGCAATAGTTGTAGGTAAAAGTGCAATTAACACATCGAGCATTATTTTTTGTGTTGTTCTTTTACTGTGAATATGAGGAGACACAGAAATATGAAGCTTATTTTCCATTATTACTTTGCCTCCTTTGCTTTGTATTCACGAACTAAAGCTTTTGCTAATTTATTTGTCTGAACGAGAGGTCTGTTTGCAGGGCAGTTATATGAGCAACAACCGCATTCCATACAAAGCTCAGCACCCGCTTTCATAGCTGCTTCTGCATCTTTTGCATTATAAGCCTTGGTGAGTGCAGGAGCACTGATTCCAAACGGACAATTTGTAACACAAGCACCGCAACGGATACAGCTTGTTTCTTTAGGAACTGCTGTTTCTTTCTTTGTAAGTGCTAAAATTGCATTTGTTTGTTTAAGAACAGGAACATTCAAATCAGGAACAGCAATACCCATCATAGGTCCGCCGTAAAGAACTGCAAATGGTTCTTCTTTAAAGCCACCGCAGAAATCAAATACATCCTTTAATGCAGTACCGATTGGTGCAATTACATTTTTAGGCTCTTTTACTGCACCACCGTCAACTGTAATACATCTGTCAACTAAAGGCATACCTGTTAAAATGAATTTACCAATTCCTGCCATTGTTGAGCAGTTAACTACAACACAGCCAACATCTATTGGTAATTTACCGTTAGGAATTACTTTACCTGTTGAATGGTAAACTAAAACCTTTTCGCCACCCTGTGGGTAGATTTTAGGTAAAACCTTTACTTTCATACCAGGAATTTTTGAAGCTAATTCTTCCATTTTTTTGATTGCTTCGTCTTTACCTTTTTCAATACCAAGAATAACCTCTTTAATATTGAAGTATTTTGCGAGGTTTTCGATAGCAACCTGCATTTCATCTGCTCGTTCTACCATAGTTGTGGAGTCACTTGTGATATATGGCTCACACTCTGCACCGTTAATCAAAAGAGTTTCAATTGGTTTTTCAGAGGTGAATTTTGCATAAGTCGGGAAACCTGCACCGCCAAGACCTACAAGACCACTCTTTTTAATAGCGGAAATTAAATCTTCCTTTGAATTGATTTCAGGCTTTTGAATATTTTCGTCAATGGTCATTTCACCATCAGACGCAATAACAACAGCTTGTACTACATTACCATCAGAAACAGTGATGTCGGTAATTTTGGTTACCTTACCTGAAACGCTTGAGTAAATCGGTGCTGAAAGTGCTTCGGCATCTTCTGCAATAAGAGTACCAACCTTAACCTCAGTACCTACCTTTACTACGGGTGTTACAGGCTTACCAATGTGCATTAATGTCGGAATAGTTACAGTTTCAGGAACAGGCATTTTAACAGACGGCATACCCTCTGTTGTTTTTCTGTCCGGAAGCTTTATTCCGTGTAATTTAAAAGCCATTTTAGAACCTACCTTTCAATAGCTATTTTTTTAATATTTTAATATTATTTATAAAAGTGCATAAATTATCACATTACACTATTAAGACAATTATATAACAGCCGATTTCAAGTGTCAATAATTCTAAATAGACAAAACTTTTCCGTAAAATTTTACCTTTTATACAATAAATTGGCATTTCAAGAAAAAATATTGATTATTCATAAAATGAATATTATAATAACTGATATGGGTAACTACGAGCGAAAGGATTTCTGATTTATGGAACAGCGTTTTAAAATATTTATAGCGTACCACATAAACGAAGAAAATATAGCTACACTTCTATGTGAATACTTTCAGAGTATGGGTATTCCAAAAGAGTTTATTTATCTTTGTGCGTTACCATCTAATGACGGAAAGATAAACAACATTGATGAAATTAACGCAATGCTTAAATGTAGCTGTGTGAATATCCCGATTTTATCAATGAAATTTCTAGAAAGTGCATTCTGCACTAACTTAACGGGTGCTTTTGTTTTTGATGAAAATGCCCTGCTTTTACCTGTAATTCTTCCTGAAATTAACCAGAATATGATTTATGGCTTTATGAGGAATATTTACAGAGTATTTAAGCTCGATGTAAGTGCGGATGTTGCATATATTTATGATGCAGTTCAAGGCTCTCTTGACATTATTCCGCCAAGTCTTACAGTTGCAACAAATGCGATGAATGCATTTATAAATAAATATACCGTTACGGTAAACAGAATCACAACGAAGTCAGCACCTACTCTTATTTCTTCTAACCCTGCATTTGAGCAATTAGATGTTTCAACTGATGACGAAATGATTGTTCTTTACTACATACTTTCAAATCAGGTTTTAGAGGTTACTAAAAAAGCAATTGAAGAGTGGCTTGTTGAAAAAGAAATTTATGATGTTGACACAGAAAATGCCTTTAAGCTTCTTGCCACAATTGGTTATGCGAGATATCACGAGGGTGCATTGAGAATTGACATTGTAACATTCAGACGCTGGTCGAAAATGACAGAAGAGCTTTTACCGGTGCTCAGCAGTTGCGTAAAAAACCACAAGATTTTAAGCTCTGACATATTTGAGGATATGTGGTACAATGACGAATTAAACCAGACACTTAAGCTTTTCACCGCTTATTTGATTGACGAAAGCGTTACTGCTTTAACAAATAAATCTGCAAACGACCCACAAATTCAGGATATTATAGATTGGGAAAACAAAAATCACTTGCCACATTCGGTTTCGGCTAACTATAAAAAATGCTTGCAGGTATTCAGCAGTAACAACCTCATTTATGAAAGCGACTGGACAATTCACGGCTCTCCGAGAAAATACAATTTAAACAAATCGTTTATGAATCATATTCTTTCAAGTGATTTTCCGCATAGAAATGAGCTGTTTGAATTAAAGACAGGAAGCAGGAACTAATTAAATTAAAAAATGAAAGTTAATGACCAAAAGAGGTTTTCATATCGTAGGGGATGAGCTTTGCTCTCCTGCGACAAAGCGTTGCGTATCAGAATAAATTATAAATAAAACAATAAAGATTATTGCACTCAATCAAATTATCATAAAAGAAAATAACTCCCACTACTGCGGGCGACCACAGGTCTGCCCCTACCATAGTGGGAGTTGATTTTTTATTTCATTTATAATGCAACGCAGTTCCGAAACTTCTTACCGAATAAGACAGCGGACGGTTCTATGTCTTGTGCCGTCCGTTGTCTTTTCTTAATCCCAATACACCAAATTTTTCAAATTAAATCAAGCAATCTTGAAATCTTCTACAAAATTAGTCAAAAGTGTTAAATATCACAAACAACTCAGATAATTGACCGAAATCAATTATCTGAGTTGTTGTTAATTTTACTTGCACCTGAGACTAAGACACAGAACCGTCCCCTGTCTTATCTAAAAAAATCTTACCTGGTAACCCTTACATTAAATCTATTCTTTGTCAAGTTTCTTGGGTTGCTGTTAAAAATCGCAAAAATCCTTTTGGTCATTGGTTTTGGTCTCATCAAGCTAAGTTAGGCAAGAAAAAAGCTATTATCGCTGTTTCCAGAAAAATTCTTTCTCTTATTTATTTCCTCATTTCTAAGGGCATTCTTTACGATAATGATATTGCTATGAGTAAGTATCAATCTTGATTTTTACTCTTTCAATATTTTTCGCTCATTTTGTATGGGCTTTGCTTTTTGTTGCCTTTTTACTTCTTTTCAGGCTCGGTTTTCACGCTAACCGTCCCCCTGTCTTATCATTTATGAAAAATTCAAAAATTCTTCAGTATTTTTGCCGTACACCAAAACATCTACTTCAAGCTCACTGGATTTACTAAGAATTTGATTAAATTCATCGTTTTCCGCTAAAATCAAAACAACCCTTTCTTCTGTTGTTTCTCTTGATGAAATTGAATATTGAAATTTAAAATCTTCAGAAAAAAACTTATCAACTTGGTAATTCTTTGATAAATTGTCCGAACCTAAAATTTCAAGTTCTTTTAACTGTAATAAATTCACACTAAATTCATTGTTATTAGTAATATCAAATTTTAATTCATATGCCACAAAATCTTCTTGACTGGATAAAATATCATCCCAAGAAAAATCAGAAACAATGATTTGATAATTAGAGTCATCCTGAAACAATTGAGTTGTATTAATTTTTTGTAAACTTACAAATTCGCTATGCAATTCGAGATTTCCAATCGACATATTACTATAAATAAGTGGCCAAAAAACCACTAGCACAACTGTTAGAATAATTAACATAAAAAATACAATAACAAAAATGAGACTTTTTTTCATCAAATCACCACCCATTAGGAAGCATTATTTTTTATAGAATAAATTAAAACTCTCTCAACATACAAACTTCCATTTTTGAATATCATACTGGAAAGAGGATATTGATATCGATTGGAAGAATGTGCAGCATAATATATTTCATTTTTAGACATTTTTGAAATTATTGTCGCATGGTGATACTCTTCTTCACCATCCGCTTCTAAATCCAAAAACATTATATCACCCACCTGTAAAATCCCAGCAAAAGCAACAGGTAAGACAGGGGACGGTTCTATGCCTGCGCCGTCCGTTGTCTTTTCTTAACTTCAATATACCAAATTTTTCAAATTAAATCAAGCAATTTTGAAATCTTCTACAAAATTAGTCAAAAGTGTTAAATATCACAAACAACTCAGATAATTGACCGAAATCAATTATCTGAGTTGTTGTTAATTTTACTTGCAACTTGCACACTTGCTACTTGCAACTGAGACTAAGACACAGAACCGTCCCCCGTCTTATCTATCCCATAACATTTTTTCAAGCGTGAAGCAAAGTTATTTTCAAAATTCAAGTTAAAACGGAATGGTGGAAAATTGAAAAAATCAGGGGACGGTTCTGTGATTGGGTTGTTTTTCCAATCAACCAACCCCTGATTTTCTTGCTAAATTTAATTTTAAATAACGACAAAACCATTGATAATCAAGGAGTTTTGGGCTCAATCATAGAACCGTCCCCTGATTGTCCTGGTTCGGTTTTCACGCTAACCATTCACTGATTGTCAATTATTCTAATTTCCCCATGATTGCCAAAATACTAATACCTATTGAAAGAAAACTCAAACCTATAGCTGGTATCTCTAAAAAACTTATTGAAAGAAACATTATCCAAACAAATGACAATTTTACTATTATTTTAATCGTGCTTGTTTTAAATTTTAGAATAAACACAGTCAAAACAACTGAAAATAAAAGTAGTAATAAAAATATAAAGTTCGCACGAAAAAAAACATAAATGTATGATAATGTTATTATAAAAAAATCAGGGGACGGTTCTGTGATTGGGCTCCTTTTCCAATCTACCAACCCCTGATTTTTTTGTTAAATTAAATTTGAATAACGCTAAAACCGTTGATAATCAAGGAGTGTCGGGCTCAATCATAGAACCGTCCCCTGATTGTCCTTTACGATAATGATATTGCTATGAGTAAGTATCAATCTTGATTTTTTACTCTTTCAATATTTTCGCTCATTTTGTATGGGCTTTGCTTTTTGTTGCCTTTTTACTTCTTTTCAGGCTCGGTTTTCACGCTAACCGTCCCCTGATTGTCTTTTTTGAGTAATTTTTAATTTTAGTTTGATAGAAACAAGTAATATACTCAGCGGAGCATTTTTCGTAAAAAGAATTTTTATCGATTTTATAATATTTACTTTCTTTTCTTTTGGTTAACAGTGTATAAACCCTATTACAAAAAAATATGAGTAATAAAAACAGAAGAGAAAAAGTAGCAATTGAAGAGATGTTATAATCACGAATTTTCATTAACATCGCAACTACAAAAACTACAGGTGATTCAGCCAAACTATTAATATAATCCATTTGTAAATCTTGCTTGAAATTGTAATTATACCTTTCTTCAAATAAACTATCAATATTGTTAAGATCTTTTATATAAAAATTCTTTTCTTTTATAACAATATTTTCCGATTTTTTTATCATAGCACAAATATATTCTACGCCAAATAGCATTGAATCAGTTTCGACATCAACTTCAATATATGGATTTGATGTTTGTGAGACGCAAGTATATTGAGAAACAATACTAAACAATACAAGTGCATTCTTATGTTTCTTTTTTACAATTGAACTATCATTTTTTAAAAAAAAATCGAAATCCGGAGGTATTTCTATATTATATGTCTGTTTTGGAAGGATTTCTTGTATCATATTTTCTCCAAAACGGACGCAAATGATAAAAGAACTATTATTTTTTATTATCATAATACCATCCTTTTAAAATATTTTGTAGAAAAATAACCATCAACAGAGAAATCAACCAAGTCAAAAAATACAAAAGCTATCAAGTTACCTATTGAAGAAAATGCCCCTAAAATTATTAAAGTTTTATTTACTAATTTAAGACAGGGGACGGTTCTATGTCCTGCGCCGTCCGTTGCCTTTTCTTAACTTCAATATACCAAATTTTTCAAATTAAATCAAGCAATTCTGAAATCTTCTGCAAAATTAGTCAAAAGTGTTAAATATAACTAAACAACTCAGATAGTTGACCGAAATCAATTACCTGAGTTGTTGTTAATTTTACTTGTAACTTGCACACTTGCTACTTGCAACTGAGACTAAGACATAGAACCGTCCCCCGTCTTATGGCAAATACAATGGCTGATGTGCCAATGTGGAGCTTACCTAATGTTATGACTCCTGATGCTGAAGAACGCGGTCAGGTTATTTCATTTGCAAAAATTCTCAATGGTATTGGTACTGCTATTCCT
>SVPR01000008.1 GCA_015065785.1 Oscillospiraceae bacterium | reverse complement strand
CCTACAAATCATTACTAAACCTACTACAATGATTTGCAAAGCATAAATTGAACTGGCGTTCATAATTTGCATCTTACGGTGCATGATTTGCCTTACGGCATTGTTGCGCAAATCAAATCATGCGTAGCAATTCATGTTTTCAATTCATGTAGGCATCGCCTACAATTCATTTATGAAGGTGATTTTATGCCAGAAAACCAACTTATAATTTTATCTAAGGCATTTGCTGTTGATATTGTAGAACTTTGTGCAGATATAAAAGGCAATAAAAAAATTAGTGCTTTAACAAATCAATTACTACGCTCTGGTACGAGTGTTGGTGCAAATATACACGAAGCTAATTATGCCTCAAGTAAGGCCGATTTTATAAATAAATTCCAGATTTCTTTAAAAGAATGTTACGAAACTGATTATTGGCTCGATTTATTTAAAACTGTAGGAGCAATAACATCTGAACAATATTCCGACTTATTTGCAAAATGTAGTAAAATACGAAAATTACTAATTGCTTCTATTAGAACTGCAAAAGGAAATAAACAATGATTAAGAAAAACGATGATTTTGATTTAACAATAACAGGCTACACCTCAGAAGGTAGCGGTGTAGGAAAAAAAGACGGCATTGCGGTATTTGTTGAAAATACCGCTAAAAATGATGTCATAAAATGCCATATTATAAAGGCAAAAAAGAATTATGCCATTGGTAAGGCTATGAAGATTATTAAGCCATCTAAAGACAGAATCGAGCCAGAATGTGAGCATTTTAAATACTGTGGCGGTTGCTCTTTTTCGCATTTAAAATATGATGCAGAATTACAGTTAAAGGCAGAAAAGGTTAAAGATGCATTTTTAAGAATAGCTCATTTAGAGCCTGAATTTGAAGCAATAATCGGCTCAAGCAATACAGAAAGATATAGAAACAAGGCACAATACCCTGTAAGACGAGAAAACGGCATTTTAAAAATTGGCTTTTATGCTAAAAAAAGTCACCGTGTAATTGACGGTGACGACTGTCTTTTAGAGCCAACTGAATTTGGTGAAATTATTGAAATATTCAGAAAATTTATAAATAACTACAATATCCCTGTTTACAGTGAAGAATTGCACATCGGCTTAATTCGTCACATTTATTTAAGAAAAGCATTTAACACAAACGAAATTATGGTTTGTGTTGTAATAAATGGCGATACACTTAAAAACAGTGATGAGCTTATTGAAAGCTTAAAAGCAGTTAATGGCTTTAAAACACTTATTTTAAACAAGAACAAAGAAAAAACTAATGTTGTTTTAGGTGATACCTGCGAAACGCTTTTCGGTGACGGCTTTATTACAGATATTCTTTGTGGCGTCAAGGTGAAGCTTTCTCCCCTCTCATTTTATCAGGTAAATCACTATACCGCCGAATTACTTTATAGCAAAGCAAAAGAATATGCCGCACTTACAAAAGATGACGACTTTTTAGACCTTTACTGTGGCACCGGCACAATCGGTCTTTCAATGGCAAAGGAAGCTAAATCTTTAATTGGTGTTGAGATTATTCCTGACGCTATTGAAGATGCGAAGCTCAATGCAAAGCTCAATAACATAGAAAATGCAGAATTTATTTGTGGTGATGCGAAAGACGCAATTAAAGAATTACAAAACAGAAGCATTACACCAAAAGTGGTAATTCTTGACCCTCCGAGAAAGGGTTGCTCTGAAGAGCTTTTAAAAACTGTTTCAGAAATGAAACCCGAAAGAATCGTCTATGTTTCCTGCGACCCTGCAACACTTGCCCGTGACGCAGAGAGATTGTTGAATCTGGGATATGAAACCAAAAAAGTAACGCCTGTGGATATGTTTCCAAGGACGAGCCATGTTGAAACAGTTGCACTGTTTCAACAATGATTTGCAAAGCATAATTTGAACTAAAGTTCATAATTTGCATCTTACGATGCATGATTTGCCTGTCGGCATTGTTATGCAAATCAAATCATGCGTAGCAATTCATGACACTCAATTCATGTAGGCAACGTCTACAAATCATTCATAATGACATTTCGCATAAGCCAAAACATCACTAAAAGAAAGCGAAAACAAACTATGTTAAACATTGAATATTATGAAACCTTAACCGAAGAATTCTATGAAATTATTGATACTGAATTCAACAAATTTGCCATAAAAATAACATAACTTGTAATTACACCCCTTTTAATTTCATTGCAAAAGAAGAAAACAAAGTTGTAGGAATAATAACAGGGCACGCTTATTACAAAGAGATCCATATTAGCGACCTTATTGTATTAGAAGATTATCGCAATAAACATATTGGAACTAAACTTGTTGAAACAGTAGAAAGTTATTACAAAAACAAAGGATTTAAAAACATAAATTTATCTACTTATAATTTTCAGGCACCTGAATTTTATAAAAAAAGCGGATTCAGTGTTGAGTTTATAAGAGAGAATAAAGAAAATCAAAAACTCAGCAAATACTTTTTAGTTAAATATATTTAGGTAATAAAAGAGGGTATTTTTTATGAAACAAATACACTTAGTCTGCAACGCACACATTGACCCTATCTGGCAATGGGACTGGCAAGAGGGTGCGAGTGCAGTGCTTTCAACTTTTCAATCTGCGGTAAATTTAGCAGAGAAGCACGATTATATTTTCTGTCACAATGAAGTGACTGTTTATAAATATGTTGAAGAATATGCACCTGAATTATTCAAGAAAATTCAGGAATTAGTGAAACAAGGCAAATGGCATATTATGGGTGGCTGGTATTTACAGCCTGACTGCAATATGCCTTCAGGTGAAAGCTTTGTAAGGCAAATTTTAGAAGCAAAAAGATATTTCTCAGAAAAATTCGGGGTTCACCCTACTACTGCGATTAACTTTGACCCATTCGGGCACACAGTAGGTCTTGTTCAGATTATGAAAAAATGCGGTCAGGACAGCTACATTTTCACTCGTCCTTATGGTAGTCAGTTAGATTTAGATGTTGATTTATTTTACTGGGAGGGTCTTGACGGAAGTAAAATAAAAGCGTTACGAGCACACGGATACAACTCTCCTTTAGGTAAATCAAGAGAAAGCATTGAAAGACGCGCAAATGACGATGAGCACGACACCTGCTTAATACTCTGGGGCGTTGGCAACCACGGTGGCGGACCATCTGACAAGGACTTAACTGACATTACAGATTTAATAAAAACTTCAAATGATAACTACATTCACTCAACGCCTGAAAAGTATTTTAAGGAAGTTGAGCCAACATATTCTTTCGATAAATCTTTAAGAATTTCAATGCCCGGTTGCTATTCTTCAATGTACAGGGTAAAGAAAAAACACGCTTTACTCGAAAATGAACTTTTCTTTACAGAAAAAATCCTTTCAACTGCATATAATAAAGGTTTATTAAAGGACTATCCCGAAGAGAAAATTCACGAAATCACAGAAGATTTACTTAATACTGAGTTCCACGATGTTCTCCCCGGCTCATCAATTCAATGCGGTGAGGATAACGGCTTAAAGCTTTTAGACCACGGTCTTTTAGAGGCAGAAAGACTTAAAACAAGAGCAATTTTTGCTCTCTCATCAGTTAAAGAAGTATCTCGTCCGGGTGAATACCCTATTTTTGTATTTAACCCACACCCTTATGAATTAGAAGATACAGTCGAGTGTGAATTTATGCTCCAGGACCAGAACTGGTCTGATGAGCTTTACTCAAAGCTTACTGTATTTGACGAAAACGGAAACGAGGTTAAATATCAGGTAATTAAAGAAGAAAGCAACTTAAATCTTGACTGGCGTAAAAGAATTGCATTTAATGCAAAGCTCTCGCCATTAGGCTTTAACCGTTTTTCAGTTTTCGTAGAATTCGAGCCTATAAAAAACAAAGAAGCAAAAGAAAAGCTTGTATTCAAAAACGACAGAAAATATGTTGAAATTGATAAAGAAACAGGTCTTTTGAAAAGATATAGTATTGATGGTGTTGACTACATAAAAGACGGCTTCGAGTTGGTTGAATTTACTGATAACGCTGACCCTTGGGGAATGAGCGACGAACAACAAAAAAGAATGGGTACAAATGAAAAAGCCTTCACACTAATGAAAACTCCGAGTGGTGTTTTCAAAAATATGAAGAGCATTCAGATTATTGAAGACGGTGATATTTTCTTAGGTGTAGAAGCGTTTTTTGAAAGCGAAAACACAAGAGCAGTAATAAAATATAAAATATATAAACTTAATGATGATATTGACATTGATGTAACACTCTTTATGGGTGATATTGACAAAATCATCAAGTTAAAAGTACCCGTTTTAACAAATGGTAAACTTATAGGACAAACTGCTTTTGGTACTGAAAAATTATTTACTGATGCAAGAGAAAATGTTGCTCACCGATTTATTGCACTTGACAATAACAATAAGAGTCTTGCACTTTTAAACAATGGCACTTACGGAAGCCATTTTGAAAACAACGCTTTATATATTTCACTTGTGCGTGGTGTTACCTACTGTGCTCACCCGATAAATGACCGTCAGTTAATTCCAAGCGACCGCTTCACAAAGAAGATTGACCAGGGCGAAAACAGTTTTTCATTCAGATTAACTGTCACTGATACAAACAAGCTTGAAAGAAAAGCTCAGGAATTTACTCAAAAGCCGTATGCTCTAAACCTTTTCCCTGTGCCATCACAAAATAAAGAAAAGGATTTTGATGTTTCATTAGGTGACGATATAATTTCACTCGTTACTATGAAAAAGGCAGATAACAAAAACGCAACAATTTTCCGTCTTTTAAATAATAGTAATGATGAAATCAAAACAAGTATTTCTGTTAATTCAACCACATTACCACTTAATTTCGGTAAATACGAAGTAAAAACTGTTGTTTATGAGAATGGTGAGTTGAGAGAAGAAGAAATGTTGATTATTTAAAAACACTTATCCCCTATGCAAATTCAAATTGCATAGGGGATAAAAAATTATTTTATACTCTTAGCAGGAATAATTTTGCCTTCCTGTGTTTTGTAAGTGATAGTTACTGTATCGCCTACATTGAGAATAACAACATTATTGTCATTTACTGCAGACATTGAGTAGTAAACTGCTTTGCCGTCAAGTGCAATATAATAAACACTGTTGCCGTTTTCAACTGCTGTGCGGATATCTGTAATAACACCTGTAACGCTCTCAATTGTTGATTCTGTGCTGTCAGTAGTGTCGCCACCATTATTTGATGAATCGCCACCGCTTATAGAATCGGGAAGAACTGCGTTGTAGTCAATGTTAAGTACAAGACCTGCACTTGCTTTTACTTTATTAACATACGCCTTAAGACAAGCTTCAATATCAGGGTTAGCGTCATCTTCGCTTCTTACAGCATCCTGAACTCTTTCAACACTTACCATTGCGAAGCTCTTTACAACGCTGTTGTCTTTAAGAGCCATAAAGTAAGTTGCTTCACCGTCAATGTTAAGGAGCACCGGGAATGTTGCTTTCCAGCCCTTATCTGAAACAATACTTTCAGCAGATTTCTGAGCACCACTTTCAGTTGTACCTGCAATTCTCTGGAAAACTGCTTCCTTTGTACGCTGGTTGATAATTGCAAAGCCTACAATAGAATCGTCGCTTGTAACTGATGTAACACCTGTGTAAAGCCACACATCATCGCCTGATGCAATATAGCTTGAACCCTCAGTTGTAGAAACAACGCCTGACTGACCAATATATGCATTGATAAAACCACCGCTGTATTTACCGAAGTAGTTATATTGTTTAACAAGCAAATCGTCAGAATAAATCTGGTCAATCCATTGAATTTCTTTATTAGTTCTTATTTCTTCGAGTGAATATTCTTTGATATTATTTTTATCTGCTGCGTCAACTAAAACAACACCGATAACATCAGTACCGCCGATAAGACCAACAGTTTTGTCAACTACTTCACACACCCACCAAGGTTTGCCATTTTCGTCAATTTCGAGCGATGGTGTACCAAACATATATGTCGGGAATGCAAAACGAAGAACACGATTAAGCTTCTCGTTGAAATATTCGTTTGTTGAAACCTTGATATTGCTAAGACCTTCACCTTTCAAAATAACGGTATTTGCTTCCTGTGTGTACATATTAACCGAAATATATGCAGGAATACCGTCACGGGTATTATTGAACCATTTGAAAACATCGCCATATTTTAACGGGAAAATTCTGTAAGGGTTGCCTTTATAGTTGATTTGTGTTGAATAAGCACTGTCAATAACAAACTGTGAAACATATTCTGAAAGCTCACCCAATTTTTTATTTGCAAGGTTTTCTGCAACCTCTTTATCAATCATAGGAACTGCAGAAAAGTCTTCAAGGCTTGTAATTGTTGTAATACTGTTTTCGTTTTCACCGAAATTTTCAGTTTTAACATCAATAATCTCGCTGTATGCTCTTGCTCTGAAAAGCTCGCAGGATGTTAAATAACCTACGCCAAGAACTAACGCAAATACAAGGCCAATAATAACAGGTATTGTTGCTCTCTTTTTAACATAAGGAATATACTCAGGCTTCATAAACGCCTTGCTCAAAATGAATGTTGAAACAACATAAATTGCAACAAGAATACCTATAAAATAATAGAAATCCAAGGATTTAAAATTGAGTGCAGGTAACATAAAGTAGTAAGCAACTGCACCGCCTACTAATGTTAAAATAATTGCAATAATAATTTTAAGAATCTTTTTCTCAGGTGGGATTATTACCTCAGTAGGTTTACCCTTGCCTGAAAAGTCAACTTTAATCGGGTCCATTAAAACGCCTCCTATAAAACAATGTCATAATTATATAATATTTGTTTGTTAAATACAAGTATTATTTCTTAACACGCCAATCGGAAACTGACAAGTAAACATCACCCTCATTAGTGGTAATTCCACTTATATTAGGGTTAACCGACATAACTGTTTTTCTGTAAAAAAGCGGTGCAAACGGAGCTTGCAAATAAAAGCCCTCAATAAGCTCTGTCATATTTGCTTTTCCGCTTTTAAAATTGCTGTAAAGTGCAGATGTTTTTTCTGCTATGCCGTAATTCACCTGTCCGTTTTCTGTAAAGAATTCACTTAAATCGCAATCGGCAGGTAATTCAATTTCGCCAATGTAAATTTCATAATGCCCTGCTTCTAAAGCTTTCAGATATTCCTCATTATTTTTAAGGCTTATTGTTGCTTTAATACCTAATGTTGCCAGAGATTTCTGAAGTGCCTCGGCAACGCCTTTTTTGTAAGGGTTTTCATTACACACTAAAATAGAAAGCTTTAAGGTGTTAACACCGTCTGTTCTGTAGCCCTCATTGGTGAATTTATCGTAGCCATTTTCTTCTAAAATATTTATTGCTCTGTTAAGGTCGCCTGTCGGCTCAAGTAATTCCTGCCCCGAAAGCTTATAAAAGCTCGGTTTAAATGGTGTTGTTGCAGGCTCTGTCTGACCTAAAAAGGATGCCGCACCTATATCGACACGATTTATGCCTATATTTATAACTCTTCTTATCCAGGCAACAGAAGTAATTGAGCCTGCCCACTTCATATTAAGTCCTGCATAAACCAAATTATTTGTAGGAACAGAAACTGTTTTTGAGGAAAGGTTTTCGTAAGCACCGTCAGTCAAATCATCATCATAAACACTTATTTTATTAGCCTTGAAAGCATAAACCTCACTTGAAGAGCCTGCCATATCGTAAAGTGCGATTTGCTTATTCCACTGCGGACTGTAATTTGCGTTATTTTTATTAACCTCAAAATAAGGTGTACTCTGGAGATATTTTAAAACATATTTGCCTGTACCTAAGAACGCATTGCCATTTTCAAGGACAATCGGGAACGAAAGGAGATTGAGTGGCGAAAGCATTGCACCACTGAAAGTTATTTTCAGAGTAAAATTATCAACAACCTGAAAAGCTTTGATATCTTTCAAATTATTCTTATAGTAAGCATTCTTTTTTGCAAGCTCATAAGAATATTTAACATTATCTGCATTAAAAGGCGTTCCGTCAGAAAATACAATACCCTGTTTTAACTTGATTGTAACTGTTTTACCGCTTTCGGTTGCACTTAACGCTAATTGCGGATAGCCGTAGCCATCTTCAGTTTTACTGTAAAGTGCCTCATACATCAGCGGTATAAGCTTTCTGTTCAATTTGCTTTTTGACTTGTATGGATTGAAGCTATCAGCAGAAGTAAACGGCAAAGAAACATCAGCATTAACAACAGGTGTCGGCAAAACATATTCCCAATCACCTGATTCGGTTTCTTCTTCGTTACCTGTGCTATTATCACACGAAAAGAGTGTTACTGAAAAAGATAATATAAGTAAAATTGCGATTATTTTTTTCATTTAAGCACCACCCTTTTTATATATGTTGCTTTACCTGTTTTTTCATCAATATCAATAAGACATGCATCCATAGAATGTTTGCCTTCTGCATTAGAAAACCTTACAGGCACATGAGATTTCATCTTTTTTATCGCTAATTCAGGGTCTATTCCTAAAACTGACTGAACAGGTCCCGTCATTCCGACATCTGTAATATAAGCAGTGCCCTGAGGCAAAAGCTGTGCATCGGCAGTCTGAACATGAGTGTGTGTTCCTAAAACTGCGGTAACTCTACCATCAAGATAAAAGCCTAAAGAACGCTTTTCTGCAGTCGCCTCTGCGTGAAAATCTACAATTACTGTTTTGCAATCTTCAATTTCCTTTAATGCTTCTTCAATTTCTAAAAACGGATTGTTAAGTGCATCTAAATAAACTGTACCCATTAAGTTGATAACAGCAATTCTGTACCTGCCCTTATCAATAATGCCGACACCCTTACCGGGTGCACCTTTCGGGAAGTTGTACGGTCTTATTATTGCACTTTCTTTGTCTAAATAATCCATAATCTCAGGTCTTTTGAAGGAATGGTTACCTAAGGTTATGAAATCGACACCGCTGTCATAAAGCATTTTACACGAAAATGGTGTTACACCATTGCCCTGTGCTGAATTTTCACCATTTGCAATGCAGACATCTACACCATTTTCTTTTTTGTAGTCAGGTAATTTCTTCATTAAGAATTCGCAACCGCCAATACCTACTACATCACCAATAAATAATAAACGCATTTTTTTGCTCTTTCTATGGCATACGCCGAAATTAAAAAACTAAATACAAAAACGGAACAACTTGTTAAGGCGTTCCGTTTTGCTTATTTAATTTGTAAATCAGATTATTTTGCGTAATCTACTGCACGACTTTCTCTGATGATGTTAACCTTAATCTGACCCGGATATTCGAGTTCATTTTCAATTTTGTTAACAATATCTCTTGCAACAAGTGTCATCTGGTCATCAGAAATAACGTCAGGCTTAACAATAATTCTTACTTCTCTACCTGCCTGAATTGCAAATGATTTTTCAACACCATCAAATGATGTAGCAATTTCTTCAAGCTTCTGAAGTCTTTTAATGTATGTCTCAACATTTTCGCGTCTTGCGCCCGGTCTTGCTGCTGAAATAGCATCTGCGGCCTGAACAATAGCAGCAACAAGTGTTTTTGCCTCAACATCACCGTGGTGAGCGTGAATAGCGTGAACAACCTGTTCGTTTTCTCTGTTCTTTTTAGCAGCCTCAACACCTAATTCAACATGAGAGCCCTCGTACTCGTGGTCAAGAGCCTTACCGATATCGTGAAGAAGACCTGCACGCTTTGCGAGCTTAACATCTGCACCAACCTCGGCAGCCATAAGACCTGAAAGGTAAGAAACCTCAAGTGAGTGATTAAGTACATTCTGACCATAGCTTGTGCGGTATTTAAGCTTACCTAAGAGCTTAACAAGCTCACCGCTTACGCCGTTTACGCCTGCGTCAATAACTGCCTTTTCACCTGTTTGCTTAATTGTAAGCTCAACTTCTCTTTTGCACTTTTCATACATCTCTTCAACTCTTGTCGGGTGAATTCTGCCGTCCTGAATAAGTCTTTCGAGAGTCTGACGAGCAATTTCGCGTCTTACAGGCTCAAAGCAAGAAACTGTAATTGCTTCAGGTGTATCGTCAATAATAAGGTCAACACCTGTAATTGTTTCAATTGTACGGATGTTTCTACCCTCACGACCAATGATTCTACCTTTCATTTCATCGTTAGGGAGTGCAACAACAGAAACGGTAGCTTCTGCAGCGTGGTCTGCTGCACAGCGCTGAATAGCACCAGAAATAATTTCTTTTGCCATTTTGTCCATTTCGTCTTTTGTTTGTTGCTCATACTCATAAATTTTAAGAGCTTTTTCATGAGTTAATTGTTCATCAAGATTTTTAAGAAGAAGCTCTCTTGCTTGTTCTCTGCTATAACCGGAGATTTTTTCAAGCATATCAAATTGACTCTTTTTAATAGTTTCAATTTCGAGTGCTTTTTCATCAACTTCTTTAATTTTTTGTTGAAGTAATTCTTCCTTCTTCTCCTGAGCCTCAACCTTTTTATCAAGACTCTCTTCTTTTTGAATCATTCGTTTTTCCTGGCGTTGAACTTCAGCACGCCTTTCACGAAGCTCGTGCTCTGTTTCGGTTCTTTGCTTGTGGATTTCATCCTTGGCTTCAAGAATTGCCTCTTTTTTCTTTTGTTCTGCCTCAGTCATAGCATTATTAACAATGCGTGCTGCTTCTTCAGTAGCAGAGCCTATAGCAGATTCAGCAACTTTTTTTCTGTGAGCGCCACCGATGATAAACCCTACAACACCGAAAACAACTGCCGCAGCAACTGCTGCAATAATTGCAATTGTGATAGGATCCATTAACGGAATGCCCCTTTCTGAATATATTTTAAGGTGAGTGACAAAAAGCCACTCTCTCGGATATAGTAATAAAGTTTTGTTAAGCTTACGCTCTTATATCAAAAATATAAATCTATGTAAATTATATTTAAAAACACAAAACTATCTTTACTATGAGATAACGCAAAAACACTTTTGCATTATCCATATTATTATAATAGATACATAATCAATAGTCAAGAAAAAATTATACATTATACACAATTTCAGCATAAAAATTTGCAAGATTTTTTTGTGAAAAAAGTAAAATGGACTGATTAAAAATCAATCCATTTCTGCTTTATATGTCGGTGCTTTTTTAGAAGTTTTGCCTTTTAACACTTTATGATAATAAGAATAAGTCATTGGTGTGTCCGCTTTTAAATTATCGGCATCGGTCACCTGTGCTAAAAATATTGTGTGAGTGTCAGTTTCTTTTTCGTCTAATACCTTACAGGTAATAAAGGCTACACTATCTTTTAAAACGGGTAAATTCTCTTTAATGATATAATCCCGATTTTCAAATTTATTAACTTCACTACCGGAAGCGAAGCCAAACTCGGTAATTATTGAAGAATCTGCATTTTCACCTAAAACATTAACTGCGAAAACCTCCGTTTCTTTAACATATTTATTTGTATAACAGCTTTTATTCAAAGAAATTATCAGCTTTGGTGGCTCTGATGTTACCTGCATACACGCATTTGCAACACACCCTGTCGGCTTACCATCTGCCCAGACGGTTATTACATAAACTCCGTAAGATAAATTAAATAAAGCAGTTCCGTTCATAAAAAATCCCCCTATGTAACTCACCGCAAAGGTGAGTTTATTCTTTCTCAAATGCTTCTTTACCTAAACCGCAAATAGGACAAACCCAATCTGCCGGCACTTCTCCCCACGGGGTATTTGGTGCAATTCCACTATCCGGATCGCCTTCTGCTACTTTATACTCGTAACCGCAAGGACATACATATTTTTCCATTATTACCACCTCGAAATAATTATTGTCAGAAATTCCAATAATATACTTCAAATTTATAAATTTTCGTGATATACTTATGTAACAAATATGCGAGGTGTATTTTTATTATGGAAGCAATTTTAAAAATAGTTATGTCAGCAATTTTAAGTCTTTTAACTGCTTTAGGTGCACTTATTTCAACCCCACCTAAAGCCGAGCCTGACTACCCTGATGTTGAAGCTCGTGATTTTTCATATCTTCAATATCCGGCTGAGGCAGTTAAAACCTTAAAAGAAAATGGTATTTCTTTAAAAAAGTTTAAAAACAGAGCAACTGAGGGTGATGGTGAATACGGCGAAGCCCGTGGCCACGACGACGCTAATGGTATTATAATTTCACCTTACTACACACTCGAAATAAATGATTATAACATCCCTGTTTACTCAACAGTTGTTTTTGTTGGTGACACAGAAACAGGTGAATTACATTCATTCTCTGAAATTTATATTGATGAAAGCACTTCATTACCACTAGAAATTGAGCTTGATTCTGATGACTATAAAATTAAAGAAGCTATCTGCTTACCGGAATCATTAAATGTTACCACTGATGTAAACAAAGGCACAATGACTGCCAAAATTACAGGTACCGGCACTTACACATTCTTATTTAATGACGCAAGTCAGGAAGCGGGCTTCACTCTTTTTGTAAAAGACCGTCTCAATGAAGATGCAACAATTGAAGGCTTAAAGGCTGAATATGGCGAAGAAAATGTTACTGTATATGACAGCGGTGTTCATTACCTTGATTATATAAATGTAACAAAAAGCAATTCAGTTATTTATTTAAGACAAGGTGCTTACCTCATTGCAAACCATAAATATGAAATAAATTCTTTAAGTGACGAATCACTTTATGTTGAAGAAGAAGCACTTTCTTCCAATAGTCTTGGGCTTACAAGAATGCCATTTGTAAATTTTGGCAACTGTTCAAATGTAAGATTTTACGGTCGTGGTGTTTTAGATATGACAAGACTTGACCGCAGAGAAAGACGCGGTATGGTATTCACAAGCTGTAGCAATGTTGAGGTTATCGGTCCTAAAATTATTAACTCACCAGAATGGTCATTTATTACATACAACTGTGAAAATGTAAATATTGTTGATGTTGACATTTTCGGTTACAGAATAAACTCTGACGGTTTCGCAATCTGCAGTTCAAGAAATGTTAATGTAAGCAGAAGCTTTGTAAGAACCGGTGACGATTTATTCGGCGTAAAGGGCCTTGGTGGTTACGAGGGAATCCACAGCAAAAACATTACTTTCAGCGAGTGTACCGGTTGGGGTGGCAAAGCAAGATGCTTTGGTATTTTCGGTGAAGTCCACACCCCTATCAGCGATGTTACATTCAAAGATTCTTCAATAATTTACCGTGATGCAACCTGGGATAACGACAGAGTTTGTTCACTCGGAATAATAGTTGAACAACAAGGCGGCTCAATCAGCAATGTTACTTATGACAACATTGAAATCTTCAAAGACACAGGCAGAGCTATAGGTTGTCTTGTTTATAGTGATGATATTGAAAACTTCAGGATTGATAACATCCAATATAAAAACATTAAGTACAACGCAGAGCTCCCTGCAAAATTCACTTCTAACGGTAGACAGAACACAATCAATGCTACAATTGAAAATGTTTATTCGGGTGGAAACAAATTAACCAATGCTGATATTATCACTGACCAATATGCAAAGGTAGAAGTTAAGAATTAAGAATTTCGGAAGGCTTCGCCTTTTAAAATGCTGAGTGCTGAATGCTGAGTGCTGAATTTCGGAAGTCCTACGGACTTGATTATAATTATTAGTCAATAAAAACAGCAAGTTCTATCATTTTTAGTTTACAAAAACTTTAAATGATAGAACTTATCTTTTGTTATTTAATTATAATTGCGTCGCAGACCCTTAATTTTCAATTTTCAACTTTCAATTTTCAATTATATTTTGCACTCTTATTTCCTCACAAAAAACTCGGTAGATTTCTCTACCGAGTTTTTGTTTTATGCTATTGCTTTTTCTACTATTGCTTGATAATCTTCAACTGTTATTTCGTTGTTTTCTGCAAGGTCACTTGCTAAAAAAGCACTTTTAGCTAATGTTGTGTTATTGTTCCTTGCTAATTCAACTAGCATACAGTCAAGAACATCACACACACCATCGCCGTTAGTGTCACCTTTAACAACAAGTGTATGTTCTTTTAATGTTACTCCATCTTTATCTTGTACACTTACTTTTGTACCTGTGCTGTAAACACCATTATATTTTGGTGTTACTGAAACACTGTAATCACCAGTAGGTTTTAAAACATTCTGGATTTCAGTTTTTTCTATTTCGTCAACTACAAACATTCCATCAACAATTTCTGCATTTTTCACATTAACAGAATATATAGTTGACATATCAACAAATTCAAAGCCTTTTTGGTTTGCAAGTTCTTCTGCCTTTGAACCTGGCACACCCATAACAGTAATCGTTTTACCTATTTGCAACCCTGAAATCTGAGTAACGCTTTCAGGGAGCACTATCCTTTGTAAATCGGAGTTTGTATTCAAACCCAAATAATTTATAAAAACATTTGAAATATTTTTGACAGTATCAGGCACAACTATTGTTTCTGCATTTACTATAATATTTTTTGCATCCTTAAAATCAAGCGCTACTACTGTTTTTCCATCAATTTCTGATGGGATAACAACATTCTTCTCTTCACTATTGAAATAATCGTACACACAAATATTACCATCATCCAATTCTTTGTAACCCCACACACTCTTACCACAGTTATCGCAACAATTTCCGACATATCTATGTTCGTTCTGAACTCTGCTTACTAACCATGAGTAACCACAAGAACATTCTGCCTTTACTGTATCTATGCAAAAGGCTGTTGTGCTTTTATATGTTACGGTATGTTCTTTGCAATTATAATGAATAAATGGTGTACATTCATCTGAAAAAGCACCATTACTAATTTCAATTTCTGCCACAGCTTCTTCTGTAGCAACATAATATATATGTTTCAGATTATTATTATCACCGAAAGCATTCACACCAATTTTTTTAACAGATTTAGGAATTGTTATAGTTTTTATGCTATTACAATTCGCAAAAGTATGAGGGTTAATTTCTGTTATTCCGTCTGGTATAACTAAATCTTCAACAAGCTTCCCGTTAAGATATAATTCAGAACCTGATCCAAATGGTAAAGTATATAATGGATTTGATTGATTGTTGCTGAATTCAATATTACACCAATTTACAAGACTTTTTATATATACCTTTTGAGTTCCTTGATGAGCAAAACCATCACCTGTCATTTTCTTTACAGTTTCCGGAATTGTAATAGAAACCACATTTACACCCTTAAATACATTTGTATCTATTTCCACTAACGATAAGTACGGTGCCTTTGAAAAATCGGGAAATGCAGGTATCTCAACAATATTTCCACCCTCAGCTGCATTATAACCTATAAGAATATACCCATTACCCTCTTCGTTTAACTTAAAAGTGAATTGCCCGGAAACCACTATATCTTCCGTATTTTCTATTGCACTTACCGGAATACTGAAACAAAGACTGATAACAAAACAAAGAACTAAAATCAAACTTATTTTCTTTTTCATACATTTTCCTCCCTGTTAGATAAATTAAAATCCCCAAACTTTGCCTTATTATATTTTTATAATAACATTATATTATATTTTTGGCAACATTTTTTTGTGTTTCACCCCTTTTTCCTTTATTATGCCATAAATTCTGCCAAATGTCAATGGCAGAATTTATGGCATAATATAATTATCAAGGTGATAATTTATGATTTATAAAAGAATTCGTGATTTAAGGGAAGATAATGACCTTACACAGCAAAATTTAGCAGATGAATTACACATAAACAGAAGAACATATTCAGCTTATGAAAACGGCATAAATTCTATGACACCAGAAACGCTGATTAAAATTGCAAAATTTTACAATGTCAGTGTAGATTATTTATTAGGTCTTACTGATATTGATAAACCCTATCCCAACAAATAACTATTATAATTGCCAACGCAGTTCCGAAATTTTTAATTTTTAATTACAATCGCGTCGCAGACCCTTAATTTTGCATTCAGCACTCAGCATTCAGCACTAAACAACAAAGCCCGACATATCTGTCGGGCTTTGCTATTACCACTTATTCCGCACTCTTTCGTGAAATACGGGCATATTTTCAATTTTTAATTCTGTGCCATCGTCTAAAACTGCTGTGCCATTTAACATTCCGAATAATTTATCGGCGTGTTGTGACATAACACCTGCAGAAATATCAGTTCTGTCGTTGAAAAACGGTGTAAACTGCATAGTAAAACGATTATCACTTGAAGTCATATTCCAGGGAGCCATTACATTTTCAGGAATACCAAAATCTACTAAATCTAATTTGTGGCATTTACCGTCATAGAAAAGCATATTTTCACTCGCATTAGAAGTATCGCCAAAACCATAACCAATGTTATAGCCAAACGGCTTGCCGTTGATTAAGCCACTACCTACGCCCCAATACCATGTATTGTCATAAGTCCAGACGCCTCTGCCCCAGTCAAGAATTCCGAAATCCTTGTTTTCGTCAAATGTATAAGTTCTGCCCTTGACTGTCATAGAGCCTTTTGCTTTCATACAAGTGATTTTCTGGTTATAGTAAAACGCCTTTTTGTTTTTCTTCCAGGGAGTTGCAATAACCATTGTATCCATTGGTGGCTGTTCTAAATAAATATCGGCAACAATTTCTGTATGATTAAAGGTTCTCTCGAATTTGCAGTAAAAATGTCTGCCGTTTTCAGTTCTGTCAATGTGAAATTCACAGCCCTTATTCTTAAAGGAAATATCGCCTTTTTCACTTGTAGTCGGTAAATTCAATTTACCCATTGGCATTATAGGAATTTCTGTTGCAGAAAACTTTTCTTTTGTAACAAAATCGAAAACAGAACAATCAATAAGCCCCATATAGCCGTTATCGGCAAATGTGAACGAAACTGCATATTTGCCTTCGCTGTCAATAATGTGGTAGTAGTCCCATTCTTTAAGACGGCTTTTATTTGCTTTTACCATTGAGCGAGAATAGTCAAAAATCAGACTATTTGCCCAACCTGCTTCACGAAGCACACCGTTTTCATCTAACAGTGCACCACTTCCTGTGAGCTTATGATTAAGATTTTTAGAATTCATATTTTAAATTCCTTTTTCATCGTACAAAAATACAGTTTCAAGCGCGATTTTAACACCTGCATCAATTGCCTGTGGCTTTATCATATCAACTGTGTCGAGTCTTGTGTGATAATATCTTGACGGCTCCGGATTCATAGCAACGAATGTTGCTGCTGAAATACCCTTTTGTGAGAATGCCACCGCGTCTGTTGCGCCTAATTCAATAGTGCCTGTCGGTACATCATAACCTGCGATTTTTGCGCCATCCTGAATGAGCTTTGCAACTCGCTCATCGTTTTTAGTAAAGCCGTTCATATCTTTACTGTAGATTTTCATAAAGTCCATTTCGCAAATTGTATCAACGCCTATTACGACAGTTTCAATATCTTTATTCTGTAATTCAGGGTGATTTTTTACGAATGATTTTGAGCCACGAAGACCTGCTTCCTCTGCACCTGTCAAAAGAACACAAACCTCTGTATTCTCGAAGCGGATATTATTATCGTTAAGAAATTTGGCAACTGCATTAGAAATAAACACACCGCTTAAATTATCAATAGCACCTGTAACAGGTAATTTGTAATTTAAAAAGCTGAAATTGAAGAAATAAATAATAAGTGAAAGATAAAGCACAACTGCTAAAATCTTCGCAACTAAATTATCTGAAAGCCATACAATTTCTGAGAATGCACCGTTTGCTACAATGCCATAAATTGAGAAGCCCAAGCTTAACAAAAGACAAATAGCCGCACCGTAAATATTAAACGCAACACCTTTTCTGCCCGTTTTGTATGTATATTTCCATTCAAAAGCAGAGTCGGTGTGAGCACAGAGAATAATTCTCTTTTTTGTTTCGCCCTCTGATTTTCTTACACCGAAAACATTACCCGCAGTTTTCTTTTTAAAGAATACATCTAAAACAGGCTTATAAAAACCAAATTCAAGAGCAATCATTAAAATAATCAAAAAGAAGATTGCTGCGGCAACTGCAAAAAATCCTAATGTGAACATTGCAATTCCTAAGATTGCCATAATAACGCCTATTCTTATCCACGACATAAATGCTTTGTCGCTCACTTTAAATTCTTCACGAGTTACCTCATCGCAGAAGTTATTAAGGTCATTCATCATATATTCCTGTGCATTTTTTTCTGCCTCGCTACCTGTTGGTCTTGGCCCGAAATTTTTGCAACAATTCTTTATGCTTTTAATTGCATAGTTTGTGTATTCTCTTATCTTAATATCGTATTTTTCAATACTTTCGTTTGCTTTCATAAATGCTAAAACTCCTTTTTAAATCTATCCTTGCTATTATACATATTATCTTAACAAATATCAATAACTTATTTAGATAAAACACTCTTTAAATATTGACCTGTGTAAGATTTTTTATTTTTGGCTACCTCTTCAGGTGTACCCGTTGCAACAACAGTACCGCCACCGTTACCGCCCTCCGGACCTAAATCTATGATATAATCGGCGGTTTTAATAACATCAAGGTTATGCTCAATTACAACAATGCTGTTTTCACCATCAACAAGTCTGTTAAGAACCTCTAAAAGCTTACTTACATCAGCAGTGTGAAGACCTGTTGTAGGCTCATCTAAAATATAAATTGTTCTGCCTGTTGAGCGTTTTGAAAGCTCAGTTGCAAGCTTAACTCTTTGTGCCTCACCACCCGAAAGTGTTGTTGCAGGCTGACCTAATGTTATATAGCCCAAACCAACATCATTAAGCGTTTCCAGCTTTCTGTGAATTTTAGGGTGGTTTTTGAAAAATTCAGTTGCTTCTTCAACTGTCATATTAAGAACATCTGAAATGCTCTTACCCTTATAAAGAACCTCTAATGTTTCACGGTTATATCTTGCACCGTGACAAACCTCACAAGGCACATAAACATCCGATAAAAAGTTCATTTCAATTTTAATTATACCGTCACCCTCACAAGCTTCGCAACGACCACCCTTTACATTAAATGAAAATCTACCTGCAGAGTAGCCTTTCATTTTAGCGTCTTGTGTCTGTGCGAAAAGCTCACGGATATCTGTAAACACGCCGGTGTAGGTTGCAGGGTTTGAGCGAGGAGTTCTGCCGATTGGTGACTGGTCAATGTCAATAACCTTATCGAGATGCTCAAGTCCTGAAATTTCTTTATGCTTACCGGGGAATTTTCTTGCACCATTAAGCTCTGCGGCTAACTTCTTAAATAATATCTCATTAATCAAAGAAGATTTACCTGAGCCTGAAACTCCTGTTACTGCAACAAATTTGCCAAGTGGTATTTCTACATCAATATTTTTAAGGTTGTTTTCAGAAGCACCCTTAATAATTAAAGCTTTGCCGTTACCCGCTCTTCTTGCTACCGGTGTTTCAATTTTCCTTTTCCCTGAAAGATATTGACCTGTAATAGACTCTTTACATTTTTTAATATCCTTTACAGTACCCTGGAACACAATCTGTCCACCGTGAACACCTGCACCGGGACCAACATCAACTATATAATCCGCTGTATTCATTGTGTCTTCATCGTGTTCAACAACAATAAGGGTATTGCCTAAATCTCTTAAATTTTTAAGAGATTGCAATAATTTGTCATTATCTCTCTGGTGAAGACCAATGCTTGGCTCGTCTAAAATATATAAAACACCCATTAAAGAAGAGCCTATTTGTGTAGCAAGTCTTATTCTCTGACTTTCACCACCTGAGAGTGTGCCTGCTGAACGGGAAAGTGTTAAATAATCTAAACCAACATCGCAAAGGAATGAAAGTCGTGAACGAATTTCTTTAAAAATCTGCTTACCGATTTTTTTGTCTTTTTCTGAAAGAGTTTCCTGAACCTTCTCAATAAATTCTAATTCTTCTCTTACTGACATATCGGTAAATTCCATAATATTTTTACCGCCGACAGTTACAGCTAATGAGGCAGGCTTAAGTCTTTTGCCCTTACAAGCAGGACAAGGACTTTCTGTCATATATTGCTCAATTTCATTTCTTGACCAGTCGCTCGTAGTTTCTCTGTGACGGCGTTCAAGGTTATTGACAATACCCTCAAACTCTGTCATATAAGTGCCACTACCATATTCATTGACACGGGTTACCTGAATTCTTTCGCCCTTGGTGCCATAGAAAATAGCATCCTGACCAGCTTTAGAAATATCCTTGAATGGTGTATCAAATGTGAAGTTGTATTTTTCAGCGAGTGCAGTGTAATACATACCTGCGATTGTGCTTCTATCACTCTGACCCCAGCCACAGCCTTTAATAGCACCCTCGCTTATTGAAAGATTTCTGTTAGGCACCAGTAAATCCTCAGATACCCTTAAAAACATACTAAGGCCTGAACAAGTAGGACAAGCACCGAATGGATTATTGAACGAAAACATTCTTGGCTCTAATTCATCCATAAACGAGCCGTGCTCAGGACAAGCAAAGTTTTGTGAATATAAAAACTCTTCGCCATCAACTACTGCGATTAAAACAGTGCCCTCGGTAAGAGAAAATGCAGTTTCTAAAGAATCAGCAAGACGAGAAGCAATATCACGCTTCATAACAAGTCTGTCAACAATAATTTCGATATTATGCTTAATGTTTTTCTCTAATTTGATATCCTCTGACAAATCATAAATAATTCCGTCGATTCTCGCTCTTACATAACCACTTTTTGAAGCCTGTTCTAATTCCTTTTTGAATTCACCCTTTTTGCCCTTTGCAATTGGTGCTAAAACCTGAAATTTAGTACCGTCTTCGAGTTCCATAACTTTATCTACAATCTGGTCTATTGTTTGTGTTTTAATTTCTTTTCCGCAAACAGGACAATGTGGCACACCTACTCTTGCATAAAGCAAACGAAGATAATCATAAATCTCGGTAACAGTGCCGACTGTTGAACGAGGGTTTTTTGAAGTTGTCTTTTGGTCAATTGAAATTGCTGGTGAAAGTCCATCAATACTTTCAACATCAGGCTTATCCATCTGACCTAAAAACTGACGAGCATAAGAAGAAAGACTTTCCATATATCTTCTTTGACCCTCTGCGTAAATAGTATCAAACGCGAGTGAAGATTTACCGGAGCCTGAAAGCCCTGTGAAAACCACAAGCTTATCTCTCGGTATTTCTACATTTACATTTTTTAAATTGTGCACATTTGCACCTTTAACGGTTAAATTCTTTTCCATTTTAACTACCTTTATTTTAACTGTTTTTAATCTTTTCTATCTGGTCTCTTAAATATGCCGCGTGTTCAAATTCAAGAAGCTTTGCGGCGGCTCTCATTTCTTTTGTCAGCTTTTCTATTAACTGATTTTTTTCATTCGAAGAAAGACGCTTTTTAGCAATTTTCTCCTGAACATTATCTTTTGAAGAAATCTCAAGAATTTCATAAACATCTTTTCTGATTGTTTGTGGTATAATTCCGTTTTCTTCGTTATATTTCATCTGCTTTTCACGACGACGGTAAGTTTCACTTATTGCACTTTCCATTGAGCGAGTAACCTCATCAGCATACATAATAACCTGACCGTTAGCATTACGCGCCGCTCTGCCTATTGTCTGAATGAGCGAGGTTTCACTTCTCAAAAAGCCCTCTTTATCGGCATCGAGAATCGCAACGAGCGAAACTTCAGGAATATCAAGTCCTTCACGAAGCAGGTTAATACCAACTAAAACATCAAACTCACCGAGTCTTAAATCTCTTATGATTTCCATTCTCTCGATAGTGTCAATATCATAGTGCATATAGCGGACTTTAATTTTACAACCCTCAAGATACTCAGTTAAATCCTCTGCCATTTTTCTTGTGAGAGTAGTAACTAAAACTCTTTCTTTTCTGTCAACTCTTATATTTATTTCTGATATTAAATCATCAATCTGACCGTCGGTGCTTCTCACAAAAATCTCAGGGTCTAAAAGACCTGTTGGCCTTATTACCTGTTCAGCGATATGCCCACTCTTGGATTTTTCAAATTCGCCCGGTGTAGCACTTACAAAAATTCGTTGATTTGTTTTTTCGTAGAATTCATCGAACTTCAATGGTCTGTTGTCAAACGCTGACGGAAGTCTGAAGCCGAAATTGACAAGGCTTTCTTTTCTTGAAAAATCACCGCCAAACATTCCACGCACCTGAGGAAGTGTTACATGAGATTCATCGACAAACAACAAATAGTCATCAGGGAAATAGTCAAGCAAGGTAAACGGTGCAGTGCCCGGCTCTCTGCCCGACATAACCCGTGAATAGTTTTCAATACCCTTACAAAATCCGGTTTCACGAAGCATTTCTATATCATATTGTGTGCGTTGCATAATTCTTTGCGCTTCAAGTAATTTGCCCTGCTTTTTAAAGTTTTCGGCAGTTTCAGTCATTTCGTTATAAATTTCTTCTAATGCCCGTTCCATTTTTTCGTGCTCAACAACATAGTGCGAAGCGGGATAAATAGCAACATGTGAAAGATTACATTTAATTTCACCTGTCAGTGGATTAAATTCTGAAATCCTGTCAATTTCATCGCCGAAAAACTCAACTCTTATTGCGTTTTCTGATGAGTAAACAGGGAAAATTTCAACCGTATCGCCCTTTACTCTGAATTTATTTCTTTCAAAGGCAACATCATTTCTCTCATATTGAATTGCGACTAATTTATTAAGGAGTGCATCTCTGTCCTTTTGCATACCCGTTCTTAAAGAAATAACCATACTACGATAATCAATAGGGTCACCTAAGGTGTAAATACAAGAAACAGATGCAACTATAATAACATCTCGTCTTTCTGAAAGTGCAGAGGTTGCAGAGTGGCGTAATTTATCAATTTCATCATTAACCGCACTGTCTTTTTCAATGTAAGTGTCAGTTGTAGGAATATATGCTTCCGGCTGATAATAGTCATAATAAGATACAAAATATTCTACTGCATTTTCAGGAAAAAATTCTTTGAATTCACTGCAAAGCTGTGCAGCAAGAGTTTTGTTATGAGCAAGAACCAATGTAGGCTTATTGACATTTGCTATAATATTAGCCATTGTAAAGGTTTTACCTGAGCCTGTAACACCTAAAAGTGTCTGCTCCTTCAAGCCTTTTTTTACACCGTCTGTCAATTCTTTTATAGCTTCAGGCTGGTCACCTGTAGGCTTGTATTTACTGTGTAAAATAAACTTATCCATACTGCACCTCCATTTTGCCGAAATACATATTTATTATACCACAAATTAGTTGCAAGTTGCAAGTGTGCAAGTAAAGTGCTGAATGCTGAGTGCAGAGTGCAGAATTTCGGAACTGCGTTGGCAATTATAATTCGGAATTCTGAATTCGTAATGCGTAATTCGGAATTGAAGAGTCTGCGACGCGATTATAATTAAATAACAAAAAGATAAGTTCTATCATTTAAAGTTTATTATAAACCTAAAATGATAGAACTTAGTTGTTTTTATTCAATTAAATATAATCAAGTCCGCAGGACTTCCGAAATTCAGCACTCAGCACTCAGCATTCAGCACTTAGAAACCCCTGCTTCCTGTTTCCTGTTTCCTTCTTCCTGAGCAAGCATCAGCGTTTCACGCTGCTGCTTGCCTTATAGGTACTTGCCACTTTGCCATTTATAGCCTTTACAGTATAGCGATATGTTACGCCTTTCTTTGCTGACTTATCTGTCCAGGTCTTTTTGGATGCAGCTGCTGTGCCCATCTTCTTCCAGCCTGACCATTTTTTAGTCTTTGCGTTGTATTCCATTCTGTAAATTGTGTAGCCTGTTGAGCCTGCACTTTGTGTCCAGGAAACATTTATACCGTTAGAAACCGCTTTTACTGTTGTCTTTGGTTGTGCGAGGTATAAAAGACCTGATGAAGCCTTATATGTGCTCTTATAATTACCATTTACAGTTCTTACTGTGTAGCGGTATTGTGTACCACTCTTTACTGATTTATCTACCCATGAAACTGTTGAGCCATTTTTGATTGTGCCCATATTTTTCCATGATGTCCAGGCACCATTTACATATTCGCTTCTGTAAACTGTGTAGCCCTTTGAGCCCGCAATCTTGTTCCAGCTAACCTTCATTCCACTTGCATTATTTGCAATTTTTACTGTTGGTTGTGCTAAGAAGAGTGTTTGTGTAGATGCTTTGTAACTACTGCCTACTGAACCATTCATTGCTTTTACAGTGTACTTGTAATATGTGCCACTCTTTGCTTTTGTATCTGTCCAGGTAGTTTTGTTTGATGCTGCAGTACCTCTGTTAGTCCAACTTGACCATTTCTTTGTTTTTGTGTTGTAGGTTGAAGAATATACTCTGTAGCCTGTTGCGTTTGCAACAGTAGTCCAAGTAACCTTAACGCCATTTGAAGCGTTCGCTATTGTTACTGTTGGGATTATGTCATATTTCAAGCCCTTTGTTGCAGTATAACTACTCTGAACACTGCCATTTACTGCTTTTACTGTGTAGCTGTAGGTTGTGCCGATTTTTACTGTTGTGTCTGCATAGCTTAAACCTGTTGTTGTTTTTAATGCAGTCCAGCCTGAATACTTCTTAGTTGAAGCATTATATGTTTTTCTGTAAACAATATATTTTTCTGCGTTTTCAACAGCGTTCCAGGTGATTGTAATACCTTTTGCTGTGTTCGCAGTTTTTGCTGTTGGGGTTGCAAGACTTGTAATCAACGGAACAAACTTAAGCTCAGCAGATGCTTTATAACCAGTTTCAACATTATCAATCACTGCAGAAACCGCATATCTGTAAGTAACACCTTTCTTAGCAGTTGCATCTATATAAGTTAATTTTGTTGAAAGAGCGTTTCCGATTACTTCCCATGATGACCATACACCATTTTGTAATGTTGAACGATAAACAAGATATTTATCGGCAGATGAAACCTTTGTCCATTTTACATTTACACCATTTGAAGCGTTAGCAATTGTAACTGTTGGTGGTGCAAAATAAGTAACACTGAACTCATATTTCATACTCGGATAGCCATAAATACCATCTCTTGAAGCAATTGCGTAAGTGTAAGTTGTGCCATTTACTAAATTATTTGAATCCTTGTAAGAAGTTGCACTTATACCATTTGCAAGAGTTACAAATTCGTTACCAACCTTTTTATAAACGAAGTAACCGCCAGCAGCACCTGTTACTGCATTCCAATTGAAGCCTAAAGCACCGTTTTCTAACCAACAGCTTGTAACTACAGGTGTTTCGAGTGCAACGAAATTGCTGTAATTTTTTATTGTATTTTCAACAATGCAGTCTTTGTGAGTACCTTTATAAAAATCAACACCTGTAACAGCACCTGCTTTACCACTCTTTAATTTAAGGGTGATTGTAACAAATTTCTTTGCAGAGGAGCCTATCTTATAACCTTCGCTTGATATAAATGCAAATGTATAACAATTATTTATAGGAACCTTGTTTTCTACAGGAATGCCACTTTCATGTAAACCGCTTACAATTTCATAGGGATCTCCATCGGCATCAAGTGCAGTTGCAGCACCTGTTTTTTCTTCTACAACATCAAATACTGTATCATTAAATTTAACTGTGAGCATTGCATTTTTTACTAATTGTTCTGGTGCGAGATACACATCAAATGTAATCTCACCGTTTTTTAAACCATCTGTTTTAACTTCATAATTGACTTTCATTTCTTCAGGTGTCATTTCAATTGCTTCTTCTGCACTTGCAGTAAATGCAAGCGAAGAGCAAACAGAAAGAACCATTACGATTGCAAGAATTGTTGATAAAATTCTTTTCATTTTAGACCTTCCTTTCAATTAAGGTAAGTGTATTTAACACATTACAATACAGACTAAATTATACTTCATTTTTATGCTTATTGTCAATGCAAATAAAGAAAAAACAGTATTCCATATTATAGAAATACTGTCTTTATATTTGGTTATTTTAACAATTAATCCATTTCATCTTCTCTGTAAAGATTAGCTTCATCGAAATCATCATAATCATCCAACTCATAATCTTCCATTTCAAAGCTTTCTGCAAAGTCATAATCAAAATCATCAACCAAGTCAAACGGATTCAGCTTCTTTTTGCCTTTTTTGAAATTGTCAAAATTAAAGATAAAGCCCATATTAAGAACACCCTCTTAAAAATTCTTTTTATTATTTTGTCTTTTAATAATAATTTTATGTAACAAATTTTCATTATTTCACATAAGATACAGTGTAGAACAAAGAAAGGGGGATAAATATGGGCTGCTTTTTTAACAATTCAAGTTCTTGGATTATCATTCTTATAATCATCGTTCTTCTTTTCGGTACAAATAACGGTTGCGGTTGCGGTTGCGAAAACAACTACAATAACAACAACGGTTGCGGTTGTGGCTGCGGTTGCTAAGAAACACGAAGTGTTCGGGCTAAGTTTGTCTTGCGACAAGTGAAGTATCTTAAACAAAAACGCTGTCAAGGGTTTGCCCTTGACAGCGTTAAACCTTTAAAACATTACATTAAACACTACAGCTACAATGCCGAGTCCCATAAGTGCGGCAAGACCTAACGCCATACCGCGTATAAACTTCTTTGAAAAAAACATTTTTTGTCACCTTATATTCCTAAAATTTCTTTCATACCTTCTGAAACAACATCTAAAGCAATTTCTGCATTTTCTCTTGAGTCAGATTTTACAGTGATATAAATTTTAATTTTAGGCTCTGTACCGGATGGTCTTACAATAGCAGTATTACCATTTTCACATCTGTAAGAAAGAACATTGGATTTAGGAAGTCCTGTTTCGCTTTCTTCGCCTGTTACTAAATCTTTAATCTTACCTGTTTTGTAGTCTGCAACCCAAACAACCTTGCTACCTGCTATTTTCTCCGGAATATTATTGCGGGTAGTGTCCATCATTTCAGTCATTTTTGCCATACCTGAAGCACCCTCGAAAGCATAGTTATCAAGACGATTGAAATAATAACCATATTTTTCGTAGATTGCATTCATATAATCCCAGAGGGTTATGCCTTTTAATCTACAAACTGCGGCAACCTCTGCTACAAGCATAGCAGCAACTACTGCGTCCTTATCTCTTGCGTAAGTACCACGAAGGTAACCGTAGCTTTCTTCCATACCAATTACATAACGGTCTGCTTCGCCCTTGTCTTCAAGCTCAGTAATGCATTCACCGATATATTTAAAGCCTGTTAATAAGTCACGCATTTCTGCACCGTATTCTTTAGCGATAGCAGCAATAAGTGGTGTTGTAACGATTGTTTTTACAACAACAGGATTTTCAGGCAACTCACCTCTTTCTTTGAGTGTTGAGAGAATATACTCACAGAAAATAGCTCCAACCTCGTTACCTGTCATAAGCTTATATTCATTACCGACTCTTACTGCAATACCAACTCTGTCGCAGTCAGGGTCTGTTGCAATCATTAAATCTGCAGGGAATTCCTTTGTTAACGCAAGACCTTCTTCAAATACCTGACGAATTTCAGGATTCGGATAAGGACAAGTCGGGAAGTTGCCATCCGGCTTTTCCTGAGTTTTAACAACCTCTAATTCTTTAACGCCTAATTTTTTAAGAATTCTTCTTACAGGCTTATTACCTGTACCATTAAGCGGTGCGTAAAGAACCTTTAAACCGGATTTTTTAACTGCATCCTTGTTTATTGATTGTGCTAAAACACATTCAATAAACTCATCCTTTACCCAGTCTTCAATAAAGTCAATCATATCTTCAGCTAAAGCGTCCTCAAAATCCATACGCTTAACACCTGTGAACATATCAACCTTTTTCATATATTCATAAGTCTTTGCCGCTGCTTCATCGGTCATCTGGTAGCCCTTTGAATCATAGCATTTATAGCCATTATATTTTGCAGGGTTGTGACTCGCCGTGAGGACAATACCTGAAGAGCAATGAAGTCTTCTTACTGCAAATGAAAGCATTGGTGTAGGCATAAGCTCAGGATAAATGTAAACTTTAATACCATTAGCGGCTAAAACACCTGCCGCTGCTTTTGCTAAAACATCTGACTTTATTCTTGAGTCATAAGCAATAGCAACAGAAGGATTTTCAAATGCTTCGTTTAAATAATCAGCAAGACCCTGTGTCGCCTGACCTACTGTGTAAACATTGATGCGGTTTGTACCTGCACCAATAACGCCACGAAGTCCACCTGTACCAAATTCTAAATCTTTATAAAAACGGTCAAGAATAGCTTCTTCATCACCTTTTACAGAATTTAATTCTTCAATTAAATCTGCGTCTAAAACCGCTTTTTCACACCACAAATCGTAAAGAGCATGAATATCATTCATTTTAAGCACCCTTTCAAAAAAATATCAACATTACAATTATACAACTTTAAGCCACTAAAATCAATAATAATATACACAATATCGTGTAGTATATTTTAGCAAATTATTTTATAAAATTAGTTCTTATTTTTGCTTCGGGAACAGGATGTTCTATTCCGTTATTTTTACCGAGTTCAATACATTTTAAAAGCCACGCCATATTGTGACCTATTCCTCGCATAATCTGAAGTCCCTCTTCATCCTTTAAAACATCTTCGGGCTTTGAGCCGTGCACCATATTCCAATAAGATGATGAAACAACAGGCATATTACTTATTGTGAAATACTTGTTAAGGCAATCTAATGACGCAGTAGTACCTGCTCTGCGACAGCTTACAATTGCAGCACCGGGCTTAAATTTAAAATTAGCACTACCTGCATAAAAAGCTCTGTCAAGCACCGCACATAAAGCACCTGCAGGTGCGGCGTAGTGAACAGGTGAGCCAAACACAAAAGCATCGCTTGTTTTTGCTTTTTCTATAATTTCATTTACAACATCATCATTAAAGACACATTTGCCGTCATTTTTACTGCATCCGCCACAACCGATGCAACCACGAACCTGATTTGTACCAATGTGGAAAATTTCTGCTTCAATATTTTCGCTTTCAAGTGTCTTTTTAATTTCATTCAACGCTGTAAAGGTGCAACCCTTGTCGTGAGGGCTACCGTTTATGAGTAATACTTTCATTGTTTACACTCCTACTATTTCTAAAATTTCATTTACATTATCTATAATATATTCAGGCTTCTCGCTTTCTAACACACTTCTGCTTCTGAAGCCCCAAGTACAAGCAATGCACTTCATTTCTGCATTGTGTGCAGTTTTCACATCAACATCAGAATCACCGACATAATAGCAATTTTCTTTACTTACACCTAAAATTCTTGTAACCTCGTTAACTGAATCAGGGCAAGGTTTTCTTTTTATGCCCTCTCTTTCGCCAACAGCAACATCCAATAAGCCTTGAAAATATTTGTTACATAGGGTTTCCACAGCAAAATCCGCCTTGTTTGAAACAACTGCAAGTAAAAAGCCGTTTTGCTTTAACACTCTTAGCATATCGGTAATCCCGTCATATTCTTTTGTATTATCCTCTGAATGAATTTTGTAATGCTCCTTGAATGAAGCAAAGCATTTTGTGAATTCCTCTTCAGAAATGCCAACCGGCACTGCTTTTCGCATAAGATTTTCAATTCCGTTGCCAACGAATTCTCGCACTTCATCTAAGGTGCGTTCATTGTAGCCACCCTGTGACAATGCAAAATTCACACTATTTTTTAAATCTTCAAGCGTATCAAGAAGTGTTCCGTCAAGGTCAAAAATCACGCATTTTTTATTGTTCATCGGCAGGACACTCCAGATTAACAAGTGTATATTCACGATTTAAAGCAGGAAGAATTTTATTCATTAAATCGTCGGTTTTAAATTTAACTGTTGCAGTATTCACCATTGGGTGACACGCAAAATACTCTTCCTTTAACACACTTTCTTCTATAAGAAGATTTACTTTTTTCTCTTTATCTTTCATTAAAGCTAAAACTGTCAACGAGCCCGGCGTAACATCTAAAAGTGTTTCCATATGCTCCGCTGTTGCAAATGAAAGACGCGCAGAATTTATCTGCGAGGATAAATATTTAGTTTTAAAAACCATATCCCCTTTTATGAGCAACAAATAAAACACAGTTTGCTGTCTGTTAGTCAAAAGAAGATTTTTACAGATTTTTGCATCAATAATTTTTTCGACACCCTCACAAAGCTCAATGGTTGATGCTTCATCGTGTTCTGCACGAATGTATTCTACACCATTTTCCTCTAAAAAGAGGTACGCATCCATTTCCTTTTGTGTTTTTGTTGTTTCGGGGTGCGAATTAAAAGTTACTTTATTTATGTACATTACCCTAATTCCTTTTTGATTTCTACAAAGCCCTTAATAACTGATGAGCCGACATATTGTCCTAACGAAACAAGCTCGTGGTAATGGCTACCTGGGTCACCCATTGTAAAGTCATTGTCGGGAACTATGTAACCGATTTCGTCATTGCTTAAACCAAAAGCAATAGTATCTTCGCCCAAAATTTCTCTTACAGTAGGATAAGGGAAATCTGTTTTGAGGACTGCACCATCTGCTTTAAGAGATGCACCGCCTGTTAAAAGGTCCGCACAGAATTCGCCCGGCACCATAGCAACCTTAATATCTTTACCAAATTCAATATAACCAACTTCGGTAAACATACTGTAACCATTTTCGTCTTTGAACATTTTGTAGTTAGCAATATTAAGCTTACCAACACCAACCATAAGTGTGCTTGTAACCGGTACATTGACTTCTTTTAATCTTATATTGAAAATCGGTTCAACCTTTGTTTCAGTAACAGGCTCCCAATCTTCACACCACAAAGTGTACTCTGCATTGTTTGCTTTTGATTTTTCAATATCTTTTTTTATTTCTTCTTCATCATAAAGAACAATGTCATTTCTAATTTCATCAAGTGTTTTTGTAAGTGCTAATGTAATTCTGCCAACCTCAACACCATAACGGATTGATTGCTCGTAACGGTGAGCGAATGTATGACCGTCAAGCGCCTTATCTCTGTTAGAATAAATAGCACAAATAGCACCGTTAAAGAACATAAAATTAAAACCTGCTTTGTTTATGGTTTCGCCCATATAGTAAACATAGTCGCCCGAAAGCTCTCTGCCTGTGCCATTTTTATCAGATGTAGGAAGCCCTGCAACATCAGGGTGGGCAGGGAAATTCACAATAAGTGTCTGTTTTCTTGTTTTATCAAATGGCACAAATCTGAATCTTGTAACATCAGTAACAAGACCTGTTGCAGATGGTCTGTTTGTATTTCTGAAATAATCTTCGCCTATGTCTTTCTGTGCAAAATAAAGCTCACCCTCGCACATATTTTCAATAGCAGTAAAAAATGCTTCGACAACAGACTTTTTCAAAAAAATCATATATTCTTTATCAGTACCCTGCTCTAAATCAAAATTCTTTTTCAGATTCTTTTTTCTGTTTCTTAAAATCTTACCGGGGAAATCAGTCCACAAGCCCTCTGTATCTACACAGCTGTGAGTATGTGTTGAGCATACATTTACAGATGCTAATTTTTTATCAGGATATCTTTTCACAAATTCCTCTGAGAATATAGCTCTTATTTCACGAATATCGCCATTCGTGATACCAATGCAGTCAACTGTGCAAAAAACAGAAATTCCCCTATCGGAATTATCAGAAATCGCAATTGCTCTGCCTTGCATTTTATCTACGACATTTTCAATAAGATTTTTGAATTTATTGTCAGGTGAAATGTAGCCACCCATGTAATAATCTTTTTCTTTATAATCCTTTGGTGTTAAGTCAACATTTGCATAGCCTAACTGCCACACAGAATTTTCTGTTGGCTCTTTCAAAAACTCTTTTGTTCCGGGAAAAAAGTTTTCGGTTTTATAATTCTCAAGTAAATCGAAATTAGGGCCATCATTAAGCTTACCGAAAAGTCCTTTTATAACACCATTTATGGCAGTTTCAATAATTTTTATCTGCGTTTCTTTTTTCATAAAAAATCACCTATATAAATGAAAGGGAGTATAAAACTCCCTTTCTTAACTTTTATTCTGATTATTATTTTACTCTTGACATAATGTCTTGTACTACCTCAACTATAACCTCGTTTGTCAAATAGCCAAGTGAGTTAGTTTCGTGGTAATGTCTTCTGTCGAATGCATCTCTACCCTGATCAATGTAAGGTTGAGTTTCGTGAAGAATAAAGTCATTAGGTACAACACAGTAGCCTGTCATATCGTTGGTAACACAGAACACAACAAGGTCTTTGTCACCTACAACATCAACCAATGCAGGTGGGTTAATGTCAGTACCCTTTTTAGTAGCTGATTTGTCAGCCTCAACTGCACCACCATAAACAACCTCAGGGAATGGCTCACCAGGAAGAAGTAAGATTTGTAAATCATCAATTCTTATATATGTAATTTCAGTCTGAAGAGCAAGACCCAAATCACCTCTGTCGCAAGGGAAACGCTGTGAGCTGCAAGCATTTATAGTTGCCATTAAAGCTAAAAGTCCATTGTCAACAGGTGCGTAATATTTTTGTCTTAAAAGTGTAATTTCAGGCTTTAGTTCTCTGTCATTACTGATTTCAAGTGCTGCCTTAGCAAGTGTCTCACCCTGAATACGGGTTCTTTCAGGCTTATCCTCACAGAAATCACCCGGGTCAACACCACCAATTGCACTTACTGAGAAAAGAACATTAGTCTTTTTAGTATCATTGATTGTCTTTCTGAGCCAATAAGGATAGTCAGCACTACAATCATTATTGCTACCGCCTAATGTGTTAGGGTGAGCACCGAAATTAATAAGCCAAGTTTCAGTTGAGCCATCATCCGGCACAAATTTAATTCTTGTTAATTTATCATTAAGAATTACAGGCTCACGCTTATCGAGCTGAGCTTCAGGAACAGAAATTGAGCCAACATAAAGTTTACCCTCTTTTCTGTTTTCGTAAGCTTCAATTGCAACCTCTTTAAGTCTTTGTAAGAGTAAATCCATATATTCCTGGTCTTTACCTGACTGAAGCTTATAAAGCTGACCCCAGTAACCAACAGTATCAAAACCTGCGTGGGTGTGTGAGCAAGAAATATTAACACTCTTACAATTTGCTTTTTCACAGAAATCCTTTAAAGAATCTCTTACAATATTAACTTCAAAATTTGTAAGACCGATAATATCTGCACAAATGTGAATAATACCACTTTCTCCGTTACCGAGCCACATTGCACTTGCAGTAAGTGGGTCGTGAACACGGTCAATTGTGTTACCCATTCCGTGACCTGCAATCCAATATTTTTTCTCGGTTACGCTTTTTGGCATAATTTCTTTAACAGCGAAGCCGGAAACAAAGCTTTCACCTTTAATAACGGTAGGTGCATCCTTTGGAAGTGGCTCTGCTTTTACACCCTTTTTTCTTAACTTTTTACCTGAAGCAATACCGATTTTTCTGACCGCTACTGCTGCAATTTCATTAAAGCCCATAATTTTTCTCCTTTGCAAAAAACAAATTTGAATTTCTTCTTAATATTATTTTAACAGTAATTAACTGTAAAGTCAATAAATTACTCTGAAGAAGTAGGAATTTACTTTACAAGTTCATCCATAAACTTAATTGAAGCCTGCATACATTCATCAGCATATCTGTCTATTTTAAGGAACAAATGATAACAATGGTTATTTATTAAGCTTTTTACAGAATGTGTTTTCACATTGTCTATTTTTGCTTTAAGGGCTTCATACATCGCTTCGCCCTGACCTTTACAAAAAATATCACTCTTTGACCAGCTTATAAATACAGAACACCATTTTTCGTTTATAAATTTCATAGATGACAAGCAGTCATAGTATTCATAATCCTTGAAGTTATCGCATTTTTTATTAAGCTCAAAGCCTAAAATCATTTTTATCGTCTGTGGAATAACGCCAAAAAGCTTTTTGCGTTTAACCAATGCTTCAACATCATATATTCCAGACATCAGAATTAAGCCTTTTAAATCAATTTTTATTTCAGGGCAATTTATTTTTTCTCTTAAAGCATCATCATATTTAACAGCACCTAAAAATGCAGTCTGACAAGCACCTGATGAATCACCTGAAATAAAGATATTATCTGTATCAATGTTGTAGGTTTCAGAAAGCTCTTCTATGAAATTCAAAGCCATCACACAGTCGTAAATCTGACCATTAAAATCAACCTCAGGTGGTAAGCGAAAATTGATATTAAACACATAATAACCGGCATTTGCGTAATATTCACCAATTGTTACTCTGTGGCTTTTATCACCCAAAATAAATCCACCACCGCGTATGTAAAGAAGAATCGGTTTTTTACCATCTTCTTTATTAAGTCCCTCTTTAAAATAAAGGTCGCCCTTCTGTTTTTCGTGTTCACCATAAGCAATATCTTCTACACAGGTAATACCGGGAAATCTTCTCGCATTCTGAAGCGGATGACCGAAAATATCAATAGCAGTAAAAACTACCTCTGCCTTGTTCACAATACCCTCTCCTAAATAAATTTCAATTCTATTTTATTACATAAAAACAGAAAAATCAAGGACTTAGCCTTGATTTAATCTGCTGTAATCTTTTCAATATCTTTTTTTAGTTGAGTAATAATTCTCTTTTCAAGTCTTGAAATATAGCTCTGAGAAATCCCCAACAAATCTGCAACCTCTTTTTGTGTATGTTCTTTATATCCACAAAGACCAAAACGCATATTCATAATAAGGCGTTCCCGCTCCCCTAAGGTTTCCATACAAAGATGAAGAATTCTTTTTTCGTCCTCATCCTCCATATCGTTATTTATCTCGTAGCCATCGCTCCCCAGAACATCAGAAAGCAAGAGTTCATTACCCTCCCAATCGGTGTTAAGTGGCTCATCAAGTGAAACATCGCCCTTTTGTTGATTCACCTTTCTTAAATGCATTAAAATTTCGTTTTCGATACACCTTGAAGCATAGGTTGCAAGCTTGATGTTTTTATCGGGGCAAAATGTATTCACAGATTTTATCAAGCCTATTGTTCCTATTGAAACTAAATCTTCAATATTAACACCGGAGCTTTCAAATTTTTTTGCTATGTAAACCACAAGTCGCAAGTTATGCACAATTAGTGGCTCCCGTGCTTTTTCATCACCAGCCGCAATTCGCTCAGTGAGCTCTAACTCTTCTGACTTTTTTAACGGTGGCGGTAAGGTTTTAGGGCTGTTTATATAGAAAATCTTTTCATAGCCTAATTTGAGCTTTATTCTTATAAAAAAATCTTTGACATTACTTATTAACCTTACTAACATCAATTCTTTTTCCCCTTTCAAAAATATCTGAATTTAAAATACAATTATATTCTCCATTTGATAAGCTATCATTTAAAACTGCTACGACTAAAAAAGATGTTTCGTAGCAAGATTCTTTATTTCTTATTTCTATCTTACTTGGGACAAAGGCTTTTAAAACCGAAGAACCTGTAACTGAACTGCAAGGAATAATTCTTAGTACGCTTTTTAATGAATCCGGCACCTCAGCAGTAATGCTACTGCTTTTCAGATATTCTGCTTCCTCACAATTAAAAAACTTTAAAAGTGCGTAAAGCTCAACAATTATTACAGGCTTAGACTCCACGCCATCTGTCAGATGATTACCCGTGTCATAAAGTGCTTTTAATTCCACTGTTTCGTTCCTGAAATGTAATCTGACATCATAAAGCGTGTTTTCACTTGCCCTGCGTTTTAAAATATAATCACCTAAAAGCAACAGCCCGTAACAAATCAAAGTCATTGAAACTAAAAACAACAGACTGATATCAAAATAGACGGTACCGTTCATATACATAACGCTATTCATATTAAATGTAATTTCAGCAAAATACATAATACCGCCGAAGATAAAATTAACAAAAAAGAATGCAAGTGTTACTTTTAAAAAAAGCTTTTTATTTTTCGGCATAAAGGCAATAAATGAAATTGCACACCCTACTGCCAATTTATAAACAACTGAAAACAGAAGTGGCATTTCTTCCCAGAATATAATAAGTGATGAAGCACCACCTAAAAGCGTGGCAATTATAAGCCCAAACCTTTTAGTATCGTTTTTTACAATTACCCGTGTGCAAACCAGCTGTATATATGTAACAAAAATGTTCACTGCTATTAAAACATCTAAGTAAATCACCATCACCTTATAATCACCTTTTAAATTATAAATAAAATGCTACAACTAATTTGTCAAAGTAAGTCGAGAGAAAAATTTTCGTTGACAGTAAGCAAAAATAATAATACAATAAAATCATCAAATAAAAGAGGTACTGAAAATGCTTGTTATTAAAAATGCAAATGTTGTTTTCACAGACAAAATCAGAAATGCAATTGTGCTTTGTGACAACGGCAAAATCAAAGATATTGTTGAGCGTTACGAAGAAAATTCAAATGATAAAGTAATTGACGCAAACGGACTCTATCTCTCACCGGGCTTTATAGATATTCATGTTCACGGTGGCGGAAACAAAAGTGCTATGAGCACAAGCTACAATGATATTATTGATATGGCAGAAGCACATTTAAAGCACGGTACAACTTCTATTGTACCGACAACTCTGGCTTCACCAATAAATCAGCTCAGGGATGTAACGCTTTCAATTAAGGAAGCAAGCGAAAAATCTGCAAACGCAAACATTTTAGGACTTCACTATGAGGGCCCTTACATTTCATTAAAATATAAAGGTGCGCAAAGTCCTGAAAACATTTTAAATCCAACAAAAAATCCGCCCGATGAATTATTTGAGCTTTGGGATAAAATTTTAATTATGGGGGCAGCTCCTGAAGAAGAGGGATGCTTAGAATTAGGCGACAAATTAAGAAAAAGAAATATTGTAGCATCAATTGCTCACTCTGCTGCAAGCTATGAAAAGGTAGAAGAAGCAGTAAAGCACGGTTATAGTGATGTCACTCATATTTATAACGCTTGTACCTCTTGCTTTAAGGAAGGAATTTTCAGAGTTGCGGGCGTTGTTGAAGCCGGTCTTACAATTGATGAAATAACCACACAGGTTATTGGTGATTTAAGACATTTACCAAAAGGTCTTTTAAAGCTTATTTATAAAACAAAAGGCGTAGAAAAAATGTACTTAATAACTGATGGTCTTGAATTCTCTGCAAGTAACATAAAAGAAAATACCGTTTACATGCAAGAAAACGGTATGGGTGTTATTTTTGAAGATGGTGCAATGAAGCTTGCTGACCGCTCTGCATTAGCAGGTTCAGTAGCAACTCTTAAGGATTGCGTAAAAAATATGTATAAAGAGGTTAAAATCCCACTTTACGAAGCAGTGCGAATGGCATCCCTGACACCAGCAGAGGTAATAGGATACGGAAACAAAAAAGGTAAAATCGAAAAAGGTTACGATGCAGATTTTGTTTTGTTTGATGACGATATAAACATAAAAACAGTTATAACAAATGGCAACTTAATATAAAAGCAAAGCGATAAAGGTTAAATTCCTTTATCGCTTTGTTTTTATGAATTATTATAATCTGTTTTCAACTGACCACGAGTGCCTGAGCCTACAAGCCCGTCAACAGTTAATTTTTTATCTGTCTGATATTTTTTAACTGCCGAAAGTGTCGTTGGGCCAAAGTCACCATCAATATCAGTCTGTTTTAAATAACCTAATTTATAAAGGTGCCATTGAAGCCACTTAACACCATCACCTGTGTTACCACTGCTGAGAGTTGAGGTAGGCTCGGTGTATGGGCATTGCTCACGGGTTAAATCACTGTTTGTAATAACAATGTAATCAGAATGAGCGTAGCCTGTATAGGCTGTACCATCAACTACAACTCTTACTTTATACCATTCGCCCTCGCGTTTGACAATATAAACCTGAGTACCCGCTTTAAGCTGGATTATAATTGTTCCGCTGGTGTCAGGCTCTGCCCTTAGATTAAGAACATCACTGACATCAACTTTGCCCAATTGTGTTGCCGCCTCACCTGTTGTTTTAGCTGTAACTTCATTGGTATAAGCCGAATGAAAATGTTGTGTCAATAAAATATAAGCACAGACCTTATATTTATACTGTGTGCCACTCAAAGCCGTTTTATCAGTAAATTTAGTTTCAGATGTTTTTCCGACTGCAGTATAAGAATTAGAGATAGCATCCCATCTGAAAATTCTATAACCGTCGCAATTATTAACGCCTGTCCAGCTTAATGAAACGGCTTCATCTGTTACTGAAGTAACCTTCAGATTAGTCGGTGCATCGCTTGAGGTTGACGCCTCAAACTGATGATATTTTGAAACTATCAAAGAACCATCTTTTGCAGTTGTATAAGCCCTTACTCTGTAGGTTGCTTTTGTTGCAGGCGTACCTAAAGTATCTCTATAACTAAAGGTATCCGAATTAAGCGTTGCAATTTTTGTTGAAGTGCCATCGGCATTCAATCTGTAAATCTGGTAACCCTCAGCATTTTCAACTTCGGTCCAATTAAGGACTAAAGATGTCATATTGCAGGAGGTGCATTTAACTGTTGGTCTTGAAGCTTTGAAAGCATCATCTCTTGTCATATCTGCATTAGGCATATTGTTGAAAACAGGAATAACAAAAGTCTTTGCCGAAGCAATAATACCTGCATCAACATACGCGTTATAGGTATGCTTGGATTCACTGGCAGCTGCTCTGACATTAGCCATATATTCGTGAGAATAAAGGCTACCGGATTCTTTATTTACATTAAATTTTTGTAAATAGCCTGTATATTGATATTTAGAGAATGATGAATAAATATATTGAGCACCGTAGTAAATAGATTTATAAGGATTGTCCCACGGTCTGCCGTAAGTAGTTGTTGGGTTAACCGCACTTTTAAGTACATAGCCTTTATAAGTTTTTCCGCTTACTACAGTTGAAACATAATAATAACCGTTTTCCTCTGCTATATAATAAATTGATGAACTGTTCTGTGGAATTGTTACAACTACAGCGGCGTCTGCTTTTGGTTCTTTTAAAAGCTTTGCTGTTGCTCTCTTTGTGTTAAGGTAACCATTAGCCCACTCAAGACCGTCAACCGCACCTGTATATGCACCGATATTATAGTAATTATAAATACCGTTGTATGGGGCATTTGTGCCACAAGAGCCACCCGCATAAGATGCCTTTGAAGAGCCTACCTCCTGAACAATTTTAGAAGCAAGATAATAAGCACTCATTCCGCTATCTTTAGCAGCCTGCATAATAGCGTCAGAATATTTAACCTTTTTACCTTTAGAGTCAAGGTAGGTTTTAGAATTACCAAGCGCATCATAATAAGTAATGTAACTATTTTCCATCCATGTGCCGTCAAGTATTGCCTCTACACCTGCTTTTGTGTGATTACCTGAATAAGCAGTGCTCTCGAATTGGAAAATATATTGTTCATTCAAAAAGTTTCTTGGGTCAAGATAATATTCAATTGCCTCTTTTGAAGCACTGACCCAGGAAGAAGCCTCCTGAATAACACCATCACAGGAGCTACAAGCACATTTTAAAGATGCATCAACATTCTTTTCAATAAGCTGTTTGTTGTGAGGTGTATGCTCACCCATAACCGCATCTTCCCATTTAAGACCTGTTTTAAACGGAACAAATTCCCAATCAGGATACTTTTTATGCAAATCTAAAAGCAACTCAACATAAGAGGCAGGGAAACCTGCTCTGTTAAGATTATCTCCGTACCCCTCACCTAAAGTAACATAAGTTAAAATCGCACGGGCATCCTCTAAATCTACATAGCCATTTTTGTCGTAATCTGCCGCCTTGATTTGTGAATCAGTAAGCTTTTCAAGCTTAGCAGCATAGCGCATTGTTAAAAGTGCGTCTTTTGTAGTGATTTCATTATCATTATTAACATCGCCAAGCGTTGCTTCTGCTGCAAAAGCAGTTACAGAAGAAGCTGACATAAATATTGTAAAGCAAGTTGCTGTAACCAACAACAAGCATATTATTCTTTTAAATTGTTTTTTCATACTCTCACCTAGTTTCGACAAAAAAATACAATATATATGTATAATACCATATTTCATCTTTCAAGTCAAATTAACAAACTGTTTATAAATTGTAAAAAGACTGTTACCTCAAATACTGTAACAGTCTTTCAATTTCAATTTTTGAATTTTCCGTAACATTTTCACCAAAGCAATATGAATAAGAATATAAAACGAAGCCATCAAAAAACTCGGTTTGCTTCAAATATTCATATTGTCTTGATATTATATCATCATTTTCTATCCATTCATTCTTGCCCTCACCTGCATTTTCATCTGAGGCTCCGCATTTATATGGCGAAAAACCACAGTAAAGCTTTACACCTTTATACCTCTCAATTTCGCACCATTCATCTATTACCGTTTCAAACGGCATTGTTTCATTCAAGAAGCCGAAATAAACCTGTGGCATAATATAATCAACAAAGCCCTCTTCACTACACCAGAGCTTAATATCCGCATATATTTTTTCATTTTTGCTGAAGCTTGCTGACGGACTGATGCCAAAAACTAAATTTTCGTCACAGCCCTTTATTAACATATAAACTGATGAAACAAAGCCTGATATGTTCTGCTTTCGCCATTCTGCTAAAGACAACTGTCCACCACTTGATTTATATTTTTCATAGCAAGATTCGTCGTTCATTTTTTCTGTTTCGGGGTAAAAGTAATCATCAAATTGAATTCCTTTTATATCATAATTTTCGACTAATTCTCTTACACCCTGCAAAATGACCTTTCTTGCATTTTCATCTGCAGGATTATAAAAAATACCTTTTTCACAAATTATAAGACTTTCGGTGTTTTGATTTTCATTATAAAGCTTTTTTGCTGGGTTACTATCACTCAGCGAGTTAAAATCGACTGAATACGACACTCTGAAAGGATTAACCCACGCGTGAACATCTACATTATATGTGTTGGCAATTTCAATAAATATTTCAAGCGGGTCAAACTCAAGTTTTTCACCCTCTGCTTCTGCTATATATTTCGAGGTGGGAAAAACAGTTGACTCATAAAGTGCATCGCTGAAGCATCTCACTTGATAAAACACAGTATTCAACTTGTTCTCACTTATATTTCTTATTACATCCTCTGCATTCATTCTGTATGTAGCTTCACTGACACCCTTACACATTGCTGAAATTTCATAAAAGCTGAGCCACACACCACGAAGCTCCCTTTCTGCTTCTATTTCTGTTACTCCCACTTGCACCTCTGCATTAGTGTCAATATTTTCAGCCACCCCCGAATAACTGCACGAGGATAAATTCAGTGACAAAACTGCTACCAGAACTAAAATTATTTTTTTCATAAAAACACCGCCTGTATAAATTATACAAGCGGTGCATTAAATTTATTCGGCTAAAAAATTATTGTCATCAACAAAATCAATGCCATAGCCATCATCATTAGCAATGCTTTCAACAACCTGTGGTCTTAAAGGCTTTTCTTTTTTGCTTTCTTCCTGCTCTGAAACAAATTCTTTTTTCTCATAATGTTTTTTTACTGAGGCAAACATAATTATATTTACTGCATACTGAACAAGACATAATGCATATTGAATTCGCTGAGCAAGAACATACTCATCATTTGAAAATGCTGAATATGAATATGTCGGAAGCACTTTTCTGCCTATTATAAATTTGCATATAGTGTAAACAACTGAAACTAAAACCGATACACCTGCTACAAATTTAATTTTACCTTCATCCTTATCTCTCAAGAGATACCACAACGACACAAGCAACAAGAAGAAACTGAATGATGCTACTGTCATAAATATATCAGAAACAACACTGAAGAACGAGTTATCGAGATTGAATAACGCACTTTGAATTGTAAATTTAAAGAAATGCGAAACAAACACAAATATTAAAAAAACTTTTAAAAATTTAAGCTTTTTCTGACTTTTGATATCTTTAATTTTTCTGTGTGCCGCTTTTTCATCATTCAAAGCAAGATAAGATAAAAAAGTAAATATATATACTGACAAATCGGGTAGCTTACTGAAAAAACCCAACTTTGCTTCGACAGACGGGAACTCATAAACTGCCCATACAATTGCATTACTTATGAAAAGCAACGCAGTAGAAACTATCAGAACTCTTGATGAATTTTTTAAAAATCTTTGTTTTAACATAATATCACTCGTTAAATGCTCTATCAAAAACGGTGACACCCAGGGTGTCACCGTTTTATTTTAATTATAAGCTTTTCTTTTGTGTACCAATTTCCATTTGTTCTTTACCGAGAGCTTTAAGCTCTTCTGCAGTAGCATCAGCAGCTTTTGCAGCAGTCTGCTCACGACGAACAAGAAGCTCAGCGTACATACGCTCTCTCTTTTCACCGCTCAAATCATAGAAAAGAATCGGAATGATTCCTAAAAGACCTGTAACGGTTGGAATAATTGTTGCCATTGCGAAAAGACCGTGTTTTGTGTCATCTGTTTGTGCCTGACCTTGTGTGTAAGAGCTGATATCGTAACCAATCAATTTCTTAAGCTGTAATGAAAGTGATGAGTTCAGGATACTTGCTAACTTAGTAGTAAGGTCTTTAGCAACAGAAGTCATAGCCTCTGTACGATAGCCATTCTTCCATTCACAGTAGTCCATAGCTTCGTTATACATTTCACTTGGAATAACTCTACGAACACCCCAGAATACCATGAATATCATTTCTTTAATTGCCATAACAAAGAACATCGGTAAAACTTTCTTATAAATACCGTTGTGCTTACCGCCTATCATACCAATGAGATATACAGGAATATCTAAGATAGGTTGAATCTTTGTAGAAACAAGATAAAGAGTTTTTGTTGAGAATCTTCTTCTGAACCAAGGTACAAAGTAGAATGAGAATGGGTTAATAATAGCACCCGGAATACCTGCAACCATTGTCATAGAAGCAAAGTTAAGAACATCTATGTAGTAGTCGTTGATACTACCGCCAACACTGAAGTTTGAAAGTGTTTCTGAAAGTGTAAGTAATAAAATCGGCTTGTTATTGATAACTGACTTGATACCTTGTATAACACTCGGTGTTTCAATCGACTGCATAACTCTTTCACGAGTCATAACGCAGAATACTAACGCTGCAACTCCGGCTACGATTGAAGTAAAGTTACCCATAACCATAAATGTACTTGTGTATGAAAGGTTAATAACCTTATTACCGATTAAGTCGAGAAGAACAGTAAGAACCTGCTGTGGTAATTTTTCACCTAATGCACCCGAAACAAATTCTGCCATTGTTATCAGTCGTGTACGGTCAACAGGGTGAGGCGTAATTGTCGCCAGCATACCTGTTCTCGCAATCGTTCTGAATGTTCCGGCACCTTCACGGACAATCGCTAAGATAAAGTATGTAAGGAACTTACTCATATCTCTTGCGCCCTTGCCCTTGAATATCATAGGCATTAACCAATAAAAGCATGTACCTAATGTACCCGGAATACCGAGAGCAACAAGATACGGCTTGAATTTACCCCAACGAGTACGAGTTTTTTCAACGATAGCCGCTGTAAAAATATCGTTAATAACATCCCAAAATCCGTTAACAACACGCACGATAGTCTGAAAGTCAAGGTCAATCTGAAGAATATTAGTAACGAAACGATCGTTAAAGGAGTCGATGTTAAAGCTCTGGCACATATCATAAACAACATACCAGATTGTTTCTTTAAGACCTACATAACGACGGTTTTCATAGACATATTCTCTGTAATCTTTACCATCTGATTCAGTAGCTACCGCAACGCTTTCTTGGACTTCTAAATTTTCATTTTCCAAAAAAGACACCTCCACGGTTACATATCTAGTTGATTATAGCATAGCAACCAGAAGTTTGCAACAAAAAAAGAATAAATTAAAGGTACAAAAAACAACCTTGTTAAAAATGGCAAATTTTTTCTTATTAAGTTGTGCAAATTCACCACTCACAAAAATGCAACCTCTCAGTGACACTTGCTTTTATCAAGCTTTTTCCAACAAGTAATATTCAACGCTTAAATATGCTAATGAGCTGTCATAAATTTCTTCACGCTTACTGTTATACATAAGCCCTGACATTACAAAATCCACCTTGTTTTCACTTAACATATTGAACATTTCATCGGCAGTTGTAACAACAATTTCTAAATTACAGTCCAATGAATTTGCAATGATAGAAGCGACATCTGCATCAATACCAACTACATAGCCACTTTCTGACAAATCTGTATAAGGCAGACCTGCAATATCAGTTGCCATTACAAGCGTCGGTGCATTTTCTGAAAGCTTTTTCAGTTCCGGGTAATAGCCGTCACTTGTTTTATAGGCTTCTTTTATATTTTCTATAGTACCATTTTCTAACAATTCTAAAATCTTACTGTTAAATTTATTCAATAATTCTGTATTACCGTTAAAATATATGCAGTTCTCGACTGTAAATGGCAACACCTTTACAACCCTCAAATCCCTTTTGTTTTCAAGATATAGTGAAGTCGAAAATTCATCAAGCACGACAAAATCAGCATTTTTGGTTTCAACTGCTGATACCGCACCATCCTGCGTCGAAAAGGTTTTGATTTCTTTAACCTCATTTTTAATAGTGTTAGCCACTTCGAGAGCTAAAGAATCAATTTCTACAGCAATTATCTTCTCGTTTAACGATACATTTTCTTCGTTCTTACTACAAGAAGAAGCAAAAAACGAAAAGCAAAGTATTAAGCATAAAAAACTTTTGATTTTCATATAGTTTTTTTCCTGACATCTTATTGATGTTCAATATAATACTTCACTTTTCGACAAATTTCAACACTTTAAAAGAAAAAATAAAAAACACAGAATCAGGAAAGAAGCGAAAGCAGTAGAACTGCAAAACCTGACTCTGTGATTTTTTTAGGAATATTAATTCCGAAAACTAATATTCCTCCCCCTATGGTTTATGTAAAACCTAATTGAAGCAGTTGGTGTGAGAACTGCCTCAACGATTTACATTTTAACACATTTATTATTTTTTGGAAGTATTTTTTTCCAAATGATTAAAATTTGACCAAAAATGACATTTTTTTGCATTTTCTTTTGACTTTATTAAACTTGTAGTGTATTTGTTTTAGAATATAGGAAATAGAAAACAGAAAGCAGGAAGCAGAAAACAGGAAACAGGGTTCGCTTCGTTCAAGTGCTGAGTGCTGAATGCTGAGTGCTGAATTTCGGAAGTCCTGCGGACTTGATTATATTTAATTGAATAAAAACAACTAAGTTCTATCATTTTTAGTTTACGAAGAACTTTAAATGATAGAACTTATCTTTTTGTTATTGAATTATAATGCAACGCAGTTCCAAAATTCTGCATTCTGCACTCTGCATTCAGCATTCTTCCGTAATGCTCATTGAAGCGACTGCATTAAGGTCAAGGTCTGCCCTTTTGCCACTTAAAAATTCGTAATACCCCTGTGAGCCTACCATTGCGGCATTATCGCCACAATATTTAAGTTCCGGCATATAGAGCTTAAAGCCGTTTTGTTCACAAGCCTCTGCCATTTTTCTGCGGAGTCGCGAATTTGCAGAAACACCACCTGCTAAAACAATCTGCTGAACCTTGTTATCCTGTGCGGCTAAAATTGTATTCTTAACAAGAATATCTGTAACAGTTTTAATAAATGATGCTCCTAAATCCTCTGCTTTTACCTCTTCACCCTTTTGGGAAGCATTATGTGCTAAATTGACTGCAAAGGTTTTAAGACCTGAAAAGCTGAAATCATATTTACCTGTTGAAAGGTGTGGTATCGGAAATTTATATTTATTTTCATCACCATTCACTGATATTTTATCAAGATTCACACCACCGGGGTATGGAAGCCCGACAGTTCTTGCGGCTTTATCCATTGCTTCACCTGCGGCATCGTCACGGGTTCTGCCTATTACTTCAAACTCTGTGTAGCTTTTGACATTAACAATATGGCTGTGACCACCTGACACTACGAGAGCTAAAAACGGTGGCTTTAAATCTTCGTTAGTCAGATAATTAGCCGCTATGTGTGACCTTAAATGATGAACGGGAACTAAAGGCTTGCCTGTTGCAAATGAAAGTCCTTTAGCATAATTCACACCAACTAAAAGTGCGCCTATAAGACCGGGTGCATAAGTCACAGCAATAGCGTCAATATCCTCTAACTTGCAGTCAGCCTCTTCCAAAGCATTTTTTACTACACCGCTTATTGCTTCAACATGACGGCGGGAGGCAATTTCAGGCACAACTCCGCCATAAATTTTATGCTCTTCAACCTGACTTGCAACAATATTCGAAAGAACTTTTCTTCCGTCCTCAACTACCGCAGCGGCAGTTTCATCACAAGAGCTTTCTATACTTAAAATCTTCATTTAAGCTTCTCCTTGAATGTCTTTTAAATACTTTGTATAAATAATTCCATCTTCATTTGGCTGGTCATAAAAATTCTTGCGGACACCAACCTCCTTAAAGCCTGACTTTTCATAAAGCTTTCTTGCAGGGGTGTTGCTTACTCTTACTTCTAATGTAACTAAATCGCAGTTTTCTTCTTTTGAAACATCTGTTAAATGTCTTAAAAGTGCTTCACCAATACCAAACCCACGATAGTTATAAAACACCGCAATATTATTTATATAGACCTCGCCTAAAACATTGTTTGCACCAATGTAGCCCGAAACCTCATTTTTAGTTATAGCAACGAAAAACCTTGAATTTTCCTTTTCTAATTCCGCCATTAACGCACTTTCACTCCACGGAACTGAAAAGCATTGTTTTTCGAGTAATGCTAAATCTTTTATATGACTTTCATCCATCGGGATAATTTTAATATCATCAATCATTTTGCATCATACCATGTTTTACCACAATTAACATCCGCTAAAAACGGAACGCTCATTGTTACTGCATTTTCCATTTCTTGCTTTAAAAGAAGTGAAACCTCTTTTTGCTTGCTTTCAGGTGCTTCAATAATCAATTCGTCGTGCACCTGCATAATTAAATGTGCCTCCGGAACCTCTTTTTTTAGACGCTCCCACACCTTAATCATAGCTATTTTAATAATATCTGCCGCTGTACCCTGAATTGGCATATTCATTGATACTCTTTCGCCAAAGTTACGAAGATTAGCGTTTGAAGAGGTTAATTCAGGTAAATATCTTCTTCTGCCGAATACAGTTTCAGCGTATCCTTTGCTTTTTGCATCTGCTTTGCATTTTTCCATAAATGCCGCAACACCCGAATAATTTGCAAGGTAGCCTTTGATATATCTGTCTGCTTCCTGTACGGAGGTGCCGATATCATTAGAAAGACTGAATGCACCAATGCCATAAACAATACCGAAGTTAACAGCCTTGGCTTTTCTTCTGTCGTCACTCGTCACCTTATCCATCGGAACAGAGAACACCTGTGAAGCAGTCGCAGTATGAATATCGAGATTTTCTATGAATGCTTTTTTCATCATCTCATCTTCTGCCATTGCTGCAAGAACACGAAGCTCAATCTGAGAATAGTCGGCATCAACTAAAACAAATCCGTCTTTTGCATTGAAAAATCTTCTCAACTCTCTGCCTAACTCTGTTCTTACAGGTATATTCTGAAGATTTGGCTCTGTTGATGAAATTCTGCCCGTTCTGGTTTCTGTCTGATTTAAGGTTGAGTGTATTCTGCCATCATTATCAATAACCTTTAAAAGACCGTCACAATAAGTTGATTTCAGCTTTGAAAGTGTTCTGTATTCAAGAATTTCGGGAATAATCGGGTGCTTATCCTTTAAAAACTCAAGCACCTCTGCATTAGTTGAATAACCGCTTTTTGTTTTCTTCTGGTGTGGTAAATTTAATTTATCCTCTGAGAAAAGCACCTCACCTAATTGCTTTGGTGAATTAACATTAAACTCACAACCTGCTAATGCATAAATATTACCTAATTTTACTTCAATTATATTTGCAAGCTTTTCGCCGTAAGCAACAATGCCCTCTTTATCAACAGAAAAGCCCTCTCTTTCCATTGAAGCCAACACTCTTGCAAGAGGAATTTCTATTTCATAAAGTAATTTTTCCTGATTATTTTCAGTAATTGCACTCATCAGCTTTAATGAAAGCGATTCCATTACTGCCGCACTTTTAATATTAACCTTTTCTTCTTCGTAAACAGAGAGTACTTCTTCGCTATCTGCTTTGACCTTAACCTTTTCAAGACCATAAGCCTCGCTTAATGTAGCCACACTATAATCTGAAGAATTAGGATTAAGAAGATAGCCCGCTAAAGATGTGTCAAGCTTTATATTTTCTGCACTGAAGCCGTTGATTTCACAAAATGCAAAAAGATGCTTTGCGTTATCAGTATATTTCTGAATTTTTGGGTTGCACAAAAACTCTTTCGCAAAGCTCATAAACATAAAGTCAGCATTCTCTACTATGGCAACGCCCTTGTCCGTCATAAAAAAGATATATTCAATTCCACCGTCATTGTACTTTGTAATAAAATATGCTTTCCCTGTTTTTTCAAGCTCATTCAAAAAAGAAGAATAATCAGCTACAACAAACACATTAATTTCTTTTGAGGGTGTCGCCGTAGCAATCGCATCATCTTCATCTAAATTAAACCGTTTAATATGCTTGAACATTTCTAACGAAGCGAAAAGCCTTTTCGCCTTTTCTCTGTCAGGTGATTTAATTTTATAATCCTCTAAATTTGTGCTTATTGGCGCTTCTAAACAAATTGTGCCTAAGGTCTTACTCAAAAAAGCACTTTCTTTAGATGCTTCAAGCTTAACCTTTGTACCTGCTTTAATATCTAAATTCTCTAAATTTTCATAGATGTTTTCAACAGACTCAAATTTGCTGATTAAGTCTATTGCACCTTTAGGACCAATACCTGCAACACCTGGAATATTATCAGACGAATCGCCCTGAATTGCTTTTATATCAATCATCTGCTTTGGTGTTACAAGATATTCTTCTTTTATTTTGTCAATATCATAAACCGTTGAAACAGGTTGACCTGCTTTAGTTGATGCTAAAACAACATTTACATTTTCCTTTACTAATTGTAAAGAATCTCTGTCACCTGTTGCAATATAACAAAAATCATCCTCTTTACAGGAAGCAGAAAGAGTACCTAAAATATCGTCTGCTTCGTAGCCCTCTTTTTCAACTACTGTATAACCTAATGCAGTGAGCAATTCCTTTAACGGTGCAAACTGCTCAACTAATTCTCTTGGTGCAGGCTTTCTTCCTGCTTTATAATCAGAATACATTTTATGACGGAAAGTTGGTGCTTTCAAGTCAAAAGCAACAGCAACCGCGTCAGGCTCATAATTCCCAAGTAATGAAAGAAAGATATTCAAAAAGCCGTAAATACCGTTAGTAAATCTACCATCCTTTGTAGAAAGTAATCTGACACCATAATAAGCTCTGTTTAATATTGAGTTACCGTCAATAACAAGTAATTTCATAGTTTATACTCCTAAAAGCGACTGTATTAAACCGTATCTGGTTCAAACACACTCACTCTAAAATTTCTAATGTAACAAAATGATAGCCATTCTGTGAAAGATAATTTTCTTCACACAATGTTCTCAGGCAACCTAAAGCGGCAATTTCTGTTTCTCTACCAGGTATTTTTACCTTTATGCCTGTTTGCTTTGCAATAAACTTATCTAGTCCGTACATTCCTGCGACGCCACCGCAAAGGAAAATACCATCATCAGTTATATCATTTACTAATTCCGGTGGTGTAACCTCTAAAACCTCTGTTATTGCTTTACAAACCTCTTCAATACATTCCTTTATTGCAAAGTGAATTTCTTCAGCAGTAACCTCAAAGAACATCGGCATTCCGTCACTCATATCTTTACCCTTTGAAATAGCAACAATACTCTCGTCACGGATTTCTGCACCGCCTAAAATAATTTTCAGTTCCTCGGCGGTCAGCTTACCAACTGCAACACCACGATTGGTTTTTAAGTAGGTTTTTATTTTTTTATCCATATCACTACCGCCGATTTTGGCACTTTTAGCAACAGCAACGCTACCCATAGTAACAACTGCTACACTTGTAGTACCTGCACCGACATTTACAATCATAGTACCATAAGGCTTATCTAACATAACACCTGTGCCAAGTGCTGCGGCAAGTGGTTCTTCAATTAAAACAGCTCTGCCTGCACCTGCATTTAAAATACATTCTAAAATATTTCTCTTTTCTAAATTAGTAAGACCTGCAGGCATTGTAGCGGCAACAGTAGGCTTGAATATTTTATTTTTACAAATTCTTTCCAGGAAAGTTCTTAAAAGCAATTTACTGTTTTCAAGATTTGAAATACCACCTGAAAGAAGTGGACGAACAAGCTTAATTGCATCAGGACATCTGCCTGTCATATTAAGAGCATCTTTTCCGGCAGCTATCACCTTTCCCGTATCTCTTTCGAGTGCTAAAACTGCAGGCTCACATAAAACTACACCCTTGCCCTCAATAGCCGCAGTAACATTGCCTGTACCAATATCTAAACCTATTTTAAGACCTACCACAAGTAACACCACGCTTTCATTTCAAGTCTTTTAGAAATTTTTGACATATAGAAGTAATTATACACCTATAAATTAAATTTGTAAATAAAAAATTGCTAACCGACACACAGCCGATTAGCAATTATGATTGATTATTTTATTCTGCATTATTAACAGATTGTTCGGGTTCAGCTTGTTCCTGTGGTTCACTCTTGCCTCTTGTTACTGTACTTGTAACACCGCCCGAAACATACGCTCTGCCACATTCAGGACAAATATCTGTGTGTAATTTAACACTCTGACTTACAACTTCACGGTCTTCTCTGTCTGCCTTTGCCTGTTCTCTTACAACATGCTCATATTCGTGGCTTCTGACTTTTGAGGCAGATTGCTCTGGTGAAATATGAGCAGCAGTTTTAAAAGAAACACCGGGGTCATCTGAACCGTCCTGATATTTTCTCTCAGCACAGGTTTTACACTCACTGTCTTCCATAACCTCTTGTGGTGTTTTCACATCATCCGGTCTTTTGAGTAATGCTAATTCATCTTCACCTAAAACTTTCATTTTAGTCTGATTTGCAAAACCGTTGACACTACCTTCAAAATGGCTTGACTTACTGAAACCACCATAATTTGAAGCATTACTCTGAGCAGTATCGGTAGCCTTCATTACAGGAATTGCATTACGGGTTACCTGCTCTGCTTCGTTTACCATATTAACACCGCGTATTAAAGACTCATTGTTATTATAATAAGTTGAATAACCTAAAATGCCGTTCACCATAGTAAAACCTACCTTTCTACTCTTTTTTCTTTATTTTACCAATTAAAACAACAAATGTCAATGTACAACATTTATATTTTATTGACTAAAATTTATATTTTTGATAATATGAAAGCAACACAAATAAATGCAGGGTGGTAAAAATATGGCTGGTGTAAAAAATTCTAAATTAAAGCTGCTTGTACTTGCAGAAATCTTTGAAAAACAAACTGATGAAGAGCATTCTCTTACTGCAAACGAGCTTTGCGACAAATTACAGAATATGGGTATTCCTGCAGAAAGAAAATCTATTTATAAAGATATTGATGTTTTAAGAGAATTTGGCTATGACATAATTAAATCCACTGAAAAGGGTAACGCAGGCTACTTTTTAGGAGAAAGAAAATTTCAGGAAGCTGAAATCCGTCTTATTTCAGATGCAGTTCAGGCGGCAAACTTTATTTCGGCGAATAAAACTGCAGAGCTTGTAAAAAAATTTGAAAGCTTTTTATCTGAAAATCAATCTAAAATTCTTCATTCGCAGGTTTATGTAGAAAAAAGACCTAAAACCTCAAACGAAAGAATTTATTACACCATAAGTGAATTGGACAAAGCAATAAACAAAAATCTCAAGGTAAATATAATTTATCAAAAAAGAAAAATTACAGATGAATTCAAAACTGCAACAGAGGAAAAAACACACAAGGTCAGCCCTTATGCACTTATATGGTCAAGTGACAGCTACTACCTTATTTGTAACAATGAAAAATATAATAATTTAATGCATGTCAGAATTGACAGAATAAAATCTGTTTCAGTTACAAATGAAAAAGCACGACATTTTTCAGAGGTTTCAAACTACACAAACAAATTTGATTCTGCCGATTACGCTAATAAATCATTTAATATGTTCAGCGGTGAGCCGAAACCAATTCAGCTTATTTGCAACAACGATTTGCTTGATGTTATGCTTGACCGCTTTGGTAAAACGGTTAAAATTCAAAAAAATGATGAAAATTCATTTGTTTTAAGAACAAACGCCGCTGTAAGCGAAGGGCTTATCTCCTGGATTTTGCAGTTCGGGGCAAGAGTAAAAGTCAAGTCACCTAACGATTTAATTTACGAAATCAAGAAAAAAGCACAAGAAACAGCAGCACTTTATGAAGGCTAAACCTTTATAAATGCAGAATGCAGAGTGCAGAGTGCAGAATTTTTTACAGAATTAAAAATTAAAAATTGAAAATTAAAAATTCCAGAACTGCGTTGGCAATTATAATTTAATAACAAAAAGATAAGTTCTATCATTTAAAGTTTTCCGTAAACTAAAAATGATAGAACTTGTTGTTTTTATTGACTAATAATTATAATCAAGGCGAAGCCTTCCGAAATTCAGCACTCAGCACTCAGCATTCTGCATTCTTATAATAGCAACGCAGTTCCGAACCTCTTCACTATTCACTCTTACTTCTTCACTTGAGCGTAGCGAAAAGACAGCTGTATCCCGTAAGCCTATCGCTCAACTCGTCCGGCTGGTGTCCGCCAACATAAAGAGTAATTTTGCCGTCGGGCTCTACTCTTGTGCCATCCTCTAAAACTGCTTTAATGAAGTATTTATCGAGTTCAATTTCTATTGTTTTGCTCTCGCCTTTTTTAAGGTCAACAGAAGAAATACCGCAAAGCTGATAAGCAGGTGTTGTAGTTCTTGAATCTGTAAATTGTGCATAAACCTGTACTTTCTCTTTGCCGTCAAAGTCACCTGTATTTTTTACATCTACAGAAACTTTTATAAATTCATCGTCATTTGAAAGCACTTTAAAATCGCTGTAAGCAAAGCTTGTGTATGAAAGACCGAAGCCGAATGGATATAACGGCTCATCCTTATAGTAACGATATGTTCTGTTATCCATCCTATAGTCTTCCATAGATGGAATTTCTTTGTCGCCATAATAGAATGTAAGCGGTGTTTTACCACAAGGTGAATATTCACCTGTAATAAGCTTTGAAACTGCTAAACCGCCTAATGCACCGGGGTACCACGCGTGAATTATTGCTTTAGCGTGTTTTCTTACCTTTTCGCCCAAATCAATAGCGCTACCGCAGGTAATAACAACAATTAAGTTGTCAGTAACATCGCAGATTGCTTCTGCTAATTTCATCTGAGTAGCAGGTAAGTAAAGTGTATTTTTATCACCACAGCTTGAGAATTCATTTGAGTGGTTTGTGTCCTCACCCTCAATTGTTCTGTCAAGACCGACGCATAAAACTGTAAGGTCTGCTTCAGATGCAGCCGCCATACCCTCACTGTAAAGGTATTCAAAACCATCCCAGGAGCTTTTAACCTCACTGCAAAGGTGTGAGCCGTCTGCCACGAATATTTTGGAAGTATCAAACACACGACGGACACCGTCTGCTAATGTTACATATTCAGAAGCGTGACCAAAGTAGTTGCCCTCAAGTGCTAAATGTGACATTGAGTTAGGGCCAACAACTGCTACCTTTTTAAAGTCATTTTTGTTAAGCGGTAAGAAGTTATTTTCATTCTTAAGGAGCACCATTGTTTCTTCAGATGCTTTTAAGTTGAGCGCTTTGTTTTCGTCTGAATCAAGCTTGTCGTAACCAATATCACTATATGGTCTCACTTCTTCAAATTCACCGAGCATAGCACGGATTGTGAAAAGATATTCTGCCGCTTCAGTAATATCTTCATCAGTAATTAAATCTTCTTCGTAAGCATCAATTAAGTATTTATAGGATTCACCGCAGTTCAAGTTACAACCGGTTTTAAGTGAAACTGCCGCCGCATCCTTCATTGTTGGTGCAAATTTGTGGAATTCCCATATATCACGGATAGCACCACAATCAGAAACATAGTAGCCCTTAAACTGCCAGTCTTTTCTTAAAATATCCTGCATTAAGGTTTTACTTGCACAGCAAGGCTCGCCATTTGTGCGGTTATAGGCACCCATAACACCTGCAACACCTGCTTTTTTGACTGCATACTCAAACGCAGGAAGATATGTTTCGTACATATCCTTTTTACTTGCAATAGCGTCAAAACCGTGACGGGTCTTTTCAGGCCCTGAGTGAACTGCAAAGTGCTTCGCACAAGCAGTTGCTTTGTAAAATTCTCCGTCACCCTGAATGCCATTTATGAAAGAAACCGCTAATTGTGAAGTAAGGTAAGGGTCTTCGCCGAATGTTTCCTGACCTCTGCCCCAGCGAGGGTCTCTGAAAATATTTATATTTGGTGCCCAATAAGTAAGACCTTTATAAATATCTCTGTCACCGAACTCTATACTCTTGTTATATTTTGCTCTTGCTTCGGTTGAAATAGCATCGGCAACGGTATTAACCAATTCTTTATCGAATGTAGCCGCCATACCAATAGCATGTGGAAAAACTGTTGCAACACCCGCTCTCGCAATACCGTGGGAAGCCTCGTTCCACCAGTTATATTCGTTTATGCCAAGTCTTTCGATTGCAGGTGAATTAAAAAGAAGCTGACTCATTTTTTCCTCTGCAGTCATCTGAGAAACTAATTCTTTTGCTTTTTGTTGCGCTTTTTCTAAATTCATTGGTATCACCTATCAATATTCCATATATTTATCGACGATTTTCTTTGCAGTACCGTCGCTAATGAGTTCGTTTATTGCATTTAAAATTTTAGTTTGCTTTTCACTATCATCACTTACAACTGCCACCTGGTAATCTGCACTGTAAAATGAAGACTCTAAAATTTTAAGACCGCTTACACTGTCAATTATTTTTCTTGCTACTGCATCATCAATTATAACTGCGGTAACCTCTTCATTTTTAAGGGCATTTATCATTTTTTCATTTGTAGTAAATTCTTTTACATTCTCCTGACCGAAGCCCCATTCTTTAAGTGGTGCAGAAGCAAAAATATCACCTGTTGTACTCTTTTTCACACCGATTTTAATGCCGGCTTTTACGCCCACAGGGTAACCCTCAGCATCGAATTCAGAATAGAAATCGTCATACACTGCATAGTCAGTAGTCGCTTTTACAATTACAGATTGAGTGTCTGTCATATAAATTTTTGAAAACAAAGCATTTTCTACTTCAAGAGTATCACTATTAGTTTGATTTATATATACATCAAAATTTTGGGGGTCATAGTGACTGCTATAGGGAGCAATTTCTTTAAATTCAACCCTCATTCCTAATTTATCTGCTACAGCATTCATCAAATCAATATTTATACCGCTTAATTTTTCGTTTTCTTTATATTTATAAGGAATAAAGTCAAATTCAATTCCGAGACTTACTATGATTGTATCCTTCTCAGCTTCACTTGTTGCTTCTTCTGTTGTAGAAGCTGTGCTTTCGGTTTCAGTTACTTCTGTTGTTGTAGGCTCTTCGGTTTCTTCCGGCTTACAAGAAGCAAACGCAAAAAGCATTGAAATTACAAGCAAAAGAGAAGTATTTTTTAAAAATCTTTTCATTATAAAAACCCCTTTCGAGTGTTAATTTTCACTTCTTCAATAATAGCATTAGTTAATGAATAAATCAAGGGTATTTTTAAAGGTGAAAATGAAGAATGCAGAGCGTGAAAAATGCAGAATGCAGAGTGCAGAGTGCAGAATTAAGGGTCTGCGACGCTATTATATTTTAATATTTTTAGAAATGAATTTATCCTATCATTTAAAGTTGGTTTTAAAAACAACTAAAAATAATAGGATAAGCTATTTTTATTCATTTATAATTATAATCAAGTCCGCAGGACTTCCGAAATTCTGCCCTCAGCACTCAGCATTCAGCACTTTAAAAGGCGAAGCCTTCCGAAATTCTGCATTCTGCACTCTGAATTCTGCATTCCTAAATGAGCACTTTACTAAGGAAGCTTTTAAGTCTTTCGCCTTTCGGATTCTGGAAGATTTCCTCAGGTGTGCCCTCTTCCTGAATTATACCTTCGTCGAAGAATATAACACGAGAACCAACCTCTTTAGCAAAGCCCATTTCGTGAGTTACAACAATCATTGTCATACCTTGTGAAGCAAGGTTTTTCATAACATCAAGAACTTCACCAACCATTTCAGGGTCAAGTGCAGATGTTGGCTCATCAAAAAGCATAACCTCAGGCTCCATACAAAGTGCTCTTACAATAGCAACTCTTTGCTTCTGACCACCTGAAAGCTGGCTTGGGTATGCGTCTGCTCTGTCTTTAAGACCAACTCTGTCAAGAAGCTCAAGTGCCTTTTCTTCTGCCTCTTTCTTTGATTTTTTAAGAATCTTAATTGGTGCACTTGTCATATTGCCTAACACTGTCATATTCGGGAATAAATTAAAGTGCTGGAACACCATTCCCATTTTCTGACGATGCTTATTTATATTTGTTTTTGGTGCTGTAATATCGGCACCGTTAAATATAATTTGTCCGTCAGTTGGAATCTCTAAAAGATTTAAAGAACGCAAAAATGTAGATTTACCACTACCGGATGGGCCAATAACAACTACAACCTCGCCCTTTTTAATCTCACAGTTAACTCCGTCAAGAGCCTTAACCTCACCACCGTTATAGTGTTTTTTAAGGTCTGTAACTTTAATCAATGCATTATCGCTCACTCTTACGAAGCCTCCTTTCGAGTTTTCCTACCAATGAAGAGAGAATCATAACCATTACAAGATAAACTAATGCTACGGTGAAAAGTGGAATAAAATATTCGAATGTTCTACCGGCAATAACATTACCTGCTTTTGTTATATCCATAACGCCAACATAACCTGCAACTGATGTTTCTTTTAAAAGTGCTATAAATTCATTACAAAGAGTTGGTAAAACTGCTTTGAACATTTGCGGAATGATTATGTAGCGCATTGTCTGAAAGTAGTTAAAGCCAAGGCTTCTACCTGCTTCAAACTGACCGTTATCAATTGACATAATACCTGCTCTGAAAATCTCTGCAACATAAGCACCGGAGTTAATGCCGAATGCGAAAATCGCAACAGGAACACCGTCCTGAGAAGCGACAAATATTACGAAATAAGAAATCATAAGCTGAACTACAACAGGGGTACCACGGATTACTGTAAGGTAAAGCTTACAAACAGCATTTAAAACACTTAAAATTCGGTAACCTAAGCCACCACGAAGCTTCATTGACTCCTTATTTTTGTCATAGGATGAACGAATTGCAGCAATAACAATACCAATTAAAATACCAACAACTAAAGCACCTGCAGTAATTTTTAAAGTATTTAAAAAGCCGTTAAGAAGCAATTCATATCTTGCATCATCTACAAACACAAATTTAAGCTCGTCTATAAATGCCAGGATATTAAATTTTATTAATTCTATAATCTCTCTGATTTTATCCACAAATAAATTCCTTTCAATTTTAAAATACATAAAACAATCTGAAAACAGGTTGCTTTATCTGTCTTAAAAAAGTTATATAAAGGGTGGGTTTTTACCCACCCTTTAATTTTAAAATTATTCAGCTGTTATGTACTTGTCAACAACTGTTTTTACTGAACCATCAGCGATGAGTTCTTTAAGTGCACTGTCAACCTTTTCCTGAAGTTCTGTATCAGCTTTATTGAAGCAGATAGCGTAATCTTCTACTGCATATTCTGTTTCAAGAATTTTAAGACCTTCGTTAGCTGCTACATAAGATTTAGCCGGTTCGTTATCAATGATAACACAATCAACCTTGCCAGCAATAAGTGCCTGAACTGCTACTGCACCGTTATCATAACGAGTAATAGCTTCTTCGCCGAAATCATCTGTTGCATAAATATCGCCTGTTGTTGATGTCTGAACACCGATTTTCTTACCGCTAATATCATCAAGAGAAGCAATATCGCTGTTTTCAGGAATGATAACAACCTGAACGCCTTTTGCGTAAGATGTTGAGAAATTAACTTTTTCAAGTCTTTCTTCATTAACTGTTAAACCAGCCATACCCATATCATATTTGCCACTCTGAACACCTGGAATGATTGAGTCGAATGCAACATCAACAATTTGTAATTCCATACCGAGCTTGTCAGCAATAAGACCTGCAACCTCAGCATCGATACCAATGATTTTGCCATCTTCAACATATTCATAAGGTGGGAATTCAGCATTTGTTGCCATTGTAAGAACTGCCTTTGAATCTGTGTCTGTGTCACCCTTACCGCCACAAGCAGCGAAAACGCCGATTAAAGCAATAACGAGCACAATTGAAGCTACTTTTAAAAACTTTTTCATCTTTAAAACCTCACTAATATTTTGTTTATTTTACAATAGTTACCTACTGATAACGAAATGGATTATACACTATATTCATTAAAATTGCAATAGATTTTTAGAAATATGTAATTTTATGCACTGAACAATATCAGTTATTTTATTTTTCATTTTTAGATATACAAATCCTGAAATTTGTAGTATAATGACTATATATTATATTTTTTACGGAGTGAATTATGAAAAAGCTTATATCTTTTTTACTTGCGATTGTTATAATCGCCCTGTCTTCACCGCTATGCTTTGCGGCAGTTTATGAAAACTTCAGTTATGAAGTAAACGCTGACAATACAATAACAATTACGGCGTACAGCAATTTACACCTGAATTCTGTAACCGTTCCTGAAACTATTGACGGAAAAACTGTTACCAGAATTGGCGACAATGTTTTTAAAGGCAAATCGTCATTAAAAACAGTTAAAATCCCCAACACTGTTGTTTCAATTGGTAATTATGCATTTTATGGTTGTAAAAACTTAACCTCTGTAACGCTCGGCAGTGGCGTTAAAGCTTTAGGTAATTACTGCTTTAACCTCTGCCAATCGTTAACAAGCATACACTTAAACAATGTTGAAACAATCGGTGAATTTGCTTTTTACGGTTGCGAAAAGCTTACCACTCTTAATTGCGGTAATTCCTTAACTGCAATTCCCAAACGAGCATTTTCAGATTGTGAGCTTTTAAGCAATATTACATTCCCTAAGTTAACATTAAAATCTATTGACGATTACGCTTTCGCAAATTGCATCAGCATAGTAAATCTTACTTTCCCGAATTCCTTGAATTTTATCGGATTAAGTGCTTTTTCAAACAATGCAATTTTAGAGAGTGTCACATTCGGCAGAGGTGCTTTAGAGATTTCGGGATATGCTTTTGAAAACTGCCCGTTACTGCTTTCTGTTACTCTTCCTGAAAGCGTTACTTCTGTGGGAAGATATGCTTTTGCATTGCGCGATGAAACTGAATTTTCACATTCGCAAAGCTTTAAATTCTCGTGCTATTCCACCTGCCCGTCAGCAGTTATTTATTCTTCTGAAGCAGGAATTGACCCTTATTTAGTTGACTTAAAGCAAACAGTAAAATTTGGTGATGTGAATAATGATAAAAAAGTCACAACAGAAGATGCCCGCATAGTTTTAAGAGCCCACGCAAGACTTGGTGAATTAGACGAATCAAGAATGTTTTACATTGATGTAAATTTAGACGGAGTTTACGACAGCACAGATGCAAGAATAATTTTAAGAAAAGCGATTATGCAAGAAGAACAGGCTTTTTAAAATTGAAAATTGAAAATTTCGGGGCTACGCCGTAATTGTAAAAATGCAAAAGGCAGAGTGCAGAATGCAGAATTTCGGAACTGCGTTGGCTATTACATATTTACTAAAAATAAAAAGTTCTATCATTTAAAGTTTTTTGTAAACCTAAAATGATAGAACTTGTTGTTTTTATGGATAACTATTATAATTGCCGACCGCAGGTCCCACAATTTTCAATTTTCAACTTTCAATTTTCAATTCAAAATAGAATTCTGCACTCTGCCCTCTGCATTATGCATTCTTCTAACCACTCTTATTTTCTCTTTCCCGTACCTTTTCAACAACTCAATATGCTTGCGGGTTATTTCTTCACCACTAACAACTATAGGAATTGCCGGTGGGCAGGAAACTGTCGGTGTTCCGCAAATTTTACCCTCTGCCTGTTCAACAGGGATTTCTTGTGATTCACTGAAAATAGCATCTCTTATGCTCAACCTCTGATTACCACGAACAAATTGGAATTTGCTTTGTTCTTCTTTTTTTATAAAATCAGGCAGGCTTTTTATAGCTTCTTTCAGCCTCATAAAATCCTCTTGGGAATTTTGTGCTGTTGCCATAAATACAACATAATCGTCATCTGCATATTCAAATTCAATGTTATATTTTCTGAAATGCCCGGCTACAGAAAAATCATTTTTCTGAACTGAGGAAAAATCCAAGGTAATTTTAATTGGCTCTTTAGAAATATTTTTTATTAAACCTGAATTCAACAATGCGTTTATTTCATCAACTTTTTCTGAACACACCGACAAATCATTTTTTATATTTTCGCTTATGTATTTGTTACATAAATCAAGCGACTGCAACAACAAATATGACGGACTGCTTGTTCCGAAAATCGCCATTGCACTGTGAATATTCTGAGAAAAACTGAAGCGGTCATTTTTCTCAATATGAAGATAACCACACCCTGTAAGTGCAGGTAATGTTTTATGTGCAGAGTCGCAACACATATCTGCACCGTTTAAAATCGGGTGAAACGGCTCAGCCAAAAATGCCGAATATGCACCGTGTGCATTATCCACAAGCAATGGAATATTATGCTTTTTGCACACCTCGGAGAGCGACTTGACATCGGTAACTCCACCTAAATAGTCAGGTGAAGTAATATAAACTGCAAATGGTTTTTCTTTTAATTCATTTAGTTTATTTTCTAAAATATCTGCTGTTATCAGAGCACTGCACAAGCTTTTGCTTTCCTCAGGGTACAACCACTCAACCCCGAAACCGATTTTTGCCGCTGCAAAAATAAATGATTTGTGGGCATTCCTGCCGGCAAGCACAAACGGTTTTTTATTTTTATCTCTGTTTAAAAACGCAAGATAAAGCATTGCATTGATTGATTGAGTCGAGCCACCTGTTGAGTACACTGTGCATTTAGTATTAAAAAGCTCTGAAGCATTTTCTTCGCTTTTCTTTATAATACCCTCAGGGCAAGAAAGGTCGTCTGCACCCTTAATTTCGGTTATATCAATATTTTCAAGACCTAAAAAAGACACACCCTTATGGCCCGGCATATGAAACCGAGCCGTTCCGACTTCATTATAGTTTTTCACAAAGTCAATAATTGGTGTGTCCATTGTTTTTATTCCTGTTCTGCAATCTTTAGAGTGAGTGTATTAAACCACATCTGTTTCTGCAACTTTCATCATAACAGCACATTCAATACGCTTTTTGAAAAGCTCGCAACCGTATTCATAAATGCCTGTTATTTTTCCTGTTGCGTGATATGAGTTAGCGGCACAACCGCCCGAACAATAAAGCTTAGCCCAGCAATCCTTACAATCAGGACGAGCGTAAGCATTGCAAAGCTTAAATTCATTTTGAACTTCGGTATTTTTTATACCATCGTAGATATTACCTAAAAGATATTTTGTGTCACCTACAAATTGGTGGCAAGGGTAAATATCTCCACTTGGCGTTACTGCGACATATTCAGTACCTGAACCACAGCCTGAAATTCTTTTATAAATACAAGGTCCGTGCTTTAAGTCGAGCATATAGTGATAGAAAGTAATTGGCTTACCATCTTTCTGACGCTTTATCATTTCTTTTGCAAGAAGCTCATATTGCTCGAAAAGAATTGGTAAATCCTCTTTTGTTAAAGCACTTTCGTCATCCGGTGAACAGACAACAGGCTCCATACTAAGCTCTGTAAAGCCTAAATCTGCCATATGAATAATATCATTTGTAAAATCAGTGTTAGCGTGAGTAAATGTTCCGCGCATATAATAATTTTTGTTTCCTCTACGGCGTACAAATTCCTGGAATTTGGGAACAATTACATCATAACTACCCTTACCGAGATAATCTTTTCTTAATCTGTCGTGAACTTCTTTTCTGCCGTCAAGACTTAAAACAACATTACTCATTTCCTTATTAGAAAACTCAATAACATCGTCGTCTATTAAAATGCCGTTTGTGGTAAGTGTAAAGCGGAAATTTTTATTATAAATTTTCTCTTGCTCTCTTGCGTAAGCCACGAGTTTTTTTACAACATCCCAATTCATTAAAGGCTCACCACCGAAGAAATCGACCTCTAAGTTGTGGCGGGTGCCCGAATTGGCAATAAGAAAATCAAGAGCCTTTTTACCTGTTTCAAAATCCATTAACGCTCTTTCACCGTGGTATTTGCCCTGACTTGCAAAGCAATATTCGCAGTTAAGGTTACAAGTATGAGCAACATGAAGACACATAGCCTTTAAAACAGTGTTTCTGTTTTTAAAATCAAAAGCCATATCCTCATAAGTATCCGGTGTGAAAAGCTTTTTATTATCTTCTAAAGCTTTTATATCTTCTAAGCATTCTGAAATATCTTTTTCTGTAAGCTTTTCTTCAGGATACTTAGAAATTATAATTTCTGCAATTTCTTTTGCATTTTTTTCTTTATAAAGTGAAATTATATCAAATGCTATATCATCAACTACATGAACAGAGCCACTGCAAGTGTCAAGTACAATATTGTAGCCATTAAGTTTATATTGGTGTACCATTGTTCCTCCATAATAATTGTGGCTACTGCAAATTTGCAGCAGCCACATTTTAAAAGCATTTTAAATTAGTCGTTGCAAGAATTTTCGCATTGTTGGTTTGCAACACCACAAGATGTTTTGCAAGCTGATTGGCAAGAAGTCTGGCATTCGCCGCAACCGCCGTTTTCTGTGCTCTTAACAAGATCTCTTGTTTCAATTGTCTTAATTCTTTCCATTTTAAAAACTCCATTCGTTTATAATATATTTATTTGTTGAGTAGAGTATATCATAATATTTTCTCAAGGTCAATAATGGATAGAAATTTTTTTGAAAGAAATGTTAAATTCAGGGAACAGGAAGCAGGAAGCAGGGGTTTGCTACGCAAAAATGCTGAGTGCTGAATGCTGAGTGCTGAATTTCGGAAGTCCTGCGGACTTTGATTATATTTAATTGAATAAAAACAACAAGTTCTATCATTTTTAGTTTACGAAAAACTTTAAATGATAGAACTTATCTTTTTGTTATTTAATTATAATTGCGTCGCAGACCCTTAACTCAGCACTCAGCATTCAGCATTCTTTTAATCGCCGACGCAGTTCCGAAATTTTTAATTTTTCATTTTTAATTCTTAATTACAATTGCGAAATTCTGCACTCTGCATTCAGCACTTTTATATGTCCCCTGATTGTCTCATATCATCAAGAAAATCTTGAACCAAAAATACCGTGTATTCATCTTTTTTATCAGATGCCCTCAAGTAATATGTGCCATATTCAGTTGTTTCAATGGTATAATTAGCTGTTATGGGATAGCCTTCAAATTTTAGGAAACATGACTTTCCATTATTTTTAGTTATTAGTTCATAGATTTGCTTATTCAAAGGCTTTTCTATCCCCGCTTTGGCACATTCAACTAAATCAGAAATGATTTTTTCATCGCGCACTATATCGCTTTTGTCCCACGAAAACCACGCAGCCTCAACAGTGTTATCATTAACATTAGGAAACACAAAGTTCTCTTCAACAAAGACAAGAGTTGTTATAGATTCATATACAATGAAATCGGTATTAACATCTTCTGTACAATCTAAGTGATATATATATTCACGAGGGAAAAAAATATAATCAAAAACATCGCCGTTTAATATTCCTGTTATATTTGAAGGTTCTCCGTCTAAAACTGTGAAATCGTATAAATCGCTATATAAACAATATTTCTTCTCATCGTATTTAATAGTGAAACTTTCCTCATAAAAGTAAGCCTTACAAAATATACGGTTAAATACACTTATTGCTCCAGAGTACACTATAATTACTGATAAAATTACAACTAAAATTTTTTTCATAAAGTCACTCCAGCATCTACAAGACATAAGACAGGGGTGTTCTATATCTTGCTACATCCATTATCTTTTCTTAACTTCAATATACCAAATTTTTCAAATTAAATCAAGTAATTCCGAAATCTTCTACAAAATTAGTCAAATGTGTTAAATATAACTAAACAACTCAGATAATTGACCGAAATCAATTATCTGAGTTGTTGTTAATTTTATTAAGTTTTAGAGTAATACGAATTTTACTTCTTAACTATTCACTATTACTTCTTCCCTCAATCAGCCGTCCCCTGTCTTGCCCTGATTGTCTTGTTGCGGGCGCCCAAAGGTCTGCCCCTACGATTAAAGGGGAAGTTCATTCTATCATTTTAAGATTTTTTAATTATAAAATAGAATATTACAATTGCGTCGCAGACCCTTAACTCAGCACTCAGCACTCAGCATTCAGCATTCAAAAAAGCACCCTGCTTTCGCAGAGTGCTTTTTTATTAAAGAATTTCTACTGTTCCGTCTTCGTAAACTTTGATTTTATCGCCTGTTTTAACAGTGTTTAAAAATTCTTCGCCGAGGCAGTCAACTGTTGGCATTGGAGAATCTGTCCATACTGCTGCTAAAACTGCACCCGCTGCTGCGAGAGAATCAATGTGCTCTGAGAAGAGCATACAAGCCGGAGCTCTGTCCATTGCTTTTGCGCAATAAAGAACCATACCGCCTGTTGTTGAGCCGATTGTCTGTGGAAGACAAAGAGCTGTGCCAACCATTGGTTGCTCATAAATATCTGTGTTGTTCTGGTCACCGCATTTAGCAGATTTGTCACTGAACTGAAGAGCGTTCTGGAATGAAGCAAGGGTATTGAAACCATTGTGAGATACAAGAGCAGTTGCTTCAACTGTACCCGGTACTACCGGACGACCTTTAAATGTTTTCATCTTATTTTGCCCCCTTTGTGATTATGTCAAGAATCTCGCTGTCTGTGTAGTAACGAGAAGTTGTATATGTTCTTAATTTGTTTGAGTTTGTAATAACCGGCATTTTCTTTGCGAGTGGGTTATTCATATACATAAGTGGGCAAATGTAGCTGAGAACTACGCCAGTTGCTTCAAGCTTTGCAGCATATTCTGTTGCTTTGAACTCTTTAACAACTGCAGGAGCAGCAGTAAATACTGTTGGAATTGCAACCTTGCTTTTACCGCTCTTCTTTAAGCCATCAACAACATTGTCAGTCCATTCTCTTAATTCAGCGTGTGAAAGGTGTGGGCAACCAATAAAGCAGAGCTTAGGTGTTGCGTTCTTATCTTTCCACATAACAGGGTAAGAATTTTTAACTCTTTCAAGCTCAGCGTCGTCAATTACATAAGTTTCGGCACCATCTGCAATAATGCTTTCACCCATTTCAACTGCTTCAGGTGTAAGACCTTCAATATGATAAAGACCAACTGCACCGTTTGATGCTGTTGCTGCACCAAAGTTTTTGAGATATGATTTTGTATCATCATCTAATTCTGTACCAATCCAGTTTGTAAGACCTTTAACAAAAGGAACATCTTCCATAACCTTCATACCAATAGCACTACCTAAAACCTGTGCTTCCGGTTTTTTAGTTGTTTTAACTTCAACAATCCATGTAGCTTTTCTGCCCTCATCAGTAACAAGACCGAAGTAAGGAACAAAGCCAACGATTGAGCCCATAAGCTCAATAATACCTGAGTTACGGTTACAACGAGCACCTAAAACAGAGTTAGCATAAACAACTGCACTTGATTCTGCCCAGGAAAGAATATCGCCTTTTTTAGGGATATTGCCAACCTCGTTCATATAGCAAGTACATGTATATGACTCATCATTAACAAGACCTAACTTTCTGAGTTGTTCGTCATAGCTTGCTTGCTTTGAGTACATAAACTTCTTGAAAACAACGTTTTTAAGGAAGTCTGATGGTACTTCCGGAGCGAGTGGTTTAGGGTCAACGCTAAACTTTTGTTTAGATTTAACACCTGCCTCAATAAGCTGATCCATAAGGTCATAAACAGGAGTCATAACCTTAAGTCCGAAGCTTGTTACCAAATGTCCCATTTCACCTGTAACAGGAATCATTTTAGTAGCACCGAATGCTTCACCGTACATAACGAGAGTTTTCATAACTTTCGCCATGGTTTCCCCTTGCTGACCATCAAGAATGGCTTGTTGTTCAGGGGTAAGTTCCATTTTTGTATTCATCTTTTTCAACCCTTTCAGCTGATTTATTTTTTACAAATTAACTGCACAGCGGTAAGCTGAGCGGACAGCCTCAAACACTCTGGCACCTTTAAAGCTGTCACCAATATTATAAATTTCTTTAGCGGCGTGTAGCTTCACACAATCATAATAAAGCATTGGTGCGGGTACTACACCCGTTGCGAGAACAACCATATCTGAAAACAGTGTTCTCTCTTTATAATCTTCACCGATTTTCGTAAAAATGTCAAGTGGATTAACGACATTTTCAGGTAAAATCGGGTGCCATGTAACATAAGGGTCAGGTACATTTTTGTGCGTATTCTGAAGCACATTAACTCTGTGACCGTCAATTGAAACAAGCTTTGTACAGTTGAGAAGCTCAACATTTGCTTCTTCTAAATAATGAATTATATGACCTCGGTTTGCAGTACAAGCCCCATTCATTATGTACTTGCCCATTTCGACAACTTTTACATCTTTGTCCAGTTCATATTTAAGAAAGTACGCTGTTTCTGCACCTACAACTCCGCCGCCGATTACTACAATATTCTGAGCATCTCTGACGAGTTCAGGCTTTTTAAGAACATCTACTGCAAAAACAACATTTGCACTGTCAAGACCATCAATTTTTGGCTTCACCTGAGTAGTACCTGTTGCAACTAAAATTGCATCATAGCTTTTAGCCCTTAAAGACTCAGCTTTTGCGTTAGCCTTAATAAATTCAAAATCTTTATTTTCTTTAAGCTTTTCAACAGTATTTTTAAGGTAATCGAGGTAATTTTTAACCTCGTATTTTATTTTTGCTTTACTGCCCGGAACAAGATTTCCGCCGATTTCACCTTTTTCATAAAGGTCAACAGCGTGTCCCCTTTTTATAAGAGTTTCTGCTGCTACAACACCTGCAGGACCTGCACCGATTACGGCAACATATTTTTTCTTTTCTGCTTTTGGAATTTCTCGTGAATACTCCTCTTCAAAAGCAGTTCTCGGATTAACCGCACATTGAGGATGGCCACCCTCAACAAATTCGTTAAGACACGCTTCCTGACAACCGATACACGGACGAATTTCTTCAACCCTGCCACTATATGCTTTGTTGCACCAATCAGGGTCAGCAAGTAAAGGTCTGCCGAGCATAATCATATCGCATTTATTTTCACGAAGTGCCTTTTCGGCTAAATCGGGATAGCCTAATTTACCGACTGCAACGACAGGAACGGGAAGCCCCTTATTTGACCTCACTTCAAAATCAATGAAAAATCTTTTAACCATTTCAGCAACGCCTAAGAAACAACCCGATGGCATTGATGACGGCGGATGCGGAAGCCACCAGTTATCGTAGCAACCGAGGTCAACATCAAACATATCAACGCCTGCCTCGACGAGATTTTTCATATATCTTAAGGTGTCAGCAACAGTTCTGCCGTTCTTAAACTTTTTAAGTGACGGAACTGTATTCATCTTTTCTTTATATGTTTCGTTAAGCACGAGAGATAAATCAATCCTGTACATAATAGGGTAATCGTCCCCTACCCGTTTACGGATTTCTCTTACCATATCAAGACCGAAATTCTCGTAATTCGCATATCTACCTAATTTTCGTCTGTTAAACGCAGGGTTTGTAAGCTGTTCCAACAAATAACCCTCGTGACCGTGAAGATATACACCATCTATATTACAAGCCCTGGCATCTGCTGCACCCTGACCGGCATTTTTAATTATTCTTTTAAGTGCTAAGTCAGAAAACCTTAAGCAAGGAACACTGCTCATATACCAATTCGGATTAAATGAAGCACTTCTTGGGAATTTAAATTGATTTGTAAGGCATTGTGGGTTACCTACCCTGCCAAGACCCGGTGTTAACTGAATAAAAAGTGTTGAACCATAGGCGTGGCACATCGCCGCTAAATCTCTCCACGGAGCAAAAACAGTTCTTGTTCTGTCAATTCTCGGAAAATATGAAAGCTCACCTTTCTCAATAAGTGATTTATCAATTCCGAATGAAACGGGAACTAAGCCTGTTGTTATAAGACCGACACCGCCACGGGCACGCTCCTCAAAATACTTTAACATTTTAGAGTTTGGTTTACCTGTTTCATCACACATTGAAATATTGCCCATAGGTGCCATAACAACACGGTTTTTGATTATTGTGTTATTAACTCTTATAGGTGTAAACAATTCATTATACGGATATAACTCTTTTGTCATCTTAGGGATTTCAAAGCCCTTTTTCCACCAATCTGCAAATTGGTCGGTAAGCTGCATCATTTTTTTATCAAAATCCAAAAGTTACACCCCCTGAATGACAAATTTTACACATTTTTAATTATAGCATAAGCTTTCAGAAATTAAAATAGTTTTTGTCAAAAATTTATCAAAAAATATTTGAACAATTTAATTATACTAATATAAAATCCTGTGGTGATAAAAGAAGTCCGTCAACTGTTATTACTGATTTGTTATAGTTGATGTAAACCACCTTATTATAGCCGTAAGTCACCTTATAAACACCGTTTAAAAGCTTTTCGTGAGATGTCATTGACAACCCCTGAATTGCCTTTAAAGATTTCACTTTTGAATAGTACTGAGCTGTTTGTGTAGCATAAGCACCATAAGACAAATCGTTACATTCTTCATAAGTAAATAAGAACGACGGAACTGCGCCATATTCAATAGATTTTAAAATAGAATTCCAACCGCCCTTTGTTGCGTTTACAGGCTCGCCACCATAAACAACCGAGCCGTGAATTACCATTTGTAAAAGCGGTACGCTTGTAATTGCATAATTACCCTCAAGTGAAGCTACCTGCGGAACAGAATAAACCGCAGAGGCACTACCCATAAGCCATAACGCAGGTTCACTTAACATAAGTCCTGAATTTATTGAAAGTGATTTGACATTTTCTTTTGTTAATTCAAGCATTTCCTGACGATTCAGATTCACATTACCATCAGTAAAAAGTAAAAATGAAGCATCATTTAAAGCGATATTCAAATTTTCAACCGAGGCACTCAAGGCATAGGAATTTGAAATATTTTTACCTAAAATTGAACTGTCAGAAACAATAGTCTCAGTCGGCTCTTTACCCATATATTGATAAAGCTTATTATAAAGTGAGGTTTTTACTAAGCCGTCTAAATTGCCAATTGCAGAGCCACCTGTAAAGACATTGACATCTACCCAGACAGAGCTTCTCTGGTCATTTGCAATTTTACAAAGAGAAGCAAGTCCCTCACTACCGCCGAGTGAATTTAAAACCGGACTTTTAGAAACCGTGCTACCCTCAAGTCCGCCATCTAATGCACCTGAATATTTTAATGCTATATTTCTTATACCCTTTGAATTTAAAAGACTTACTATTTCAGAAGCATCTTCAAAGCTTGTAAGAACATTTTTATTACCTTTTTCGCTTCCTATAACATTTATGAAAAATGGCAAATCGCCAAAATCGTATTTAAGTGCATCGGAAAGATAACCTTTTTTTATGAAAAAGTCGCGTGAAACAATGGCGAGTGTATTATAAGAATTCTTTTCAATTGGGGCGAATGCGAGTGTCAATGATACATTACCCTCGTACTGCTTGCCGATTTTCATAGCAGTATTTTCACCTGCTACTGCAGTCAATGTGAATTCAGAATACAAATTACCACTACCAACCGTTTTAAATCGATTGCAATGAATTGTGGAAAGCGCCTCACCGTCAGAAATAAGCACTGCTGTAAGATTTTTGTCATCACCTAATGCATAGCACGGGAGTGTTGCTCCAGAATTTTGCTCTTTTTTTGCAATATCACTGCCAAAAACATCTAAAGAAAGCTTAATATCCTCAGGGATTTCTGCTGATAAATCAACTAATGCACCTGAGCCGTCAGGAACAATAAAATGCTCACCCTTCAAGGCATCACTTACAGAAAGAAGTCCCGGAAGAAGTGCTAATTTTTCAACATATAAGCCACTTGAAGATTTAATTTCGCCACAGTTAACTGTTACTTTCAAATTGCCGTTTTCGGTTGTGAAATTGACCGGAATTTCTACACAAAAGCCTGTTTTAGTAAAGCCTTGTTTTGCACTTTCTGCATCCTTAAAAAGCGTAAATTTAATCTGAAGTGAATTCTTTTCTTCAGCTATTTCAAATGTCTTAAAGGCAACGCTGTTTGCATTGGAATTCATTACATAAGAATTGCCTTTTCTGTCTCTTACCGTAACATTCAAAAGTGAAGAATTTTTATCTCTTGAAGCTACCTTTCCCATAGGAAGCAAAAATTTACCGTCAGAAGCTTTTTTAACGGCTACAAATGCAGTTTCAGGATTATAAAAAACCGTATTGCCGTTATTGTCTGAAACAGATGCAACATAAGTGGATGTATTTTCTTCAAAGCTCACCTTTTCGCCCGAAAGCACATATTCTTTAATTGTGCCGCCTGTCAGCAAAAAAGCACCTGTTACAACTAAAGCAACAAGCAAAAGCACTGAAACAACAGCTATGATTATTTTATTTTTCTTTGTCAGATTTATTTTTTTCATTATTTTACTACCTATATATAAAATTATATCTATATTATCATACCACGCATTTTTAATACTGTCAAACATCAATAAACTATCTTTAATTTCTTAATAAATTGTAAATTCACTATACATATATAACAAAAATGCAAAATATACTTGTAAAATTCTTTAATTTAGTATAAAATAGGAGCGTTATGTGTGTTTCTTTACATACAAAAAAGCAAAATAGTACAAAATAGTAAAGGATTGAATACTAAATGGCTAACAATGAAATTAAGACAAACGCTGAAATTTATCGTGAACAGCGTAAAGAGCGTCTTGAAAAAGCGGCTAAGAAAAAGCATTCCGCAAAAAAGGATAAGGCGATAAGAATCATAGTAAAAACTGTTGTTACAGTTCTCTGTGTTTCTCTCGTGCTTACTTTCTGTGGCAACCTTCTTCTTAACGTTTTCAACGTTCCGCAAAAAGCACTCACAGTTTCTGCTTACAATAATGACAAGCTTTCTGCTGCAGAGTATAACTACTACTATATGTCATTATACAATCAAATCTACCAGATGTCTTATGAGTATGAAAATGCGTACTCAAGCTACGGCTCAGGCTATGGTGTTTATTTCACAGGCTTTGATATGTCACAGGACCCTGCCCAGCAGGATTACCCTTATGACGATGTTCCTGAAACTGTTGAAACATGGGCTGACTATTTCAGAGAAATGGCTTCTACAAGAGCATTCCTTATGAGTGAAATGTATAAAAAAGCTACAAGCGAAGAAGCTAAAAAGATGGGCTTTGAAATTACAGAAGAAGAAAAAACAGAAATGCAAGAAAGCATTGATGAAACAATTAAATCACTCGAAGAAAGTGCTAAAGAAAACCAATTCTCATTAGACAACTTCATTGCCCGTACCTGTGGTGAGGGTCTTACAGAAAAATCTTACAGAGCATTGGTTGAAAAAGATACTATCGCTCAGAAATATCTTACATGGTATCAGGAGCATTTAACTAAATCTTATACTAAAGAAGAAATTGAAAGCTACTTCAATGAAAACAAAACTGATTTTGTTACAGCAAGCGCAAGAGTTTTCGACATTTCTTACGCTGAACCTGAAGAAGGCAGTAAAGACAAGGCTTACACAAAAGCAGAGGCTGAAAAGCTTGCTAACGAATTCAAATCAAAAATCACAACTGAAGACTCATTCATCACTCTTGCAAAGCAATATGCACCTGAATCATTAAAAGAATCTTACGAATCAGACGCTGCTACACTTCTTAGCGATGCTCACGCTTCTGATGTTTCTTCAAATGAGGCAGTTACAAATTGGCTCTTCAGCTCAGAGAGAAAAATTGCTGACACTGCAGTTATTGAAGATGAAAAAGCACAATCTTTCTTTATCATTTATGTAGTTGAGCCTGCTTCTCGTGATGAAAGCGTTGCAAGCACATCAGTTCGTCACATTCTCATTCAGGCAGAAACAACTGACGCAGAAGGTAATTCACTCGCACAGGATGTAATTACAAAGAACTTTGAAGCTGCAAAAGCAGAAGCTGAAAAGCTTATGCAAACCTGGAAAGATAACGGCGCTACAGAAAAAGCATTTATTGACCTTATTGCTGACAACACAGACGATACCGCTTCAATTGAAACAGATGGTCTTTATGACAATGTTAAAGCAGGCGGTCAGTATGTTGCAGAATTTACAAACTGGGCTATTGACCCAGCTCGTAAGCCTGGCGACACAGGTCTTGTAAAGACAGAGTTCGGTTATCACTTTATGTACTTTGTTGAAGCATCAAGCGACAGAGCCTGGGAAAGCGAAGTTCGTTCAACCTTAGCAGGTAATGACTACGACAAATTAGTTGACGATATTTACGAAGATGTTGAAGAAAAAGCAGAAGCAAATGCTACACTCCTCAAATTCTTCGCTGACAGACTTGAAAAATCTATTTCAGCAAGATATTAATTAAGCTTACAATAATAAAAAATGACCTGCTTGAGGCACACTCCGTAAGGAAGTGTGCCTCAGTTATATTCGCCTGACGGCGAGTTATATTGCTAAAGCAGTTATATTTGGCTTTCACCAAGTTATATTGTCCTTCGGACAGTTTATGGGCGAATATAATATAACGAAAGCAACAAGGCTTTCATATAACTTGACCGCAGGTCAAATATCACTGCAAACTTTTAGTTTGCAATATCACTTTACCTGCCGAGAATGATGTTCTTTATTTTCGGTAAGTTTTTATCTTTCTCAAAGTATGTAACCCACTATGACACTTTCACTAACTGAAAGTGTCAATTTTTCTTTATACAGAAAAACGGAGACTACTTCTTTACGAAGTGTCTCCGTTAGTGCAGGTCATTTTTTATTGTATCATTTTCTTAAAAAACAAGTCAGCATTATTATAAAATAATCCATTCAACAATTGTTCTTTATACCCACTTTTTAAAAGTGAATTATAAATTTCTTCGATTGCTTCAACACCGGTGATACCCTCACTTAATCTGCAACCGTCAAAATCACTGCCGAGTGCAATTATATCCTCACAGCCTCGTTCTAAAAGGTATGACAAATGCACCTTTAAAGCTTCAACGCCACTTTTGTTATCAACATCGAAAAAATCCTTGCAGAAATTAAGACCTATGAGCCCACCACGATTTTTAATAATTTCGATTTGTTCATCGGTAATATTTCTCTTTTTACCGGATTCAGTATCTACTATATCTGCATTTGAATGACTTGCAATAAAAGGCTTTTCGGTATTTTCAGCTACATCAAAAAAGCTTTCTCTGTTAAGGTGTGAAACATCAATCACTATTTTCAGTTTTTCTGCCTTTTTCAGAACCTCTTTGCCAAACGGTGTTAAACCACCCTCAGAGAATGCACCGGAAGCAATTTCATTCGGAGCGTTCCAGGTAAGAGTCAAAACCCTCACACCTCTGTCATAAAGATGGTAAAGTCCGTCAATATTACCACCTAACGCAGCACCACCCTCTACCGCTAAAATTGCCTTAATTCGCTTTTCGCCATTTTTATCAGCACTGTAACGGGTTATTAAATCTTTGTTTTTTGATAATTCTGCATAGAAATAATCACAAACCTTATCAAAATAAGCTACGGCTTTTTCTTTTCTTAGTTCATCAGGAATCCAGATTGCAAAAACCTGAGTATAATTTTTAAACGCATTGCCCTTTTCTAAAGAAACATTCAGATTATTTTTTCTTAAGGAAGCTTTATTTTTACAGCACTCACCTATTGTATCGCAATGTAAATCAAATAAATTCATATTAAAACGCCCTTTCAATATGATTAAGGCTAATCACCTTGTTATCGTTTACAATGATTTCAATAATATCATAACGAGGTATAAGCTTTGTTTTATACCGTTTCATATATATTGCGGCACTGCTCTCAATATTCTTTTCTTTATGAAAATCTACTGCACTTGCAGGTGAAAGCAAAACACCCTCTGTTCGTGTTTTAACTTCAACAAAGCAGATATTTTCACCTTTTTCAGCAATTATATCTATTTCGCCTACATAGGTTTTAAAATTAGCACTTTTAATTGTGTAGCCGTTTTCACGCAGATATTTTGCCGCCTCTTGCTCACCGAATGCACCTAATAATCTACTGTCCATTTCACTCGCCCAATATTTTCTTTAAGAATGTTCTTCTATGTACCTTTGAAACGCCATATTTTTCAATCATCTCATAGTGAAGCTTTGTGCCGTAGCCCTTATGCTTACTGAACTGATATTCAGGGTATTCCTTATCAATCTCAAGCATAAATCTGTCACGGCTGACCTTTGCAATAATAGATGCCGCCGCAACAGAAATGCATTTGCCGTCACCTTTTACAATTGTTTCTTCCACGACACCTGTTTTTGGGTATTGGTTACCATCAATATAAGCAAAGTCAGACTTTTCGCTTAAGCCCTCAACTGCTCTTCTCATTGCTAAAAATGTTGCATTCAGAATATTAATTTCATCAATTTCCTGTTCTGTTGCTATGCCGACACTGTAGCATACAGCATCCTTTATAATATCCTCGTAAACCTCATCACGCTTTTTCTCAGAAAGCTTTTTAGAGTCGTTTAAAACAGGGTGAGAATAATTTTCGGGTAAAATTACTGCCGCTGCAAATACCGGCCCTGCAAGAGGCCCACGACCTGCTTCATCTATTCCGCAAACTACTTTAAAGCCCTTTTCGTGTGCAATTTGCTCATAACTATAATCTAACATAAATTTCTCCTGTAAATAAAAATGACAGGCAATTCCGCCTGTCATTTATTTTACTCGTATTCCCTTGGATATTCAAGTGTTAATTTGCCTAATTTTCCTGCTCTGTATTCGTCTAACAAAATTACAGATGCTCTTTCAGTATCTACCTCGCCACCCGATATTAACATACCGCGTTTTCTACCAATCATCTCTAAGATTTCGTAATCTTCTTTTTCAGCGAAATCGGTGATTTTAAAGCGTTCGGTAATTCTTTCAGAATAGTCATTCTTCAAAACAGTTATAAGCTTTAAGGCTAAGGTTTCGCTATCTAAAATCTCGTCCTTTACAGAGCCTATAAACGCCAGTTTGTCGCCAACCCTTGGGTCGTCAAACTTAGGCCACAAAACACCCGGTGTATCTAAAAGTTCAATGCCATTACCTACTGCAAACCAGCTATTACTTCTTGTAACACCGGGCTTGTCGGCAACCTTGGCACGATTTCTGCCTGCCATTTTATTTATGAATGAAGATTTACCCGTATTCGGTATGCCAACAACCATAACTCTTAACGGTTTGCCTGCCATTCCTTTTTCTGTATTCTTCTGAATTTTATCCTTTAAAATCTCACGAACTAATGGCAAATAGGCATTAAGTGCTTTGCCTGAACGACAATCCACAGGAAGTGCATATATCCCATTCTTTTTATAATACTCTACCCATTGCTTTGTAGCATTTTCGTCTGCTACATCACATTTGTTAAGAAGTACTATTCGAGGCTTGTTGCCTATCATTTCAGAAAGCTCAGGATTAGATGAGCTTAAAGGAATTCTTGCATCAACGATTTCAGTCACCAAATCAACATAAGGCAGGCTCTCTTTAATAAGTCTGCGGGTTTTTGCCATATGACCGGGAAACCATTGAACTATTTGCTTTTGTGAATCTGTTCCTTTATTCTGTTCGCTATTTTTAATATTGTTATTATTTTTCTTTCTATTGTTCTTGTTCATAGTCATAAATATCAAAATTGCCAAATGGTAAAAGTCTTACTACTGCTTTACCCATAATATGTTTTTCATCTATTGCACCAATAAGTGTAGAACGGGAATCTGTTGAACCATTACGGTTATCACCCATACAGAATAAATAACCCTCCGGCACTGTATAAGGGAACTGCATATAATCTAATTTCTCAATCATAAAATCTTCTTTTGTGTATGGTTCATCCAATGCTTTACCGTCAACAAAAACAGTGCCTGTACTGTAATCAATATCTACTGTCTGACCGCCTGTTGCAATAACTCGTTTTATAAGCGGTTCGTTAAAATAGTTATATTTTGTAGTAACAACTATATCACCGTAAACATATTCTGACTTCTGAACTGTAATAAGCCAGTCATTGCTATGAAGCGTATTTTCCATAGATTCACCTTTAACACCTACAAGGCGAAAAGCGAAAATAAATATGAAAGCAATAATTATAAATGCAGACATTATTATAGAAACAAAATCGTAAACATTAAGCTGTAATTTTGTTTTTGCATCCATCTTAACTTCTGTCTTATCTTTTTTATCTTCAGCAGAAGTATCAACCTCTGTTACAAGCTCTGTAGCTTCTGCTTCTGTTTCTTGTGTAGCTTCAACCTCTACATTCTTTTCGTTTTCAGACATATTACTCCACCTTTCCGAATGGGAAAATTCCGAAAATAACTTTACCTACTATGTAGCGTTCATCAATGCAACCGATTTCTGTTGAACGGCTGTCGAGTGAGTCGCTTCTGTTATCACCCAACACAAACACACAACCCTCAGGAACAGTAATCGGGAATGCAATGTCAAATTGTTGAAGTGTAAGCTCTTCTGAATATTCCTCTTCAACACCATTAACCGTAACAATACCTGTTGTAAAGTTTATATCTACCTTATCGCCACCTAAAGCGATAATTCTTTTAACAATTGTTTCTCTTTTGCCTGAAGCACCTGAAAGAACAACAATATCTCCAACTGTTGGCTCATAGCCTCTTGCTGAAATTATAATTTTGTCACCATCTTTGAGAGTCGGCATCATTGACGGGCCGCTGACATTAACTACTCTGAAAAATAATGTAAATATAACAGTAATTACAAGTAAAGCCGCAACAATAGGCTCAAGAATATCGAAGATATTCATTTTTGATTTATCTTTTTTAGTTTTTTTCTTTTTATTATCTTCTTCATCATAATTAAAATTTAAGGTTGTTTCTTCTGCTTTACTCATTATTCTGCCACCTTTCATTTTATATTTCAAAATTAAATAATAGTATTAGAGTGAGTGTGTTCGAACCAGATATGGTTTAATACAGTCACTTTAAACAATGAGGGGCAGATTTTCACCTGCCCCGCGTTTTGTCTGGCATTAGCCAATTCTTTCTTTAACCTTAGAAGCCTTACCAACTCTGTCACGAAGATAATAAAGTTTTGCTCTACGAACTTTACCGTAGCGAACAACCTTAACATCTGCAACATTTGGTGAGTTTACAGGGAATACTCTTTCAACACCAACGCCGTAAGAAACACGACGAACTGTGAATGTTTCTGTAACACCGCTACCATTGATAGCAATTACAGTACCCTCGAAAACCTGGATTCTTTCTCTGTCACCCTCGCGGATTTTAACATCAACCTTTACGGTATCACCAACAGAAAAAGCTGGTTTTTCAGCCTTAAGGCTGTCTTGTGCAATAAGTTTTAATGCGTCCATATTAAACCTCCGAATTTTTTCAAGCGTTCATGCTGCAAAGCAGTAGCGGACCGCCAGCTTTAATGTTGCCATTAACTGCCGTTGCACCCTATCGAGAACAACGCACACATAGACTTTAGTATAATATCATAAACTAATACAAATTGCAATAGAAAATGTTAAACAAATTAAACTTAATCTTACATATCCTTTTCTGCTATTTTAACTATAGGAATAAGCATTTCAGCAGTAAATTTATCTTTCTTTTCTGAATAAGAAAACTCAATGCTTAATGATTTGCAAAGTCTGTCACAAGTTTTAAGCCCGATTTTTGAGCTTTCAACAGGGTTGTCAATTTCTTTTATGAAGTTTATAAGCTTCACATTTATATATTGACCGTTCTTTGTAACTGACGCTATAACAGGATTTTTCAAGTCACCGTATTTATTTATATTAGAAAAAAGATTATCGAACACTCTTTTTAAAACTAATGCGTCAACAGAGATTGTCATATTATTGATTAAAATTGTAGAGGCAACCTCACAACCGTTTGATTTTAACTCTGCCAACGGCTCACCTATTAACTGTCCTAATAGAATTGCAGCATCCTCCTCAGTACAATTAACCTGAACCTCAGGTGCACCGAAAACCAGAGAATATCTGAAAAGCTCTTCGGTAAGCTCTTTAAGTCTGTAAATTTTCTCGTGACATCTGTTAAGGTAGCTTTCACACTCTTCAATACTATTATATTGCTTGTTGTGAAGAATATCTGAATAACCTACAAGTGAAGTCAACGGGTTTCTTATATCGTGAGAAATAGAAGTAATCAACTCCTGATTTGCTTTCCACGCCTTGCTTTCACTCTGAATTTTATCAACAAGCGTACTTCTCATAGCTTCAATATCCTGAGAAAGAAGTGTTATTTCATCTCGTCCGTCAAGATTTATTGGTTTATTCAAATCGCCGCCACTTACCTGTGACACCTGCTCTGAAAGATTTATAATTCTTAATCTTAAACGGTTATTAAAAGCACTTGTTATAGTAAAAAATGCTACAAAAAACACAGTTGCTGTAATGCAAAGCACAATAGTTGTGTAAACCTGGGAATACTCGTGACCGATTGTAACTGCACCGACACCATCTTTAAATCTCACTGAATAAATTGTTCTGTCGTAGTTACTGTATAAATTCCCCTCGCCTAAGGCATTGTCTATAAACGAGTTATTCGGATTATCGTTATTTGAAGAATCGCCAGGTATTTTATCCGGTGGATTTGTTTCATCACCGCTTATTTCAAAATCCTTTAAAAAGACACTGTCTTCTCTGTAAACGGTCAGATAAACATTATCGTCATATTGGCTTATCCATTCATCAAACTTCTCTGTGTCGGTTGAAGCCACATCGTTTTTCTCAACAAAATCCACGAATGACTGGTAAAGCTCAACATCTCTTTCAGCCTCTGCCTCTTCGCTTAAAAAGAATTCATCTACAACATAAATGCCAATTTCAAATGTTATTATTGAAGAAAGCACCGCTAAAACAAGTGCCAGAAGAATGCACAAAACAATTCTGGTCTTAAAGGATACAAATTTTTTGCCATTTACTGATTTTTTGCTGTTAGTCAAATTGGTACCCCTTTCCCCAGATAGTCTTTAAAAATACAGGATTGGTGTGGTCATCTTCAATTTTTTTGCGAAGATTTAATATATGCACCATTATTGTATTCTGCGCAGATGCAACATATTTTTCATCCCACACTGCCTCGTAAAGCGTTTTTGTATCAACAGGCTTACCTCTGTTTTTTAAGAAGAATTTAAGCATATCGAATTCAGTATCGGTTAAATTAAGCAACGCACCTGATTTATATGCTCTTTTTAAATTCTCATCAATTGTAATTACATCTGTTACGACACTTTCAGAATTACCACCTGAATAATCACGGTAACGCCTTATTAAAGAATTAACCTTCATTAAAAGCTCATTTTGTGAAAAAGGCTTTTCTAAAAAGTCATCGCCACCGCTTGCGTAGGCTTCTGCCTTATCACTTTCCTGCGTTTTAGCAGTTAAAAACAATGCAGGAATTTTACTGAATCCTCTTATTTTTCTGAGCACGGTTATTCCGTCCTCGTGTGGCATCATAACATCTAAAATAATTAAATCCATCAAAGGATTTTCTTTAAGAAGCCTTATTGCATTTTCACCATCTGCTGATAAAAAAACCTTGTAACCATCAGAGGTTAATAAAAGCTCCAGAATTTCTCTTATATCAGGCTCGTCATCAACAATTAAAACTTTTCTTTGCTCCATTATTTCACTTCCTGCCAACAAAAGTAAAGCCCCCGAACTCAACTGACAAGGGTCGGGGGAAGTTCTTTTATTATTATATGACATTACTCTCGTTTATTCAAGAGTTAATTATGCAGAGGGAATAAAAAGCATTTTAATGTCGCCTGTGGTGTCCCCCTCTAAATTGTTTTCTAAAGCAATGCTCTCAACAGTTGTGTTATATCTTTTAGCAATATTCCAAAGAGCCTCTTCGTGTTTTGGGAAGTAAACAGTAATAGCACTGTTATTTGTTTTTTCTTCCATTACGCCCTCAGTAATATCAGTAACAACATCAATTTCTGTTTCACCGAATACTGAACAATTGATTTGCATTTCTGCCTTTACATCAATCTGGTCTTTATTCCTGAGAATACATTCAAATGATGAAACTGAAACACCTGGAACACAATCAGTTTGCTGATTGGTACACTCTGCCTTTCTTTCGTAACGATAGTCAAGCATTTTCTCAGTTGTAACTACACTGCCCGATGTATCCTTTAAAAGCATTGTCACCTTTAAAGAACCGAACACTGCAATTACGCCATCGCCAAATGAAAGTGACGGCTCACTCTCTTCGCAGAAAGCGTCTAAAATGCAGTCAACGCCTGTTTTAGAAACATCTATGCTGTCTTTAAAAATATAAGTATCTCTTATTGCATCAAGCGCAGAGTAGAACTTCATTTTTTTGTATGTTAAATCGATAGCGCCGTTTATTGCGTAAGCATCTGTAATCAGGAATAAATCCTTCTGCTCCCACATAGTAATTCCTGCATTTATAGAAACTGCAACATCAAGACTTCTGCCCTCACCTTGTGAATCATTTTTGATTATTACATCTACTGCAGTAACATCTAATGTAATATCTCCTGTGAAGTGCTCCTCCATACCGTCAAACTCTAATATCTGATTTATAGGTAAAATTCTTCTTGCTGTGCGGATTACACTTTTATCTTCATTAGGAACATAAGCTATTTCGACAATAGTTTCGCCCTTGAGCATTACTTTATTACTGATTTTTCTTGTTTCACCCAGAACTGAAACTGCGTTTGCTCTTATTAAAAATGCGGCGGTATCATTTTCTAAATTAAATGTATCACTCATTGCAAACATTTTGCTTTTTTTACAGCCTAAAGACATTGCAGAAATTTGCATCTGCTTTTCTTCAATACCCTCAGAGTTACCCGTGAGTAAAATATTTTCAACTATTTTACCGAAAGCACAGACAAAAATTCCGACACCTGCTTTAATTTCGGCTCTTTTTGTATTTGTAGCCCTGCAATTAACATAATTAAGTGTGGTTTTCACCTTTACATCCTCTGCGGTAAGAAATGCCGAATTCTCACAATAGCGAGTGAAATTCCTTGTTTGTGAAAAGCTGTAAATGCAGTTGTCACTACCCACATAAATCATTCTTAATTCGCAGGTGCCGTCAACGGTTACCCTTTCGCCGACAGTTGTAAAAGAATTTATTTTTGGTATAGCCTGAGATTTTACTATTCTTAAAATTTCAGGCATATATTCAGGTAAAGAGATTTCTGCCTCTACACTTTCCTCTACCGTAGCTTCATAAGTTCTTTTTAAACTGCAATATTCTGTGTTTTCTAAAGAAATATCCATAAATATAAACTCCCTTCATATATTCTCTAACAAAATATATGAAGGGAATTCCGGATTTATTCATTTGTTGTAGCTTCTTCGGTTTCTTCTTCAATAACAGGCTCGTAAATTGAGTTGTAGAGCATTTCTCTGTTTTCGCTTAAATCTATCGCAATTGAAGAGCCGTCCCACTTAGACTCATACCACCAGGTATCTTCAAACGGTAATTGCTGAGAGACTAAAAGCTTGTCCATTTCTAAGCCTGACTTTGAAACACAGGAAACCATACTTAAAATAAGACTTGTAAACTCTGATTTACTCAAAGAGGTTTCAATATTTGGTGCCACATCCTTTGCAGTTGAAATAAGACCAAAAACATTGCCTGTAACAAGCTCTGTCTTAACATTTTCTGCAATAGCTGCAATAACCTTTCTTTGACGGTAGGTTCTCATAAAGTCAGAGTCAAGCTTTCTGATACGAGCATACCACAAAGCCTGATAGCCGTTAAGATGAACACTTTCACCGCTCTGGAATTCATCCGGCTTTTTCTCGCCTTTATAGTTATGGCGGTTATTGATGTAATCGGCTTCGTTTTCTGTAACCTCAATATCAATACCACCTAAGCCGTCAACAAGCTCGGTGAACATATTAAAGTTCACAACTGCGTAGCCATCAATTTTAATATTGAAATTCTGTTCAATTGTCTGAATAAGTAAATTAGCACCACCCCAGGCATAAGCTGAGTTGATTTTTGCTTCACATTCACCGGGGATATCCACATGAGTGTCACGAAGAATTGAAGTAACAATTACTTTACCTGCACTTTTATTGACAGAAACAATCATTATACTGTCACTTCTTGAAGCACCACCGCGTTCTTTATCAGCACCAATAAAGAGAATATTTGTAACATCGCTACTGCTTGCGAGTGAAGAAACATCAGAGATATGTTCAATTTCTTCACCTTTTGTGAAGTTGTCAACAACACCACTTGCGGCACTTAATAAAACTCCGCCAAAAGCCACAACTACTGCAAGAAAAATTGCTAATACAACCAAAATTTTTGGTGTTTTTCTTTTCTTCTTTTTCTTTTCGCCCACAAGCTTACCACGACGCATTTCATAATCTGAAACCTCGTCCTCGTCTAAATCCATTCTGGGATTTCTTATAGCTGTAGGAGCAGTTCTCGCTGTTCTTTGAGTAATCGGAATATCTTCATATTCCTGTTCTGCTCTTCTTGAGGCTCTGAGCTTTGACAAAGAAATATCACTATTACTGTAAATATCCTCGTATTCTTTTGGCTCTTCTGTTATTGTAAAAACATCATCAGGCTCATCTTCTGAATTTGAATAAACATCCTCAACATAAGGATTATTAACAAAAGACCTGATATTTTGAGCCTTTGAAGAGTCGCTGTAAATTTCACGGGAGCTATCAGCCTCGTCTTGCGCTTCTACCTCTGTTTCGCTTAAAAGGTCAAGGTAATCTGTATTATAATCTCTTTCTGAGTTGTTATTACCTATATTGCCGAATGAAAACTCGTTATCGTTAGCCATTTTCTTAACCTCTTAGTTCCTCTATTATCTGATTAAAAATTATATTAAAAATAGTTTGTTTGTTCTTTTCTGTATTCTCTATACTTCCGTCAGAAATCCTCATAGCAAATGAAAGAGAATTATCTATAATAAAGAACCACAAAACATCATAATTTATTTTTTGGTAGAGCCCGAACTTTTCAGAAATCTCGTTTATAGCACTCATTATTGTGTGATAATGGTCGTTATCTTCTGCGTGGTCGTGACTTATGTAAAGATTTGAATTACGGAAGTTTTTATAATACTTTGTTTTGGTAGGATTATTTAAAAGAAACTCAAAATATTTATTCCAGATATTCCACACACTTGCTTTAATGTCATTTTCATCTATACTGACATTTTTTATTGACTGGTAAATTTCACTGTCTATATCATAATAAACTTCTTTTTTGAGTTCATCTAATGTGTTGAAATGCTTGAAAATTACGCCCTCTGAGCATTCACATTTTTTCGCTATCAGCTTACTTGTCATACCATACATTCCGTTCTCAGCACCAAGCTCAGTTACACCCTGTATGATTTTTCGTGAAGTTTCTGACACACTTTTCACCTACCAATAACATATTCCAAAATATTTTAACATATTTTCGTTTGTATTTCAACAAAAAAATGAACCAATAAACTCAGGTGTGAATTTATTGGTTCATAAGTTTTATATTTTTATTATTCCGTTACCGACATTTGCTTTTTTAATTGAATTATAGTGTACACAAGAGAAAGAATTGTAACAATATCATATAAAACCATTACAACCGCAGTCTTTGGATAAAACACTTGCATTAAATAAAGATGCACAAAGTTATATAAAGGTAAAATTAAAAACGGAACAAAAATCTTTGCTTTCTTATAAGAACAAGCGACAAAAATTGCAACTGCAATAAAAATTACTGCAATTAAACTATATATTGTCCACCCAAATTCGCCAGCCTCTAAGAAGCCTAAGCTCAAACCGTTTTCTTTAAAAACCGGAAACAAATTAAGAATTACACCATTAGCAATAGCAAACAAACAAAAATATGCGTTGCAAATGCAATAAAGCATACTGGAAACTTTTTTCATATTTTATCACCTTACTTTGTTGGTAAATCTACTAAACCACGAATTTCTGTTGCAAAATCTATATCGTAAATTCAATCATAGAACCGTCCCTTGTCTTAGTTCTAACTGTCGTTTTTTGCTAAAATAAAACATTAATATTAATCCCACTTGCAGAAGCATTAATAAAAAAAGTATAATTGTAATTTCTAAAACAAAGTTCTGATAGTTTCTAAATGATGATAAAAAAATCTTGTTTTGAATTATATAGAGCAACATTGTAGAAGTTACTGAACTTGAAACAAAAAGATTATCACTCTTTATAATATAAGAAACGATATTTATGATAATTAATATTCCTAAAACACTGGATGCAATAACTTCTACATTGCCTAATAACAAAGGTACGTCATTAATTTGCAAAAAGCCACTAATAAAAATTGTTTGATAGATTAAAAATAAAACCGTTACTATTGTTAATGTAATTATAGATATTATTTTTTCATTTTTCAATTTGTTGCATAAGTTTATTTTCATGTGTTTTTGTATCAAAAAATTTATAAAAACAAATACTATATTTACAATAATTGGGATAGATATAATTTTTATAATTTCCCAATCATACTGAAAATATAAATAGTCAACTATCAAAAAATAAAATAAATAGAAAACAAGGCAACAAAAAATCATTGAACATTTTTTCAAGTTTTGCTTACAATCTAATGCCATAAATCGCACCACCAGTCCTTAAAACGCATATTTCTAAACCTTATAATACATTCACGTTTAATATAATTTCTTGTCAATTCTATATTTCTAAAGTTATGGATTATTTCACTTGAGAATCAGAAATAGTTCCAGTATCCGAACACGAAATTTTAAATCCACCACCCCAATAGAAAGCTGGATTTTTTGTCCAATAAAAATAGAAACGATGTTCTGCATATGCTTTACCTATAGTAATATCTCCACTACTCATAATAGTTTTTGATGTACTGCATTTAACTTCATCTTTTATTACTGAACAAGAACCTGTTGCATTGGTACATCTAACATAACTATAAAGTCCATTTTTCCACCATTTAAAACTTGCACGAAGCTTAACAGTACCAAAAGAACTATTAGAAATTGTTCTTGTAACACTATCACTACCATTTGTAGAACGGAGTTTTGAATTTACACTACTGTGTTCAATTGTATCAATTATCTCATCACCATTCTCAAGTAGATATTTTTTGGTTACTATAACTCTACCATCTTTTTCAACAGTAGTCTCTTCAATTAACTCAGCATCTGCAAACATATCCTCTTCGTACTCTATTGTCTGTACTCCGTTATTCACATCATCTGCAGCAGATGATTTTGCATAAACCGGAATTGAACAAGAAACCGTCATTATAAGAAGTAGAATCAAAGCCATAGTTTTTTTAACAAATTTTTTCATAGTAAGTAGTTCTCCTTTATTTTGTAATTTTCAACTTATATATTATTCTTTAATTGATTTTTTAGGAATAAATCCTATTGACATACAAAGTAAAATTGCTAAAAAGAAAGTGCCATCAAGTAACTGTTCCATCTTCACAAATAATGTTTGATACAACACTATCTTTAATTTCTTCTATTTCACTTGCATCAATATTTTGTGATAAATTCACAACTTCGATATTTTCATTTGAATTAGTAGATTCATCTGCTGCAAATGCAGTTACACTTGTTCCAAATAATGTTATACAAGCAAGAACTGCAGAAAGCACCTATTTCCTTTTTTTCATGTTGTTTTCCCCTTTAATATAAATTATTCAGGAGAAATTAAAATGATAAATACCCAGTAACAGCTTCTATTTTTTGTGTAGAAAGCAATGATTTTTTTGCATAATGAATAGCAGTAACACGATATTGATATCCACTTGGTACAGTTACAGATTTACTTAATGTGTATTTAGCTGAAGAAGAATATAAATCTTTATAAACTTTATATTCGCCCCATGAAGAACTGCTATTTTTTCTGCGTTCAATAACAACTTCTTTAAATCCACATTTTACAACATCTGCACTACCTGTGGTATATCCAGATATTATTAATGAGGATCCACTTTTAGCAATGCCAACATCTTTACCTAAAATAAGGGCTGTTGCTCTTGCTTTAGAAATTTCTTCATATTCAGCATAAATCGGATTAAGTGCTTCAAACTCAGTTTTAGTGAAATCTGCATCATCTGCACTCGCATCATTAGTTGCTGCAAATGCCGTTGTAGGCAAAATACAAGTAATCATTGCTATAACTGATAAAAATATTGATATCACTTTTCTTGGGTATTTCATTTTAATGTCTCCAATCATTTAATTGTTTTTGCAAATTCTTTTGCTGTTTCAAAGTCACACTCTATATAAAAAGTGTACTTTGTTGAATTATCCTTGTACATAATTGCACAAGTTTTTTCTTGTTCAAAAACCAAAACATCCATACCATTGACATTAATCATTTCACCTGCTTCAACATCCATCACGGTACTGCTACCAGTCCATTCTGTATCCATAGGTCTAAAATGGCGTATCATCAGCGAACCAATATTTTCATTGTATGTAAATTCAACATTAGCATCCAAAGAAATCGATTCGTTAACAGTTATATTTTCGATTTTTGTAATTTTACATTCTTTTCTGACCATTGCTTCAGGAAATGTTACTGGAGTAATACCAAAGTTTTCTAACTCTTTTGCTAAATCAGTTTCTAATAATGCATAATCATCTGCTGTTGTGTCTGCATTTTCTAAATTAAAATCGAGTTCTGCATTACCATTTATTAGTTGTGCTATTTCTTCTGGTATATTGAAATAAAATGCAGAAGCTGTAATAGCAAATACGAACACAACTGCCATGGCAACAAGCACACGCCACATTTTTGGGTTTATAAAGAAAACTTTTTTACTTTCTTCCTTTTTATTACTTTCCTCACTTAATTCAAGCTTTTTAATACTGTCAAGACAATATTCTATTAAATCAGCATCCATTTCTGATTCGCTTTTCAAAAGTTCGTTTTCTATAATCTCCTCAAGCTCTTGTTTTGACATAAACTGTGAATTATCAAGTAAAACTTGTTTAAACTCATTATTTGTCATAGCTTAAATTTCTCCTTTCACTTATATAGTCCGAGTTTTTTCATTTGGTTACAAAATTTTTTGAAATTTTTTCAAAAAATTTATTCTTCGTATTTTTCAAGTTCTTTTTTAGAAAGATATATAATAGTTTTTCTTGCTCTGAATAACCGTTGTTTTACATTAGATTCAGATAGATTGTATAGAGAAGCTATTTCTTTTACTTTCATATTTTTTATATGATAATCTTCAATCAACCTTTTATCTATTTCATCTATTTCGTTTAATACAGTTTCTTTAATTTCTTCTATTTGTTCATCCGTAATATTTTCAAAATTATATGTATCGTAATAACTTTCGGTTTGTGTTATAGTTTCATCTTCTAAAGGCACATTTTTTTCTATTGTTTTTCTGTTCTCAATATAAATATCAGTTATTATATTATTAGCAACTCTTGTTAACCAAACTTTCGGATTTTGGATTTCTTTTCCGTTTTTCAGTGCCTCAAGCAACCCTAAAAATACTTCACTTACACAATCATCTATTAAATCTTTTCGTGACTGTAGTTTATACTCACAAAACTTCCTTATATACGCTTCATGTTCTTTCCAGATTTGTTCGCATAATTTTTCTGGTTTTAAATTTTTTACTGGAAACATAAAACTACCCCTTTCTAAAAATAAAATTTATAGAAACTTGTAAAATTATACCATATAAGTGTATTTTATTCAATAAAAATAAAAACCTGACATTTAAAGTTTTCGCTTTAAATGTCAGGTTAATTTTATAAAATTCAATTAATCTGTAACTTTAACTGTCCAGTTGAATTTATCCTCTACCTTACCCCATTGAATACCTGTGAGTTCGTCGTAGAGTCTTTGTGCTACTGCACCGATTTCGTTGTTGTTAACAACGAGCTTTTCGCCCTCGTCGAAGAATTCGCCGATTGGTGAAATAACTGCTGCAGTACCTGTGCCGAATGCTTCGTCTAACTTGCCGTTTTTGTGAGCTTCTTTAACTTCATCAACTGAAATTTTGCGCTCTTCAACCTTGTAGCCCCAGCTTTTGAGAACTTCAATACAAGATGCTCTTGTAACACCGGGAAGAATGTTGCCATCTTCAAGTGAAGGTGTAACAACTGTGCCATCAATTACGAAAAATACATTCATAGCACCAACTTCGTCGATGTATTTTCTTTCAACACCGTCAAGCCAGAGAACCTGTGCGTAGCCCATTTCGTCAGCTTTTTTCTGACCAATGAGAGATGCAGCATAGTTACCGCCAGCTTTTGCCATACCTGTACCGCCTTTTACGCAACGAACATATTCGTGCTCAATGCAGATTTTAACAGGGTCCATACCGTTAGCGTAGTAAGAGCCAACCGGTGAAAGAATAATAGCAAAAATATAAGTGTGTGCAGGGTGAACCCCTAAGAATGGGTCAGTTGCAATAATGAATGGACGAATGTAGAGTGATGTACCCTCACTGTGTGGTACCCAATCCTTATCTACTTCAACAACTGCTTTGATTGCTTCAAGAGCTAAGTCAGGGTCAATTCTTGGAACGCAAAGTCTGTCACAAGTGTTGTTCATTCTTTCAATATTTTTCTGTGGACGGAAAAGCTGAATTTTGCCGTCAGCAGTTCTGTATGCTTTAAGACCTTCAAAAAGCTCTTGCGCATAGTGGAAAACCATTGCAGATGGCTCAAGTGGAAGCGGACCATAAGGAACAATTCTTCCGTCGTGCCAACCTTTTTCTTCATTGTAGTTCATTAAGAACATATGGTCAGTAAAAAATCTACCAAAACCAAGACCTTTATCTTCCGGCTTTTCTTTTTTTACTGTTGCTTTTTCTATTTTGAAATCGTAACCCATAATAGAAAACCTCTTTTCAAAATTAAAATTTATTAATAATCGTAACCTAACTGAAGTGCAGTTTTGTTTACTTCAAGTAAGTCCTGATGTCTTGCTGATACAACCTTACCTAAAGGAGCGTCGATATTATCGAATGATAATTCTTCTACCTCCTTTAAAAGCTTACCTGTAATAATCATATTAGCAAGTGTGTTAATGCCTTTTTCACTTGCAATTCCGGTTGCAGGAATGTAGTAAACATCAACATCTGTACGGGTAACTTTTCTTTCAATAAGTGTTGAGTCAACAAAGATTTTACCACCAGATACAACTTCGTTTTCGTATTTGTCAAGTGATGGTAAGTTCATCGCAACTAAAACATCCGGCTTACTTACAATTGGTGAGCCGATTGGGTCTTCACTTACGATAACGCTACAGTTAGCTGTACCGCCACGCATTTCAGGGCCGTAAGACGGAAGCCAGCTGATGTGCTTACCCTCAAGAAGACCCTTGTAAGCTACGAATTTACCTGCAAAAAGGATACCTTGACCGCCGAAACCGGCAAAAAGAATATTAGTTGTCTTTTTCATCTTATTTTGCCTCCTCAGCGTAAATATCTTTATAAACACCAAGTGGATAGTAAGGAAGCATATTTTCTTCAAGCCACTTTAATGCTTTTTCAGGAGTCATACCCCAGTTTGTAGGACAAGTTGAAACAACCTCAACAAGTGAGAAGCCTTTGCCATCAATCTGATTCTGGAATGCTTTCTTAATAGCAGCCTTTGCCTTTTTGATGTTTGAAACGCTGTTAACTGCAACTCTTTCAAGATATGCAGCACCGTCAACATTTGAAAGAAGCTCACATACTTTTACAGGGTAGCCAACTGTTTCAACATCTCTACCGTAAGGTGAGGTCTGAGTAACCTGACCAGGAAGAGTTGTAGGAGCCATCTGACCGCCTGTCATACCATAAATAGCGTTGTTAACGAAAATAACTGTAATGTTTTCGCGTCTTGCAGCAGCGTGAACTGTTTCAGCAGTACCGATAGCAGCAAGGTCACCGTCACCCTGGTATGTAAACACGATGTGATTTTCAGGGTCTGCTCTTTTAACACCGGTTGCAACTGCAGGTGCTCTACCGTGAGGAGCCTGAACAAAATCGCAGGTGAAATAATCATAAGCCATAACTGAGCAACCAACTGGTGCAATACCAATAGTTTTACCCTCGATGCCTAATTCATCAATTACTTCAGCTACAAGACGGTGAATAATACCGTGAGTACAGCCTGGGCAATAGTGAAGTGGTGCATCTGTTAATGATTTTGGTTTTTCAAATACTACCATTATTTGTCTCCTCCTTCGTTGATTTCTTCAATTTTTGCAAGTACCTCTTCAGGTGAAGGAATCATACCGCCAACACGACAGCAAAGATGTACTGGTTTCTTGCATTCTATAGCAAGCTTAACATCTTCAATCATCTGACCCATATTCATTTCAACTGAAAGGAATGCCTTGCATTTATCTGCAGCCTTATTTAATACTGCAGTCGGGAATGGCCAGAGTGTGATAGGACGAATCATACCAACTTTAATTCCCTTTGCTCTTGCTTCTACAATAGCATTTTTTGCAACTCTTGAAGTAATACCGAATGAAACTACGCAGATTTCTGCATCGTCCATAAGATATTCTTCATACATAACTTCGTTTTCTTCAATTGTTTTATACTTTGCAAAACGCTCAAAGTTTTTCTTTTCTAATTCTTCAGGCTTTAAGTAGAGAGAGTTAACAATGTTGTGCTTTCTCTGCATTTTAGTACCTGTTGTAGCCCAAGGCTTTTCGTATTTAACTGGCTCAGTAGTTTCGAGTTCAACAGGCTCCATCATCTGACCCATTGTACCGTCTGCTAAAATCATTGTAAGAATGCTGTATTTATCAGCTAAGTCGAAAGCCTTTGTTGTAAGAGAAGCCATTTCCTGAACAGATGCAGGTGCTAAAACAATTCTCTTGTAGTCACCGTGGCTACCGCCTTTAACTGCCTGGAAGTAGTCAGATTGTGATGGTTGAATACCACCAAGACCAGGACCACCGCGTTGTACATTAACAACAAGTGCAGGAACATCACTACCGGAAATATATGACATACCCTCACTCTTAAGTGAAACACCAGGGCTTGAAGAAGATGTCATAACTCTTTTACCAGCTGCTGCAACACCTAAAACCATATTGATAGCAGCAATTTCGCTTTCTGCCTGTAAGAATACGCCACCAACCTTTGGCATACGCTTTGCCATATAAGCAGCAATTTCAGTTTGTGGTGTAATAGGATAACCGAAGTAATGTAAACAGCCTGCTCTTATTGCAGCTTCTGCAATAGCTTCGTTACCTTTCATTAAAACTTTTTCACCCATTTTTTCCACCTCTTATCTTTCTACTGTAATTACGCAGTCAGGGCACATTGTTGCACAGAATGCACAGCCTACGCATAAGCTTTCATCTGTAACGTGTGCAGGGTGATGTCCCTTTGCGTTAAGTCTTGAAGTATCAAGTGCTACAATTTTTTTAGGACAAGCGCCTACACAAAGACCGCAGCCTTTGCAAACATTGTCCGCGAAAGTAACCTTTGCCATAATCTTACCTCCATAAATAGCAATAGATATATTATACTATCTTTTTTTGTAATTTCAATGGGAAAACATTTTCGATTTCACCGTTGAGAATGTTAAACAAATTTTCATCTACTGTTGTCATTTTAACAGGTAACCCTGAAAGAGAAGCTAACTCATTGGCACTTTCTAAAGAATCTAAGACATCTTCTTTAGTAGTCAAAGGACCTAAATTAGAGTTATTTACTATTGCAGTAAATTTAATTTTACCTGCAGCTTCAATTTCTCTCATAACCTCAAATGCAGATTTTGCATCTGGAGTTAATGGTCTGTACTTATTAAAAACAAACAGCATTTCGTAGTCGTTTTCTTCTTTTATTGAAGCTTCATAACGACCGAGTGCGTAAGCACCTCTGTCATCACCGCCGATATCAAGAATTGCTACTGCACTTCTGTCATCAAGAATTGAATAAACCTCTTGCGGAAGTGCAGGCAAGTCAACATTTGAATTAGCGAATTCTGACGATATAAGCTTTATTCCTGCCTTTGTCAACTCGTTTAAGCTATCAGCAGTTCTGAAATACGGGTTAACAATATCAAGGTCAGTAATAACTACTTTTTCATATTTTTCTTTAAGGTGCAAAGCATAATTTACTGCGATATTTGTTTTACCGCTTCCATAATGCCCTGCAAAAAGTGTAATGCGTTTATTTTCCAAAACAAACACCTCAAAGCTTATTTCTTATAATTTTACCGCTTGTTGTTTTTGGAAGTTCATCACGGAACACAACAATTCTTGGATATTTATAAGGTGCCGTTTTCTCTTTAACATACTGTTGAATCTCTTTTTTGAGTTCTTCAGTACCCTCAGTACCGGGAACAAGAACAATACTTGCTTTAACAACCTGACCTCTTACTTCATCAGGTGCAGCAGAAACACCGCACTCAAGAACATAAGGAAGCTCCATAATAACGCTTTCGATTTCAAATGGTCCTATTCTGTAGCCTGATGACTTAATAACATCATCGACACGACCAACATACCAATAGAAGCCATCTTCGTCTTTCCACGCAACATCACCTGTGTGATAGAAGCCATCGTGCCAGACCTCGTTTGTCTTTTCCTCATCCTTATAATAACCCTTAAAGAGACCGCAAGGTGCGCCATCTTTAACATTAATAACAATTTCACCATTTTCGCCGACATTAACCTCGTTACCGTCTGCATCAATAAGTTTAACATCGTAAATCGGAGCAGGTTTACCCATTGAGCCGATTTTATGTGAAGCACCTGTCATATTACCAATAATCATTGTGCTTTCTGTCTGACCGAAGCCCTCTAAAATCTGAAGCCCTGTTGCAGTTTCAAACTGTCTGTAAACCTCAGGGTTAAGAGCCTCACCTGCTGTTGTCATATGCTTAACAGATGAAAAATCATATTTGGAAATATCCTGCTTAACCATCATACGAAGCATTGTTGGTGGTGCACAGAATGTTGTTATTTTGTGTTTTGCAAACATCGGCAAAATATCCGCCGCATCAAATCTGTCAAAGTCATAAACAAATGTAGCAGCTTCACAAAGCCATTGACCGTAAAGCTTACCCCACATTGATTTTGCCCAGCCTGTATCTGAAATTGTGAAGTGAAGACCGTCAGGGTCAACATTGTGCCAGAATTTTGCAGTATGGAAATGACCTAAAGGATATTTGTGACTATGCATTGCAGTTTTCGGGTAGCCTGATGTTCCTGATGTGAAGAACATAAGCATTAAATCGTCACCACAAGGTGAATCTGCAGTTCTTTCGTAATGTGAGCTGAAACGAGCACTTTCTTCGTCGTAATTTCTCCAGCCGTCTCTTTCACCATTAACCATAACTTTGATTTCTAATGATGGTGAAGTCTTAGCTGCTAATTCTACCTGATGAGCAGTGTCGCCATCACCTGTGCAGACAATAGCTTTAATACCTGCTGATTGGAAACGATATTCAAAATCGTGCTCTTGTAATTGGTTTGGTGCAGGAATTGCAACAGCACCTAATTTGTTAAGGCCTAATATAGCAAACCAGAATTGATAATGGCGTTTTAAAACGAGCATAACTCTGTCGCCCTTTTTAATTCCTAATGAAGCAAAGTAGTTTGCCGCTTGTGCAGATGCCTTTTTAATATCTTTAAAAGTAAAGCGTCTTTCAACCTTATTTTTATCAATGTGAAGCATTGCAAGCTTAGTCGGATCTTTATCTGCTAAAGCATCGACCAAATCAAATGCAAAGTTGAAGTTTTCAGTATTCTTGAACGAAATTTTAGTAGGTGTACCATTTTCGTTTTCTTCAATATCAATATATTTGTGATAAATACGGTCTTTTGTATCTTTTACATTTACCTTTTTATTATCGAGTGCTTTAGCCTTTGCTTTTGCTTTCGCATATTCAAGCTCAGGAATCGGCTCACCTGTCGGGTTGAGGACAATAGCGTAGAAAGTACAGTCTGCACCGTCAACAGCAATCATACCGTGAGGTGTTGAGCTGTCGTAATAGATACTGTCGCCCGGCTCAAGAATTTCAAAATGCTCGCCAACCTGAACCTTTAATTTACCCTCAATAACAATATCAAGCTCCTGACCTGCGTGAGTTGTAACTTCAATTTCTTTATTTTGCTTTTCTTCGCTGTATGTACTACGAACAAAAAGAGGCTCGGCAATTCTGTTTTTGAAAGAAGAAGCTAAGTTATAATATGTCATACCATGGGCTTTTTCAATTCTCTGACCCTTACCTGCTTTTGTGTAAACATAATTTACAAGCTTTGGTGTGTGACCTTCAATAAGGCTTGTAACATCAACATTAAGAGTTTGTGCACAACGGTAAATAAACGCAAAGTTCAAGTCACTGTTACCATTTTCACACTCAATGTACTCACTTTCACTCACACCTGTTTTTTCTGCCATTTGTGCAGTTGTGAGATTCTGGATTTCTCTGAGTTCCCTGATTCTTGCAGCCATTTCCTTGATTTTAAAATCAAGTGCTGTAATTTGTTCCATTTTTTAGTTCCTCCGTTAGATTATTACTTTGGGACTTTACTGAGTTCATCATAAAAATAACCCGCCCCAAAGACATGATCTTTGAGACGAGCGTTATAAACAAATTATAATACCCGCGGTACCACTCAAATTGCAGAAAAACTGCCACTCTTGGAATCTATCAATTCCTATGCATTTACGCAGCAATCACGGAGAGATTCTACTAAGCCTGTGCCTTTCTTTCTCTCGGCTCAGAAACTACAAACTCAAGCCTTTCGCCTATGACTCGCACCAACCGTCACTTCTCTTTGAGGGAATTTGACTGAGTCCCTTTTCTTCAATGCCTTTGAATGTATAATACCATACCATATCTCGTATTATTTGTCAAGAATCTATTTGGAATTTATTATAAAAATTTATGCCAAAATTTGTAAAAATTGCAATAAAAGAATTTTAACAAAAATTAAAGCTTATTTCTGATGATTTTACCGCTGATTGTCTTTGGTAATTCATCACGGAATACAACAATTCTTGGGTATTTATAAGGAGCTGTATTCTTTTTAACATAATCCTGAATTTCCTTTTTAAGCTCTTCAGTACCATCTGTGCCTTTAGTTAAAACAATACTTGCTTTAACAACCTGACCTCTTACTTCGTCAGGGGCAGCAGAAACACCACATTCAAGAACATAAGGAAGCTCCATAATAACATTTTCTATTTCAAATGGTCCTATTCTGTAACCGGATGACTTAATAACATCGTCAACTCTGCCGACATACCAGAGGTAACCATCCTCATCTCTCCAGGCAGTATCACCTGTATGATAAAGACCATCGTACCAAACCTCTTTTGTTTTTTCTTCGTCATTGTAGTAACCCAAGAAAAGACCGCAAGGTGCACCATTTTCAGTGTGAATTACGATTTCACCGGTTTCACCATCAGGAACAGGCTTACCATCAGGGTCAACCAAATCTATATCATAAAGTGGTGATGGTTTACCCATAGCGCCAATTTTAAGTGAAGAGCCATCAAGATTTGCAATAGAAAGAGTTGTTTCAGTCTGACCAAAGCCCTCATAAATTTTAAGGCCTGTAGCTTTCTTGAATTGCTTGAACACCTCAGGGTTAAGCGCTTCACCTGCTGTTGTAGCGTGCTTGATTGATGATAAATCGTACTGTGAAATATCTTGCTTTATTAACATTCTATACATTGTAGGTGGTGCACAGAATGTTGTTATATTATATTTCTGGAACATAGGAAGAATTTTTGAAGCATCGAAACGCTCAAAGTCATAAACGAATACTCCACCCTCACAGAGCCATTGACCGTAAAGCTTACCCCAGAGAGCTTTACCCCAGCCTGTTTCAGAAATTGTAAAGTGAATACCGTCACGATATACATTGTGCCAATGCTTTGCGGTTATGTAGTGACCGAGTGGGTACTTGTGGCTATGTACTGCAATTTTCGGGTAGCCTGTTGTACCTGATGTAAAGAACATTATAAGTGGGTCATTACCACAAGCAGAATTTTCATCACGAACAAATCGTCTTGAGAAGAGCGGGAACTCTTCATCAAAATTGTGCCAACCCTCTTTAGCACCATTAGCAACGATTTTTACTTTCAAATCAGGGCAGGTTTTTTGTGCCTCGTCAACAGTTTCGGTTACTTTACCGTCAGCAGTAGCAACAATTGCAGTAACACCTGCAGCATTAAAACGATATTCGTAATCGTGAACAACAAGCTGATTTGTTGCAGGAATTGCAACAGCACCTAACTTGTGAAGACCTAAAATTGCAAGCCAGAACTGGTAGTTTCTTTTAAGAACCAAAAGAACTCTGTCACCTTTTTTGATACCTAATGATTTAAAGTAGTTTGCCGCTTGTGAGGACATTTCTTTAATATCTTTAAATGTAAAGCGTCTTTCTGTTAAATCATCTGCAATGTGAAGCATTGCCAATTTGTCCGGTGTTTTTCTGCCGATTTCATCAACAATATCAAACGCAAAGTTGAATTTATCTTCGTTATAAAATTCTATTTTTTCGCATACGCCATCGTCACCGACAAAGGTTTTTACGAATTTATCACTAACAAGTGGTTTTTCAACCTGTTTTACTTCGCTCTGATTTTCAGAAACAAATTCTGCAGGCTCCTCTTCATCATTCATAACCATTGCTAAGAATGTGCAATCTTCACCATCAACTGCAATCATACCGTGTGGAATTGAGCTTTTATAATAAATGCTGTCGCCCTCTCTTAAAACCTCGTAGTTGTCACCAACACGAACCTTTAAAGAGCCCTTGATAACTAAATCGAATTCGTGACCTGCGTGGGTACTTACTTCAATTTCTTGTGATTGAAGCTCACTCGAATATTTGTAATTAACCCAATAAGGATTAGCAAGCTTTTGCTTAAAGCGTGGTGCTAAGTTCTGAATCAACTTACCATCTTCATTTGCAGTAACCTTACCATTACCTCTGCGTGTTACTGTGTAAGAAGAAAGCTTTGCACTCTGACCTTCTAAAAGGTCTGTCATTTCAACCCCAAATGCCAATGCACATTTGTGAACAAATGAGAAAGGTAAATCTTCTTCACCTTTAACAAAAGAGAGATACTCTTCTAATGTTACTTCTGATTTTTGTGCCATTTCTTCTTCTGAAAAACCGTAAATGCCTCGTAACTCCTCAATTCGTTCAGCAACCTCTGCCAATTTTTTTGTTACTTTGTTGTCTGCCATTACAATCAGTCCTTTCAAAATAAAAAATACTTTTTAAAGAAACACACAAATAAAAAAACCGTCTCAAAGAAAAACTTTGAGACGGAAAAACTTCCCGCGGTACCACTCAAATTGCAATAATAAATATTGCCACCTTTAAGGTCAAACAACCCCTCTGCACTAACGCTGCAGTTTTCGGAAGAAGCTTACTGTTAATTTCAGCCCTTCGGCTCGGAAGTGATAGGTTTTAAGAAAATTATGTTATCGGCTCACAGCAACCGCCGACTCTCTGTAAACAGTCATTTTCAACCGTCTTCGTCATAGCTTTTATTTGTGATATTCATTTAATGTAGTTACAATAGCACAATAATTTTTTATTGTCAACACTTTTTGAAAACTTTCTCAACTTTTTCAATAAAAAATATGTCAGCTTTTTATGGAATATTACAAAATACTTTTTCTGAGTCCATCTTTTGTTGACACCCTTTTCAAGATATGGTAAACTTTAATGGCTTATTAAATTAAAATAAATAAAGGCGGTATCAGAAATGGCTAAAAATTTAAAAGACCTTGACAAAGCTGCTGAAAGCAAGGGCTCTTTCCTTGTTACAGTGTGGCAGTTTGTTAAATTCATTGTTGTAAGTCTTCTTGCAATGATTGTACAATTTGTACTTCTCAACACACTTCAGCTTATTCCACCAATTCAGGCACTTTACAATGAACCATTCAGCTGGTGGGTATTTGTTTACCCTGTAGCAGTTGGCGGTTTAGGCTACTTTATTGTTAGTAACGTTGCAAACATCATTGCACAAATTGTTGCTTTCTTTGTAAACAAAGAAAAAACATTTAATTCAGGTGCAAATGTCGCTGTTGCTCTCCCAATTTACATAGTTTTCACAATTGCACTTATTCTCTTCTCAGCTTGGCTCAACCCAACACTCAAAGAAGTTTTCATTGGTTTTGATTGGTGCAACGAAACAATGGCAAAAAATATTGCAACAATGATTTGCTCTGCACTTCAATTCTTCCTTTACTTCCCTGTTGACAAAATTCTTTTCCATAAGAAGAAAGAAGAAAAATAAGTTGCAAGTGTGCAAGTAGCAAGTTGCAAGTAAAATAAAAATAACTACATCCTATCATTTACAGTTTTCCAACTTAAATGACAGGATGTTTTTTAATTATAATTGCGTCGCAGACCCTTAATTATTCACTATTCATTATTCATTATTATTTATTATCTAACGAATTTTTATTAAAAATTCGTATTATTCCATCCCCAATCAGAATAGCCCATATATTTAACATAAACTCTGTTTGGAGAAATTCCGAGTTCTTCTTGTAAAATATCGCAAACGGTACAAGTCATTTTAAGAGCACCGTCTTTTGAAACTCCACCTAAAAGGTCAACATCTACAATTGCTGAGTCTTCGCTGTTGTCACCCTTAAACCAGAGCTTCTTCTGGTCTTCGATACCAACCATAAGCCAGGCTTCAGTTTTACCGGGGAAGTTTTCGATAGCTTTACCGAATTTGGTTTTTAAAGCATCTGCTTTTTCCTCTGTTACTACTGCTGTTGTTTTTAAATTAATATATGGCATTTTTATGCACCCTTTCATTTTTATAATTAAAAATTAAGAATTAAAAATTAAAAATTTCGGAAGGCTTCGCCTTTTTAAGTGCTGAATGCTGAGTGCTGAGTGCTGAATTTCGGAAGTCCTACGGACTTGATTATAATTATTATTCAATAAAAACAACAAGTTCTATCATTTTTGGTT